>CASFCH010000062.1 GCA_949293315.1 uncultured Oscillospiraceae bacterium | reverse complement strand
TGACAGATATCGATCTCGGAGAGCTTGCGGGCCGCGGCACGCTGGTGGACTATGACACGGCGATGGCCGAGTTCCCGAACAACGATCCGGACGATGTGAAGCACGTGGAAGCGAACAAGGCGAGCGTACTGAGCGGAATCGTCTCCTACCTGCTGGAGGCCGTCACTACAAACCGCGATACCATCAGCGATATGCTGAAGGATGTCGTGGGCGACAGTGAACTTGTCAATGAGATTATTACACAGGTTCTGGACAGCGTGGAGAACAATCCGGCCGATCTGATCGGCGCACTGGTCCTGATCCTGACGGGACGCTACGATGTCAACTTCTTTGGCTACAGCTTCCCGAACATCACGCCGGCAGGAGAGAACTTTGGCCGCTTTGACCGCGAGACGTTCGAACAGGCGCTCACGGCGTTCGATCCGTTCCTTTCCAGCATTCTGGGTATGCTACTCGGCTCGAGCGGCGGCCTCGGCGGAATGATCAACGGAGCGATTTACACCAATGCAAATGTCACGGCGCTTGTGACGGCGCTGTATCCGGCACTTGAGAATATTGAGGGTGTCGACCTGACCCAGATTTTCGGCTATGTCGGTCTGGAGATGGATCTGACACCGGCGGGCTTTGCCAATGCGCTGGGCAGCGATTATGCGGCTGTCAAGGCGGCTGTCAGCGGTAAGGCGAGCTGGGCGGATGTCGATCTGACGAACGTCAGCTGGGGCTTTACGGACGGCGATGCCACAGGCTTCATCAACGCTCTGGCAGCGGCGCTTCGCCCGCTGAATCCGCTGCTGAACGTTCTGCTGATGGACGGCAGCCTGAATGTGATGGATTCCGTCACAATCCAGGGCGGCGATGGCTATAACACCGCAGTGATCCCGCTGCTCGAGGCGCTCGGGTGCGAGAACATTACTCCGGCGGCAGAGGTGAAGGCGAGCAGTGATCCGGATGCGCTTCTGAAGGCGATCCTGACCCCGATCATGGGGCTGGTTGCCCGCGTTGGATCCGCACCGATCGCGACCCTGACGGAGATCCTGCCGAACATTGCATACTTCATTGACAACGGCAACCTGAAGGCGGCGCTCCAGAACCTGCTGGCTCCGGTCCTGGCCCTGGTGGATGTTGCAGATCCGGCGGTGCTGGATGTCAACAGCCTTGTCGGCGATCTGCTGACCCCGCTGCTGACTCCGGTCCTCGGCGAGGGCGACTACACGCTTGACGGCCTGTTCGACCTGGTGGGCAACATCGGCGATAAGCTGGTGCCGCTGCTCAATCAGGTGCTGACCTTTAACATTAACGGTACGCAGGTCACCCTGACGCTGAAAGATCTTGACTTCGGCAAGCTGGCCTCCATGGGCACAGTGGTTGATTACAGCAGTGCTGCGGTGATCGACGGCTCTCCGATGGCAGCCAAACGTATTGACGCCGATCAGCCGGCGGTCCTGTACGCAGTGATGTACTATCTGGTGGATACGATTAAGACGCCGGAGAACATGAGTGCGATCGAGGGGCTTCTGGGCGGCAACGAGATGATCTCGGGTATTCTGACCTCGCTGCTCGGCGGCACGAACGATGATGCGATTGAAGTCATTCTCGGCCTGCTCGGCATCGAGTTTGGCGGCTCGGATACACCGGCTCCCAATCCCGACGATGGCAGCGAGCCCGGCTTTGACAGCGGATTCGACAGCGGATTCGATTCCGGATTCGAAGGCGGCTTTGACACCGGCTTTGAGGGTGGATTTGATTCCGGCCTTGTGGACGATGCGCTGGCTGAGGATGAGACGGGCGCCTCCACGGATGAGACAACTCCGTCCGATCAGAACGGCGGAGACGATCAGTCCGGCGAGGATGACGGCGGCAAGATGAGCCCCGTTGTGATGGGTGTCTGCATCGGGCTTGGCATCCTGCTCCTGCTTCTGATTCTTGGTCTGATTATTTTCGGTATTGTCAAGAAGAAGAAAAAGAATGAGGAAGAGGAAAATGCACAGGGAACACAGACTCCTGAGCAGAAATAACAACTGACTGCGGCGCCGCGGATCAATTCCGCGGCGCTGCTTTTATATATAATAGCGGAGAGGGGGAGGTCAATTTCAATTTCATGCCGGTTCAGACGTTGCTTTTTTGAATGAATGTGGTAAAATATAATTTAATATCAGTTTTCCCGGAAAGGAAGCATCCCTCTATGACGGTTCTTTACGAGGTGGGCGACAATCTGTACGTCAACCTGACCAATAAATGTTCCAACAACTGCGATTTCTGTACACGTAATAATTGCAACGGTTACGGAGATGCCAATGATCTCTGGCTCCACGGTAAGGAGCCCTCCGTGGAAGAAGTGCAGGCGCTTTTTGATCGCCGGGACATGACCCGCTACCGTGAAGTGGTCTTCTGCGGCTTTGGAGAGCCGACGGAGCGTGTGGAGGACGTGGCGGCGCTCGCACGCTACGTCAAGGAGAAGTACGGCAAGGCCACCCGGATCAATACAAACGGACAGGCGGATCTGATCAACGGCCGGCCCACCGCGC
Source organism: uncultured Oscillospiraceae bacterium (assembly GCA_949293315.1). Taxonomy (GTDB): domain Bacteria; phylum Bacillota; class Clostridia; order Oscillospirales; family Acutalibacteraceae; genus Onthovicinus. The sequence goes on along the minus strand of CASFCH010000062.1, from coordinate 6,269 downwards.
AGCTCTTTGAAGGCGTCATGGATACGGTCAATGTCAGCCTGAATACCTGCAGTGCAGAGAAGTACGACGCAGAGTGCCACTCTATTTTTGGCAAAGCGGCCTTTGACGCGCTGATCCGTTATGCGGTTGACTGCAAAAAATATGTCAAAAAGGTGGTTTTTTCCATTGTAGATGTGATCCCGCCGGAGGATATCGAACAGTGCCGCCGCATCGCAGAGGAGAATGGCATTGCTTTCCGCGTGCGGAAATATATCGACAATGGGGAGCGTACCACGAATCAATAAAGGGAGCGTGAAGAGAAAATGAAGAAGAGTGTCAAGGTGACCCTGATTGTGATCGGAAGCGTCCTGCTGGCGCTGGTGATTCTGGTGGGGGCGTTTTATCTGGTTGTCAGCCACGATTGGTCCGGGGATGCGCAGCCGGTTTCCGTAGCGCAGGAGGATAATCCCTACATCGCGCAGAACGGTCAGACGATGATTTCCGCGCACCGCTCCGGCGGCGGGATCGCGCCGGAGAACACCATGATGGCGTTCAAAAACTGCGTGGAGAGCAGCAGCTTTTCCATTGATATTTTTGAATTTGACCTGCACCTGACCAAGGACGGAGAACTGATCCTCCTGCACGATGAGACGCTTGACCGCACCAGCGACTCGGCGGAGGTCTTCGGCCGTGAGGATGTCAAGCCCTCGGAAATGACGTATGAAGAGCTCCGGCAGCTGAATATGGGCGAAAATTTCACCACCGACTCCGGCGAGACACCCTACAAGGGCCTGCGCGGTGATGCGGTCCCGGACGATCTGCGTGTCGTCCGCCTGCAGGATGTGTTTGACTATCTTGCCGAATATGGCGAGTATGATTATATTATTGAGATCAAGGACAGCGACGACCTTGGCCGTCAGGCGTGCGACAAGCTGTACGCGATCATGAAAGAGTACAACATGCTCGACCGCGTGGTGGTTGGCACCTTCCACGGCGAGGTCACGGAGTACATGGATGCCACCTATCCGGATATGCTCCGCTCCGCAAGCATTATGGAGGTGGCAGGCTTCTATTTTGATGCGCTTGAGGGCGCGGAGCAGCCGGATGACGCCTACCAGTTTGAGGCGCTGCAGATTCCAAATGAGCTCTTCTTTGATCTGGGCACGGTTCAGCTTGTCAACTATGCCCATGAGCATAATATTGCCGTCCAGTACTGGACGATCAACGATCCGGAAACCGTCCGCGAGCTTGCAGCTATCGGCGCCGATGCCATTATGAGCGATGATCCGAACATGGCCTACAACGTGCTCTACGGGGACGGCTCCGCATCCCAGGAGACGGGGGCATAATCCGATCTCTCCGGGGTCTGCTGGAATAGCCTGTCCCAAAGACAATACACAAAATCCGCCCCTCAAAGGAAGCCGAAGCCGCTTCTTTTGAGGGGCGCGCTGTTTTGTGACGCCTGTCTTGGGTGCAAACCGCTATTCCATTTTCGTTTTGCAGCGCGCCCCATCACGCGGATGCGCGCCTAAAGGGGTTTCGGTTGATAGGTTGATAGCCGGTGCCTTCTGCTCCCCGTCAGCCCCGCTTTCGGAACGCCGAGGGCGGCGTTCCCTACGAGGATTGTACAGACTTTTGGCCTGCGTTTTTCGGCTATTCACTTTTACAGTCACATGGAAAAACGCTCAATCTCACGGCCCGCACGCGTAGGGAACGCTGCCCTCAGCGTTCCGCTGTACAGATAAAAGGTTCGCGGAATGCCCCTAAAGAAGATGAAATTGAAAACTCCCTCAAATCCAAATCTTTCCCTTTACACAAAGGATACCGGTACCCGAATGCGAGGCCGGAGGGGCTCGGTTGACAGCCGGAACCTTTTTCTTCCGCTGTGGCTCCCTTTTCGGAACGCCGGGGGCGGCGTTCCCTACGGGATTTGTACAATTTCCCGCCCCGTACCTTTTTTGTTTCCCTTGAGGGCGATTCCCCTGTCAGGGAAATGTCCGCCAAGCGGACAAAAGGGTGCCCGCCTGCGGAGCAGGAGCTGATTGATAAGGTGGAAGGCCTGCGGATTACAGGACCTCGGCATAACGCGCAGAATCCACCTCATCCACCGCAAGCGGTCCCCCTTCCCCTCGAGGGGAAGGCTGTAAAGGCCTGTACAAACGAACATTGGCTTCCCCTTGAGGGCGATTTCCCTAAAAAGGGGATTACCTCGAGGGGAAGGCTCTAAAGGTCTGTGCAAATGAACATCGGCTGCGGAGGCGATATCCAATATTTTTTCCCCCGCGCATGAAAAGGGGCGGATCCGCCCATAATTTACTGTGAATACGTACGGAAGGGTGACGGATTTGCAGTATAACCGGGTGGAGATCTGCGGCATTAACACATCCAAGCTGAAGGTGCTCAAAGAGAGCGAAAAAATGGCCCTTTTAAAGCGGGTAAGGGAGGGGGATAAACGGGCCCGGGAGGAGCTTATCAGTGGAAATCTGCGCCTGGTGCTCAGCGTGATTCAGCGCTTTTCCAACCGGGGAGAGAATCCGGACGATCTCTTTCAGGTAGGGTGTATTGGATTGATCAAGTCGATCGATAATTTTGATATCAGTCAGAATGTACGCTTTTCCACCTATGCCGTACCCATGATTATCGGTGAGATTCGGCGCTATCTGCGGGATAACAATGCCGTGCGCGTATCGCGGTCCATGCGGGATACGGCCTACCACGCCATGCAGGCAAAGGAGCGGCTGACGGCACAGCTCGGGCGCGAGCCCAGTGTTGAAGAGGTTGCGCAGGAGCTGAATCTCAAAAAAGAGGAGGTTGTGCTTGCGCTCGAGGCGATTGTAGATCCGATCTCCCTCTATGAGCCGGTCTATTCGGACGGCGGCGATACGATTTATGTCATGGATCAGATCGGGGACGCCAACGACGACAGCAGCTGGATCGATGAGATCACCCTGAAGGAGGCGATCCGGAACCTGAATGATCGCGAAAAGAAGATCCTGGCCCTGCGCTTTTTAAAGGGGAAGACGCAGATGGAGGTGGCCGCGGAGATCGGCATCTCACAGGCGCAGGTTTCCCGGCTGGAGAAGGGGGCCCTCAAGCGGATCAAAGAGCGGAAATAGCGGACCGCGATGCGCTTTTTTTCCTGAGCGGAAATGGGATAAACAGGCGTGCCGATTCGTATATATAGGGCGGAGGTGATGGCGATGGATTGCCGCCTGACGGACCTCAACCGCAGGGAGGTTGTCAATGTCAATGACGCCGCACGGATCGGCAGTGTGATCGACGTTTTTTTTGATCTGGAGACCGGCAAGATGACTTCCATCATTGTCGGGGCGCGCAAGTCCGGCTTCGGCGTGTTCGGCCGCGATGAGGATGTGCTCATTGAGTGGGATAAGATCAAGGTCATCGGGCAGGATACGATTCTGGTGGACTATACGCCGCCAAAGCAGCCTGTGCGAAAGGGGAAAAATTACGTTGAGGGGCTGTTTAAATGAAGACGCCGCATGACGGCAGCAGCGGGCGGAATGCATCCGCCCCTGTTTTTTTTACACTGATGAAACGGGTACTGCCGGTTTAAAATAGTAAAAAAACAGGGAGTGATAATTCCATGAGTAAAATCTTTGGTTATGTCCGTGTGTCCGGTGTGGATCAGAATGAAGAGCGCCAGCTCATCGCCCTGCGCGGCCGGGGGGTGCCCGACCGGCAGATGTATATCGATAAGCAGTCGGGAAAGGACTTTGAGCGCCCCGCCTATAAAAAAATGATGGCCAGACTGCGGAAGGGGGATCTGCTCTATATCCTGAGTATCGACAGGCTGGGCCGCAATTATAAGGAGATCCAGGAACAGTGGCGCATTCTGACAAAGGAGCGCGGGGTGGATATCTGTGTGCTGGACATGCCCCTGCTCGATACCAGAAACGGCAAGGACCTGATGGGCGCATTCATTGCGGATCTTGTTCTCCAGATTCTCTCCTTTGTGGCGCAGAGTGAGCGGGAAAACATCCGTAAAAGGCAGCAGGAGGGCATCCGGGCGGCAAAGGCGCGCGGGATCCGCTTTGGCCGGCCGCCCCGGCCCGTTCCGGACAATTTCGCCGAGGTGTGCGCGGCCTGGCGGGATAAAAAAATGACACTCCGGCAGGCGGCGTGCGTCTGCGGAATGCCGGCGGGGACTTTCTATTCAAAGGCTGTTCATCTGGAGCGGTGAGCAAGAAATAAAACGTTTCGATTTTGGAAAAGTATACTTTTTCAAAAGGTGGAATTTGAACAAATATTCTGGGAATATCTGTTGCATTTACAAAGTTTTGTGGTACAATGAATACATAGACGGTGATTCCGGAAAAGTATACCATTGCGAACATTATTTTAATATAAGAGCGAGGTTTGCAGCGGTGCGTCCGGGGATCGTTCCGTCAATATATTGCAAAGGGGAATAAAAAGTGAAAACGAAAACGAAAAAGCTGCTTGCCATCGTTCTCGCTGCGGTAATGGCAATCGCTGCAGTCCCGGCGGTCGTATTCGCGGCCGACGGCCCGGAACTGCAGATCGAGGGGCTGCCCGATACGGTCAAGGCCGGGCAGACGTACACGTTCACCGTCGGCGCAGTCAACTGCGGTGACAAGGCAGGCACACAGGTCAAGGGCGTGTTCAGCTATGACTCCACTCTGGTGGAAAAGGTGGAGTACTATGAGACCGATCCGAATTCTCAGCCCGGCTGGCATGAGTTCACTGGCAACGAGTTCGGTCCGGTGGATACCGGCTTCCCGCTGATGGACGGCCTCAAGAGCCAGTTCCGCGTCACGTTCAAGGGTGACGGCGAATTTAACATGAATATCAAGATTGTTGAGTTTGCCAATCCGGAGAATGTCCTGATCACTGCGGATAAGACGATCACCGTTGAGCCGATCGTCAATCCGACGGTTACGGTCAATCTGGCAAATGAGATCAAAGCCGGCCAGACGACGGAGTTTACCGTCTCTACAACAGGCGGCGATGCCACCGATACGATGGTCAAGGGCGTATTCACCTATGACGAGAGCATGGTCGAAAAGGTAGAGTACTATGAGACCGATCCCCGTTATGAGGGCTGGCATGAGTTCACCGGCAACGAGTTTGGCCCGGTGGATACCGGCTTCCCGCTGAAGGATTTGACCAGCCGGTTCCGCGTCACATTTAAGGAAGATGCCGAAGGCGAATTCAGCATGACGGTGAACATCGTGGAGTTTGCAAACCCGGAGAATGTTCTCGCCACCACGAGCAAGACGATCACTGTTGAGCCGATCGTGGACCCCTCTATTGAGGTCAATATGCCCAGCGAGATCAAGACCGGCGAGGAGGTCTATTTTGACGTCACCACCCATGCGGGCGATTTTGCAAACACCATGGTCAAGGCGCTGCTCAACTATGACAAGAGCGTAATTGAGAAGCTGGAGTATCAGGAGTCGAAGAACGGCGAGTGGTATAATCTGATGCCGTATGATTCCTTTGGCCCGGAGGGCGGCTATCCGCTGACGGAGGGCGCCACCAGCCACTTCCGCGTCACGTTTAAAGAGGCCGTGGAGAATTACAGCTTCAATATTCAACTTGTCGCGGTGAACGGCGGCGCCGTCCTTGCCGAGTCCACCACTACGATTCAGGTCAGGGAGCCGGTAGCCCCGACGGTTACGGTCAATCTTCCGCAGACGGAAGTGAAGACGGGCGAGCCGATGGAGTTCACCGTCTCCACGACGCAGGGCGACACGCCGGATATGACGCTGGTCAAGGGCGTGTTCACCTACGACGCGAGCAAGGTCGAGAAGCTTGAGTATTATGAAACCGCCGGCGATGCGGGCTGGATGGAGCTCAAGGGCAATGAGTTCGGCCCGGAGGGCGGCTTCCCGCTGAGCAATGCGGAAAGCAAGTTCCGCGTCACGTTCGCCGAGGCTGCGGATGATTACGCGTTCACCGTAAAAATTGTCTCGGTTGACGGAACGACTACATTTGCCGAGACAACGGCAACGATCGACGTCGTGCCGTCCCATGTCCATACGCTGACCCATGTGGAGGCCAAGGATCCCACCTGCACTGAGCCCGGCAATAAGGAATACTGGGAGTGCGCGGGCTGCGGCAAGTACTTCAGCGATGCGGATGCCACAGTAGAAATCACGGATAAGAATTCCGTTGTGATCGACGCGCTGAACCACAACGCCGTCAAGGTCGAGGCCAAGGATCCCACCTGCACGGAGGACGGCAACATCGCATACTGGTACTGCGATCGGTGCGAAAAGTATTTCAGCGATGAGGCGCTGACCGAGGAG
>CASFCH010000061.1 GCA_949293315.1 uncultured Oscillospiraceae bacterium | reverse complement strand
TGACGCGCGCTTTTTTGGACTGCGTCTCCAGCAGATTGGCAATTTCTTCCGCCGGAATTGTCGCCTCTCCAAAATCGGCGCTCAGGATTTCGGATGCCTTTTCCCGCGTCACGGCAAAATCGATCGACGGACGGGTGGAGTAATCGCGGATGAAGTAATCCAGAATATTCCGCAGTCCTGTGGCTGCGGCCGTCTCGCTGACTATGAGGAGACGATTGTGGGAGTACATGGGATTTTTCCCCACAAACCGGCTGATTCCATTTACCGCCTCGGAGATCGTGGCGCCGCGCGTCGTATACAGGGTGGTCACGTTTTTATTGGTCTCTGCACCCGAAGAGCTGGCCTGTGAAAGATTAAACACCTGAATGGTCAGGATGTATTGTCCATCTTCATAATCAACGCCGAGCCCCTGAATGACAACCCGGTTGCTGATATCGCTCTTGAGATGGTTGGCACAGCCCGAAGCGGTCAGCAGCAGCAGCGGCGCCAGCAGCAGGGCAACCAGTTTTTTCATTCCGCCTCCCCCTTTCCCTTCCTCCTGCGCACCGCGCCGAGCAGCAGCAGGAACAGCGGGATCACCACCACGGCCAGCGCAAAGACAGTCAGCGCCAGGCCGCCGCCGTTCATCCGGACATACCGCTGTTCGTCCAGAGAGATATAGGCGGCAACTGCCACTGTTGCCGCACTCAGCAGCAGGATGGAGATATTCTTCTTTATCCCCGGGAAAGCGCGCCGCAGACACACGCCGGACAGATGGATCAAAAAGCCGGATTTAACCACTGCACACGCCACCCAGACGCAGGTCATGATGGAGTCCAGGCGCTGAAAAATCCCGGCGCTGGCGATTTCCGCAAGGGTGTAAAAGGGAAAAATCTGCGTGGAGGCAAAGGCCCCCAGCGCCCCGACCGCAAAAAAGGAGAGCACGACGATCCAAACGCTTACCGAGCCCATCCACAGGCCATAGGCGCGCTTTACCCGCCCCATAACACTGGGAAGCACGACGGCCATCGCCGCAATCTCCGACGTATTGGCCAGCGAGCGCAGCGCCGCTACCGCGGGAGTTCGGACACCCTCATAAAAAAAGGGCGTAAAATTGAACAGGCGCACCTGTGGAATCAGCGCCGCGAGCAGCAGCCCGATGATGATCACCGTCAGCACGGCGACCACCGAGGCGGCCCGTGCAACCGCCTCCAGCCCCAGTGAAGCGACATAGGCGCAGACAACCGCAAACAGCAGGAGGAATAGAATGGAGTTGAGTTCCGGAAAGACAACGGTGGTGGAAAACACCTCGAACCCGGAGATCAGATTGATATTGGCAAAGAGAAAATAGGCCGCAAAAAACACCGATATCCCCCGGCAGACAGCCGGCGAGAGGACCTGCGCATAGTCGAGGATCCCGCTCTTTCCCCGGTCATAGATGCGAAAGATGGGGAGCGCACACAGAAAGGCCAGCGTATCCCAGAGCAGGGCGCGGGGAAGCATATCCACCGTAATGGCCGCATGCTCCATTGCCGGCATGAGCATCAGGGTGGTGATGATCCTGCTGACAAACAGCAGGCAGAAGAGCTGCCCTGAGCTGATTTTGCTGACACCCTCCATCTCCTTAACGCACCGCCTTTCCGTGCTGGGAGCCAAAGTCCTGCACCACCATCTTGTGTTTGCCGAGGTTTTTCCATCCGGCCCGGTAGATCATATCGCGCAGCGCGCTCTTATAATAGGGCGAGATCGGGGAAAGGTACGGGATTCCGTACGGATCAATGGCACACAGATTGACAAGCACCACCATTGCCAGCATGACGATGCCGTAAAACCCGAGCAGTCCGCCCGCGAAGATAAACAGGAACCGCAGGATGGAGATCGGTTCAAAGAGCGACGGCGTCACATAGGAGGTGATCGCGCTGATCGCCACGATGATGAGCATGGGCGGGGCGATCACACCCGCCGAGACTGCGGCGTCGCCAATTACGATCGCGCCGATAATGCTCACAGCGTGGCCCATCTGCTTGGGAATTCGCAGCCCGGCCTCCCGCATGATCTCATAGATCACGTGGATCAGCACGGCCTCCAGCATGATCGGAAGCGGCGTGCGCGCATGTGTGGACACGATATCATACAGCACCGATTCCGGCAGCAGCTCCTGGTGAAAGGTGGCGATCGCCACGTACAGCCCCGGCAGAAAAATGCTGATAAAAAAGGAGATCAGCTTGATAAAACGCAAAAAGACGGCGTAATACGGCCGCAGCGCATAGTCATCCGGGGAGTGAAAATTTTCAATAAACAGGTACGGGACCACCAGCGCGAAGGGGGTGCCGTCCACCAGCAGCCCCACCTTCCCCTCGCTGAGCTTGGCACAGAAGGAGTCGGGCCGTTCAATGACGCCCACCGCTGTGAACATGGACTTGACCGAGGTGTCCAGAAACGGCTGAATATAGCCGGACTCCATGACGATGTCCAGCCCGATCCTGTCCAGCCTCCGCCTGACGTGATCGAGGATCTTCGGGTCCACGCGGTCGGACATATAGCACAGGCACACCTGTGTGTTGCTGCTGTTGCCGAGCGTCATCATCTCAAAGCGCGCCCGCGGTGTTTTCAGTCGGCGGCGCACCAGCGTCATATTGACCTTGACCGCCTCTACAAACCCCTCGCGCGCCCCGCGCTCCTGCGCCTGCGTTTCGGCGTTCTCAATAGAACGGGTCGGATACCCCTGCACGCCGTATGCCTCACAGCAGGCCACCCCGTCGATCAGCAGCAGCGCAAAGCCTGACAGCAGCAGTTCAATCGCCTGGGACATCTGATAGACGTCCTTGGCGTCCACATTTGTAATGACTTGGGACCGGATATAGTCAAGCTGGTCCCCCGCCCTGCGCGGCATATGCTCCGCAAACAGGATGGGCTCCACCACGCTGCGCGCGAGCAGTTCCTTATCGACCATTCCCTCGCAGGTAATAACGGCGGCGGGAATGTCTGCAATCATAATTTCGCGCACCATAAAATCGGAACTTGTGCCGAACTGTCCATAGAGATAAATCATATTTTCCTGCAGGCTGGCCTTCACCGTCTGTTCTGCCTGCTGCTTGCCCGCGTCGTCCTCCGGAATCAAGCGCCGTTTGACAGCCCTTTTAATGGATTCAAACATGTAAACACACTCCCGCCTATAGTTATTACCGCAGAAAAGGCGGAATATTCCCGGGGAATAAGCGCATCAAAAGGCGTCATACTATTTTTAAAAGGAGGCGACAGCATGCTGATCACGCTATTCCGCTCCATCATTCTGTATGTTTTGATTATCGCGGCGGTACGAATCATGGGCAAGCGCCAAATCGGGGAGCTCCAGCCAACGGAACTCGTCATCACGATCATGATCTCCGAAATTGCCGCCATCCCCATGCAGGATAACGGCCTGCCCCTGTTTAATTCCATTATTCCAATTCTGGTGCTCGTCGCCTTTGAGATTATCCTGTCTGTCATCAACATGAAGTCCATGCGGTTCAGACGCGTCATGGAGGGGAATTCGATCATCGTCATCCGCGATGGCAAGGTGGATCAGGCGGCGCTCAAAAAGCTGCGCATCACGACGGACGACCTCACGGAGAGTCTGCGGCAGAAGGACGTGTTCGATATCAGCGAGGTGCAGTATGCGATCCTGGAGACAAACGGCGCACTGAGCGTGCTGCTCAAGCCCGCCAACCGGCCCGCCACCGCCGGCGATCTCGGGATATCGGTACCAGACAACGGCCTCCCCTGCGCCGTCGTGGGCGACGGCGTGGTGATGGACAATCTGCTGAGCGAATGCGGTCTCAACCGCAACCGATTGGACAAGCTGCTGCGGAAAAAGAACGTACAGCTGAAGGATGTCTTCCTGCTGGTGGCCGACCGCAGCGGAAACGCGACTGTGATTAAAAGGGAGGACAAGCGATGAAGCGCCTCATCATTGCCATTGTCTTTTTTGCCACAGCTTGCCTGCTGTGCACAGGCGGCTATTTCATTTTAAAAAGCACCAATGAAAAGCTGGACAGTTTGCTGACTGCCGTAATCGACAGTGCCGACGCCGGAGACCGCGACGCCCTGCAAGACGACAATACGCGCCTGATGGAGCAGTGGGACCGCTCAGAGGTTCTGTTTTCCGTGATGCTTCAGCACTCCCACCTGGATGATTTTGAGCGCCGGATTCAGATGCTCGACTACTATCTGGCACGGGAAGATTATGAAAAATATATTGAAATCTCCCAGGAGGCCAGAAACGAACTGGCGCACATCATGGAATCGGAGCACCTGTCTCTGGGGAATATTTTTTGACCGTCATCCGAAAAAACAGATATCCAATTCAAAATACGGAGCCGTCCCGCCTTTAAATTGCGGAACGGCTCCCTGCTCTGTGTCTTCTATGGGCGGAACTATATGCTCATGCCCTTAGATCGCCGTTCGCATCTCTGAGCGAGGCAAACGGGACCTCTAGAGTTAGTTTATCGTGTTATTTTCTTCAACATAGATAAAATTGGTAACAGGGGTGTCGCCCTCATAAATTCCGCCTTTGCAGTTATTAAACGTGCTGTTTCGGACAGTCACAGAAGTATCGGTGTTAAGAGTACCGAAGTCGATACCAGCTTTTAAGAAGAGACCGTTAAAGGTACAGCCGTCAATAACCACGCTTGCTACATCCGAACCGTAAGCTTCGTGAATTTTCAGCATACGCATACCATTGAATGTACAGTTTTTTAATGTGATGTCACCGGAATCGATCCAGGCACCATATTCATCAGTAGAACCCGCAAACTTACAGTCGGTAAGCGCACAAGTGCCGTCAAGCATAGGCGAATCCACAAATTCTACATTCATGGCCGTCAGATCTTCAAACTTGAGATACATCCACTCCCAAGACGCGGGATTATCTTTGCTCGTTTCATCGGCTACCTTGATATTTTTGAGGGTTACACCCTTAATAGGATTTACAGAACCATAACCATTAAAAGTAATTGTTTCATCACCTGTAATTCCATTGATGACTTTATTCTGCATCTTGCCGCCATTACTCACGTTAAACGTTATATCAGCAGATACAGCAATATTGGTCACTTCCGGATTATCCAGCGCAGCTACCAATTCTTCTGCAGTTGAAACGGACCGATCATAATAGAAGGCGTCTTCATCATACAGATTGTCAAAGCTGTCGTTCTCCACCGTATCCTGGGTGGCGGTTAGCTTCACGCCGAGGTCGATGTACAGGGGGGCGCCGTCGCTGGACATCTTCCCGTTGTTCAGGTTGTAATCGTTATCCAGATCAGAGGGTTCCCAATAGATCACGACGCCAAAGGTATTGCTATCGCCATTTGCAGCTAAATTACCTGGCTTTGAAACCGTTGAGAGCGGCTCAAAATCAAGGTCAGCCACATTCTCACGAGAAGCCTCAAAAACGTCCGGAACAATGGCTACCTTCAGCACGTCCAGCAGGGATTTTCCACTGTCCGCCACGGTGTTGTAACCATTGATCTTCAGGGACAGCTGATATTTCAGCGCCAGCGATCCAACATTTTCCACCTTAAAGTTCTCGTAGGCTACCACGCCGGGTTCCCACTGGATCGTTTTTCCGTCCTTGTCGACGAACAGGTCTGTAGCACCTGCTACCGTCTCTTCCGTTACAGCGCCGTTCGTATGGGTCAGCTCCACATCGAGGTTCCCGGCGACAATGGTGTTCTTCCCGCTGGTCACGCTGTCCGTAAACCACGCAAACGTAGAGCCGATCAGCATCGCCAGACACACCACGACCGACAGCGCGCTCGCGAGCAGCGCCTTCTTTGTATGTTTGCTCTGTGTCATTTTGTTTCTTCCTCCTGTTCTTTTGTCGATGTTTTCCGGGGACCTGATCCCGCCGGATGAACACCGCCAAAATCCGGAGGAATCACTTTATGCCGCAGCTATACTTGGGCATATTGACCAATCTATTAGCCGATACACCCCCCCGTTGAGGAAGATCACGATTTGTGCAGTTTTCACAATACTACCCCCTCTATATTTGGAACCCGCAGATTTAAAAGCGGGAAATCCCACGGAATAATTTTGCATAATGTGAATTACATTCCTATATATCAAAATTATATCATTATTTTTAAAAAATTCAATATCCAATCGACAAATAGTTTGTTATAAATCACTGATTATAAAAATTATTCATTTTCAGGGAAAAAAATCGCCCACTGAAATTCAGTGGGCTTTTGGCGTGTAGATAACTTTTCTCAGGATCAAATCAATTACAAATACTTTTTATTTGGTCCCCTTTTCCTTCTCCCCGCGCTCGCGGATGGTAAAGCGGACCGGCGTTCCCTCCAGGCCGAATACGGCACGGATCTGATTCTCCAGATAGCGCTGATAGCTGAAGTGGAACAGATCTTTCCGGTTGACGAAACAGACAAACGTGGGCGGCTTGGTGGAGGCCTGCGTCATATAGTAGATCTTCAGACGGCGGCCCTTGTCCGTTGGCGGCTGCACGCGGGCGGTCGCGTCCGCGAGGATATCGTTGAGCTTACCGGTGGAGATGCGCGCCGCATTTTGCGCCGCCGTATAGTTGATCAGCTCATAGAGCCGGTCCAGGCGCTGGTGCTCCCGGGCGGAGATAAACACGATTGGCGCATAGGGCATAAAGGAGAAATCGTTCATCAGCTTTTTGCGCATCTGATCCATCGTATTTCCGGCCTTTTCCACGGCGTCCCACTTGTTTACGGCAATGATGCACGCCTTTCCGCCCTCGTGCGCGATCCCGGCCACCTTGGAGTCCTGTTCCGTAAAGCCCTCCGTCGCGTCAATCATGATGACGCACACGTCGGCACGCTCTACGGCCATCTGGGCCCGGATAATGCTGTACTTTTCGATCTGATCGTCCACGCGGCTCTTGCGGCGCAGGCCGGCCGTATCAATGAAGACATACTTGCCAAACGCATTCTCCACCAGGGAATCCGTCGCATCGCGCGTGGTGCCCGCGATATCGGAGACGATCATCCGGTCCTCCCCCGTGACGGCGTTGACAAGAGAGGATTTGCCGACATTCGGCTTACCGATGACAGCCACTTTAATATAGTCCTCGCGCTCCTCGTCGCCGGAATCCGGCGGGCAGTGCGCCAGTACGGCATCCAGCAGATCCCCTGTCCCATGGCCGTGGACGGCCGAGACGGCGATCGGGTCCCCCAGCCCCAGATTATAGAACTCATAGAATTCCGGCGCGGGCTCGCCGATTGTATCACACTTATTGACGCACAAAACGATCGGCTTGCCGCTCCTGCGCAGCATGGCGGCTACCTCCTGATCGCTTGCAACTACGCCGGAACGCTGGTCCACGACCATCACGATCACGTCCGCGCTGTCAATGGCGAGCTGGGCCTGCCGTCGCATCTGCGCAAGAATGATATCGTCCGCCTTTGGTTCAATACCGCCGGTGTCGATCAGTGTGAACCGGCGCCCGAGCCATTCACAGTCCCCAAAAATACGGTCCCGCGTGACGCCCGGCGTATCGTCCACAATGGACATCCGCCTGCCGACCAGCTTATTGAACAGCGTCGATTTGCCCGTATTGGGGCGGCCGACGATTGCCACGACCGGCTTTGACATGCCTGATTTCCCTCCATTCTGATCCATAAAATGAAAAAAGCGGGGAAGACTGACGCCTTCTCCATCTTTCCTCATCAGCTATGGCTGCTGCTTACGCCTCTTTTTTTACAACTTCTCTGCCGTTGTAATAGCCGCAGTTGCCGCAAATGCGGTGCGCCCTCTTGTACTCGCCGCAGTGCGGGCACTTGACAAGAGCCGGAGCGTCCATCTTCCAGACGTTGGAACGCCTTTTGTTTTTCCTCGCTTTAGAGGTCTTTCTCTTCGGTACCGCCATGGTGATAACCCCCTATCTGAACAGATTGAAAATGAAATTACTCTTCTTTATCCAAAAGCTGCTGGAGCACGGCCAGACGCGGGTCTACCGGCTTTTTGCAGCTGCAGGAACCGTCATTCAGGTTTTTCCCGCACTGCGGGCACAGGCCCTTACAGTCCTCCCGACACAGGAATTTGGTGGGCAGTGCAAGGAAAATATCCTCCCGCACAAAGTCCTCCAGATCCAGACGCATCCCCTCAACGAGCAGAAAATCGTCGTTGTCTTCATCGTTGAGATGATCTGCCAGCAGATGGCGGAACCGGAAATCATAGGCGCGGTCCACCTCCGCCGCACAGCGGTCACACGGCGCGGAAAAGTGAAACTGGACGCGCATATCCACTGAAACAACGCCGGCCTCATTGCGAAACAAGCCCTGTACATACACTGGGGAAACAAACGGCCGCAATCCGTTCCAGTCCACCTGCGTGAAATCAAACTGCGTATCGAACGGCAGCTGTTCCCCGCTGTTTTGGAATAGATTCTGAAGTTCCAGTATCATAGCGCACCTCAAAACATCACACGACTGATATTATATCTTTTTCTCCGCGTTTTGTCAAGGATTTCTAAGAGAAAAATCGAGAACCGGCATCGCGGGCCGCATTTATGTGTTCCACCGCGGAAAGCAGGACAAAAGCGGGCGGGAGAATGCCCCGCCCGCTCCGAAACCTGCTATCAGACCTTCTGGCAATAGTCGAAGATTCGCTTGGGAAGCACGTCCTCATCGCAGGAGATCGTGAAGAGGAATTTGGTATCCGTCAGCTGGGAGAGCTTGTCAACCTTATACAGGAAATCGGCCAGTTCCTCATAATCCCGGCTGCCGATGCGGAAGGTCGCATCCACAAAGAGATCCGTGATATCATGATCCCCTGCGCAGATGCCGCACAGGAAACCGTAGAAGGCGTCAAACCCGTGGACGTCGAAATAATCCGTCGCGATCAGACGCGCGCGGTAGTTGACGTCATAAGTAAGTTTTGTCTCCTTTTCGACGCAGACAACGTTGCCGCTGGACTTCTCAACGGCGCTGTTCACCATTTCAATGAGACGCTTTGTCTTCCCTGAACCCTTGTGTCCGATGATGAGAGATGTCATAGTTTTCTCCTCCTGTTAAAGTTGATATCCGCAGCTGCGGAACAGTGGATCCTTATATATTCAGCGGAAGAGGCGCGCCTCCAGGGATGCCTTCTCCGCCTCATATCCGGGCTTGCCAAGGAGTGCGAACATGTTCTTTTTATAGCTTTCCACGCCGGGCTGGTCAAACGGATTGACGCCCAGCATGTAGCCGGAGATCCCGCACGCCTTCTCAAAGAAGTAGATCAGCGCGCCGAGCTCCTCCTCATTCATCTCCGGCACGTTGAGTACCGTATTCGGCACGCCGCCGTCCGTGTGGGCGAGCACGGTGCCCTCAAACGCCTTCGTGTTGACAAAATCGAGCGTCTCCCCCGCGAGGAAATTCAGGCCGTCCGCGTTGTCCGCGTCCGTGCCGATGGTAATCGTCTTCTTCGGCTTGCCGAACTTGACGACCGTCTCAAACAGATGGCGCTCACCCTGCTGGATATACTGCCCCATGGAGTGCAGGTCCGTAGAGAAAGTGGCGGACGCCGGGAAGATCCCCTTGCCGTCCTTGCCCTCGCTCTCGCCGAAGAGCTGCTTGAGCCACTCCCCCATCATGGTAAAGGCGGGCTCATAGCTGACAAACATTTCAATTTTTTTGCCGCTGCGGTAGAGCAGATTGCGGATCGCGGCGTATTTATAGCAGTCATTCTTCATCAGGTCAGGATCGTTATACTGCTCCTGCGCCCTGCGCGCGCCGGCCATGAGCGCGTCGATATCCGCGCCGCTGACCGCGATCGGAAGCAGGCCGACGGCAGTGAGGACGGAATAGCGGCCGCCGACGTCGTCCGGCACGACAAAGGTCTCATACCCCTCGCGGTCCGCCAGCTGCTTGAGCGTGCCCTTCTCGCGGTCCGTCGTGACATAGATGCGCTTTGCAGCCTCTTCCTTGCCATATTTGTTCTCCAGGTACTCGCGGAATACGCGGAAGGCGACCGCCGGCTCCGTCGTTGTGCCCGACTTGGAGATGACGTTGATGGAGACTTCCTTCCCCTCGCAGATGGCGAGCAGGTCGGAGAGCGCGTCGGAACTGATGGAGTTGCCGGAGAAGTAGATATCCGGCGTCTCCTTGGGCAGGGCGTTGTAATTGGGAGAATGGATAAATTCGATCGCCGCGCGGGCGCCCAGATAGGAACCGCCGATCCCGATCACAATAAAGACGTCGGTATCCTTTTTGATTTTTTCAGCCGCCTTCTTGATGCGCGCGAATTCCTCTTTGTCATAATCCGTGGGCAGTGTGATCCACCCAAGAAAATCATTGCCCGCTCCGCTGCCGTTCATGAGAACGTCGTGTGCTTTTGCAACCTCAGGCGCAATCGCATCCAGCTGACCGGGCGTGATGAATTTTTCCAAATACTTGTCATTGAGCGTAACCATTGAAATAAGACCCCCATATCATTTGTAAACAGGACTGTTTACATCTCTATTTTACCCTATGACGCCGCCGATTTCAATAGTGTTCCAACAAAATCAGGAAATTATTATCCGTTCGTTCACACATCGTCCATCTTCCCGTCTCAATTTTCCGGAGAACAGACAAAGGGTGCGGAACCGTGTTTTCCGCACCCCTCGCCTGTCAACGGGCCATGCACGCAAAAAACTTTTTGACGGCAGACCAGAAGTTCATCCGTCCGACCGCCTGCGGCGCGATCAGGCTGTATTCTCCGACCGTCTCGCCCTCCAGCTCCAGCACCACCTTTCCGAGCACCTGCCCCGTCTCCACAGGGGCTTCCACATCCACCGCAAGTTCGATTTTCTGGACGATCTTCCCCTGTGCGCCTTTTGGGATGAGGATCGGCTCCACGGCGCTCACCGATGGGAGAATCGTCTCCGTCACGCCGGACACCACGTTCACCGGCGCGATCTGGGTCAGGTCGATCTCAGGAGTGAAGAGCTCATAGTTGGAAAAGCCCCAGTTGAGCATCGCCTTGGCCCCCTCGAAGCGGTCGTTGCTGGTGGCGCAGCCCATCACGACTGCGACCAGGCTCGTATTTTCGCGGGTGGCCGTGGCGGAGAGACAGGAACCCGCCTTCGCCGTCGTCCCCGTCTTGAGCCCGGTGGCTCCGCTGTAAAAGCGAATGAGCTTATTTGTATTGACAAGCTGCGTGGCCCCGTCGCGCAGGGAGTCCATCCAGACGGTCGTGTACTCCTGAATCCAGCTGTGGCGGAGCATCAGCTCGCGCGACATGACCGCGATATCATAGGCGCTCGTCACGTGGTTCACCGCCGTGTCGTCCAGCCCGGTACAGTTTTCAAAGTGCGTATCCGCCATGCCCAGCTCCCCGGCGCGCTTGTTCATGCGGTCCACAAACGCCTGCTCGCTGCCGCACAGGTGTTCGGCGAGGGCGGTGCTCGCATCGTTGGCGCTGGCGATGGCGGCGGCACGGAGCAGCTCATCGACCGTCATCTGCTCGCCCTCTTTCAGCCAGATCTGGGAGCCGCCTTTTTGGGAGGCCTCCGTGCTGGCCGTCACCACGTCGGTACGGGCGATCTCTCCGGCGTCGATTGCCTCCGCAATGAGCAGCAGCGTCATAATTTTGGTCACAGAGGCAGGCGCCATCTTCTCGTGCTCATTCTGCGCCATCAGGACTTTCCCGGTATCCAAATCCATCAAAACGGCGGACTTGGCCTTGACCTCCACGGGCATGGCGGCGGCCGGCTGTTCCGCCGCCGGCGCCTCCGCCTCCTCCCCTGCCGCCGGCGCCGCTCCCAGTCCAAACAGCACCACTCCCGCCAGTGCGCAGGAGAGCGTGCGAATTCTGCGTTTCATATGAGATATCCCTCCCTGTACTTGAGCAAAATCGGTTTGTTGAATTATATTCCGTTCTCGTTTATAATAGTATCGGATTACAAAAAATGAGGGAATTCTTTATGAAAATTTCTTTTTATACATTGGGTTGTAAAGTGAATCAGTATGAGACGCAGGAGATGACGGAAATTCTTCGGCGGTACGGCTATGAACCGGCCGCAGCGGGTGAGACGCCCGACGTGTGCGTCGTCAACTCCTGCACGGTGACGGCAGAGAGCGACCGTAAGACGCGCCAGGCCGTCAACCGGATGCGCCGCCTGTACCCGGACGCGGTGATCGTGCTGGCGGGGTGTATGGCACAGGCGTACCCGGAAAAATCCGACGAACTGCCGAGTGCAGACATTGTGTTGGGCAACCGGGATTACAGCCGCCTGCCAGAGGCGATCGAGGAGCACCGCCGCACGGGCAAGCATCTGTTCAAGGTGCTGGCGCATGAAAAGGGCGAGCGCTTCTGCGATGAGGACATCTCCGCCTTTGAGAACCGGAACCGTGCCTTTGTGAAAATTCAGGACGGGTGCGACCGCTTTTGTGCGTACTGCATTATCCCCACCTCCCGCGGCCGTTCCCGCTCCAAGCCGGTGGAGCAGCTGAAACCCGAATTTGAACGGCTGGCCCGGGCGGGATTTACCGAGATTGTGCTGGTGGGGATCAACCTGTCCGCCTACGGGCGGGATATCGGTTCCAATATCTGCGAGGCGGTGGAGATTGCCGCATCCGTGGACGGAATCGAGCAGGTGCGCCTCGGCTCCCTGGAGCCCGATCACATCACGCCGGAAATTTTAGGCCGTCTGGCGTCGTGCCCCAAGTTTTGCCCACAATTCCACATCTCGCTCCAGAGTGGATGCGACGCCACCCTCAGGCGGATGAACCGCCATTACACCACCGCCGAATACGCGCAGCTGTGCCGCGATATCCGTGCGCGCTTTGACGATCCCACCATCACGACCGATCTGATGGTGGGCTTTGCCGGGGAGACGCAGGAGGAATTTGAAGAGACGTGCGATTTTGTCCGAAAAATTCAGTTTGACAAGGTGCATGTGTTCCCCTACTCCGTACGGCCCGGCACACGTGCCGAACACTTTGAGAACCAGGTGCCCAAGGCGGAAAAGGAACGCCGCGCCCATGTGATGATTGAGCTGACGGAAGGTATCCGCTCGGAAAGGTTCAAGGCACGCATCGGCCAGACGGTTCACGTCCTGTTCGAGAGCCGTCACGACGGCGATCTGTATACCGGCTATACTGCCAACTACACGCCCGTTCAGGTGCGCTCTGACCGCGATATCAGCGGCCAGATGCTGGCGGTACGCATTACCGGCGCAGATGCGGAGAAGTGTACAGGGGAATTGCTTTAAATTTTTAGCGCAGACAGTTTGAGTCTGCGAGCGTCTTTATTGGCAAAAGAACATAAAGGGGGCTTCCCTATGGAAATCACAGCGCAGGCCGTATGTGATCTGCGGATGTACAACTCTGCAAAGGCTATGGAAAAAATTTCAAAGATAAAAGATGTCGTGTTACTGCTCGTCCCAAAAGATATGGATGATGAGACACGCGCCGCTTACGCCGCTATTGAAAAGAAAAACGTCGCTTCTGAAATCGAAGTGGACAACGATTATTCCCCGCTGATCTTCAATGGCGATACGGAGATTACGGACGCCTCCCTGCCGGATGGAGAGAGTGTTGTCATTGTCAATGGCAACGCACGGATTTTCCGCCTTTCGCCCGGTAAAACCGCCAAAGTTACCGTGAACGGTAATTTGCTCTATGACATCCGCTCCAAATCTCAGATTCAGATCATCAGCGCCAATGGGGACGTTAAGGCCGTCAATTTTGATAAGCTGGTCGAGCTTCCACGCATTGCAGTCCTCACGCCGAATCTGCTTCGCGAGGACCCCGAAACCCTCTATCAGGGCAGCCGCCTTGTCCTGATCCCCTCACTACACGTACAGGCACAGGGGACCGTATCGGGCAGACGAATCATTGCCGACCGCTCCGTTCAAAACAGCGCATTGAAGTTGAATGCACGCCAGATCTATTACCGCGATGGGGTTCCCTCTGACGTATGTATCAAGCACGATCTGGATAAACTGCGCATCAGCGCCGGTTTTTTGGAGCAGATCAGCGGCCAACTGATCTGTACGGATATCCGTCACATCATCATCGAAAAATCCGTCACCCCGGAGCTGCTGCGGGAAAAGGTGCTGCTGATGTCTAATATCCACCACATCAAGGCCACCAAAAAGACCTTCGACGCCGCACAGCTGCTCGCCGAGGACGTCGAAATCATCTCCAAGTAGATAATGGAGGGGCTGGAAGCGGAATTTGACCGCATTTACGGAGAACTGGCAAGCGACATCTTCGCCTATTTCAATATCTGCTTTGGCGTGAATCCCGCCGAGGACCTGACGCAGGAGGTCTTCCTCCGCGTGTGGCGGCAGCTCCGGAACGGTGCGGCGGTAGAAAGTGGACAGCTTCCGGCCTAGTAAATCTGTCTTGGACCGAATCCGCCAAAAAATCGTGCGCCCCGAACCTCCCTTTACGATCATCGCCGTGCATCAGGATTGGGCTAAAATATTGGACGACGTCTTTGAAAAGCGGAATAAGAATCTGAACGCTATTTTTCAAAAAAACTACAGTCCGTGGAAAAAATGATCTGCCCACACAAAAAATCCACATAAAACAGCCTGGGAACCGCAGCATTACTCCTGTGGTTTCCAGGCTGTTTTGATACTGGAATTGGATCAAATCCCTGAATCTACTTGCAAAGGCCGATGTAACGCCCGGCGGTAGATGAGGATGGCAATCACGGCGGTGACCGCCTCCGCAATCCAGAACGCGTGCCACACACCGTCCGGGCCAAAAATACGGCTGAGCAGGAATGCCGCGGGGATGATGATCACCGTGTACCGCAACAGGGAGATGATCAGGGACGGAACGCCCTTACCAAGTCCCTCCAGCGCGCCGGAGGAGGTCACGGAGACGGCGGAGACGATGAACCCGGCACTGATGATACGCAGAGCCGTGCCGCCGGCCCGGATCGTCTCGGGATTGGTGCTGAACAGGCCGATCAGCTGCTGTGGGATGGCCATGCATACCACCGTACCCAGCAGCATGATTGCTGCGCTCATGGCGAGGGTGATCTGATAGATCCGGCGCACCCGCATGTGCTCCCCGGCGCCGTAATTGTATCCGATCACCGGGCGCATCCCCTGCACGATCCCGTTGGCAGGGAGGTAGAGGAAGGTCTGCAATTTATAGTAGACGCCCAACACGACTACATAGATCTGCGCATAGGCGGCCAGGATTGCGTTGAGCGCGGAGATCAGCAGCGACGGCAGGGCCATATTCAGCGTGGCGGGAATTCCGACGGCGTAGAGCTTCCGGTCCAGCTGGCGGTCCGCCTTCAGATAGCGGCGGCTGACACGCACCCGGATCGGACGGACAAAGTACACGACAATATAGATCACCAGCGTAAGCACCTGCCCGATTCCGGTGGCCAGAGCCGCCCCCTCGATCCCCATCTCTGGGAACGGCCCCAAGCCGAAAATGAGCACCGGGTCGAGGATGATATTGGTCACCGCACCGGCGATGAGGGCGGCCATGCTGACCTTCATCCGCCCCACGGCCTGATAAATCTTTTCAAACGAGATGCTCAGATTGATGATGATCGCAAAGGCAAAGGCGATCCCGGAATACCGTACGCCCATATCAACAACCTGCTCCGACTGTGTAAACAGGCGCAGGAACGGGCCCATTATGGCAATGCACACCACCGTCAGCACGACACCGTGGATAAAAGCGAACATCATCCCGCGTGAGGCGGCCGTGTGTGCCTTGTGCTTCTCCCCCGCCCCGAGGTGGAACGCGATCACGGCATTGATCCCCACGCCAAACCCGATGGCCACCGCGTTGATAAAATTCTGTACCGGGAATACGAGCGAGAGCGCCGTCATTGCGTCCTCACTGATCTTCGCCACAAAGAAACTGTCCACAATGTTGTACAGCGAATTGACCGCCATGGAAATCACCATCGGCAGCGCCATGCTGACAAGCAGCGGGAAGACGGGCTTTTGCTTCATAAAAGTTTCGTCCATTGTAATCCTCCTGCACGCTGGAACATCCGAGCAGAAAAAAGCCACACAATTATCCAGCGATAATTGTGTGGCGAAAAGATGACATGAGATGCCCGGAAAAATCCACTACGATGTTTTAACAGGGATTATTATATACGGACTGCGCCTGATTTGTCAAGCGTTCCTATTTCTTCAAGCTCAGGAAGATCCCCAGCGCGACGGAGAGGGCGGCCGCCATGATAACCTGATACCCGGAGGGAAGCAGAAACGTGACTGTGTGCGCCGGGATCCAGAAGAGCGGAACCGTTTTAAACAGCGTAAAGGTGACAAAGCCGTGCCAGTCGATCCCCTCAATTACGGGGCGCAGGCCGCCGGCCTTCCCCTTATTTGCCGCCCGCAGCTCCAGCCATTTATCCGTACACTTGTGCACCGCCATAAAGGTGGGACCAAAGGTCAGATTCATCGTCATACTTGTAAACAGTGCGTGCAGGAAAGTGGAATCCCCGCCCGGCAGCAAACCCGAAGCCATCAACGCGGAGACGCCGCTGGGAAAGATCTTCATCATATAGGTGATCCACACGCCGATTAATCCCCAGATCAGCAGGCGGGCGGGCACCTTGACAGGGGATGCCCAGTGCTTTGCGCGCAGGCTGGTGGAGAGCAGCTCCCCCACCGTGGCCAGCAGGGCAAACTTTAAAAATCCCATGATGTACGGATGCGCGTTTGAGACATCCGCAAAGCCCCGGCGGCTGGCCGGGATTACCAGCACGACGATGAACGCCAGCAGGACGGCGGCGCTGAAAATCGGAATCCAGATACGGCTGATACGTTTTGTCATAATCTCCCTCCACGGTGGCTGATCTATAGGTTGTACTTAATATACCATATCCTTTCACCGCTTTAAAGGGGTAAAAAAATCTTTGTCATTATTTCACTGCTTTAAAGTGCAAAAATTGTGCGTTTTCCCGATAAGCCGCTTTCAGCTGCCCGCCGGAGCCTCTGTTCCGCCGGTGTACGATGCTGCACCTCGCTGTCCGCTGCGATCTATGCCGCGGTCCAGGCGGATCGTCCACTCCTCCCACGCATCGGAATGGATCATCATAATGCGGCCAAATCTCACCTTGAGATACGTGACGCTCTGCGCCCCCTGATCTGTAAAATCCATCCGGCCGCACAGCTGGATCAGGTTGATCGCTCCGCCGCCGGCGAGTGACGCGGGGAACGGATCCAGACGCAGGGTGAAATCCGCGGGATTGGTGAACAGCCACCGCTCCGCCGGTTTGACAGCCCAGCTGTTTTCCTGCGGCGCGTACAGGTAAAAGCAGGCCGACTCCTCCGGCGTGTGCCAGAAGGCATCATTACTCATCACATTGGCGTACAGACCGCGCTGCCTTCTATCATCAAACGCCCCCGCGCCGGCGCGCATCTGCAGGATCACATCCATCCCTGCGGAAGGCCGGCCGTCATATTCGCGGGCGCCACTGTCGATGAGCACGATGCTGCCCGTGTAGTTCTCCCCCTCAAACGTACCGGTATATACGTGGATCGGGCCCTCACTGCCGGCGCCGGCATTCGCCGGGAGCGCGACAAAGTATTCCTCCCCGCCGTAGTTCTCGTCCTCCGTCTTCCAGCGTTTGACAGCCCCGCTGTGGATCACAAGGCGGCTCCTGTTCCCAATCAGCCAGGCGTGCTGTGCCAGCGCGGGATCGAGCCGGACGCCCAGCTGCTCGGAGAGATCCTGAATCTCCCGATCCCCCTCCGAACCGGCGATGATGTCCGCATCCCGGAAAAAGGCGTGTTTCTGCGCATACCAGCCGCCCATGGCGGCAAGCACAAGGGCCGGGATCAGCACCCCGAGAAAAATCAGCACATTGCGTTTTTTCCTTGTCATCATCTCCCCCCCCTCTCATCACGGATAGAGGCTGTCCGGATACCAGAAGCTCAGCTCTCCCCACAGCGTTTGACTGCGCGAGAGGGTGAATATCACGCGGCCGGTGTCCGCGCTGTCGGAGATTTTTACCGCCGTCCCCCAGAGCTGGACCAGGTCCGTCCGCCCAAAGCGGCCGCCGGAGGGCGCACCGAGGATCAGAGACGGGACCTGTCCCTCCGAGGTGACAAGATCTCCCGTTTTCTCCATCCAGATATCCGCCCCCCGCGCGTGGAGATAAAAGGCCTGACTTTCCGTCTCCTCCCCGGGATACAGATTGGCGTTTTTCCAGCTAAAGCCGCCGCCAATCGTCCCGTCAAACGCGCGCTCCCCCGGCGGGAACAGGCCGGATTCCGGACGGATCTCCACTGCCAGCTCAAAGGAAGGCGTTTGGGCCTGTGCGATCTGGCCGGCGTCCATCCCGATCAGCGCCATGCGGACGATATAGCCATCCGCCGTAAAGCCGCCCGTGTAGACGTACAGGGGATCTTCCGGAAGCGTATTCTCAGACAAGACGCTTCGGGAACGGTCCACTGTTCCCCGCACCCAGCCGCCTTCCGTCTGTGTGAAGACGAGCGTCTCCGTGCAGACGACCAGCCGATCCCTGTTGGCGAGCAGCGCCGCATGCTTTTCCAGCGCGGGATCCAGCGTGATCCCGATCCTGTCGGCGAGCGCCCGCGCCTCCGAATCCCCCTCCGATTCGTCGATATAGGAGATCTGCGTATAGATCTCATTGTAAAAGGAGAACTGACGGCTCACCCAGGCAAAAAGCCAGCCGCCGATGATTGCAGCCGCACAAAAAATCATCAATTTTACCAGAAATCGTTTCAGGAAAGACGACATGGCGCTTCCCTCCTCTCTCTCACTTCGCCTCCATTCTATCACGCGGCGACGCGCAAGGGAAGCGGAATGACAAAAACGCCCGAAAAAACGTCAAAAAAGATCAGACGCCGTCCGAATGCAGCCTTTTCTGCACGCCAAAAGCACAAAAAGCATGACTTCCGGCGCCGGATCTGATAGAATGGAGGCAGAGAGGAGGGATCGGATGATATCCGTTTTGATCTGTGACGACGACCGGGCGATCTCCGGTCAGATCACCGCGCTGCTGGAAACCTATGCAAAGGCGCGCGGGATCGAGTTCAGGGTTGCCGCGTTCAACGATCCGCAGGAGGCGTACCGATCCGAGACGCCGTGTGATCTGGCATTTATCGATATTGAGATGCCCGGGGTCGACGGTCTGACGCTGGCGGCCCGCGTCCGGGAGAAGAATCCGGATGCACTGGTGCTGATCGTGACCGCCTACGAGCGCTATCTGGACGATGCGATGGACCTGCATGTCTTCCGCTATCTCTCCAAGCCGATCGACAAGGAGCGGTTTTACCACAGCCTGACGCTGGCCCTGCGCGAATACCAGAATATCCACCGCGAGGTGGTGATCGAGTGCCGCGGGGAGACGCTGCGCGTGGCCACACGGGAGATCGTCTATCTGGCCATTGCAGGACGTAAGACGCTGATCCGCACGACGCGGGCCGAATACCGCTGTGCCGAGCCCCTGCACGTGTGGGAGGAACGCATCCACGAGCCGCAGAATTTCGCCTTTTCCCACCACAGCTACCTGGTCAATCTGCGGTATGTGACAAACTTTAACCGGGGCGGTGTGACCGTCCAGTCCGGGGATTCACTGCGGGAAGAGCTGCCGATGTCCCAGCGGAAATACGCGGCCTTCCGAGCCTCCTTTATGGAGTATATGGGGAATACGCTATGACAGAAGCGCTTTTGTTACTGCTTGGGAACATGCTCTGCGTGATCCCATCCTGGATATTCATGGAGCACACCTTTCAAAAAAAGCACACCTGGGCGGCGGGACTTGTTGTCTGGCTGAGCTGCTGGGCCGTCTTTATCGTATGCATGTTCACACTCCCGGCGGGATACGCCGTCTGTTTTCCGCTATATCTGATCCTGCTGTTTTCATTTTTCCGCCTCAACTGGAAGCAGGCGGTCTTCTATGCGTCGCTTCTGACCGCGCTGCCCGCCGCCATCGCGGGGATCGTCTTCCCCCTGGCCGGGTGCATCTTTGACGGATCGACCCCGCAGAGCCTCGGCGCCTTCGCAGGAAGCGGGGCAATTTACGCCGTCGTGATCGCACTGCTGTGCCGGCTGACCGACCGGTATGAAAATCCGGACACGCCGCACGGGCGCCTGTATCCGCTGGCGCCGCTCGTGCCGCTGGCCGCGGCGGCACTGATGTGCGGCTGGATGAGCGCCACGATCGGCCGGGACATCGGGGAGGGCGGGCGGATCTTCCTGCTCTGTACCGCTCTGATGACGCTGGGGCTCCTTTTTCTGCTGCTGTTCGCAGTGTGGCAGAGTACCGATCAGGCATTTGAGGCGCAGGCGCTGCGCGCGCAGGTCCGCAAAAACGCCGTGGACCACGACATCCTGCGGGAGTCGCGTGAGCAGCAGGAGCGGGCGGCCATTTTGGTGCACGACATCCGGCGGAATCTGTCCGCCATCGCCGCGCTGGCCGAGGGGTCGGAAAATGAGGAGATCCTCCGGTACATCTCCTCCATCACACAGCCGGACCGGCTGCATCCGGTGCGGCAGTACAGCGGGAACCGGCTTGTCAACGACATTGTCACCCGCTGCTGCGAACGGTGTGAAAAGTCCGGCATCCGGTCGGAGATCGATATCCGCGGCGCGGACTTCACCTTTCTCTCCGACAGCGATCTGACCGCCATTCTCGACAATCTGCTGGAAAACGCCTGTGAGGCGGCTGAAAAATGTGCGTCGGGCGAGCGGTGGCTGCGTCTCCGGATCGCGGAGCGCAATGTGCGCTATCTGGTGATCAAGGTGGAGAACAGCGCCCCCGAGATGGATGCGATCACCGGCGAGGAGCTTCCGAGCACAAAGCCCGACGGTGAAGCGCACGGCTATGGGACCAGAATCGTCCGCAGGGCCGCACAGCGGTACAACGGAGAAGTCCGTTTCACCTATCACAGGGCGGAACGCCGCTTTGCCGCCGTCGCCGTTCTTCAGCATCCATAGCGGGCACAGGGGCGCCGGCTCCGTTTGATTTTGGTTTATATCACGCCGGAATGCCCGCCCGGCGCAGCGGATCGATCCCGCACGACTCTGAAAAATGTGACAATTTTGTTTCTCATATCCCGCACTTTTGTATATATGCACAACATCTTGTTTTTTTAGGATGAAAATGTTATTCATCTTCTTTCGTTTTAAATATTTACAATAAAAATTTTATATGATATAATTGATATAAATTTTTAACAGAAAAGCAAGGGATTTGAAATGAAACAAAAAACACGCCCAAATAAGAGCGGAACCTCCGTAAGCATGAATGAAAATTTCAAAAAATCCACAGTTGAAATGCTTCTCCTCCACATTCTTCAAGACGGAAAAAAATATGTCTATGAAATCATGCTGGAGATCTCGCGGGAAAGCGACGGCGTCTATCAGGTGGCTACACTCTATCCGGCGATCTACCGCCTGACGGGGTTCGGATATATTAAGGAGGCCGGGGTGGAAGTATCGCCCGACAACCGCACACGCAGATACTACGCCATCACAACCAGCGGCAGAAAGTATCTGGAAGAGCTGAAGAGTCAGTACAGGCGCCTTTGCCGAAGCGTAGATAAAATCCTCGCATCGGGAAAACATATGTAAACAGATTCATCCCTCCAAACATCCAAAAAACGGGCCGTTTTCAGTTTAAGTCCAACTGAAAGCGGCCCGCCGATTTTGGGCGATGTTTGGTGTACGGAATTTTCGTACCGATTATTGCACACTGTTCCCCTCAACGCTTGCGGAATAATTCCGCGCTGTGCTATACTGGGTACACAACGATGCAGGAGGTGATCCCATGCCCGTCTGGAACCCGTGGCACGGCTGCCGCAAGCTATCCCCGGGATGTCAAAACTGTTATGTCTACCGGCGGGACAGCCAGTTTGGCAAAGACGCCTCCGCCGTAACGCGCACGAGCACCTTTGACCTGCCCATTACGCGGAACCGGCAAGGTGTATTCAAACTTCAGACGCACGAGACGGTCTATACCTGTATGACCTCCGACTTTTTCCTGGAGGAGGCGGACGGCTGGCGCGCCGAGGCATGGGAGATCATTCATGCCCGACCGGACCTGAAATTTGCCATCATCACCAAGCGGATCGGCCGTTTCCACATCTCTCTGCCCGAGGACTGGGGCAGCGGATATGAAAACGTGATGATCCTGTGCACGTGTGAGGATCAGCAGCGGGCGGACGAGCGGCTGCCAGTATTCCTGGACCTGCCGATCCGCAGGCGGGAGATCATCGCGGAGCCGCTGCTCGGGCCGCTTGATCTGGAGCCCTATCTCGCCTCCGGTAAAATTGAAAGCGTGACCTGCGGCGGAGAATCCGGCGAAGCGGCCCGGCGGTGTAATTATGATTGGATCCTCGATATCCGCTGCCAGTGCGTCAAGTACGGGGTACGCTTTCATTTTAAGCAGACAGGGGCAAACTTTTGTAAAGACGGAAAAGAATATCATATCGAGCGGAAGTTCCAGCAGTCCCAGGCCCGGCGTGCCGGAATCGACCATCTGTGCACCGACTCCCTCGGCCCGCTCTTCGACCGCCTGGCGCAGTCCAAATTCCGCAGCCGATTCCGCCTGACGGAACAGGATTTGAAGTATATTCAGGACAGGGGCATGGATGCCATCCGCGCGCACGCGGAGGACTTTATTGAGAAGCGGCTCGCCCCCGCCGTGATTGAAAACGACGGCAGGCAGACGCCCATGCGCGGCCATCCCGTCTTCCCCGCCCAGCATGCCACCGCCACCTGCTGCCGCGGCTGCCTGAGCAAGTGGCACGCCATCCCAACCGGGCGCGCTCTCACACAGCCGGAGCGGGCGTACGTGATCGCCGTCATCATGGAGTGGATACGGCGTCAGTTGGAACCGAGTACACCGCCCCGATTCGAGCACTGAAACAGGGAGGGGGATGCAGACGCCTCTCCCTCCCTGTGCAAAAATTAAAACTTTCAGCCAGCCCGTTTGAGCTCCCGCTGGCGTTTGAAGTAATCCCGCGTCTCCCGGCTGATCACGCCGCTGAGCGCGAGGACGGCAATCAGATTCGGGAACGCCATCAGGCCGTTAAATACGTCCGCAATGTTCCACACGGCCTCTACCGTCATGTACGGGCCAATGAACACGGCGAGGATATAGATCCACCGGTAGACGAGCACAACCTTCTTTCGCCCGCCGGAGAGATATTCCAGACAGCGCTCGGAGTAATAATCCCACCCGAGGATGGTGGTAAACGCGAAGAATACAAGGCAGATCATCAGAATACAGGCCGTCACTGATCCGGGCAGGAACGGGAGCCCGTTCTGGAAAGCGTTTGTCGTCACGCTCACACCCTCAAGGCCCGGCACTTTCCATGCGCCGGTGATGACGATGGACAGGCCCGTCATGGTGCAGATGATGATCGTATCGATAAACGTACCCGTCATGGAGACGAGGCCCTGCCGCACCGGCTCCTTCGTTTTGGCGGCAGCCGCCGCAATGGGCGCGGAGCCGAGGCCCGACTCGTTGGAGAAAATACCGCGGGCGATGCCCTTCTGCATGGCGACAATCATGCCGCCCACAGCGCCGCCCGTCACGGCCGCGGGATCAAACGCGCCGCGGATGATTTCCCCGAGCGCTGAAGGGATGCGCGTGACGTTTGCCCCCAGCAGTACCAGACAGAAGAGAATATAGAGCCCGGCCATAAAGGGGACGACGAACTCGGAAACCTTGGCGATCCGCTTGATGCCGCCGATGATCACAAGGCCGGCGCACAGCGTCACCAGCAGCCCTGCGATCACAACAGACCAGGAGTACTCCCGGCCAAACAGAGTGACCATGGCCTGGTTGTTCGGATCAAAAAAGTCCTTGACCGCGGAGGTGATCCCGTTGATCTGGGTAAAGGTGCCGATCCCAAACAGCCCGACACACACGCCGAACACAGCAAACAGCTTTCCAAGCCACTTCCACTTTTTGCCCATGCCGCGTTCAATGTAATAGAAGGGGCCGCCCAGCGCATGGCCGGACGCATCCACCACACGATATTTGACGGCGAGCAGGCCCTCCGAATACTTGACCGCCATGCCGAAGAACGCCGCTACGATCATCCAGAACAGCGCGCCGGGACCGCCCGCGCAGATTGCCGTGGCCACCCCGACGATATTGCCCGTTCCGATCGTGGCGGACAGCGCCGTGCACAGCGCGCCGAAGCTGGTGACCTCGCCGACGCCGCCCTCCTCGTTCTGCACCATAAAGCGGAGCGCTCGCGGCAGTCTGCGCACCTGCAGCAGCCCCAGGCGAATCGTCAGGTACAGCCCTGTGAGCAGGATCAGGATCATCAGCGGCCAGCCCCACACCGCGTCGTCGACTGCTTTAATGATACTGTTTATATCCACTGGAACCTCTCCTTGTGCAAACAAATTCTGTTATAGCGTACCATAAAATCCCACTCTTTTCAACGCCGGATCAAATTTGCCGCCTGCGGGGATGAAAAAAGCGCATTTCGTCCAAAATCTGTCGAAAGCACGGTTGACTTTTTATTGGATAATGCATTAAAATATTGGTAGACTTTTCACAGGGGGGCGACGGGCCATCGATACGGGCAGGGCAGGAAAAAAGAAAATTCTGGACATGATCAAGCGTGCCCTTCCGCTGTGCCTGATGCTCGCCGCACTGGGGGTGGGGCTCCACTACCTGCCGGAATTTACGACGCAGGAGCTCGTGGAGATCGCGCCCTCCAATCTTATCATTGCCATTCTGGTCATTCTGGCGGCCTATGCGATTAAATCGCTGGCAATGGTTTTTCCCATCCTGGCGATTTATATCGCCTCCGGGCTTCTGTTTCCCGCTCCGCTGGCGATCGCCGTCAATATCGCGGGCGCGCTGCTCAATGCGGCCATTCCCTACTTTATCGGGCGCTACTCCTGCAGCGTGACGGTGGAAAAGCTGATCGTCAAGCACCCCAAGCTAAAAAAAGCGGACATTTGGACCAAAAAAAACAGCGTGCTGTCCGTCTATATTCTCCGCATTGTGGGCTTCCTGCCCGGGGATGTGGTCAGTTTGTTCTGCGGCGCGTCAAATGTACGGCCGCTTCCCTATTTTCTGGGCTCCCTTCTCGGGAAGCTGCCTGTCCTGATACTGGCGACGATCATGGGCACACAGGCGGAAAATATGCTGTCCCTTAAATTTCTGATCCCATTCATTGGGCTGGTTGCGCTGTCGCTGTGCTCCTCTTTTTTTGCCAGCAGGAAACTCCGGAACGGCGGGCCGCGCCGGGAGGACGCGGCCGCGCCCCCGGATCACGACCGGTAATAAAATGGCCTTTCCCGTGTGATTGCACCCGGGAAAGGCCGATTTTTTTTTGCGGGTAAAAGAGACATTCACTCCGCCTGTATATTGGAAAAGTCGATCGTCAGCTCCGCATCGGGGCAAGAGACGCGCTTGAGCGCGCCCGAATCCGGATCCTGCGCCAGTTCAAAGGCGCCGATCCCCGTCTCTCCGCGGTAGACCCATTCTGTACCTGTAAACGACGTCTCCACGTCCGCGCCGGACACACAGCGAATCATCGCCTGATCAATCAGACGGGCAAACGATGCCTGCGGGATTGATCCGACATCCAAATTCAGGCTCAGGCCGTCATACGCCACGGAGCATGTGCCGCCCGAAATGGTGAGCGTAAGTTTTTGCAGGGCCTCCGGAGACTGAAACGTCACCGCCATGTCATCCTGAGCCCAACGGACATGCGACAAAATGGTGTACTCCCCTATTCGCACGGCCGCATCGGCGCTAAAGCGCTCCGGGAAGGACGGCGGATGGCCCGGCGTTCCCCCTTTTCCGCAGGCGCACAGACACAGGATCAACACACCGCATAAAACGGCAGGGAGCATACGTTTCATAACAAGCCGCCTTTCCCGGGCAATTATTTCACCTCAAAAGCGCCGAGCACCACAGGAAGCGCGCCGATCATATCGGTGGGAAGCATCCCACGCAGGGATGAGGCCTGCGCGCAGCGATCCCCGCACAGGCCGTGCACGTAAACGGCCGCTGCGGCCGCATCCGGCGGCGCCATCCCCTGCGCCAAAAGGGAGACGATCATGCCTGCGAGGACATCGCCGCTGCCGCCCTTGGCCATGCCGGG
>CASFCH010000060.1 GCA_949293315.1 uncultured Oscillospiraceae bacterium | reverse complement strand
TACTGGTACTGCGATCGGTGCGAAAAGTATTTCAGCGATGAGGCGCTGACCGAGGAGATCACGCTGGATGCGACTGTGATCGACGCGCTGAACCACAACGCGGTCAAGGTTGAGGCCAAGGACCCCACCTGCACGGAGGACGGCAACATCGCATACTGGTACTGCGATCGGTGCGAAAAGTATTTCAGCGATGAGGCGCTGACCGAGGAGATCACGCTGGATGCGACTGTGATCGACGCGCTGAACCACGATGCGGTCAAGGTTGAGGCCAAGGAGCCGACCGCTACGGAGGACGGCAACATTGAATACTGGTACTGCGATCAGTGCGATAAGTACTTTAAGGATGCGGCGCTGACCGAAGAGATCACGCTGGAGGAGACGGTCCTGCCCGCCACAGGTGAGACCGAGACAACCACGGAGCCGGAGACCTCCACTGATGAGGACGGCACGCAGGCTCCGGCGGAGGAGCAGCCTGAAACCGGCGATTCGGCCCTGCCGATGTTCGCCGCGCTGGCGGCTGTCTCCGGCTTGGCGGTGCTTGCGCTGCGCCGCCGTAGGAAGTAATTCCCCTTTGCGGTAAAACGCGGAGCGGTCCCCTGTGAGGGGGCCGCTCCTTTCTGCTTTCCGCCGTTCTCCCTGCCGATACTGCTCTCCGCCGTTGGGGTTTCGGAAAAATGCAGGCGGGGGATGCGGCTGGTTTTTGCACCCAGAAAATTTTGGATTTTGGGACTTGATTCGCGCACGCTCCCGTGATATAATACTAAAGCTAATGCAATACGCACGTGTATTCCGCCCGCTCTGTGCGCCCGTCGGCGTTGCGGGAGTTTCGGCGATGCACGGAGGCAAACAAAAAGGAGGACATGATTATGTCAGTAGTATCCATGAAACAGCTGCTTGAGGCAGGCGTCCACTTTGGGCACCAGACCCGCCGCTGGAACCCCAAGATGGCCCGTTACATCTTCACGGAGCGTAACGGCATCTACATCATCGACCTTCAGAAGACGGTCAAAAAGCTGGAGGAGGCCTATAACTTTGTCCGCGAGATCGCGGCCAACGGCGAAGAGGTCCTCTTTGTCGGCACGAAAAAGCAGGCGCAGGATTCCATCCGCGAGGAGGCTTCCCGCTGTGAGATGCCGTATGTCAATGCCCGCTGGCTCGGCGGTATGCTGACCAACTTCAAGACCATTCAGCGCCGCATCAGGCGCCTGGAGCAGCTCCGGGCGATGGAGACCGACGGCACCTTTGACCTGCTGCCGAAGAAAGAGGTCACCAAGCTCAAGCTGGAGATCGAAAAGCTCGATAAATTCATGGGCGGTATCGCCGGCATGAAGAAGATGCCCGCCGCCATGTTCATTGTAGACCCGCGCAAGGAGCGTATTGCCGTCTCCGAGGCGAAGAAGCTGCACATCCCGATCATCGCCATTGTGGACACCAACTGTGATCCCGATGAGATCGACTACGTGATCCCCGGAAATGACGACGCCATCCGTGCGGTCCGTCTGATTTCCTCTGCCATGGCGGATGCCGTGCTTGAGGGCCGTCAGGGCGCCCAGGGTGCAGAGACACCGGCGGAAGAGGCGGAGGCCCCCGCTGTGGAGGATGCGGCGGCTGAGGCCTGATCCGCACATTGTACCCCGCTGCAGTGCGGGGATCCGGAACGATATTTGAATTGGAGGAGAATTAAAATGGCATTTACTGCAAAAGACGTGCAGGCGCTGCGCGAGAAGACCGGCGTAGGCATGATGGCGTGCAAGAACGCCCTGACTGAGGCGGACGGAGATATGGAGAAGGCGATCGACATCCTCCGCGAGAAGGGCCTTGCCGCAGCCACCAAGAAGGCGGGCCGCATTGCCGCCGAGGGCGTTGTGCTCACCTATACGGATGAGGACAAGAATGTCAGCGTCATGGTTGAGGTCAACTCCGAGACCGACTTTGTCGCCAAGAACGAGGAGTTTAAGTCGTTTGTCCTCGAGGTCGCCAAGACGATCGTCGAGAGCGATCCGGCGGATGTGGATGCGCTTCTGGCCGTCAAGGCTGCCGATGGCCGCACCATTCAGGAGCATCTCCAGGATAAGATCCTCGCGATCGGTGAGAATATGAAGATCCGCCGCTTTGAGCGCGTTGCGGGCCACGTGGTCACCTACGTGCACGGCGGCGGCGCCGTGGGCGTCATGGTCCAGTTTGATACGGATGATGACACCGCCGGGAAGGATGCCTTCAAGGCGATGGGCAAGGATGTCGCCATGCAGGTGGCGGCTATGAGCCCGTCCTATCTGGATGAGGCCTCCGTCCCCGCCGAGGTGATCGAGCACGAGAAGGAGATCCTCACCGCTCAGATCGTCGAGGAGGGCAAGCCCGAGGCGATCGCCCAGAAAATTGTCATGGGCCGTATCGGCAAGTTCTACAAGGAGAACTGCCTGGTGGATCAGGAGTTCGTGAAGGACAATAAGATGTCCATCAAGCAGTATGTGGACTCCGTCGCCAAGGAGCTCGGCGCTCAGATCAAGGTCGTGGGCTTTGTCCGCTATGCCAAGGGCGAGGGCCTTGAGAAGCGTCAGGATAACTTTGCCGACGAGGTCAAGAGCCAGATCGGTATGTAATAAGTCCGCTTGCGGGCGCTACTTGTTCAAAAGTCCGGGCAGCATTGCTGTCCGGACTTTTTCTGTATACGTATTCTGAACTTCCGATTCCTTCATAGGCACCGGCCTTCACGCTTTTAGCGGTCATAGGTTTTGATAATGTTTTCGGCGATGATCCGCCGCTTGACACAGCCATCCATCGCACGTTTTTCGATGTAGCGGTGCGCCTCCGGCTCGCTCATTTTCAAGTGTTCGATGAGCAGCAGCTTGGCGCGGTTGATCAGCCGTATCTCCTCCATCTTACTCTCCAGGGTGGAGGTTTTTTCCTCCAGCGCCCGGATTTTTTGGCGGGTGGCAGCCAGCAGCTTGATGGATTGGAATACCATTTGACGGCCGGCCGGCTTCGGCAGTGTCAGGATCCCGTAGTCCTCCACCTTCAGGCTGACGGCCTCCTGAATCTCCGCCTTGACGAGCAGCAGAACGCCGCAGCCCTGCTTTTCCGAAATTTCGATCGCGAGCTGGGGACCGAAGTCATCCGGCAGCGGCGCGTTGATCACGGTGATGTCAAAGCGGCGGTCCACCAGCAGCCGGCGGGCCTCCCCGGCGCTTGGGACCGTACAGATGGGGGCAAAGCTGGCTGGCGGCAGCAGCTCGGTCAGCATTGCGCCGGCTTTGGGCCCCGGCGATACGATCAGGACGCTGTTCTTTTGGATCATCACACAGGGCCTCCTTCCCGGGGAATATCGGAACGGTCACTCTAAAATATCCGGCAAATACTGGCGGATGATCCTGCTTTCGCGTGCCAGTTCCAGCGCCTCCTTCAGGGAGGCGGGCAGCGCGGTCAGTTTATCAGTGAGCGACGGATCGGCTGTGTACAGGTTCAGATCCAGCGGGGGCGGCAGGGGCGTCCTGTTCCGGATACCGTCCAGCCCGGCATAGATCAGCAGCGCATAGGCGAGGTAGGGATTGGCCGTCGGGTCGGGGGAGCGCAGCTCAAACCGGACATATTCATCCCGTGCCGCCGGGATGCGGATCAGCTGCGATCGGTTTTCGGATGACCAGGTGACATAGCGGGGCGCCTTTTTCTCCCCCAGGCGGCGGTACGACTCCTCCGTGGGATTGAGAAAGGCGGAGAACTCCCGCGCGTGCGCCAGGACGCCGGCCATGAAGGCGTCCGTATCCGCCCGTTCGCCTGCACTGCGGATAGATACATTGATGTGCAGGCCGTTGCCGCTCTCCCCGGGCAAAGGTTTGGGGGAAAAACAGGCGGACAGGCCATTCTGCATGGCGATCGTCTTGACCACGGATTTGAATGTGACGGCATTGTCCGCGGAGGTCAGGGCGTCGCTGTAACGGAAGTCGATCTCGTTCTGCCCTGGCCCCTCTTCGTGATGGGAGCTCTCCGGGCGGATCCCCATATTCTCAAGGGCCAGGCAGATTTCACGTCGGATATTTTCGCCGCGGTCTTCGGGGGCAATATCCATATAGCTTGCCCGGTCAAAGGGCGTCTGCGTGGCGGCGCCGCTCTCGTCGGTCTGGAACAGGTAGAATTCAAATTCCACGCCGAAGTAGCAGGAAAC
Organism: uncultured Oscillospiraceae bacterium; assembly: GCA_949293315.1. Taxonomy (GTDB): domain Bacteria; phylum Bacillota; class Clostridia; order Oscillospirales; family Acutalibacteraceae; genus Onthovicinus. The sequence goes on along the minus strand of CASFCH010000060.1, from coordinate 16,886 downwards.
CCCCATCTTGTCCGCCTCGGCGATGGCCTGCTTGAGCAGCCAGCGGCTGTCCCGCCGGAACGGCCGTCCGTCGGGATAGCGAATATTGCAGAACATGCGGACAACGCGTCCCTCAACCGGACGCCAGGGCAGGACGGCCAGCGTGGCGGGATCCGGAAACAGAAAGAGGTCGGACTTGACCTCGCTGCCAAACCCGGGAATCGCCGAGGCGTCGATCGAGATCCCGTACCGGAACGCCCGCTCCAGCTCCGTGGGCATGATGGCGATATTTTTTTGATTCCCGGCCGGATCGCAGAAGGCGAGGCGGATAAATTTGACGTCCTCCTCGCGGCAGTAAGTGATTACCTCATCATAAGAATACATTGCAAGCTCCTCCCTATCGTCGGCACAGAATGATTGTGCTATTGCGGGAACTCCGGTCCCTAAAGTAAAAGGCGCCCATCGCATCCGAAAAGCGGATGGAAAACACCCGCCGGAACCGTATGAACGCCATTGCCCACATCAATTTGAATCTGACTGTATTATACCGCCGTACAGATCGGTTTGTCAATAAAAAGAGTATCAGGTTTCACGGCTGCGAAGATACGGTTTGGCTTCTTTGAATGTTTTTTATGCACGAAAGTCCTTTTTTTTGCGCGGATCCCCAAATTTTGTGCGATTGCTTGACAGGGCGGCAGATCAGGTGTATCATCATACACATAGCAGATACGGGGCAATGGCGTCACGGTGTTGAGGTTATTGCTGCCGTATTTTTTATTTTAGTTCCGGGCTGCGCAGCCGGAGCATTCATACATCGGTCAGAGCGGCAAAGGCGTCGCGGGGAGTTCTCCCCATGCCCTTGCCGCTTATTTTTATGAAATGAGGTTGTTTATATGGGTACTATCAAGAGCGTGTTCGCCACCAATGTTTTTAACGACAGCGTCATGAAAGAGCGCCTGCCGAAGGAGACGTACAAGCAGCTCCAGCGCACAATCAAGGAGGGGCGTCACCTGGATAACGCCGTGGCCAATGTTGTCGCCAACGCGATGAAGGATTGGGCCATCGAAAAAGGGGCGACGCACTTTACCCACTGGTTCCAGCCGATGACGGGCGTCACCGCGGAGAAGCATGACAGCTTTATCACCCCCACGGATGACGGGCGCGTGATTCTGGAGTTCTCCGGAAAAGAGCTCATACAGGGGGAGCCGGACGCCTCCTCCTTCCCGTCGGGCGGATTGCGCGCCACCTTCGAGGCGCGCGGCTATACCGCATGGGACGCGACCTCCTATGCCTTTATCAAGGAGAAAACGCTCTGCATCCCGACTGCTTTCTGTTCCTACGGCGGGGAGGCGCTCGATAAGAAGACGCCGCTCCTGCGCTCCATGGAGGCGATCAACCGCCAGACGCTGCGCGTGCTCCGCCTGTTTGGGGATACGGAGGTCACCTCGGTCAAGACGACCGTCGGACCGGAGCAGGAATATTTCCTGGTGGAAAAGGAGATGTTTGACAGGCGGCCGGATCTGATCTACACCGGACGGACGCTCTTCGGCGCCAAGTCCCCCAAGGGACAGGAGCTGGATGACCACTACTTTGGCACGATTAAGACGCGCGTCGCCGCGTTTATGGAAGACCTTGACGAGGAACTGTGGAAGCTGGGGGTTCTGGCCAAGACGGAGCACAACGAGGTCGCCCCCGCCCAGCACGAGCTGGCGCCCGTCTTTACCACCACCAATATCGCAACGGACCACAACCAGCTGACGATGGAACTGATGCAGCGCATCGCCAAAAAGCACGGCCTTGTCTGCCTGCTGCATGAGAAGCCCTTTGCGGGGGTGAACGGCTCCGGCAAGCACAACAACTGGTCCATCTCCACCAACACGGGCAAGAACCTGCTCGATCCGGGCGATACGCCGCACGAGAACGCACAGTTCCTGCTGTTCCTGTGCGCCGTGCTCAAGGCGGTGGACGATTATCAGGATCTGCTGCGGATTTCAGTGGCCTCCGCGGGCAATGATCACCGGCTTGGAGCCAATGAGGCGCCGCCTGCGATCGTGTCCGTGTTCCTCGGCACAGAGCTGACGGAGATCCTGAAGGCGATCGAAAAGGATGAGCAGTACGGCTCCCGGGAGAAGGAGCTCTGGAAGGTGGGCGTGCATACGCTCCCGCGCTTCCCCAAGGATGCCACGGATCGGAACCGCACCTCTCCCTTTGCCTTCACGGGCAACAAGTTTGAATTCCGCATGCTCGGCTCCAGCGATTCCATCTCCGGCGCAAATATCGTCCTGAACACAGCGGTGGCGGAGAGCCTGAGCCAGTTTGCCGATGCACTTGAGCAGAGCGCGGACTTTAACGGTACGCTGCACGAGCTGATCCGCAGCACGATCCGGGAACACCGCCGCATCATCTTTAACGGCAACGGTTATGATGAACAGTGGATTGCCGAGGCGGAAAAGCGCGGCCTGCTGAACCTGCGCACCACGCCGGACTGCCTGCCGTATTTTATCAAGGAGAAAAACATTGATCTCTTTACGCGGCACAAGGTCTTTTCCGAGACAGAAATCCGCGCCCGGTATGAGATCCTGCTTGAAAATTACAGCAAGCTCCTCAACATCGAGGCGGTGACCATGCTCGATATGGCCAACAAGGATCTGCTGCCCGCCTATTCCGCCTATGCACAGAAATTGAGCGACACGCTCAACGCCAAAAAGGCCGCCGCCCCGGATGCGGACTGCACCTTTGAAACAGAGCGGCTAAAGCAGATTTCCGCTCTGACCGGCGATATGTACCGTAAAACCCAGGCGCTGGAGGGTACGCTGCTGGATCTGGTCCAGAAGGACTTTGACGAGCTGGGACGGGCACAGTATTATCAGCGCACGGTATTCCAGGCGATGACGCAGCTGCGCATCGTTGCCGATGAGCTTGAGAGCATCACGGACCGGAGCTTTTACCCCTATCCGAATTACGGCGATCTGCTGTTCGGCGTGCGCTGAGCGGGACTGCACAATAGAAGAATGAGGCAATGGCGCTTTGATTGCTTTCGCTCTGCCGGGATTCCCGGCGGGGCGAAAGTTGACTGCTTTGGAATCGCCGGATTGGCTGGATCCAAATGGATATAACAACGGAGGAAACAGGATGGAACAGGTACAAAAGGGCCTTTACAGTCCCGTGTTTGAACACGATGCCTGCGGAATCGGCGCAGTGATCGATATCAAAGGGCGCAAGAGCCGCCGAGTGGTGGACGACGCGCTGAAAATTGTAGAGCACCTGGAGCACCGCGCGGGCAAGGACGCCACCGGTGAGGTGGGGGACGGTGTGGGGATCATGCTCCAGATCTCCCATCCGTTTTTCGATCGCATCGCGCAGGAAGAGGGAATCTTTCTGGGCAGGGAGCGGGAGTACGGCGTGGGGATGTTTTTCTTCCCGCAGGATATGCTCCTGCGCACGCAGGCGCAGAAGATGCTTGAACTCATCGTCCAAAAGGAAGGCCTGGAATTCCTCTTCTGGCGCAAGGTGCCGGTGCATCCGGAAATCCTGGGCCGGCGGGCGCGCGACTGTATGCCGGAGATCTACCAGTGTTTTATTAAAAAGCCGAAGGACATCCCGGCCGGGATCGCATTCGACCGGAAGCTGTATGTGGTCCGCCGCGTCTTTGAGCAGAGCGACAGCCGTACGTATATTTCCTCCCTCTCCAGCCGGACGATCGTCTATAAGGGGATGTTTTTGGTCCGCCAGCTGCGGGAGTTCTATGACGATCTTCAGGATGAATCGTATCAGTCGGCCATGGCGCTGGTACACTCCCGCTTTTCCACCAATACAAACCCCAGCTGGCGCCGGGCGCACCCAAACCGCTTCCTGCTCCACAATGGGGAGATCAATACCATCCGCGGCAATGTGGACCGCATGCTCGCCCGGGAGGAGACGATGACCTCGCCCTTTTTACAGGACGATATGGATAAAATTCTCCCCGTTGTGGACGACAGCGGATCCGACTCCGCGATTTTAGACAACACTATTGAATTTCTCGTCATGAACGGCATGGAGCTGCCGCAGGCCATGATGATCACCATCCCGGAGCCCTGGGAGAGCGAGGACAGTATCAGCCGGGAGAAAAAGGACTTTTACCACTACTACGCCACCATGATGGAGCCGTGGGACGGGCCGGCGTCCATCCTGTTTTCGGACGGGGACTGTGTCGGCGCCACGCTGGATCGCAACGGCCTGCGGCCCTCCCGGTACTATATCACGGACGATGATACGCTCATCCTCTCCTCCGAGGTGGGGGTGCTGGACATCCCGGCGGAGAAAATCGTCTCCAAGTCCCGTCTGGAGCCGGGGAAGATGCTGGTGGTAGATATGGTGCAGGGCCGGATTATCTCCGATGAGGAACTCAAATCCGACTACGCATGCCGCCAGCCCTATGGGGAGTGGCTGGACAGAAATCTGGTGAATCTCGCGGATCTCAAGGCCCCCAATCGCAAGGTGGAGACCACCACACAGGATGTTCGGGATAAGCTGTACAAGGCCTTTGGCTACACGTACGAGGACCTGAAGACGGCGATCCTGCCCATGGCGCGCGACGGTGCGGAGCAGACCTCCGCCATGGGGATCGATATCCCGCTTGCCGTGCTCTCCGATAAGCACCAGCCGCTGTTCAACTACTTTAAGCAGAGCTTTGCCCAGGTGACCAATCCGCCGATCGATGCGATCCGCGAGCACATCGTCACCAGCACCACGGTGTATGCCGGTACCAACGGCAACCTGCTCGAGGAGCGCGCGGAGAACTGCGCCGTTTTGCAGATCGACAATCCGATCCTCACAAGTGTGGAACTGCTGAAAATCAAGAATCTGGATCAGAGCGGCCTGAAGACAGCCGTCGTCTCCCTGCTCTACTACCAGAACACGCCGGTCAAACGGGCGCTCGACCGCCTCTTTGTACAGGTCGATAAGGCCTATAAAAACGGGGCGAACATCATCGTCCTCTCGGACCGCGGTGTGGATGAGAACCACGTGGCCATTCCGTCCCTGCTAGCCGTCTCCGCAATCGAGCAGCACCTGATCCGCACGAAGAAGCGCACCGCCGTCTCTATCATTTTAGAGAGCGGGGAGCCGCGCGATGTGCATCACTTTGCCACGCTGCTCGGCTACGGCGCGATCGCCATCAATCCCTATCTGGCGCATGAGGCCATCGGAGAGCTGATCGAGAACAATATGCTCGATAAGGATCTGCACGAGGCGGTGGAGGACTATGACCGGGCCATTCTCGGCGGCGTGGTGAAGATCGCCTCCAAGATGGGGATCTCCACGCTGCAGTCCTATCAGTCCGCCCAGATCTTTGAGGCCGTGGGGATCAAAAAATCCGTCATCGACGCCTACTTTACCAACACGGTCAGCCGGGTGGAGGGCATCGGGCTGGAGGAGATCGATCAGGATATCCATGTGCGTCACGCACACGCCTTTGATCCGTTGGGGCTGGGGGTGGATACCACGCTCGATTCCTCCGGCAGCCACAACCTGCGCAGCGGCCGGGATAAGGATGACCATCTTTACTCCCCGCAGGTGATCGTGGCCCTTCAGGCGGCGGCGCGCAGCGGGGATTATGAAAAATTCAAGGCGTATACCGCACTGGTGGACGATGAGACACGCCCGCACACCCTGCGCGGCCTGCTGGACTTTGTCTTTGATGAAAACGGCGGGATCCCGATCGAGGAGGTCGAGCCGGTGGACAGCATCGTCCGCCGGTTCAAGACGGGGGCCATGTCCTACGGCTCTATCTCCGAGGAGGCGCACAAGTGCATGGCGGAGGCCATGAACCGTATCGGCGGCAAGTCAAATTCCGGCGAAGGCGGGGAGAATCCCGACCGCCTGCGTTCACCGATCTATTGCAGCGCAATCAAACAGGTGGCCTCCGGCCGCTTCGGCGTGACGAGCGAATATCTGATCTCCGCGAAGGAGATCCAGATCAAGATGGCGCAGGGTGCCAAGCCGGGAGAGGGCGGCCATCTGCCGGGGAATAAGGTGTACCCCTGGATCGCCCACACGCGCTATTCCACACCGGGCGTCTCCCTGATCTCTCCGCCGCCGCACCATGATATCTATTCGATAGAGGATCTGGCCCAGTTGATCTACGATCTGAAAAATGCCAACTGCCGCGCCGATATCTCCGTCAAGCTCGTCTCTGAGGCGGGGGTCGGCACGATCGCCGCGGGTGTCGCCAAGGCAGGTGCCAGTGTAGTGCTCATCTCGGGGTATGACGGGGGCACGGGCGCCGCGCCGCGTACCTCTATTCACAATGCCGGCATGCCGTGGGAGCTCGGCCTCTCCGAGGCGCATCAGACGCTGATGCAAAACGGCCTGCGCTCCCGCGTGCGCATTGAGACGGACGGCAAGCTGATGAGCGGCCGCGACGTCGCCATCGCGTGCATGCTGGGCGCGGAGGAGTTCGGCTTTGCCACCGCGCCGCTCGTCACCATGGGATGCATGATGATGCGCGTGTGCAATCTGGACACCTGCCCCTTCGGCATCGCCACGCAGAACCCGGAGCTGCGCAAGCGCTTCTCCGGCAAGCCGGAGTATATTGTCAACTTTATGCGCATGGTTGCCCAGGAACTGCGTGAGATCATGGCAAAGCTCGGCATACGCACCGTCGATGAACTCGTCGGACGCACCGACCTGCTCCAACAGCGTACGCATTCCGCCGCCCCGCGCGGCGCACTGGTGGATCTCTCCAGAATCCTGGCCCACCCCTATCAGGGGACTTGCCACTATAACCCCGAGGACACCTATGATTTTCAGCTGAAAAAAACGGTAGATGAGCGCATCCTCCTGCCCAGGCTCCGCCAGAATCTGATGAGCGGCGAGCCGGGCAAGGTGGAACTGAAGGTCACCAACACGGACCGCACGACGGGGACGCTCTTTGGCTCCGAGGTCACGCGGCGATTCGGGCAAACTTTGCAGGAGGATACCTTCCGTATTCTGTGCCGCGGAGGCGGCGGCCAGTCGTTCGGCGCCTTTCTGCCGTCCGGGGTCACGATGGCGCTCACCGGGGACAGCAATGACTACTTCGGCAAGGGGCTGTCGGGCGGTAAGCTGATTGTCGCCCCGCCGCGCAAGAGCCGGTTCAAGGCGGAGGAGAATATCATCATCGGCAATGTGGCCCTGTATGGCGCCACCGGAGGTAAGGCGTTTATCGCCGGCGTTGCCGGCGAACGGTTCTGCGTGCGCAACTCGGGCGCGCTCGCTGTGGCGGAGGGCGTGGGTGACCACGGCTGTGAATATATGACCGGCGGCACAGTGGTCATCCTCGGCCGGACGGGCAAGAATTTTGCAGCCGGAATGAGCGGCGGGATCGCCTATGTGCTCGACGCGTCTCACGATCTGTACCGCAAGGTGAATAAGGGGATGGTCTCCATTGAGAACCTGACGGATCAGGAGGATATTGAATCACTGCGCCGGATCATCACCGAGCACTATCAGGCCACATCCTCACAGCTGGCCAAGCGGATCCTGATGGATTTTGATGCCTTTGTACCGCAGTTTAAAAAGATCGTGCCCGACGACTATAAGCGCATGTTGGATACCATCTCCTCCCTGAAAAATGAGGGGATGGATTCCACCCGGGCTGAGCTCGAGGCTTTTGCCCGGAATACCCGCAGATAGGAGGAGACGGATATGGGAAAACCGACAGGATTTATGGAGTACGCGCGCGCGTGTGCTCCGGAGCGCGAGCCGCTCGAACGCATCCGTGATTTTGAGGAGTTTCACGGTACGCTGCCGGAGGCGGAGCGGCGGAAGCAGGGCGCGCGGTGCATGAACTGCGGCGTGCCGTTCTGCCAGTCGGGGATGATGCTCCATGGGATGGCCACCGGCTGCCCGCTGCACAACCTGATCCCGGAGTGGAATGACGAGGTGTACCACGGCAATCCCTGGCACGCCCTCTCCCGCCTGCTCAAGACCAATAATTTCCCCGAGTTTACGGGCAGGGTGTGCCCGGCGCTGTGTGAGGTAGCCTGCCTGTGCGGCGTAGGGGACAGCCCCGTCACCATCAAGGAGAATGAGCTGGCTATTGTGGAGGCCGGGTTTGACCGCGGTTATATCCAGCCGCGGATCCCGGCCGTGCGCACGCAGAAAAAAGTCGCCGTGGTTGGTTCCGGTCCCGCAGGGCTCGCGTGCGCCGATATGCTCAATCAGCGCGGCCACCACGTGACGGTCTATGAAAAGAGCGACCGCGCCGGCGGCCTGCTGATGTACGGTATTCCGAATATGAAGCTCGATAAATCGATTGTGGATCGCCGGCTCCGCCTGATGCAGGCGGAGGGGATCCGCTTTATCACCGGCACGGATGTGGGGCGCGATATCCCTCCGGATATCCTGCTTGATCAATTTGACGCTGTCGTACTCTGCTGTGGTTCCGAGACGCCGCGCGACATTCAGGCCGAGGGGCGGGAGAATGCCGAGGGAATCTATTTTGCCGTGGACTTTCTAACCCAAAACACAAAGAGCTATTTGGATTCCGGGCTGCTGGATGGCAACTATGTCAATGCTAACGGGAAAAATGTGGTCATCGTGGGCGGCGGCGATACGGGCAACGACTGCCTGGGTACAGTGATTCGCCACGGGTGTAAATCGGTCGTCCAACTGGAACTGATGCCCAAGGCGCCGGAGGAGCGCAGCGCAGATAATCCATGGCCGGAGTACCCGCGCGTGTGCAAGACGGATTACGGCCAGCAGGAGGCCATCGCCGCCTTTGGCCACGATCCGCGCCGGTACAGCACCACCGTCAACCGGGTGATCACCGATGAGGCAGGGAACGTGACGGAGCTGGAGACGGTGTCCATGGCCTATGATAAAAAGGGGAAGTATGCCCCCGTCCGTGGGAGCGAGGAGCGCGTCCCCTGTGACCTGCTCCTGATCGCCGCCGGTTTTACGGGCTGCCGCAGCTATGTCTCCGACGCATTTGGGGTGGAGCGCACCCCGCGGGGGACACTCCAAACGGAGAACAACCGATACGCCACAAGCGTGCCGGGGATTTTTGCGGCCGGAGATGCACGCCGCGGCCAGTCGCTCGTCGTATGGGCCATCGCGGAGGGGCGCGACTGTGCGCGGGAAGTTGATCTCTATCTGGACGGATATTCTAACATGTGAAGTTTGTTTATTTGAACTATTCAGCAGATGGGGCATACCATCGTAAAAAAGGAAGCCGAAGCGTCCGGTTGACAAAAATCCTGGATTTGGATATAATAAAGATGCAAGGGGCTGCCGGATGAACGGTTGGTTCCCGGATAAAGATTTGACTAATCGCCACATCTTTGCGGGAGGGCGGTTAGTCTTTTTTTATTGCTACTATGTAGCCGGTTGCAAACAGCAAAATAATTGCCATTGCAATCAACAGCTCCATGGGCAACACCTCCTTCCTCCCGCAGACAGCAGGGGAGAGGAGGAACCAACCGCTCACCGTTTCTCTGCAAACGCCTTGCATCGCTGGTATTATATCAGAGCGGGGATACATTGTCTAAAGCTTTTGGCGAAATGATGGCGGAAGCAGATGCGGCATACCATCGTAAAAAAAGGACGCCAAAGCGTCCGGTTGACAAAAATCCTGGATTTGGATATAATAAAGATGCAAGGAGCTGCCGGATGAACGGTTGGTTCCAAGATTTTGATTAAAGATTAACCGCAACCATTGGACCGGAGGCGGTTAGTCTTTTTTTATTGCTATGACGAGTAACAGTAAAATCACCATAAAGGCGATGATGTACTCCATGGGCAACACCTCCTTCCTCCCGCAGACAGCAGGGGAGAGGAGGAACCAACCGCTCACCGTTTCTCGGTGAACGCCTTGCATCTCTGATATTATATCAGAGTGGAGATGCGCTGTCTAAAGCTTTTGGCGAAATAATCGTTGGCCAAGTGCAACAATTTGTCGCACCTGGCCTTATCTATCTTAGGAGATCAGCTCTTCCTGCGCCGCCTGTGCAGCAGGAGGATCCCACAAGCTGCAGCCGCGGCGATGAACACCGCAGTACTCAGCCCGGTGTCGCCCGTCTCCGGCACCAAGGCGTTGTGGAAGGTCAGCTCCGCCGTCTCATCGGCTTTGATTTCCACCGCCTGATCGGCGGGCAGCATGTACTTTGTGCCGTCCCCGTTGATCTCCGCCACGGTGTATTCGCCGGGCCGCAGATCCTCGATCAAGATCTCGCCGTTCGCGTCCGACGTGAACGTCCGGTCGTAGGCATGGCCGGTGTAGTCCGTACCGGTCACACGGAAATTCCTGCCCGCGACGTTTCCGTCGTCGGCGGTCTTCACGATGTGCAGCCGACCGGTCTGCGCCGCGTTGGCAAACCCGACGCCCGGCAACGTCTCCACCGTCACGGTTTCGCCGTCGTTGATAATGCTGAAATAGTAGACATTATCGTTCTGAATGAAATATTCCGGCGCTTTGGTCTCCCGCAGGAAGTAGCCGCCGTAAACGAGCCCACCAAGCGTGTACACGCCGCTTTCCTCCGTCAGCAGCCCGGCCTGAATATCAATCTCCGGATCAAACTCCCGGTTTCCGTCCACGTCCGCATACACGGTGAATTCCGCACCAGACAACTGGTTGTCCGGGTAGTCCTGATCGATCTTGATGACCTGGACACTGCCGGTGATGATCTGATTCGCCATGCTCTCAATCTCGACGGTCTGCCCGTCCACCGTAATGGAGACAGGGATTACCCGATCCGTCAGGAGGAATCCTTCCGGCGGGGCAATTTCGGCAATCAGGTAATCGCCATACGCGACGTCAAAAAAGCCGAACGCCCCGATCTCGTTGCTTTCGCAGGTCATCAGGGCGTTGGCGGCGGTGAACTCCATGGTCCCCGCCGGGAATAGCCCGATCAGCGCCCCGGCCAGCCCAAATCCGTCTTGATCGACCTTGTACCCGGTAATGCTGCCGCGCTTGAGCGTGTTTTCAATGGCCTGGCCGTCGTTCGCCGTGATATGCACCGTCTCAACCATTTGATCCTGGTAGGTGAACGTCACCAGGTACTTTGTAGCGTTCAGGATATAATGGTCGTCGGCGGCGATCTCCTGCACGTAGTAGCTGCCCTGCGGCAAATCGCTGGCAAAGGTGGCTTTCAGATTTTCATCCAACCCCACGATCTCAATTAAGCCGTCCTTTGGAATGGACGTCCCATCAGCTGCCGTGATGGGCTCGTTCGCGTACAAACCGAACCGGATGTTCCGGTACTCCTCATTCATCCCGAGCTGGAAGGTTTCATCCTGTTCCAGCCCCTTCCCAAGATCGAGCTGGAGCTTCTGCCGCTCGTTCTGGAACGACGTTCCGGCCTGCACGACCTCCACATACTGCCCGGCATAGGACAGGGTAACGTACTGCGGTTCGCTATTCAGAACGTACCCGGTCGGGGCTTTTGTCTCCACGACGCGGTAACGGCCCAGGTACAGCTTATCACTCGTGTCCTTGGTGCCGGTTGTGAGTGTATCCACCAGCGTATCCTTGGCATAGCGCAGCGTGCCGTCCGGGGTGATGATATCCTCGTCCGCGTAGATCTCATACACCGCACCGGTCAGGGTACCGTTGGTATATACGGGCTGATAAAGAGAAGTTCCGTCACCCGCCGCAGTTTGCTGGACAGAGCTGAAAATCTCACCCGTCTTGCCGACGGTGATCTGTCCCTTCTGCGCCACGTCGGAGATCACGACCTCCACGGTTGATTCATTCACGCCGTCCACATAAAAGTCCACCGGGGTGGGGTTGAGGGTGTAGCCGTAGGGGGCCTGCACCTCCACGGCCTGATAATACCCCATCGGCAGGGTCTCCGGCATCATCAGCCAGCCCTCGTCGTTGGTATAGAACGTGTCGATGTATTCATCTGAGGGATAGGGCACGTGCTGCACGATGTACTGGTGCGTGGCCATGTCCCGAATCTTGAAGCCCGCGCCGGCGAGGGGGATGACCCTTCCGGTCTCCGCGTCCTTTTTAACGATTTTGATTGGGGACTTGACATGCGGATTCTCGATGTAATAGCTGAGGGTCTGGCCCTGCTCGGAGATCACCACGCGGAAGTCGCTGACAAGCTCCGTCCCGGCTGTACCCTTGACCTGGTGGAAGGTGTAGTCGCCGTAGGGGAGCTGCTTCGTTTTAGCGTATCCGTCCGCGTTGGTGGTGAGGTAGTCGCGCTCAGTCTCTTTGGCCGCGTCATAGGAACCGGCGGAGGTCAGATACACCTCAAACTCGGCCCCGGCCTCCGGCTGCTTGATCTGGTCGTCGCCCATGCCCGGCGCGCCAGTATCGAGGAATTTGTGGATTTGCACGTGCCCCTTGATGACCTGCTCATTGACCGTGGCCTGAATCGTGTTGTACTCCACGGTGAAGTTCCCCGGCTGCGCGCCTACGGGATAGACCGTGCTGTCCAGATTGTACCCCGGGGCGGGGGAGATCTCCTGAATGGTCCAGCCGTTGCCGCAGGTGTATGTACCGGAGCTGAACTGACCGCCGTTGGCCGTGGTCATGCGCTCCACGAGCTGACCGTCATGGTACAGGCCGTACACTGCGCCGTCCAAAGAGGCGTCGCCCTGGGCACTGCCGGTTTCGGCGTCCTTTTTGACGCCCTCCACATGGAACTTTTTCAGGATATTCGAGAATGTCACCGTCGTGGTCTGCCCGGCATTGACCTGAACGGTCTGGCTTTTCGGTTCCACATACTGATCCGGCGTCTGCTCGGTGAAAGTGTACGTCCCTTGCAGGAGGTTACTCAGCCGGATATGGCCGTCCGCCTCTGTACGGACGATCTCGTTGATCCCGTTACCTGTCACCCGGAAGGGGATATTCGCTACCTCGCCGTCCTCGGAGGATTTTATGAGGTCGATGTTGCCAACTGCGTTCAGATGAGCGGTGAATGAAGTTCTGGCGTTTTCATATACAAAATCTTTTGTGGGAACCAATGCAGGTTGAAGTTCGTCGCCGCTTGTTTCCCACCGAGTAATTGTTGTAGGGGCAAACCCGCCTCTCAGACGGAATGAGATATCTACATTTGAGGTAATAGCACTCTCTGCGAGTCGCAGTTTGAAGCGCGTATCCTGCGGTGTGAGTGTGCTCACGACCTGGCCGTTTGCATTGATGATCTGCAAGCCATTTGGGCGATTCTGAATAAGTAACTCATATTGAGTACAATCCTCAGTAACAGTTACATCATACCATCCTGTTTCCCAATATCCCGTACCGGACACCGGGGAGAACCACTGTTCGCTGGGCGTCGCGGAAATGGAGGGAACTTCTACCGGCCTGCTTGCGGCAGCGCGTGCGTCCGCGATCAGGCGCTTGACCTTGCCGACCATCGATGGGTCGGAAGGGCACTGCGGATCGCCGCCATCCCAAATGGCCGTCTGATTCAGGTACGTGCTGATTGCCACCTGGGTGATGTAGTAGTCCTTATTTTCAGCACCGGTCATGTAGGTCGAATCCATCCCTGAGCCGCCATACACACCGGGCTTTAAAAGGCCGTGGTTAATGATGTAGATCAGTCCGGCGTCATTTAGAGTCTCCCCCTTGGTATATGTGGCTCCGTTGCTATCCGGTGACTTGTCGTGGTGGGAAAGGCAGTACGCAAAGTACCCGTCTGCCTCGCCGCCGAAAGCCATCTTCTTATACGTGTGGAAATAGTCCGTCAGGACGTCCGCGCTGCCGTTGTAAAAGTACAGCAGCTCATTCCCTACGGCCTTTACCACCGTTGTTTCTCCCGCTGCGAAAACAGCGGTCGGAATCAGGCAGATGCCCATCAGGACGGCCAAAACCGCCGCAAGAATCCGCTTGATCCCGCGCTTCCTGTGTTTCGTCATTTTTTTACACTCCTATTACTTAAAAATTGCATGAAAAAAGAGGGCCACAGTTCCTCTTTTTTTAGCCTGTATTAACCGATGACTTCCCAACTGTCATCGTACTCAAAATGCGCGATGATATAATACTGAACAACGCCGTCGGAATAGGTCGTTGCATACACCGACACAGCACCGTACGCATTCCAGTCGTCTAACATATTTGCGCGATGTCCGGGGGAATCTTTCCAATTCTGAATCCATGTATCGATGCTATAGGAATAACTGAGCTGTCCGATCTCGCTTGCCCCATGTGTCAGAGCCGTATTCTCCGCGCACCACTCCGCCTGCTTGTTGGCTGCGTCCTGGCAGTCCTGACGCCAGATAAGCGGCGCGACGCCGTTCTGCTTCCTGAACTCGTTCATCGCGTCAAAGGCTGCGCGGGATTCCTCCTCCAGGTATTTCCATGTGTACTCCGGTTCCGGATCGGGCTTTTCCTCCTGCTGCGGAGGATCGGTCGGTTTCTCTTGGCTGCCGCCGGAATTTCCGGAGCTGCCGGTATTGCCCGTATTCCCACCGGAGTTACCCGTGTTTCCGGAGTTCCCGGAGCCACCGGAGGGCGTATTATTCCCCGTACCGGAACCACTGCCGGAGCTGCCGCCCTGCTGGCCGCCCGTATTGCCGGACGGGGAAGCGGGGGCAACCGGCTTTTTCTGCGTCTCGGTCTTTGTGACCGGTTTGCCGTCCTCGTCGAGCACCTGGTTCCCGTCCTCATCGAGCACTGGCACCTCAACCGTCTCCACGGTTAGGATCTCCGTCACCGGCTCGCCGTTTTCATCCAGGACGACATTCCCGGCGGCGTCCGTAACCGTCTCTATGATTGTTTCCGGCTCCGATGTGTTCTCGCCGGTCGTGGACGGATCCTCCAGCGTTTCACTCCCACACGCCGCAAAGCTGAACACCAGCCCTGTCGCTATTCCCAAAGCCAAAATCTTTAACATGTACTTTTTCATATCAATTCCTCCTGATATTACCATCTTTTATATATTAACCATTCACAATGAAAATTGTGACACATTTTATATTGATTTTATTAAAATCTCCCTTTTCTGTGGAAAGCGCATATTTTATACTTTTGGTGGAAAGGGGGTGAAACAAATGGAGAAACGCGAGCTTATTTCAAAGCTCGGTTCCATCCGGAAAGAACTGATGGAAAAATCCAGCGCCGTCCTCAATCGCTCGGACATTGAGGATGAAGCCGCCATGGAGCTGATGAATGTTATCTTCTCGGCAGATGACAGGCTTCAGGATTTTTCCGAAGAGCTTTCCCGGTACATGGAAGCCTAATCCCAGACAGGCGGCTGCAAGGCCGCCTGTCCACCTGTACACAAAAAAGCGGAGCCTCACGCCCCGCTATTCCCGGACTACGTGCCCAATAAATGATTTTGCTTTTCATTTTTACCTCCTTCCAAGTGCGACAATTTGTCGCACTTTCTTTTTTGTCAAACAGATCGAAAAAAATCTCTAAACCTGTTTATGCATCAGGAATCTGTTTCAGTTTACTTGTGAGCGGTTCCATATTTATATCGTTTTTTTAAGTGGAAATATATTTTTTTAGTGACCATTCTTTCGAGGCATTTTGCAAAAACCTTTTCTCTTATCAAAGATGTCTCGAAAGGAGCATTTACAATGAAAAAATTTTTAAATGTTTTGGAAAAAGGATCTATAGTTCTTAAGATGGTCATTCAGGTATTCGAAATACTTACAAATATATTCCCGACCATTTGTAGGGGCCAGACATGGAACATATACACTGTACTCATAATCATATCGTTTATAGTCGATATAATATCTGTTATAATCAGACAGTACGTGAAGAGGAAAGCGGTAAATAATGACTTAAGAAAGAATCATTAAAAAATAAAAATCAGAAATATATCTAAATCGTCCGGCCGCTGCTGACGGTCAGCATGACAGCTATCACTGCGGAGAGGAGGCGCTTCATTCGTCCCTTTTGGCGTGCGGGTGTACTCCGCACTTCGTTGTTTGGTTTCATGACTGTTTCTCCTTTCTGATTGAATCAAATAAAAAAAGAGGAGTCATAGTCCCCTCTCACGATATCTGGGCTTCTTGCTCGAGGCTGGCTTCTTTGTTTCATGGTTTCCGCTCCTTTCTGTATTGCAACAACTTGTTGCACTTCAAGATTCAGGTACGAAAAAAGGCCGTTGAAACGTCCTTTTTAACGATAGATCTTCCAACGATAACAACCATCATCCCGTGTACCCCAATATTCTACATAAAAGATATCGCATCCACCCCATTTATACTCGGATAAACATGCTTCATACAAGTCTTGGGCAATCTCCTGCATCGTCATCGTGGGATAGAAATTTCCCGGAACTTCGAACCACCCTAAATAGGTGTGTTCATTTTCCGGGATTCCGGGAATGTCATAAATCCATTGAATGTCCGGATTGGCCTTAACCTTTTGATGCACCATCTCAATGACCGTATCGGGATCAAAATCGGGAAGGGGTTCCGGGGCAGGTTCTGGATCAGGGGTTTGATTCCCGCCGGTGTTCCCGGCATTTCCGACATTCTCAGCATTTCCAGCGTTGCCGGACCCCCCGGAGCCGGACTGCTGGCCGCCGCTGCGGCCGGAGCCTTTCCCAGAGGAACTGCCGCCAGACTGCTGGTCATCGGAGCTGACCGGTGCTTCTGTCTGGGTTTCGGTTTCCGTCATGGCTTCCGTAGCAACGATCTCTGTCTCCCCGAATGCTGTATCCAGTGTGACGGCCTGATCCGTCGTGCTTTCTGGGTCCACTTCCGGCCCACTCCCGCACGCCGCAAAGCCGAACACCAGCCCTGCCGCTATACCCAAAGCTAAAATCTTTAACATGTACTTTTTCATACCTGATTCCCCCTGAGATTCTACTTTTTCTTCAATAACCATTATTATGTGCTGCAATAAATCTTGCAGGTTATCCCGTCTCCCGAATGGTCCGCATAAAAAAACAGTGCGGGTGTGCTGGGAGACGCATCACTATTTATAGAAACCGTGATTGCGGAATTTTGCAACGTTTTAATTTGATGTTTTT
>CASFCH010000059.1 GCA_949293315.1 uncultured Oscillospiraceae bacterium | reverse complement strand
CTCCCGCCCTGGAAGGGCGATTATCACCACGACCTGAATACACAGCTGTGCTATCAGTCCTACGGGAAGGCAAACCACCTGGAGGAGGGCGCCTGTTTTATCGACTATTTGATCAAGCTGACCCCACAGGCGGAGCGGTTTGCACGCACCTATTACGGGACGGACGGCCTGTGCCTGCCGGCGGTGATGGATATCCGTGGGGAGGCACTCGGCGGATGGCCGATGTATTCGCTCTCCCCGACCAATCAGCTCTGGCTGTGCGACATCCTCTTCCGCCACTATGAATACACCCGCGATCACGCCTTTTTGCGCGATCAGGCATATCCCTACGCGGCAGGGAGCATGCGGAATATCATCGGGCTGCTTGAGGAACGCGGGGGGAAATGTTATCTCCCCTGGTCGTCCTCGTCGGAGATCCACGACGATACGCGGCGGTCGTTCCTCCGGCCGAATTCCAACTATGATCTCAGCCTGATGCGTGCAGCGCTGATCCATCTGATCCGCTATGCCGCCCCGGCCGGCAGGCCGCAGGACGCGGAGAAGTATCAAACGGTTCTGGACCGTCTTGATCCGCTCGCAGTCGCGCCGGATCACGTCCTGATGCTTGATCCGAAAGAGCGGCTCATGGAGTCCCACCGCCATCATTCCCACGCCATGGCGATCTTCCCACTGCGCCTGCTCGACTATGACCGGCCGGAGGAGCGGAAGATCATCGATGCCACGATCGCCGATCTGGAGAAACTGGGTACACAGAACTGGTGCGGCTACTCCTTTGCGTGGATGGCGCAGTTTTACTGCGTCCAGCGCAACGGGGAGAAGGCGGCCCGCATCCTGAACCGGTTCTGGCGCTATTTTTGCCTGCCAAACGGCTTCCATGTCAATGGGGACTACACCAAACAGGGGCTGTCCAATTTGACATACCGTCCCTTCACGCTGGAGGGGACGTTTTGCGCCGTCAGCGCCATTCAGGAGATGCTCCTGTACGGTGAAAACGGGATGATCGAACCCCTGCGCGCCGTACCGGAGACATGGCGGGATATCGAATTTGAAAATCTGCGGGGCAGCGGCGGCGTGCTGGTATCGCTGAAATATCACGGCGGCATGTTGCAGTATCTCTCCCTTCAGACGGCAGAGGATCAGGATATTGAACTAATTCATCACTTTCAGGGGCGGTTCCGGTCTTCTGTCCCGTTTGATGGATCGGGCGGGCGGATCCGGCTCCATCTCAGCAAAGGGAAACGGGTTGAGCTGTGGGCGGAATAGACAAAAAAACGGGACCAATTTGTATGAGCAGCCGGCCGGCGGAATCGTCCGGAAAATATTGACGGCACAGGCGGCAAGTGATAAAATGATCTCGAAACGATACGATAATGAGTGGAGGGGGACGTTATGGCGCCTACGATCAAGGACATCGCACGGGAGACCGGGCTCGGGTATGCGACGATCAGCGCCTATTTAAACGGCGCCAACGTCCGCCCCAAAAACCGGGAGCTGATCGAGGCGGCAATCAAGAAGCTCGGCTACGTGCGCAATGAATACGCCCGCGGCCTCAAGACGCACCGCTCCATGACGGTGGGTGTATTGATTCCGGAGCTCTCCAACACATTCAGCACCACGATCATCAGCGCGATGGAGGATGAGCTGCGCCGCCGCGGGTATGGCATTCTGGTGTGCGACTGCCGGAGCGATCCGGCCCTCGAAAAAAAGTCGCTTGAATTTTTACAGTCCAAGATGGTGGACGGGGTCATTGTGATGCCCGTGTCCACGGATGGACGGGTCTTCGATTCCCTGGCCGAGACGACCCCCGCGGTCGCCATTGACCGATTTACCCTGAGCGAGCGCGTCTCCCATGTGCTGATTAACAACCGGGAGATCAGCGTGCAGGCGGTGCATCAGCTGATCGCCGGGGGCCACAGACGCATTGCACTGATTTCCGGCGCCCGTGGTCTGTACACGGCCGATGAACGCCGCAAGGGGTATGAGGAGGCGATGCGGGTCGCGGCGTGTTACGATGAAGACCGGATCTATTACGGAAACTTCACGGTGGACGGCGGCTATCTGGCGATGAAGGAGATCATCCGGTCCGGTATGGATGTGACGGCGGTCTTTGTCACGAATTATGAGATGACGGTCGGCGCGATCATCGCCATCAATGAGATGGGCCGGAAAATCCCGGAGGACTACAGCTTTATCGGCTTTGACAATCACGATCTGAGCAAGGTCATTACGCCCAAGCTCGCCACGGTCAATCAGCCGCTGGGCGAAATCGGCCGGGAGGCGGCCGCGCTGCTTTTGAACCAGATGGCCGGCGGGGAGCGGAGGGATATCATTCTGCCCGCGGCGCTGGAGCTGGGGGAATCTATCCGCGCCATTTAAAAAAAGAGAGCGTCTTCTCTTTTTTTGCATAAAATCCGAAACGTTACGAAAATGAAATTGAAGGGTGAGCATATTGCTGAATAGAATTGGGTTTGGGACCTTCGGGTCCGACAGATACGATGAGGAGACGGTCGCGCGGGCTGTCTATGAGGCGATCCGGTGCGGCTACCGCACCTTTGACTGCGCGAGCGTGTATGGCAACGAGCGGCAGATCGGCGGTGTGTTCCGGCGCGCATTTGAGGAGGGGCTTGTGGCGCGCGACGCGCTGACCATCATCAGCAAGGTGTGGAACGATATGCACGGAGAGGGTCAGGTGATCGCCAGCTGCAAGCAGTCCCTAAAGGATCTGGGCCTTGAGTATTTGGATCTCTATATACTCCACTGGCCGTTCCCAAACTATCATGCGAAGGGATGCTCCGGCGACAGCCGCAGCCCGGACAGCCGCCCGTTTTTTGTGGAGGACTTTATGGTCGCGTGGCGGCAGATGGAACAGCTCAAGCGCGATGGACTGGTGCGTGAGATCGCCACAAGCAACATGACGATCCCAAAGTTTGAGGCCGTCCTGCCACTGTGCGAGATCCGGCCGTACGCCAACGAGATGGAATTGCATCCGTCCTTCCAGCAGCCGGAGCTATATGATTACTGTAAGGCACATGGGATGCAGGTCATCGGGTTCTGTCCGCTTGGCAGCCCGAACCGCCCTGATCGGGATCGCACCGCGGAGGATGTGGTTGATACAAAGCTGCCGGTCATCCAATCACTGGCACAGGAGCACGGTTGTTCGCCGCAGGAGATCTGCCTCAGGTGGGCCGTCACGCGCGGTCAAACGCCGATCCCATTCTCGGGGAATCCGCGCAATATTGCCTCTAACCTCACCGCGGTGCGGGATCCGCTCTCTGCGGAGGAGATGGCGCGGATCCGTGCGGAGGATTGTAATTGCCGCCTGGTCAAGGGGCAGGTGTTCCTCTGGCCGGGGTCCGACGATTGGCAGGATCTCTGGGATCTCGATGGAAAATTGGATCACTGGGTTTATCAAGATAACACATGGTTAAAGGAGAATTTGTAATGGAAGGTAAAATGATCGGAGCAACGCTCCCGGGCAACAGCACAGTGGAATTTAAGGAGTTTGACATTCCGAAGCCCGGGCACGGCCAGGTACTCATCAAGACGATGGCCTCCACCATCTGCGGCAGCGATATCCGCTGCATCTACCGGGAACATACCGGAAAAGGCGCGGAGGGCTATATTGACGGAACGATTGCCGGCCATGAACCCTGCGGCGTCATCGTGGAGGAGGGCGAGGGACTGCGGCGCTTTAAAAAGGGCGACCGCGTGATCATCTATCACATCAGCGGCTGTGGTCTGTGCTATGATTGCCGCCGCGGCTATGCGATCTCCTGCACATCGGAACACCGTCAGGCGTACGGCTGGCAGCGCAATGGCGGCATGGCGCCGTACATCCTGGCGGAGGAAAAGGACTTGATCCCGCTGCCCGATGAGCTGACATATGTGGACGGTGCACAGGTTGCCTGTGGGTTTGGCACGGTATATGAAGCGCTCGAGAAGATCACGATCGGCGGCGATGATACGGTATTGGTTGTGGGCCTCGGCCCCGTTGGTCTGGCAGCGCTCCAGCTTGCGCGCGCTATGGGCGCCGACAGGCTGATCGGCGTGGAGTACGACGATTCCCGCCTGAAAATTGCCCAGGACCTGGGACTGGCCGACTATGTGTTTAAATCGGATGATGAGGCGCTTGGGAAGATCCTTTCCGTCACCGGCGGAAAGGGCGCGGAAAAGGCGGTCGACTGCTCCGCCAACGACCAGGGACGCCAGCTCGCCATCCGCGGGACGAAGAGCTATGGTAAGATCGCCTTTGTCGGCGAGGGGAATACCTGTACCTTTAATCCCTCACCGGACATCATCCACGGCCAGAAGACTATCTACGGCAGCTGGGTCACCTCCCTGTGGCGCATGGAGGATCTGGTCGACAAGCTCGTCCGCTGGCACATCCACCCGGAAGATCTTGTCACAGACCGCTTCCCACTGGAAAAGGCCGGCGAGGCCTACGCCCTGATGGCCAGCGGCAAGTGCGGCAAGGTGGCTGTCGTGTTTGATGAGGAGTAGTAATTCAGTACATTTTACGGAGAGAAAGCATGGCTTTTGAACGATTGGATCGTGCTTATAGCCTGGGGGATCCCCCGGCATTACCGGCAATCCCGGAGCGTTTGGGAACGGGTGGGGAGAGTTCCATGCTCCTCACCCGGCAGGATATGGCGGAGTGGGAGTTCCTCTTTGAGGAGATCCCGGCCATTCCATCCGCCTATGACCGGGAGCAGGACTATGATTTTAATGCGATACCGCAGGAGCGTTGGAGACCGGTGATAGTACCGGGATCCCTCATCATGCAGGGGTTTGATGTGCAGAACAATACGGAGTATTACTACCGGCGCACCTTGTCGATCCCGCCATCCTTTGCAGGCTGTCAAGTGTTCCTGCGCTTTGAGGGGATATACTCCCATGCGCGCGTGTGGGTCAACGGCCATTTTGTGCGGTCGCACGCAGGCGGTTTTACCGCGTGGGACTGTGAGATTACATCCTTTGCCGGGGCGGAGGAAGTCACACTTGTGATCGGGGTGACCGACGCGGAGGGGGAGAAAAAGGGCCCTTGGAATCCCGGCGGGGAAAAGATCAGCAGCGCCGCCTGGGCAAGTTATTACGCACATTGTAATATAGGCGGCATCCTGCGCGATATTACCCTGTTTGCACTGCCCGAGCATCACATCACTCGGACACACATCGGCACTTATGTGCCGGCCGGGGCGCCCGCAAGGGTGGAGGTCTCGTGTGAACTTGTTGCGGCGGATGAGGATATTCTCACTGCCAGGCTGCTGGATGACTGTGGAAAGACCGCCGCTGAGTTCTCCGGCACACTTGCGGGATTTCAAATCCCGCGGGAGGGGGATGCGCCCATCGCGATCACCCCCTCCAAGCGTTGGGCCCGGAAATATCCCAAGAGTGCCATCAATGACCGGAAGTATAGCCCGCTGCATATCCCAGCTCCCCAAGCCCCCGCCGGGCGGGGGGAGCGGTACGGCGTCCGTTTTACCCTCCCGGTACAGGATGCCAAACTCTGGGATGCGGAGCATCCCAATCTCTATCATCTGTGCCTGACGCTGTCCTCCGGCGGTCGAATGGTACAGGAGAACGTCCATCCTGTCGGGATCCGGGAGATCACCTATGGCGGGGCCAATGGAACAGACCGGAACAAGGTGTATATCAATGGAAAAGAGATCAAGCTGCGCGGGCTCTGCCACCATGACGTCTCTCACCTGTATGGGCGTTCGATTACCCGCAGCGATATAGAGCGGGAGATCCGCATCTATAAGGAGCACAACATCAATCATATCCGTACGTCTCATTACCCGGCCAGCGATTATTTCCTGACAGTGTGCGACCGGCTGGGGATCTATGTGGAGCAGGAAAATTCCGCCTGCTTTAAGGGAGCCAACAATTTTGGTATTTACAATCCGCCGGAGGAGTTCCTTAGCAATTTTGCGGAGATGGTGGCGTATTCACGGAACCATCCATCCGTCCTCATCTGGTCGTTGGCCAATGAGTCCGGTTTTGAGGAGACAGGTGCTTTCCGTGCGGAGTACGACTATATCAAAGCCGTGGACCGGTCGCGCCCCGTGATTTTCAGCTATCCGGATACCGTGCATACAAAGCCGCGACCATACGATATTTACAGTAAGCACTATAACAAGGTCACCGGCAAACTGGGCCGGGATGATCTGCCCGTCCTGCATGACGAGTTCGCCCATGTCGCCTGTTATAATACGGAGCACCTGCGGGAGGATAACAGCTGCCGCGAGGCATGGGGCGAGAGCATTGCACGTGGCTGGGACAATATCTTCCGCACCGACGGTGCGCTCGGCTGTGCCATTTGGGCTGGGATTGACGATGTGTTCTACCTGCCGGAGGGGACGCGCGAACGCCACCAGAACCACGCGCCGGGCCCATGTGCAGGCTATGGGGAATGGGGCTGCATCTTTGATACGTATAAACGGCTGAAGCCGGAGGCCTATCTGACCAAAAAGGCCTTCACGCCCGTACTTGTGGATGAGCAGCAATCATCCCTTGGCAAACCGATCCGGCTGTATATCACCAACCGATTTGACCACACGGATCTCTCCGAGGTGCGCGCGGTCTGCGCCGATGCCCAGGGGAATATCCTGTTTGACGGCAAGATTCCGCAGCCCATCGCGCCGCACCGCAGCGGGTATGTAGAGCTGCCGTGCTCCGCCGGCGGCCCGGTGAATATCCGATTCTTCCAGGGCGGATATCAGGTGGACGAATATGTATTCGGCCATGCGGAGCAGGAAGCTGCGCCGTGCAGCGCCGCCGCGCCCGTACCGCATACGGGGGAGACTTTGGCCTTTACCGGCGAGGGGCATACGCTCTTTGCCAATCCGCGCCTGTCTGTGCGTGGGATTAGCGGTAAAAAAACACAGGAGAATATCCGGCTGAAAAATATCCGACAGCGTGGAAATCGCGTTTCGGGCGTTTTCCGCGCCGGCGGATTGAAAACGTTCGGTCTGGATATGGAGAAAAAGGATCGCGAGCTGGACTGCCGCCTCTATCCGAAAAATATTTTTGCATGGTTTACGGATCCCGGCACAATTACGCTGGAGGTTGACCTGATGGATGACGTAGAGTCCGTCAGCTGGCATCGGAGGGCGTTCCACACCATCTATCCGGCGGGCCATATCGGCAGGCCGGAGGGGACCGCATCCGTCGCACGCGGGGACGGAATAGTTCCGGATCCCTACGGGAAAAAGCCGGACTATGGCTGGGAACAGAGCATGACAAACTACTTCCTCTCCAAGGCGGACGGGGAGACCAATTCCGTCGCGACAAACGACTTTAAAACGCGGCGGAATAACATCCGCGATTATACGGTGCACTTGAAAAATCGAGGGGACGTCCGCATTGATTCCAGGTGCCGGGATCTGAATGCGTTCGTGCGCCTGCGGCGATGCGTGTCCGGAGTGACCGCCTGCCTGCAACTGACGCTCGGGAGCTATTATCCTGATTTGCAGTGGGGCAACTACTTTGGTAAAAGGGCTGGATTTGGAAAAAAGATGCATTTTTCCGTTTCTCTGCCAAACGGCAAGACGAATCGAAATTAGAAAGGGTTCAATCGATGGGGAATAATCGCTCTGGGAAAACGAAACAGCATCCGGGTATTGCACTCCGTGCGGGAGCAAAAGCCCTTGCCGCCGTGCTGAAAAATTTCTGGCGGGAGCCGCCGAAGGGGCGCTTCCTCAATCTGCGGGAGATTTTTTGCCTGGGGTCGGCGAGCCTTGGCGTCAGCTTTATCTGTAATATTATCAATGCGTATGTGACAATCGGCTATCTGCCGATCCTGTACGACCTTGGCCGGTATGGTACGCTGCACGCCACCATTATCTATATCACCGCCTGCGCCGCGGGTCTCATTCTGACGCCGATCTATGGCCGGTGGATCCAGCGGACCCGTACAAAACTCGGCCGGTATAAGCCGTATATCCTTTTCCTGGCCCCGGTCGTCTCCATCTTGGCGGTGGCGGCCGTATGGTCCCCGCAAAATCTTACGCTGGATGTCCGTATCATTTACGTCTATTTGATTTGTATCCCCACCCTCCTTGTCTGGAACCTGTGGAACAATACGTTCAATATGTTTCCTGGGGTTTTTACACCCAATCAACAGGAGCGCACGGATATCTGGTCCCCGATCGGTCTGGTGATGGGGTTTGCGCCTACGGTGATGAATGTGCTCAAGGATGTCGCCGCCGGATTGTGGGGCGATGTGGTCGCGGCACGCGTCTTTGGCTGTGCCAGCGCTGTCGTAGGCGTCATTTGCACGATCGGCCTGCTCGGCGTACGGGAGCGCGTGTTTATCACGGAGACGGAGAACCAGAAGGAAAAAGTCTCCACGCTCCAGGGGTTAAAAATGGTTCTGAAGAACCGCCCGCTCATCATCCTGACATTGGCCCTCATGTTCGGATGCATGAAGGGGTGTATCGATCTGGTGTGGCAGATCGTGGCCCGCGTCCACTATGCGGATAACATGGCGGATGGCGCGATGATCTTCGGTGCGGTCTCCATGATCGTGGGCTTTGGCGCAACGCCGAATATGATCCTGCTCCCGTTCCTGACCCGAAAGTTTAACAACCGGACGATTATGATCTTCTGGCAGTGCCTGAATACGGGAGCCTATCTGATTCTGGCGCTGATCGGATTTGACAATATGGCGCAGGATACCTCCAGCGCCGTCCTCATCACCGCGCTGCGCTTTGTGGCATCATTTAACGCCATGGGCAGCCTTCAGCCGCTGATGCTCTCGGAGATCGGCGACTATCAGCAGCGCCTGAGCGGTTACCGCCTGGAGGGATTCATTCAGACGTTCGCCTATTCGGCGGTACTGCTGGTGACGCAGCTGTGTGCGCTGATCCCCGCCGTGATTCAGGGGGCGGTCGGTTTTAACCCCAATGACTATGAGATTGTGGCGGATGCACCGAATATCCTGTCCGCGGAGAAGGTTGCCGTGGCCGACCAGTATTTTAACATCGCCATCTGGATCTCCGTGATTTCCGGTGCGCTGATGCTCATCTGCCTGTTCTTCTATAATCTGGACAAGAAAAAGCACGCACAGATTGTGGCGGAGCTCCGGCAGGACGCTGTAAATGCGGATACCATCCTCTCGGAGGAGAGCGATGTCTCCTTCACCGCCAACCTCAAGCGCGATATCGCCGCAAACAAGCTGTCGCTTTATACGGAAAAATTCGGCGCGGACAGCGCGGAGGTACGCGGGCTGAAAGAACAGATGAATATCGACAGCAGGTGAAACGCAGGTCGGAAGTGCGCTCCTGTCCGCCGATCCGGCCCGCAGGGGTGCAGTAAAAAAACACGCTATATTGTGATGCGACATACACAGATGCCGCTCGTATTTGATATACAGGTGGATTGATCATGATGATTCGACAGCTTACCTACAACCGGCCCGCCCGGACCTGGAAGGATGCCCTCCCGGTGGGCAATGGATTTACAGCTGCCATGGTCTATGGCGGCAGGCGGAGAGAAATCCTTTCCTTTAACGACTGCACGCTCTGGTCCGGCTATCCCAAAGATTACGACAGCCCGGAGAGTTTGGAATACCTCGGGCGCGTCCGTGAGCTTATCTTTGCCGGTAAATACCAGGAGGCCACTCGGATGGCGGAGGAGCACCTCACCGGCGGATACAGCGAGTCCTTTCTCCCGCTGGGGGATCTGGAACTGAAGCTGACCGGGGGCGGGGGTGTGTATAGCCGTTCACTCAATCTGGACGATGCCGTTTTGACTGTGAAGAGCGGCTCGCTCGATCGGGAATGCTTTGCATCCAATCCGGCGCGCGTGCTTGTCTATCGCGTTACGGGGGAAGGATTCAGTGCGGTACTTGGCGCCAAATCTCAGCTGCGCAGCAACGTCTCTGCCGGCGGCGACGGCCTGATCCTGTCCGGTAATGCCCCGGATCATGTGGTTCCCAATTATTTGCGGGGGGAGTTCCACCCTATCGTCTATGAACGCAATGGCAGGGGGATGGCCTTTGCACTTTTTGTCCGCCCGTTCACAGATGGGCAGGTGACTGCAAAGGGGCGCCGTATCGTCGTGAAAAACGCCACCTATCTGACGCTGATTGCCGCCACGGCCACGGGGTTTCACGGATATGACAAAATGCCGGACACAAATCGGGAGGCGGCGGTACATAAAGCGAAAGAGCTTGTCGCAAATGCCGGGACGGATTTCGCCGCGCTGAAAGCTGCACATATGGATGATTATCACGCCCTGTACTGTGCGCAGGATTTTTCCCTCCACACGCAGTCAAATAATACGACGGACAGGATGCTGAAAAATTCTGCGGACTTTAACGCGGTCAGTGAACTGCTCTATCACTATGGCAAGTACCTGATGATATCCGGCAGCCGCGAGGGGGGCCAGCCGCTGAATTTGCAGGGGCAGTGGAACCGCGATATCCGCCCCGCGTGGAGCAGCAACTACACGGTCAACATCAACACGCAGATGAACTATTGGGGTGCGAGTGTCTGCGGCCTCCGGCAGTGCTTGGAGCCGTATATCCGTATGGTGCATGAGGTGTCCGAACGCGGACAAAAAACGGCGCGCGTCAACTACGGCTGCGGTGGATTCGCCTGCAACCACAATGTGGATATCTGGCGCAAAACGCCTCCCGTCAAGGGGACGGCCAATTATATGTACGCGCCCATGTGCGGCGTCTGGCTGGCCAATGAGATCTATGAACACTATCTCAACGGCGGCCTGGAGGAATATCGCGATACCATCGCTGAAATGGTGCGCGGCGCGGCAGAATTTATTCTGGATTACGTAGCGGAATACCGCGGTCATTATGTCAGCTGTCCCTCCGCCTCACCGGAGGCTGTCTTTGCATCGGACGGCGCAAAGTGCAGCCTGGGGCGGCACAGCGCGTTTGAAAACGGCCTGATGCGTCAGGCGCTTGCCAATGCGTTGGAGATCGGGCAGGGGGAGGTGCTCAGTGAGCGGATCCGCCATGTGCTCGACCGCCTGGAGCCGGTTGAGTACGGGCCGGATGGCATCAGCGAGTGGAACGGCAATCTCTCCGCATCGGAGAAGGGGCACCGCCACTTTTCACCGCTCTATGGGCTCTATCCGGGGCGCGTCGCCAGTTTTTACGGTACACCGGAGCTCACCGAGCAAATGCGCAGGCTCTTCGATTGCCGCCAGGATCACAGCAGGGGACAGATCGGCTGGAGCACCGCATGGGCCATCTGCCTTTCCGGCCGCTTCCATGACGGCGAGTCCGCCCAAAAGAATATCCGCCTTCTTTTTGAAAAGGCGCTGTTTCAGAATCTGTTTAACGTCCACTTCCCGTTTATTTTCCAGATCGACGGGAACTTCGGCTATGTCGCCGGCATCAATGAGTGCCTGATCGGTTGGGAGGACGGCGTGGTGGAGCTACTGCCGGCGCTCCCGCCTCAGTGGGCGGAGGGCGAGATGACCGGCGTACACCTGCGCGGGGCGCAGATCAGCTTTGCGTGGAAAAACGGCAGGGTCATCCGTGTGGAGAGCGACCGGGAGATATTGCTCCGGCCTGCACATCTGGCGCCGGACTGCCGGATCGGTGACCATATTCAACTGAAAGAGGGAGAATGAGATCATGAAAAAGTCTGCAAAAAAGGGGCTCAAAATCGTGGGGATTGTAGTGCTGTGCGTCGTTTTAATTCTGGCGCTTGTGAGTGGATTGCTGTTTGGCGGTGTGTTTACGCATAAGCCCGGTGGAAACGGCGCTGTGAGCAAGGTGCTCCAGATCACGGATGTCCACATTCTAAATGACGAGAAAAAGGATCAGAAGGCGTTTCACACGATTACAAAGATGATTGAATCATCGGACCCGGACGTCATCATCGTCACCGGGGATATCACCAGTGAGGATGAAAATATGCAGGCGTTCCAGACTTTCGGCAACTTTATGGAGTCGTTCCAAATCCCGTGGGGCTTTGTCTACGGCAACCACGATGCGGAGGATCGCCGTACGCACACCAAAACCCAGCTCTCCGAATATTTGGAATCGCTTGAGTATTGCTTCTTTGAGCGCGGGCCGGCGGATGTGGACGGCGAAGGAAACTATTATTACAACATTACCGACGACTCCGGCAAGGTGATCCTGTCCCTCATCATGATGGACAGCAACATGTACTATTACGATCCCGAGCTTGGCAAGGATGACGGGTACGACTGCTTCCATGAAAATCAGATCCAGTGGTATGCGGACACCGTCAGATCCATTGCAAAAGAGGTCAACGGGGATGAAAATCAGGTGGTCCCGTCGCTGGCATTCTTCCACATTCCCATGCGCGAGTATGTGACGGGCTATGAAGAGGCGAAAAAGAACGGCGGCACGCTGGATGGTGTAAAGTTCGAACAGGTCTATTGCAGCAATCACGACGATGAGATGTTCGAGACGATGAAAGAACTCGGCAGTACCAAGGGCTGTTTTGTGGGTCACGACCACATGAATAACTACACCGTCGATTACCAGGGCATCCGCTTGGCGTATGGCTACTCCTGCGACCACAATATCTACCTTGTCCCGCAGAAGGGCGGCAAGCTCATCTACATCTATGAGGACGGCAGTTTTACCCAGCAGGGGATCTATCGCTGGTTCGGCCTCGGGAAGCTGTGCTACGGGAAGGAATTTTAACCATGTTTCAAAAGTATGATTATACGCGCTCGCTCATGCTGAAGCTTGACCTCTCCATCCCGGATAACAACGGTGGGAGTAAGGTCCTGTGCGGGCTGGATGAGGCGCTGGAGACAGTCCAACAGATTGACCGTATGACGCCGGGCTATACCAAGGTGCTCTATCTGGTCGGCTGGCAGTATAACGGCCACGACGACCGCTACCCCGAGTTCTTTGAGGTGAATCCCCAGTTAAAGAGTCCGCAGGACGCAACAGCTTTAGATAGCCTGCTGCGCCTGGTGGAGGAATCCAAAAAGTACAATACGGTCATCAGCTATCATATCAATATTTCCGACGCCTATCAGGAGAGTGCGCTCTGGCCGGATTATATCGCCAATGACCTTATTGTGTGCGGCCGGAACGGCAAGCCCAAGGTGACCGGTGTCTGGAACGGGCGCAAGGCCTATCAGGTCCGGCTGGCACAGGAGTGGGAGAGCGGTTATTTTCAAAAACGGGTAGACCGTTTGTTGGAGCTGCTCCCTATCGAGGCGGCAGGTACGATCCATATTGACGCATTCTTCGTCCATAAGGGAAAGAATACCTCCATCGCACGGGAAAAGGCGGCGCGGCGAAAAATGATTGGGTATTTTAATAGCCGCGGCGTCGAGGTGACCAGCGAGTTTATCTATCGGGAACAGAATTCCGGACTGCGCCTCCACTGGGGCAAAAGCGATGTAATCGGTCTGATTCCGGCATTCTGGAATCCGGTACTCAGCCCGGGGGAAATCCTGAAATATCCCGCCTCGGTCGTCGGATTCGGGGAGCAGTGTAAGGCACTCACACCGTATAAGCAGCTCGAGTGGCTGATCTACGGCAATCTTCACGGTGAGGATATTCTCCTAAAGCATAGGGACACGGCCTGGGTGCAGGAATTTCTCAAGCGGTTTATCACCTATACGGTGCCGCACTACTATCTGAATCAGTTCGAACGGTTGAAAATATATGGGATGGGGCGATCCCGGCGTCTCTACCACAGCGGTGGGGTTGTCTCCTGCGTGGACGGCCATCAGATTGAGCAGAATGGCCGGGTGCTCAAGCAGGAGAACAACCTGTGCCTGCCGGAAGTTATCCGCCCCAACTCCTACCTGGCCTATTCGGAATCCGGTGGGGAGCAGACCTGGTATCTGCACGGGAAGAAAGCAATGATCCGCCGCCTGACACCGGAGGGCGTATCCGATCAGGCGGAAGCGGTTCCAATTATCAGCGGCGCGGTTCGCTGGCATACACAGCCGGAGAGCGCCTGGCAGATTGAGGTGGAAGTATGATGATCAACGCGAGAGAATTCGGTATTATCCCCGGGCAGGATGCGGCACGTCCTTTGGTAAAGCTGGCGGAGCATTTAAAGGCCGCCCAATCGCCCTGCACGGTGATTTTTGAACCGGGAACCTACCCCATCCGGGCAGAAAATCTTCCGATGCGGGAAATGTATGTTACCAATACAGTCGGAGACAAGGAGTGGCTTCCCGGTGAGACACCGCATGAGAACCGGGCCGGATTCCTGCTGGAGGGAGTCTCGGATGCCGCGCTGGAGGGGAACGGAGCCGTGTTCGTTCTGCATGGCAGGGCGACCAACCTGGCATTGATCAACTGCCATGATGTTACAATGCGGGGATTCCGCTTTACCGCTGAACGCCCTGATATGCATGAGTTTATGGTGGTAAAAAAGGGGCCGTTCTGGGTGGATTTCCACCTGGATGAGGAGAGCCGGTACGTCCGATATGGCGGCAAGTTTTACTTTGTGGGCGATGGATACTGTACATCCTTCTTCGCCCAACGAGTAGCGGGCTGGATCGGCCATATTGATTGCCATGATCCCGGGATCCTCAAGCGCACGGGTCACCCGTTTTTCAGCGCGCTGCGCATTGTGGAGCGCGGCGATCACCAGTTCCGCGTGTATATGCCGGATGCGCTCCGTTTTAAAATCGGGGAGCGGTATGAGCTGTTTGATGTCCGCCGCAAATATAACGGCATCTTTATCGACCGCTGTCAAAATATCACCCTTGAGGGCGTTGAACAGAATTTCAACTATGGGCTCGCGCTCGTCGCACAGGACAGCGATACGCTCATGCTCTCCGGGCTGCGGTTTGCCCCGCGCCCGGATGGCCCGCGCCTGATGGCATCTGTGGCGGATTTTATCCAGATCTGCATGTGCCGTGGCCAGGTCACCGTGCGGGATAGTGTTTTTGAGGGATCGGGGGACGATTGCCTGAATGCCCATGGGATTCACTTTAAAATTGTCGAGCATGCGGGGGAGTCCATCACTGTTCGGTTCATGCATCGGCAGTCCCACGGATTCAACCCGCTGCGTCCAGGCGATCGGATCACATTTGTCAATCCGGAGACGCTGCTCTGCCGCGGGGAGGCCATCATCCGGCAGAGCGAGCTGCTGGACGAATATAACATCCGTCTGGTGCTGGACGGAGCTGTTCAGGGCAGTGTGGGGGATGTGATCGAGGATATCGACGCAAGCCCGGATCTCACCTTTGAACACAATACAATGGATCGGATTATCACGCGCGGGCTGCTCCTGACCGTGCGCGGCAAGGTGCGTATCCGTGAGAATGTCTTTGAACACACCACCATGAACCATATCCTCATCAGCGACGATGCGAAGAGCTGGTACGAGAGCGGTTGTGTTCGGGATGTGCGAATCGAGGGGAACACCTTTAAATATTGCCCGGAGCATACGGTGTGTATCAAGCCGGAGAATCGGACACACGCGGGCGCAGTCCATACGGGGATCGTAATTCAAAACAATACCGTGCGCACCCCGTCGTACTATGTCAAGTCGGCGGACGGTGTACAGATTATCGGCAACCGTCACGAACGCGAGCCAAAACTGTTTACCAAAGACAGCCGGGTTGAATTTTGAAAGGAGAGATTATCATGGCAAAAAAACTCAGCAGCAAGGCGAAGAAAATTATTGCGGTTCTTGTGGCGGTTGTCGTCGCAATCGCGGCGGTCATCGGGGGGTTCAATATTTATTTCTCCTATCTCGGCAAGCAGGAGCAGCATGGTACCGCCGCCGGTGATCCGGCGTGGAGCGCGGATCAGGCGTTTGATATCTCCAAACTTCAATCTCTCGATATGGGGGCAGATGATTACAAAGTACTTGTCCTCACCGATATTCACCTGAAAAACCACGCGACCTTCGCGGCGGAACTGGGTGTAAACTATGTGCTCGACTGGGCTGGCAAGATTGCGCTCGATAATATGGTCGAGGAGGTTCAGCCGGATTTGATTTTGGTCCTGGGCGATACGACTCTCACCGACCGCAATGATATCGAATACGAACGCTTTGTCAAGCAGATGGACAGCTACCAGACCCCGTGGGCCTGCGTTTTTGGCAATCATGACGACGAGGGCCGCGCCGATAAGGCAAAGCTGGTCGACGTGCTGGAGACGAGCGAGTACGGCCTGTTCCAGTGGGGGCCGGAGAACCTGCACGGCGCGGGTAACTACGCAATCCGCCTGACGCGCGGCGGGGCTACGCAGCAGGTGCTCTTTATGCTGGATACCGGCAGCAGCACTGATCCGGCGGGCACCACCGGCATCAATGAGCAGCAGGTGGCGTGGTATAATTGGACGATGGATGGGATCAAGGCCGCCGAGGGCGCATATCCGCAGAACATGGCGTTTTTCCATATTCCGCTGCCTGTTTATAGCGAGCTGCAGGACGGCTTTTTGATGGGCGAGCGCGCAGAGGCTACATATCCCGGTGATGTGGATTCCGGCCTCTTTGACGCCATGAAGGCGCATAACGGCACGCAGATGTTTGCCGCGCATGACCACAACAATGATTTCACCGCCGAGGTGGATGGGATCAGGGTCAGCTACGCGCTCAAGAGCTCCTACAACTGCTATTTCAAATTCGGCATGACGGGCGGAACACTTCTGACGATCGGCCCGGACAATCAGATTCAGCAGGAATTGATCTATTTTTAAAGCGAGGTTTACGCATGAAAGCAGCACGGGTGATTGAGAAAATAATGATGATCCCGACCTATGGTGTCGGCAGGGAAGAAAAGAATCCCATGTTCTTTGAAAAGCGGGTCTATCAGGGCAGTTCCGGCAAGGTGTACCCCAATCCCGTGATCGAAAAGATCGAGGACGAGAAAAAGGATCAGATGTACCAGGCCGTAATTTTGGAGAACGACTATATCGAGGTGACCGTTCTCCCGGAGCTTGGCGGGCGCATCTATGCGGCGCGTGACAAGAGCAACGGCTATGACTTTGTCTACCGCAACCATGTCATCAAGCCGGCGCTTGTCGGCTTGCTCGGGCCGTGGATCAGCGGTGGAATCGAGTTCAACTGGCCGCAGCACCACCGCCCTTCAACCTATATGCCCGTGCGCCACACGATCCGCAGCTATCCGGATGGGAGTGCATCCGTCACCGTGGGGGAGACGGAGAACATGTTCGGGCTCAAGGTGCTCACGGAGATCCGCCTCTACCCGGACGCCGTGTATATGGAGCTGAATACACGCGTGTTCAACTACGGCTCCCTGCCGCAGACCTTCCTGTGGTGGGCCAATCCGGCCTACGCCGTCAATGACGATACCGCCACTATTATGCCGCCGGATGTCACGGCGGTCATGGATCACGGCAAGCGGGCTGTGAGCGAGTTCCCAATCGCCCACGGGACATATTACAAGATGGATTATTCCGCCGGTGTGGATATCTCCCGGTATAAAAACATTCCGGTCCCCACTTCCTTTATGGCCTATAAGTCGAACTTTGATTTTATCGGCGGCTATGATTACGGCAGACGTGCGGGCTTGCTCCATGTGGCGGATCACCACATCTCTCCCGGCAAAAAGCAGTGGACCTGGGGATGCGGGGATTTTGGTAAGGCCTGGGACCGGAACCTGACCGATGCGGACGGCCCCTATGTGGAGCTGATGACCGGCTGCTTTACGGATAATCAGCCCGATTTCACCTTTATCCAGCCGCACGAGGAAAAGAGCTTTACCCAGTACTTTATGCCGTACCGGGAGGTCGGCAGGATCAGCAACGCAAATCGGGACTTCTGTTTTGGCACGGAAAACGGCGTATTCTGCCTGTATGCGGCACGGGCGCACAGCGGGGTCCGGATATCCATTACATCAGCTGGGCAAACACATGAAAATACGGTGGATCTCGCTGCGGGCGAGGTCTATAAACTGGAAAATGTCGGGGACGATGCCGAAGTCTGTGTCACGTATGGCAGGCATCAGCTGCGGTTTTCACCGGATATGGTAGAAAAATTTGACATCCCGGATCCCGCGACGGCCTGCCCGCCCCCGGCCGATTGTAAAACGACGGAGGAGCTGTACCTCTATGGCCTGCATATCGAGCAGTACCGCCATGCGACACGCCTGCCCGAGGATTACTACCTGGAGGGCCTGCGCCGTGATGCATCGGATTTGCGCCTGAATACGGCCTACGGGCTGTTGCTGCTGCGCCGCGGCCGGATGGAGGCCTGCAAGCCGTATTTCCGCCGCGCCATTGAAAAGGCGACCGTCAAAAACCCCAATCCGCCCACGACGGATCCGTTCTTCTATCTCGGTGTGGCAGAACTCCTCACCGGGAACCGGGACCGGGCGTATGACTTGTTTTATAAATGCCTGTGGAGCAACGAGCACAAGGGTGCGGCGTATTACTATCTGGCGGCGATCGAATATACGCGCGGCCGCTTTGAGGAAGCCTGCGCCTTTGTGAAGGAGGGGATCGCCTGCGGCGGGCACGATGTGCGCAGCCGCCTGATCCTGTGCATGGCGCTCAAGCGGATGGGCCTGCTGGGGGAGATGCGGGATCATCTCCAAATTGTTATGGAGCAGGACCCGTTTGATCTTGTGTCACGCTTTGAGATCGGTGCGGAGGACTTTCTGGCGGGTGTCAACGTGACGGAGATCACGCAGGCGGCCTCCGAGTATTTGCTGCTTGGGGAATATGACCGTGCAGAGGAGCTCCTGCGCGCATGGACGCAGGCCAATGGGCGCAATCCGCTTGTTCTCTTCTACACGGCGTATGCGCGGTATCACAGCCACAAGTCCTTCAGTGCGGAGATCGCCCGGGCAGTTGCGGCGCGTGAAGTTGTCATTTTCCCGAACAGCCTTTTTGATATTCTGGTGCTCGACTGCGTCAATACCATTGGGGAGAACGCGCTGGCACACTACTATCTTGGCGATTTATATTACGATAAACGGCAGTATGAGTTAGCACGTGACCACTGGCTGGCGGCGGAGCGGCTCGATCCCAAGATGCCCACCGTGCACCGCAACCTGTCCCTGTACTATTACAACAAGGCGCACGACCCGGAGAAGGCGGTGGCCTATATGGAGCGTGCCTGGTCGCTGGATCAGACGGATGCCCGCGTGCTGCTGGAGCTGGCGCAGCTCTATCAGCTCACCGGGAAGGACGACGCCTTCCTGCTCAAGCTGCTGGACCGGAATCTGCCGGTTGTCCGGGAGCGCGACGACCTGTATCTGGAGTATATCCGCCTGGTGTTGGCGGGAGGCGATTCCGCCCGTGCGGAGGAGATGATCCTGGGTCGTAAGTTCCACCCGTGGGAGGGCGGGGAAGGGAAGGTCACCCGCCTTTACAAGCAGATCAAGTGTGCCCGTGCCGAAGCATTGGCTGCCTGCGGTAAAACGGCAGAGGCCATGCAGAAATATAACGATGCGCTCACTTTCCCGGAGAATCTGGGCGAGGGCAAGCTGATCCTTGATACCAGCAACGATATTTACTATCGGATGGGTATGCTCGCCGAGCAGGTGGGGGATCCACAGGCACGGGAATACTATCAGCTGGCCGCCAGCGGGGACGATACCGTAGCGGATGATATGTACTATAACGATAACCCCGTGGACTATGTGTTCTATCAGGCACTGGCCCTGCGCAAGCTGGGCGAGGAGGGGCGCGCACAAAAGATCAGGGAGAGCTTTGAGCGCTACTGCCGCAATCACGAGGGTAAAAAAGCCGTAATCGATTACTTTGCGGTTTCCCTGCCGGATATGCTGATCTGGGAGCAGGATATCGACCAGCGCAACGAAGAGTTCTGCCGCTATATCCGTTCCCTGGCAGAACAGCTGTGAGAGGTGGACTATGGAGATTCGAAAAGACGGATTTTATATTGACGGCAAGCCGTTCCGGCTCTTTTCCGGGGCGATGCACTACTTCCGTGTGCCGCGCGAATACTGGGGGGACCGATTTGCCAAAATGCGTGCGGCGGGCTTCAACTGCGTGGAGACGGTGATGTGCTGGAATTTGCACGAACCGAAGGAGGGCGCGTTCTGCTTTGAAGGGAATCTTGATATCGCGGCGTACTGCCGCATGGCGGCGGAGTACGGGCTGTACATCATCATCCGCCCCGGCCCCTACACGTGCGGGGAGTGGGATTTCGGCGGTTTCCCGGCGTGGCTGCTGGCCGATCACAATATCCGCCTGCGCTGTGATGAACCCATCTACATGCAAAAGGTGGAGGCATATTTTAAGCGCGTGTTTCAGGAGCTAGCGCCGCTTCAGGATACCCGGGGTGGGAATCTGATCGCCCTCCAGATTGAGAACGAATACGGTTCCTACGGTAACGATAAGGAATACCTGAATCACCTGCGGGAGATCATGCTCGAGTGCGGGGCGGAAGTCCCATTCTTTACCTCCGATGGAAATAATTCCAATATGCTCTCCGGCGGTACGCTGCCGGATGTCTATCAAACGCTCAATTTTGGCTCCCATGCCAGGACGGCGTTTAACAGCCTGGAGGGTTTTCAGGAGGGGATGCCGAAAACGTGCATGGAGTTCTGGTGCGGCTGGTTCGATCACTGGGGGGAGCGCCATCACCGGCGCAATCCGGCACAGGTCGGGCGGGAGATTCAGTCTCTCGTGGATACAGGTGCAAATATGAACATCTATATGTTCCACGGCGGTACCAACTTCAACTTCTGGGCGGGGGCCAACTATGGGCGCAAATATCAGCCCACGGTCACCAGCTATGACGACGCGGCTCTGCTCAACGAGTACGGCGATTATACGCCCGCTTATCACCGGGTGCGTAAAATCCTGCGCACGGCCCAGGGGCTCCCGATGGACGAGGCGCTCCCGCCGTGCCCGAAGCTGCAACATATCGGAGCCGTGGAACTCATGGAATCCGCCCCGCTGTGGGAGACGTGTTACCGCATCGGGCAGCGCCACATTTCCGCCCACCCGGAGAGTATGGAGCACTTCGGGCAGAATTTCGGCTACATCCTCTACCGCAAGGTGCTCAAGGGCAATTACTCTGCCCAGCCGCTCTGTGTGGAGGGCGTACATGATATCGCCTATTTGCGCATTAACGGAAAAATGGTATACCGGTATGACCGCACAAAGAACGGCCGCATGAAGCACAACGATGGCTTCACCTGCAAAATTCCGGCGTTCAACGGGGAGTGCGTCATCGAAATTCTGGTTGAGGGGATGGGCCGCGTCAACTACGGCCCACACTTGGCCGACCGCAAGGGGATCGCGCGCGTCCGCCACGGGATGCAGGATGTGTTTGGGTGGGAGATCTACACGCTGCCCATGGATCATCTGGATCAAGTCGTTTTTAAGCATAAGACGCTCGGCGGCGCACCGGGATTCCTGCGCGGCGTATTCGCTGCACGCCCGGATGCCGACTGTTTTGTGGATATGAAGGGATTCCGGAAGGGGTGCGTCTTTGTCAATGGCGTTCATATCGGCCGATACTGGAACCGCGGCCCCCAGCGCACACTCTACCTCCCCGCGCCGTTCCTCAGGGAACAAAATGAGATCATTGTGCTGGAGCAGGAGGGATACCGCGTCCCATCCGTACAGATTACAAGTCGACACCAGCTGTAACAGGGGATATTTTGAATCATTTGTATATTTGGCACCAAGATAGAGGGAGGATTCTATGATGAAACACGCACGTATCATCGCCGGCGTTCTGGCGGCAACCGCACTCACCGGTGTCTGCCTGACCGGCTGCACCAAGACGGATGACGAATATTTTAACAGGGTGTCCCAGTACTCTTTTTGGGATAACACAGGGGCGCAGGCCATCCCGCAGTACCAGTATTATCACATCATGGATGAATTCCTCTCCGGCGGCACGGTTCAGGACGGCCGGATTGTCGACAGCGAGGGGAAGATCCGCAAGGTGCTGTTCCTCGGCTGGGACGGTGTGCGCGCGGACGCCATGACCAATCTGTTCTATGATGAAAATAACTTTGATACAAACGGCTATAACTACGAGGCCGCTGAGCACAGTGGACTGCACCGGCTGAAGGAGACCGGAGGCCTGTATATGGCCTATGCCGGCGGAATCAAGGGGGAGGACAGCGAGCAGGAGACCTCCACCCACCCCGGCTGGACAAGCGAGCTCACCGGCGGGTGGAGCACGCTGCACGGCGTCAAGACGAACAGCGATGTGAAGAATGCCGACGCGGAGACCATCATGATGAAATATGCCAAGCTCGGCGTGGCGACCGGTTTTGCCTTTGACTGGGGCGAAATTTTTGACATCGCCTGGGAGGATGAAGTGGGCTATATCATGGAGCATCCGGAGCTGCCGATCACCTATCGAGATCTTGACCGTCCGCGTGCCGCAAGCACGGAGGATATGCTCAAGAATGAGGGCAAGCAGAAAGAGGAAGATCTCAATGCCCCGCTCGATTATTACAACGCCGTCGCCATGGAGGAGGGCACGATCAACGAACACCAGACGTATGATATCGGCACGCGCGACTATCTGCTCGGTCGTATGGAGGCCGGGGATACGATCGTGGCGGGCGTTTTCCACCGCCCGGATACAAACGGCCACAGCACCGGCTTTACCAATGAGAACCCAAACTATGTCAATTCCGTCCGCAATGCCGACCTCTACCTGAACGACCTGCTCGATGCGATCGACGCGCGTGAGCAGCAGTACAATGAAAAATGGCTGGTGATTGTAGCGGCGGACCACGGCGGCAGCGAAACGGGGCACGGACTTCAGATTTTGGAACACCGCACCGTCTGGATGGCGTGCAATATGCCGGTGGATGAAAAATATTACGGGAGCAGTTATGATGGATTCAAGGAGAATGCGTAATGAAAAAAACATTTAATATTCACTACACCCCCTGTGATCAGGACGGCGGCTTTTCATTCAGCAATATGGACACGGAGTATTCCGCCACCTCCCGCTATTTGACGCGCGGCGGCAAGCCGATCCTGCCCATCAGCGGCGAGATCCACTTTTCCCGCTGTGACCGGCAGGACTGGAAGCGCGAGCTCTTAAAGATGAAGGAGTGTGGACTGACTGCCGTTGCCAACTATGTGTTCTGGAACCATCACGAGCAGCAGAAGGGCCATTTCCGCTGGGATGGGAACCGTGATATCGCGGAGTTCCTGCGGATCTGCCGGGAGGTCGGCTTGGGCGTGTTTTTGCGGATCGGGCCGTGGTGCCACGGGGAGGCGCGCTTTGGCGGCTTCCCGGACTGGCTGATGCCCCTGCGCGGCAAGCGGAAGGACACCCCCAAATATCTCTACTATGTGGAGCGCTACTGGCGTGCCCTGTATGCGCAGGTGGCGGAGTTCTGCGACGGGGAGACGATTCTCGGCATCCAGCTGGAAAACGAGTATACTGGTACCATCGATCATATCCACACCCTGAGAAAATTAGCGGACCGGGTGGGATTCCGAGTCCCCTATTTTACCATGACGGCCTGGCCAACCAACACGCCGGATAAGAGCTTTTTGCAGATGATGGGCGGCTATCCCGAGGCGCCGTGGACCTATCATAAAAAGCCACTTGAACCGGCGGGACGCTTCGCAATTTGCGAGGGGCGCACGGAGACGGAAATCGGGGAGGATCTGATCAAGGGAAAGCGTGAGAAGGCCACCTTTGACGACTTCCCCTATACGGGCTGCGAGGTCGGTACCGGCAATCAGGTCACCCAGCACCGCCGCCCGATTATCAGCGACCGGGACGGCTACGGCGTCGCCTTTGCAAAATTTGCCTCGGGCATGAACCTGATGGGTTATTATATGTTCCACGGGGGACGCAATCCGCGCGGCGAACTGCTTCAGGAGAGCAAGCGCACGTTTTACCCGAACGCTCTCCCCATTGTGGACTATGATTTTCAGGCGCCGCTCTCCAAGGATGGCGTCTGCCGGAAGCACGGGGACCGCCTGCGCCTGATGCACCTGTTTATCAACACGTGGGATCGCGATATCGCCCGCAAGCAGACTTTTTTCTCCGGTGAGGCACAGCTGCCCTACTGCTCTGTCCGCTGTGGCGGGAACGCGGACGGCTATCTCTTTATCGGCAATTATGAGCGCGGGGCACAGTCCGCTCCGCTCGAGTTCAGCGCCCAGCTCACCGGCGATGTGGAGCTAAAGCTTCCGCCGTTGCAGATTGCGGCTAAGGAGATGACGTTCATCCCGTTTCGTTTTTGCGTTCGCGGCGTCACCTTTGACTATGTGACGGCGCAGCCGGTGGCCCGTGTGGAATGCGGGGATCAAACAGACCTGTACTTTATGCGCATGGAGCGTCAGCCGGTGGTCCTTTCGGTAAACGGAGAGGCCTTTCCATGTGCAGCGGAAACCTACGATGCGGGCAAGGGGGTTCGGCTGCACTTTATGGATCAGGAGCGTGCACTACGTTTCCACCTTGTCAATGGCACGCCCGTATTCAGCGACGGCACCATGTGGACGCATCAGGACGCGATTTATGCCCTGCTCGGGAATGGGCAGCGGGTAACCGTGGATGGGCAGACGCACACCTGCTCTTTTGAAGAGCCGGAGGACGCTGTCCGGATGGAGCGGATTGGTAAGGTCAAGCTGCCGTACGATTATTATCTCTACTCGCGCGGGGACCGCGGCTATTACCGCTTGAATTTCCAGATGGACCGGCTGCGGGAATTTGACGATGTGGCGGTGGATATCCGGTTCCGCGGCCTGAATTTACAGGTGTTCTGCGGGGGCGTGCTGGTGGATGACTATTTCAATACGGATGGCTATTACCACCTCCATATCCGCCATTTCCGGGACCTGCTTGAGCGCAGCGGCGGAGAGGTGCTGATCAAAACCTCTGCTCCCACGGCGCACGGAGTGGGCCACGTGTACAGCGAGATTGAAATGAAGC
The DNA here is from genome assembly GCA_949293315.1 of uncultured Oscillospiraceae bacterium. Classification (GTDB taxonomy): domain Bacteria; phylum Bacillota; class Clostridia; order Oscillospirales; family Acutalibacteraceae; genus Onthovicinus. Next base: position 17,686 of record CASFCH010000059.1, on the reverse strand, counting down.
CCGGCTTTGAGGATTTAACGCTCGAAAATGTGCGCCCCATCCGGCTGGAGCAAATCGCACTCAAGTCCAATTAGAAGGATCAGGAGCATATGATGGAACAGGTCGCGTTTCACTACGACTATACCCAGTGTATGGTGATGAAAATGCCGCTGGCCTATCCGGAAAAGGATGGGAAAACCAGCCATGTCATCAATAATTTTGAGGACACGCTGGACATGATCCGGATCATAGACGCTGTTACACAGGGAATCACAAAGATCCTCTACCTGGTGGGCTGGCAATACCTCGGCCACGATGATAAGTATCCCGACTTTTTTGAGGTCAATGAGGCGCTGAAGCGCCCGCAGGACGCCACGGCACACGAGAGTATGCTCTGGCTGATGCGTGAGGCTAAAAAGTACCATACGATCGTGAGCGTGCATATCAATTTTAACGACGCCTACGAGAACGCGCCCTCCTTTGACCGCTATGTAAAAGCGGGCGCGCTGATCCGTAAAAAGAATGGACAGCCCGACCCCGTCGAGCGGTACAATGGGCGCAAGTGCTATAAGATCTCCTTTAAAGAGGAGTGGGAGTCGGGACTGTTCCGGGAGCGGTTTGACCGGCTGCTCGAGCTGCTCCCCTTACAAGAAACTGGGACGGTTCATGTCGATAACTTCCAGTGCTATCACAATTATCACCCGGATATCACCATCCGGGAGATGCAGGAATACCGCCGCAAAATGATCGAGTATGTGATCGGCAAGGGGATCGACATCACCTCCGAGTTCACCTATCGCGAGGATGAGCGCCTGCCCAATCATATGATTTTTGGCCTGCCGAGGGAACACCACCCGGACGCACCACTGGATACGCTGGGGCTGATCCCGGTGAGCTGGTGGTGTACGCGTATGCGTCGGGAGGAGTATGTATCCATACCGCCGCAGCTGTACGGCGGTGGCATGTATAAGGATAAGCGGTATGCCAACTATCTTTATGGCAATATGCACGGGGAGGAAATCTTTCGGGATTATCATGAACCGAATGGGAACTGGATCAGCCGATTTGTGCACGACTTTGCCACGGTCCAGATCCCATATCGCTACCTGTGCCGCCATGAGCGCCTCGCGATAGAGGGGCGCGGTATGAATGAACGCTGCATCCTGTCGGACGGGATCATCTCCTACAATAGGGACCGCCGGATCACTGTAAACGGTGAGACGGTTAAGGAGGGGGACAATCTCTTTCTCCCGTTCGATGTGCAGGGGACGCAGTGGATCGCCTACAGTGCAAAAGGGGATTCACGCACATGGCGCTTCCCAGTCGAGAAAGATGCTGCCATCTACCGTGTGGAACCTACCGGAAACCGCTATCTGGAGTGCCGCAAAAATCTGAATGGCGCACTCTTCCTGACGCTCGCACCGGGGGAATTGCTGCTGATTGAGGCAGTGATTCCCGAGAAAATCCACGCAGAGGATTGAGGTGTTTATCATGAGAATTGTAAGGAAAGACATTTCCGTAACCTTTTCCCCGAACAGTCGGAAATACGAGATCAGCTACAAGGGCTTCACCTGGGTCAACGAGGGGAGGCCGCCCTATGTTATTATTCGCAAAAGGGTGGCGGGGAAGTATATCGGCGCCGTGCGCACCCTTGGAATGGCGGCGCAGAAGAACTTTTCCTGCACGGGAAACCGGATCGTCGCACGGTATGGCGGATTTACCGCATTTGGCAAAAAGCTGCCCTTTACGCTCATCTGCACAGCGGCCATCACCGGCGGGAACACCGTCGAATTCTCCCTGAGGGCAGAGCACGAGGAGGGGCTGGATATTGCGGGCGCATATTTTCCCGGCCCGTTCAACGCCAAACATCCATGCGGCCATACTTATGCGGTGGAGACAATGCGGCAGGGGCTTTTAATGCCGGACGGTTATCCAAATAATTTTCTATCTACGTTTGCCTATGCGCACTATCCCAGGCAGATCAATACGGGGGATTGTTATCTCCCGTTCTGGGGACGTGTCAGCGGGCGCAACGGATTCTGTGCCATTGTGGATACACCGTATGACGCCGCCATGTTTTCCTGCTTCGGCAAACGCGGTGCGTTCCTCACCTCCGTTCACTGGCGTTCCTCGCTGGGGAGGCTCGGCTATGAACGGAAGATCCGGTTCCTATTCCATGATAATTGCGATTACAATACGATCGCCAAGGATTACCGGGCCGATCTCGCGGCGCGTGGACGCCTTTTGACCCTTCGGGATAAGATCCAAACGAATCCCAATATAAAAAAGGTTGTCGGCTCGCCGGTCCTGCACTGCGGTATTTTTTCCAACGTACATCCCCAGTCCAAATACTATGAGAAGGGCGGCCAGAACCGCAAGCTGATCGCCTCTTTTTATAAGCGGGCGGAGCAGTACCGCCATCTCAAGGAGCTGGGGCTGGATCAGCTCTATATCCACACCGACGGCTGGGGCGAGCAGGGGTATGATAACAATCATCCCTATGTGCTCCCTCCCTGCCCCGAGGCCGGCGGGTATGAGGGGATGCGCGCCCTGTCTCAGGAGTGCCGCAGGCTCGGGTACGTCTTTGCCATCCACGACCAATACCGAGATTTTTACTACACCTGCAAGCAATTTGACGCGCAGCAAGCGGTTACCAAGATAGACGGATCTCATTTTTACTGTGATACCTGGGCGGGGGGACCACACACTTGGCTCTGCACGTCGCAGGCACCCGACTTTGTGCGGGAGACCTATCGGGCGCTGGAGAAACACGGCGTGGATATCCAGGGGGCGTATCTGGATGTGTTCTCCATTATGGCAGGGGATGAATGTTTCCATCCTGCGCATCGGATCACCCGCGAGGAGAGTATGCGTTACCGCGCGGAATGTTTCGATATTCTGAACAGCAAGGGGATCATTCCCTCGTCGGAGGAACCGGGGGATCAGATGATTGATCACCTGGCGCTCGTGCACCACGCGCCCTATGGCGTACGCCCGCAGGAGGGCGGTGTGGCCATTGGAATCGCGGTTCCCATCCTGAATCTTGTCTATCATGACTGCATCATGATCCCATGGCTCAACAAAGGCGTCGGCGGTTGGGGGATCCCCGATGGGGACAGTGCGGAGCTCCACTGTGCGCTCAACGCCGGTATGCCGTATTTTGAGCCGTTTGACAGCCGGGATGACCTGCTGCCCGATGCACAGCTGAAAAAGGAGATTGCCCACGTCCGCAGGTTGTCCAAGATTCAGGCCGCCCTCTGCGATCAGGAGATGGTATGCCACCGCTTCCTGGACGAGACGGGCCGCCGCCAGCGTACCGTTTACGCGGACGGCACGGCGATCACCGCAGACTTTGACCGCGGGACCTATACGGTGAAGCGGATGGAACAGCGAATAATTGTTCAGGAAAATTTATGAATATTTTCCTATTCAAAATGAGGAAAAAGCAAGATTGAAACGGCCGCCGGTGCTACAATGAGACGGAAAGGTAATTTACCGTTTTGAGGAACGGGAAAGGGTGAAGAAAAATGAAAAGAATCCGAAAAAAATGGGTCAAGGTGCTCCTTTCTGTAGGGGCGGCGCTGCTGGCGGTGGTGCTGATCATCGTCGCAGTGCTGTTCTTCCCACTCACAGGGAAAAAGCATATCGAGGTCTGGAGCGCAGGTCAGGAGTTCGACTTGAGCAGTATTCAGGCGGTGGAGAAGACGCCGGGGGAGGATTTTAAGATCCTGCTGCTCACCGATACGCAGCTGTGGTCCAATCCGGCGGACAACCGCGAATGCTTTGATCAGATCAGGCAGCTGGTAGAGCAGACCGATCCCGATATGATGGCCACCGTGGGGGATAATGTCTCCGGCGCGACTTCCCGCTTCCTGCTCAAGCAGTTTATCAGGGAGATGGATTCCTATCAGATCCCCTATGCGGCGGTATTCGGGAACCATGACCCGGAGATCCCCATGACCACCCTCAACTGGCAGGGCGATCAGCTGATGGCGTCCGACTATTCCCTGTTCCAAAAGGGGCCGTCCAACCTCTACGGGTGCGGCAATTACGCGGTGAATATCACGGAGAACGGCACGCCTATCTACACGTTATTTATGCTCGACAACGGCAGGTATTACGAATATCTGGATGAGAACGGCGAGCCCTATACAAAGGAGATTTATATGGGCTATGAGCAGATCGCCTGGTATGAGTGGAACGTGGAGGGGATTGCGCAGGCCGTGGGCCACACGGTCCCATCGATGACGTTCTCCCACTTTGCCCTGCCGGAGATGTGCGAGACGGTCGAGCAGGTCGGTATTTACAATGAGGCGGACGGCAGCTACACCATTCCGGAGGAATACGGCTTTGGCAAGTGCGCCTATCTGCCCGGATGTGCGCCGGTGGATTCCGGCTTCTTTGACAAGTGCGTGGAGCTCGGCTCCACCACCCATATTTTCTGCGGCCACGACCACGAAAATAACGCCAGCGTCACGCGCGACGGTATCATGATGACCTACGGCCTGAAGACGGGCCCTTCACCGGCGCCGTGGAATTTTGCCGAGGAGACGGGCGGCACGCTCATCACGATCCATACCGGTACTTCCGGAGCGCCGGAAGTCAAGGTGGAGCATATCGCCCTCTGAGATGCAACTGTGCCCCGGGCAATGCCCGGGGCTGTTTGTGTAAAAACGCGAAGATTGGGCTGGAAAAAAGATGGAATCTTCGCTATAATAAGAGGGCTGGCCCTGTTGAAAAGGCGCGCACTTTTTTGGAAAGCGCCGGCAGATGAAAGGAGAAGTCATGATTTCGTCAGTTGTGCAGTCTTTTACTGTCCCCGGGGATTCCCTGCGCGTGGGCGTCATTTCCGATACGCAGCTCCCAACTACGCCGGGGCACCTGAAAAAATCGGATGTCTATGTAAAAAATCTGGAACGCGCGCTGACCGTGCTGAAAAATCACGGTGCAGGTCTGATCCTGTTTGCGGGGGACATCGGGGATCTGGGGACGCGCTTTGCGTTCCGGACTTATATGCGCACCATCGATCGGGTATTCGGTACGGATCGCCCCATCATCCAGACGATCATGGGCAATCACGACTATTGGAGCAAGAGCTTTTTGACGTGGAATCCGCACCGCCTGGATTTTGAGCGGATCGTGGGTGTTCCGGCGTGGACGCACTATGTGGTCAACGGGTATCACTTCATCGGCGCCTCGCCGGACAGCGGCAGTATGACAAACGGGTATCGAAAGGTGCTCCCCTGGCTGGAACAGGAGATCACCGCGGCAGAACAGGACGCGCCGGACCGCCCAATTTTCGTCATGACCCACAACCAGCCTGTGGATACGAGCTACGGCGCGGAGGACTGGGGCGATATCGGGCTTGGCGGCGTGTTCGAACGCCATCCGAATGTGGTCAACTTCAGCGGCCACGTGCACTATTCGCTGCTCGACGAGCGCTCGATCTGGCAGGGGAAGTACACCGTGATCAACACGCAGTCCCTCTCCTACACGGAGCTGGAGCCCGGGAAGGAGAATGGAACCATCCCCCCGAATGCGGAGGATACTCCCATGGGCTATCTGTTGACCTTTGGGGAACACGCCATCCAGATTCACCGGCTTCACTTTTCGGACGACGGCTTGGGGCAGGAGGAGAAGGCGGGCCGCCTCTGGGAGCTTCCGCTGCCCTATGTGAACGACGGGCGATATTCCTTTGATGTGCGCCGCGCGCAGAACAGACCGCCAGTCCTTGCGGGGGCGGGTGGATCCGCGGTTCGGACAGCGGAGGGGATCCATTTAGAATTTCCAGCCGGATCGGACGATGATTTTGTCCACTCCTATAAGATCGTGATCGATGGCGATCAGACGCAGTACTATTTCAGTGATTTTTATAACGGTTTAGAACAGATGCGTAAAACGGTCCATCTGGAACTGAAAAAGCTGGATCAGCCGGATCGGGCGCACACCTTTGAGATCTATGCGGTGGACAGCTGGGGGGCCGAGAGCGAGCAGTTTATCCGCATTCAGCTGCCGGCCGCCGAGTAAGTCCATTCAATCAGAATAAAAGAGGAAAGGAATTATAAATATGTTCGAGATCAAAGACGGAGCCTTCATGCTCAACGACAAACCGTTCCAGATTTACTCGGGTGCGATCCACTATTTTCGTGTGCTGCCGGAGTATTGGCGTGACCGGCTGGAAAAATTAAAGGCCGCTGGCTTTAATACGGTGGAGACCTATGTGTGCTGGAACCTGCACGAGCCCAGGAAGGGGACGTTTGACTTCAGCGGGAGGCTGGATATCGAACGTTTTATCAGGACGGCGCAGGAGCTGGGGCTGTACGTCATCATCCGCCCGGGCCCGTACATCTGTGCGGAGTGGGATTTCGGCGGCCTGCCGGCGTGGCTCTTAAAGGATAAGAACATGCGCCTGCGCTGCAACGATCCGATATATCTCCAACACGTGTCTGATTTTTACGCGGAGCTGTTCAGGCGCCTTGCGCCGCTTCAGATCACGCGGGGCGGAAATATCATCGCCATGCAGGTGGAGAATGAGTACGGCAGCTATGGCAACGATAAGCAGTACCTCGACAAGGTCCATGAGATCATTCTGAAAAACGGCGTGGAAGTACTGCTCTTCACGGCGGACGGCACCAGCCCGAGTATGCTCGCGGGCGGCGGGATCGACGGTGTGTACAAGACGCTCAACTTTGGCAGCCGTGCGGCCTCAGCCTTCAAGTCCCTGCGTGGGATCCAGGACAACGCCCCCAAGATGTGCATGGAATTCTGGTGCGGCTGGTTCGACCACTGGGGCGAAAAGCACCATACGCGCGGGTATCAGTCTATCCTGCACGAGCTTGAGAGCTTTTTTGATCAGGGGGCGGGCTTCAACTTTTACATGTTCCACGGCGGAACGAACTTCGGCTTTACCGCCGGGGCGAACCACGGCGGATACTATCAGCCCACCACCACCAGCTACGATTACTGTGCTCCGCTGAATGAATACGGCGGCTATACGCCGCAGTATCATGCCATCCGCAAGCTGATGCACGAAAAGCAGGGCCTGCCGCTCGGCGAGCTGCCGCCGGAGCCCAAGCTGCAATCCATCGGCAAGGTGCATCTGACGGAGCAGACAGGCCTGTTTGAGAACATGGACCGGATCGGCGAAAAGCACTATTCACCTATGCCGGAGAGCATGGAGTACTACGGCCAGAACTTTGGCCTGATCTACTACAAGACCACCGTTCACGGCGCTTATGGGATGAGCACGCTCTCCCTGCGGGAGCTGCATGACCGCGCCTATGTGTATGTGGACGGGAAACTGAAGAAAACCTATGATATTGCGCAGAAGGAAGGATTCTTCAAGCGGCTTCGGAAAAAGAAGGACAGCCTTGTTTTGAACCTGAAAAATCCGGAGACGGAGCTGGGTGTCCTGGTGGACGCGATGGGGCGTGTGAACTACGGAGAGTACCTGATGGACCGCAAGGGGATCAGCGCTGCTTACCTTGGGATCCAAACCCTGATGGACTACGAGGTGACGACGCTCCCGCTCGACAACATTGAAAAGCTCGACTTCACGCGCGGGGCGGAAAAATATCCGATTTTCTTCCGCGGCACATTCAAGGCGGATTCGCAGGCGGAGTGCTTTGTGCGCCTGGATGGATTCACCAAGGGCGTGGTCTACGTCAACGGCTTTAACCTGGGCCGGTATTGGAACACCCGCGGCCCGCAGAAGACGCTCTACCTGCCGGGCGCGCTGCTGAAAGAGGAGAATGAGATCGTTGTGCTTGAGCTCGAGCACTGTGACAAGCCGGTCGTGGAGATCACAGACAAGCACGACCTGGGCTGAATATCCATCTAAAATTAAAATGTTTGGAGGGATCTGTAATGGGCTATATCCCCACGCCGGAGCAGGCGATGGAGCTGGTCAAAAAGTACAACCGCGAGCCGTTCCACATCCAGCACGCGCAGACGGTGGGCAAGGTGCTCGCCCATATCGCGCGGGAGAACGACCCGGGCAACGAGGACTACTGGAACGCCGTCGGGATTTTGCACGATATCGACTTTGAACAGTGGCCGGAGCAGCACTGCGTCAAGGCGCAGGAGCTGCTGCGGGAGGAAGATGTGGACGAGACGGTCATCCATGCCGTCGCCAGCCACGGTTACGGCCTGTGCTGCGACGTGGAGCCGGAGCGCCTGATGGAAAAATACCTCTTTGCCGTGGACGAGTTCACCGGATTGATCGGCGCGGCGGCGCTGATGCGCCCCACGGGCCTCGACGGGATGGAGGTCAAATCCGTCATGAAAAAGTTCAAGGATAAAAAATTTGCCGCCGGGTGTTCCCGAGATGTGATTGCCAGGGGAGCGGAAATGCTGGGCCTGACAGTGCCCGAGCTTGCCGGGAAGGTACTCGCGGCGATGCAGGCACAGGGCTGAAAACTTAAACGGAAGTGAGGGGCCTCGCGGATGAATCTTGTGATACGCAAATATAGTCCCATGGATCTGCCGGACCTGATTCAAATTTGGAATCAGGTGGTGGCGGCGGGGAACGCCTTCCCACAGGAGGATGGCCTGACGCCGGAGAGCGGCGCATCCTTTTTTGCGCAGCAGTCGTATTGCGGCGTGGCCGTCCGGGATGGTGCGATCTGTGGTCTGTATATCCTGCATCCGAACAATGTGGGCCGATGCGGCCATATTGCCAACGCGAGTTATGCCGTGGCGGAGGATGCGCGGGGATGCGGCGTGGGCGAAGAGTTGGTACGTGACTGTATGGCGCGCGCCCGGGAGCTCGGGTTCCGAATTTTGCAGTTCAATGCCGTTGTGGCGTCGAATCTCCCGGCGATCCGGCTGTATGAAAAACTCGGCTTTGTCCGCCTGGGTACGATTCCCGGCGGGTTCCGGGATGGGGCGGGAACGTATCGGGATATCATTCCATTTTATCATGCGCTATAGGCGGGAACAGGGGTGAAAAATATGGATTCCATGCGGTCGGAACAGGAGATGATGGAATTGATTCTGCGTGTCGCGCGGGAGGATGAACGCATCCGTGCCGTGTACATGGGCGGCTCGCGAAACGATCCGAACGCACCCCGGGACTTCTATCAGGATTACGACATCGTCTACATCGTGCGGGATATTACATCTTTCACGTCGGATCACAGCTGGATCGACGTGTTCGGCCCCCGGCTGATGCTCCAGATGCCGGAGGCGATGCGCGAGCCGGAGGGAAAGGGGAATTTTAATTATCTCATGCTCTTTTCGGATGGGAACCGGATCGATCTGCGCCTGTTTCCCCTTGAAAAGCCGGAGCTGATTGAGGACGACAGCCTCAACAGCGCTCTGCTCGATAAGGATGGGATCCTGCCGGACTTTCCAAAGCCGGATGACAGCTCCTATTGGGTATCTCGCCCATCGGAGCTCTATTACGCGTCCTGCTGCAATAACTTTTGGTGGTGTATGCAGAACGTCGCCAAGGGGATCGCCCGCGATGAGCGCCCCTACGCCATTGAGATGTTTGACGGCGTCGTGCGCGCCGAGTTAAACGATATGGTTTCCTGGTATATCGGCTGTGCACACGGCTTTTCAGTCTCGCCCGGCAAGATGGGCAAGTATTTTAAGCGCTTTTTGCCGGAGGATCTGTACCATCAGTATCTGGCTACGTATTCGGACAGCGAGCCGGAAAATTTGTGGCGGGCGGTCTTCACGGCGTGTGATCTGTTCGGCCGGTTGGCCAGTCAGGTCGGTGGGCAGCTGGGATACCGGTACAACCGGCAGGATGAGGAGCATATGCGCGGCTATCTGCGCTGGGCACAGGCGCATCCGGTGGATGAGATAAAGGTGGAGGGGGGAAAAGAATGAAATCCAGATGGTATAAAAATGCAGTTATCTATCAGATCTATCCCCGCAGCTTCTGCGACAGCAACGGGGACGGCATCGGCGATTTGAACGGAATTACGTCCAAGATCCCGTATTTAAAGGCACTCGGCGTCAACGCTGTCTGGCTCTCGCCATGCTATGCCTCCCCAAACGACGACAATGGCTACGACATCAGCAACTATCGGGCCATCATGCCGGAGTTCGGCACCATGGAGGACTGGGAGCGCATGATTGCCGCCCTGCACGAAAACGGCATCCGATTGATCATGGATCTGGTGGTCAACCACACCTCGGATGAACACGTGTGGTTCCAACAGAGCAAAAAGGGGAGGGGAACCCCCTACAGCGATTACTACATCTGGCGTGATGGAACCGGATCGAATAAGCGCACACCGCCCAACGACTGGCGCGCATGCTTTGGTGGTTCCGCTTGGGAGTACTGCGAGGAGCGGGGGCAGTTCTACCTGCATCTGTTCAGCAAAAAGCAGCCGGATCTCAACTGGGATAACCCCAAGGTGCGGCAGGAGGTTGCCGATATCTGCAACTTCTGGTTGGAAAAAGGTGTGGATGGCTTCCGCTGCGATGTGATCACTTATATCTCCAAGCCGGAAAATTTGTACGGCGCAAAGAGTTCGAGCTTCGTCGTGGGCCCCAACTGGAAAAAGTATATCCGCGCGCTTGCGGAGTCGTCCTGGGATCGGTTTGATACGCTCATCGTCGGCGAGGCGACAGGGGTCGACTTTGACCGGGCCGCTGAGATCACCGACGAGCGGGAACACCTGCTCGATACGCTCTTCCACTTTGAGCATGTGGCGCAGTTGCCCGTGTGCAGCTACAGCCAGCGCAGCACCGATCTGCGTCGTTTTAAACGTACACTTTTCCACTGGCAGCAGCTTCCGGAAACGTGCTGGCCCGCCGTCTACTATGAGAACCATGATCAGCCCCGCAGCCTCCCGCGCTTTGCGCCGTCCGGAGCACTCCGGGAGCGCAGCGCCAAGAGTTTGGCCGTATCCCTATTGTTCCAGCGTGGGACTCCGTTTATCTATCAGGGGCAGGAACTGGGGATGACGAACGCTCCCTTCCACGAAGAGGACTACCGGGACATCCAGGCCGTCAACCAGATCAAGGCAGCGCACAGCAGGCCGTTTGCCCGAATTGAGATGCCGTTCCTGCTGCGGTATCTGAACCATTATTCCCGCGACCACGCGCGTACCCCGATGCAGTGGGATGACGGTCCCAATGCGGGATTTACAACCGGGAAGCCCTGGCTGATGCTCAACCCGAACTATCCGCAGATCAATGCCGCAGAGCAGGAGGGGAGGAGGGCCTCCGTCCTGAATTTCTACCGGCAGGCGCTCCGGCTCCGGAACGAATGGATTGATCTGATCCGGGACGGCTCCTTTGTGCCGGTCGATCCGAAGAACAGGAATGTGATGGCCTACGCACGGCAGCTGGGGGAGCGCACGCTGCTGATCCTGTGCAGCTTGTCACCGAAAAAATCATCTGTCCATCTTCCTGCGGAATATTTAACGGAGAACTGCAAATTGCTCCTTGGCAATATGGAGCAGGCCCCTATACTTTGTGCGAAAACAGTGCTCGAGCCCTGTCAGTGCGCTGTGTTTGCAATAGAGGATTGAGCAGTAGCAGTTGCTATACAAAGATTGTTATTGGTTCGAAAGAATATATTCTATCGTTAGATAAAGAGTTGCGTTTAAAAATATATGAAATATGGGGATGCAAAATATGAATAATGGTTTTTTTAATCAACTTAATAAAAATTGTAAATCTAAAGAGGAACTCAATAAAGAAATAGAAAAGAAGCGTAAAGATGAATATAGAAAAGCTCAACAAGAAATAGACGATGCCTCATCCGATTATCATAACCTTATACTGTCTTTTATAGAACAATTCGAAAAGGCATCCCTTTCTGCAGTTTCACAAGGGATGTATATAGAAACAAATAATGGGAAAAAGTTAAAAGGTGAAATTTCGTTATACTCTAAAAAAGACTATTATACTGAACTGTGTAGTAAAAATTTGTCTATTTCATTTTTTAATCCTATAATAACAAATGCTTTTTTTGGCTCGAAAATAGAATGGGATGAGCATGCTTGCCTTGCTTGTGGTGGTGTAACATTATATGAGAAAATGCCAGATAATTTTCAAAGATCGTTCTATGAAAGGTCGCCCTACAATCGAACGCTAAAATCAAAATGCGATTCTATTTTGACTGATAAAGTTCTTTTTCAAAAACTTCATAACCTTGTTCCAACAATAAAATTGGGTAGAATAAAGAGACATTATGGTGGAATTATATGTGATTCAATGAAGTTTAGTTTTGTTTTTTGAATTTTTATTGATGTCACGATCATAGCGGAGTCAGCCGCCCTTGCGCGCAAAGAGGATTGATAATCACTAAAAAATCAGCCCGGACGCTTTTGATGCGTCCGGGCTGAGCTTTTACTTATTTATTGGGATCAGGCCTCTGCCTTCCACAGACCGTGGAGGTTGCAGTATGCATAGGCATCGATCACCTTGTCGCCTTTGCACAGCTCAAACTCCGCCACGGGCTTCTGCCCGGCCTTGAGCTCTTTGCGCTGATTGCCCTGCTCGGTCTCCAGCGCGACCCAGGCGATCAGGTGCTCCTCCGTCATCGGGTGCTCCACGGAGCCGACGGTGACGGTCACATGCGTACCATCCACTTTGATAACGGGGACGTGCTTCTCCGTTGCCGCATCCACACTGCCGGGGACAATCTCCTGCATTTTTTCTCCGCAGCACATCACCGGCACACCTGTATTTTTCACGAACGCGACGATATTGCCGCAGTGTTTACAAATATAGAACTTCATCTGTTTCTCCTCCTGTATATTTGAAAAGTAGGAATTTTTCCTGATATAATCATATCATAGACGATTTAAAAAGACAATATTCAAATACTACAAATTTTGCAGGGCAATTTTGCATGGTGTTGTCCGATTTGAAAACGTAAGATCAAAATACAGCCCCTGATCCGTTTTCCGGTTCAGGGGCTGCAAACAGGGACGTCTTATTTTTTCAGGGGGATATTTTCTCTGGACAGCGTATCAATGATGGTATCCGCTACGGCCATGACTTCCTCACGGGTGAGCGTACGCTCCGGGTGGGCAAAGGTCAGGCGTGTGGTGATGGATTTACCGGATGCATCCTGATACGTATCGACCACCCGAACGTTCCGGATCCAGTCGCACTTGGCACTTTCGATGGCGCGGGCAATCGGTGCAAAGGTATCGCTCACAAAGGAGAGATCGACCTCAATTTCCGGGAAGCGGGAGGGCTCGGCGTATTCGATCCCGGCGTCCGGGATGGCGGCAAACGCCTGAACATCTATTTCCGCAAAGACGATGGCGGCCTTCTTATCAATTCTGCCGGCGACAAGCGGGTGAGCCACGCCGATGACGCCCAGATCGGCCCCGCCGCAGAGGATCTGGTTCAGGTTGCGCGGATGTTCATAGGAATGGGTAGCTTCCATGGGCGCAAAGGTCAGCGCCTTATGGCGCAGGTCGTCCGTGATGACGGCCAGCATGTCACGCAGCTCATAGTAGAGTTCCTGAGTGGATTTTGTCTTGCTGTACAGCGTGATGGCCAGTTTTTTATACTCGCGGCACAGGTTGTTCTCATCCAGACCGTCTACTGTGCGGCCGATCTCAAAAATCCCAAAGTCCGGCGCAAAGGAGGTGTTCGCCTTCACCTGGCACAGCTGTGTGGGGATCATGGAGCGGCGGAGCGTCTTGATGTTCGGATTGGCGGCGTTAGCCAGCTGAACGTTTTCCTCGACCTCAATCCCGAGCTCCTTGTACTCATCGTAATAGGCCCACACGTAGGAGTGCACCTCGTGCAGGGAGAAGCGCTTGACAAGGATATCCTTGATCTTATCCTCCGCAGTCTTTTCCTCGGTAGCCCGTACCGGGTACAGCGGCGCGAGCGCCGTATGCACATCGAAATTGTCATACCCGTAGATGCGGGTGATCTCCTCGATGATATCGGCCTTGATGGTCACATCCTTGGTCGCGCGCCAGCTGGGCACCGTCACGGAGAAGCGGCCATTTTCAGCCGTCACTCCAAATCCGAGGGACTCGAGCGTCTTCACGATCGTCTCCGCGCTGATCTGAATGCCGGTATAGCGGTCCACATACGCCTGATCGAAGTCGAGAGTGACTGCGGGGTAGTGGTAGGCATAGTCGTCCGTCAGGGAGGAGACCACGCGCGCGCCCTTGTCCGTATCCGTCAACAGCTTGACAAAGCGGGCGATCGCGGGGACCGTCATCTCCGGATCCAGGCACTTCTCATAGCGCATGGAGGCGTCGGTACGGTGGGCCAGACGAACGCTCGACTTACGCACGGAGACCGCATCAAAGGTGGCGGATTCCAGCGTCAACGTCGTGGTATCTTCCACGATTTCGGAGTCCAGTCCGCCCATGATGCCGGCGATGGCCACCGGGGTGTCGCCGTTGCAGATCATCAGTGTATTCTCGTCGATCTTGCGCTCCACGCCGTCGAGCGTCTGGAAGGTGAACGGCGTGTCAAACCGCTTGATGCGCAGCTTCTCCACCTTGCGGGAGTCGAAGGCATGCATCGGCTGGCCCATCTCCAGCATCAGGTAGTTGGTCAGATCGGCCAGGAAGTTGATGGCGCGCATCCCACAGTAGAACAGGCGGATCCTCATATTCACCGGGCTGACGGCCGTGTGGATGTTTTCCACCTGCAGGCAGGAGTAGCGCTGGCAGAGCGGATCCTCGATCTTCATATCCACCTTTGGCAGCCCGTCGTAATCATGCAGATCAACGGTATCCAATGCCTTGAGCGGACGCCCGGCCAGGGCGGCGAATTCGCGGGCGATGCCGTAGTGGCCCCACAGGTCGGGGCGGTTGGTCAGGGACTTGTTGTCCACCTCAAAGATGATATCGTCGATCGCGTAGACGGATTTTAGATCCGTGCCGTTCGGAATATTGTCGGTGATCTCCATGATGCCGGAATTGTCGTCGCTGATCCCCAGCTCCTTTTCCGAGCAGCACATGCCGTTGGAGACATATCCGGCTAACTTGCGGGGGGCGATGGTGATATCGCCAATATGGGCGCCGACCTTGGCAAAGGCCGTTTTCATTCCCACGCGCACGTTCGGCGCGCCGCAGACCACATCTACGGGCTCCGCCTCACCTGCATCTACCTTTAACAGGTGCAGCTTTTCCGATTCGGGGTGCGCTTCCACGGAGAGGATCTCCGCGGCCACAATCCCGTTCAGATCCTGCCCCTTGAAGAAGATTTCATTTTCAACCTCGGCTGTGGACAGGGAGAAGCGGTGGATCAGGTCGAGCCGATCCAATCCGGAGAGGTCCACAAAGTCCGAGATCCAGTTCATTGATAAAAACATGCTCTGTTTCCTCCTTCCTCATTCGTCGTCCGTGAACTGTGAGAGCCCCTTGAGATTGGCGGCGTTCATGTCACGGATATCCTTGATCCCGTATTTCATCATGGCCAGGCGCGTCAGTCCCAGGCCGAAGGCAAAACCGGTGTACTCCTCCGGATCGATCCCGCCGGCCTTGAGCACCTCCGGGTGGATCATGCCGCACGGGCACAGCTCCAGCCATCCGCTGTGCTTGCAGGAGGGGCATCCCTCGCCGCCGCAGATCAGGCAGTTGATGTCCAGCTCAAAGCCCGGCTCGACGAACGGGAAAAAGCCCGGACGCAGCCGTACCTTGATATCCCGGCGGAACACCTCGGAGAGCATGGTCTTCATGAAATAGATCAGGTTGGAAATGGAGATATTCTTATCCACCATCACGCCCTCCATCTGGAAGAAGGTGTTCTCATGGCAGGCGTCCGTCGCCTCGTTGCGGAAGCAGCGGCCCGGGAAGATCGCCTTGATCGGCACGCCGTCGTTGACCAGGCTGTCGCGATATTTTTTATAAATGGCGTTTTGTGCCGCGGAGGTCTGTGATTTTAACAGCTGACCGTTTTCAAGGTAGTAGGTATCCTGCATGTCGCGGGCGGGGTGGTGCTTGGGGATGTTGAGCGACTCAAAGCACTCATAGTCGCTCACGACCTCGCTGTAATCCTCCACGGTAAACCCCATGGATTTAAAGATGCGCTCGCACTCGCGCTGCACCAGCGTGATCGGATGATAGGATCCGCGGTCCAGGTCGGCCGGCATGGACAGGTCGAAAACCGGCGTGGATTCAATTTCATGCCGGAGCGCCTTTTCCTTTAGTTCACCGACCTTTTCGCTGAGCATGCTTTCAATATCCGCACGCACTTCGTTTGCCAGCTGTCCCATTTGGGGCCGTTCCTCCTTGGAGAGGCCGCCCATCTGCTTGAGGATCGCGGTCAGCTCGCCCTTTTTGCCCAGGAATTTTACCCGCAGGGCGTCCAGATCTTCCGGGCTGATGGCCGCGGCAAGTTCCTGCTTTGCCCGTTCGCGGATCGCGTTGAGCTTTTCTTTCACGGATCATCCATCCTTTCAAAAGTGAATGTTTCATATAGAGTTGCTGAAGGTGGGGCTCCGGCGCATTTTGACAACAAAAAAGCCCTCACAGGCATTGCCTGCAAGGGACGAAGTATCATCAACAACTCCGCGGTACCACCCCGGTTCCCGTGCGTAGGAGCACGGGCGCTCATCCCCTTAACGCGGGGAACGTGACAGGAAATATCCTGTTCCGCTCGGGAGTGAAATTCGGCCGGATGTACCGCGGGCGCGGCAGCCTCTCAGCCGGCGGGCTGCCTCTCTGATGCGTGCGGTACGGCTTACTGTGGGAAAATCCCCTCCGTCACAGCGTTTTTCAGTATAGTAATACTATATCACGTGGAAAAACTTTTTTCAAGTATTTGTCCCTTTTTTCCGTTTGTGGTATGATGATAAAAAGGGGGGGATCGCCGTGATTCATTGCGGAGTGGATCTAATTGATATTGCGCGGGTGGAACCGCTGCTGCAAAAACGCCGCTTTCTGGAGCGTGTATTCGGCAGTCATGAGCTCGCGGAACTGGAGAGGCGGGGGATGCCCGCGCGCAGCGCAGCGGGGAACTTTGCCGCCAAGGAGGCTTTTTTAAAGCTCTTTGAGCGGGGGATTTTCTCGGTGCCGCTGCGGGAGATCGAGGTGCTGCGCCGGGAGAGCGGGGCGCCCTATTACAGATTGAGCGGATCGGCGGCGGAGCTGGCTGCCGGGGCACAGATCGCCCTCTCGATCACCCATACCGATACACAGGCGGCGGCGTTTGCCGTCGCACAGCGGGAGGTGCCCTGATGGAGAAACTGACGAGGGAATATATCCGAACCCTTTTCCCGGAGCGTCCGGCGGACGGGAATAAGGGGACGTTTGGACGTGCGCTGCTGGTGTGCGGATCCTACCGGATGCCTGGAGCCGCATGTATGAGTGCGCTCGCGGCCGTGCGCAGCGGGGCGGGCCTTGTAGAGCTCGCGTTCCCGGCGAGCGCCTATCCGGCCATCACCCCGAAGCTGAGCGAGCCCATCCTGTGTCCCCTGAAGGATCAGGGCGGGCAGCTCTGCCCCGATTCCGTGGCGGCGGTTCTGCAGGAGGCCGAGCGGGCGGACGCCGTGCTTATCGGCTGTGGGATCGGCCGGGGGATGGAGACGGACGCCGCGGCTCTCCGTCTGATGACAGAAATTGAAAAGCCCTTGGTGATCGATGCGGACGGCATAAATATTCTGGCGGAGCATATAGATTTACTAAAGCGCAGGAGCGCTCCGACGGTCCTCTCCCCGCACCCGGGGGAGATGGGGCGTCTGATGGGTGTTTCAGCGGCGCAGGTGCAGGCGGACCGCGCACGGGCGGCGGAATATTTTGCCCAATATCCGGAT
>CASFCH010000058.1 GCA_949293315.1 uncultured Oscillospiraceae bacterium | reverse complement strand
CGCTCCATTTGATCCGTCCGTCTCATTCGACCATCCCTCCCTGAAAAATAAAACGCCCTGAATCCGGCATGAGACATCATACCAAAATTCAGGGCGCCTATTTTGCGTTTTTTCTCGGAGAAACCTGATCGTATTCCCACAAAATTCTAACGATTTTCTTACAGCCGCGGGAGACGGACCGTGAATGTGACCTGCTCATCGGCACTGTCGGCGGAAATCGTCCCGCGGTGGAGCTCCACAATCTGTCTGGCGATTGCCAGACCGAGCCCGGCCCCGCCGCTCCCGGTCGTTCTCGCCGTATCCAAGCGGTAAAACTGCTCAAAAATACGGCTCAGTTTTTCCGCCGGGATCGTATTGCCGCTGTTTGCAAACGTAATTGTGACATTCGCCTGATCATATGATAAAGAGACACGGATTGTGCTGTTCGGGAAGCTGTAGTTGACCGCATTGCGCAGCAGGTTGTCAAATACGCGCTGCAGCTTGTCCGCATCACAGCGGAGCATCAGATCCTGCGGAGCGGACAACAGGCATTTCAGATTTTTTTCCCGCAGCATGGGGCCAAACTCATCCGTGAGCTGCTCAAGCATGCGGGTCAGGTTGACCCGGCTGTACTCCAGCGTGATACTGGTCAAATTAAAGCGTGTGATCTCGAAAAATTCGTTGATCAGATCCTCCAGCCGTTCCGCCTTTTCCAGCGAGATGGAGAGATATTTTTGCCGCAGCTCCTCGGAGATCTGCCCCTCATCCCGCAGGAGCGTCAGATAGCCGATCACGGAGGTCAGCGGTGTTTTCAGATCGTGCGCCAAATAGACGATCAGGTCGTTTTTGCGCTGTTCCGCCTCCTTGGCGGCCATGGCGTTGCGCAGGGAGCGCTCACGCACCAGATTCAAATCGTTCTGTACATCCTGAATCTCCGGCGGGAGCAGGATCGGCTCGCCCTGATGTTCGGTAAGCCGTGCGGCGGCATCCACTATCAGATCCAGATAGCGCGTCGCTTTGGAAAAGTTGTAATAAGAAATCACAAACCATCCCACTAATGTTAAAAAAATGATAATCTGCGGCAGAAGATCCCGGATCGTGCTGAGAAGGAGATACAGGGGCTCATTCCCATACCAGGTAAATTGTCCGCATATCAGCCAACCGACAAAGGCAAAAATCAGCAGCGCCGCCACATAGGCGATCAGTTCCCCGATGCTCTGAAGCAGCAGCTTCCTGGCGATGGCCGCATGATCTCCCCGGAAGCGATTTCTCTTCTTTTTATTCAATAGTATAGCCGACCCCCCATACCGTCTTAATGAATTTGGGCTTACGCGCCGGTTCGTGCAGCTTTTCGCGCAGGCGGCCAATGTGAGCCATGACGGTGTTGTTATTATTCAGGTATTTTTCACCCCAGACGGCCTCAAACAGCTCTTCGGAGGAGACGACGCACTTCTGATGATCGCACAGGTACCAGAGAATTGAGAATTCCAGCGGAGTCAGCTGAATATTTTCGCCATACAGCGTACACTTGTGCGTCCGGTAATTGATAGTCAGGCCCCGGATATCGTATTCTTCGGTTCGCCGCTCTGCCGGAGCGCCCGTTGCGTTATACCGTTTATAGCGGCGCAGCTGCGTTTTCACCCGGGCCACAACCTCCAGAGGATTGAAGGGTTTTGTGATATAGTCGTCGGCGCCGATAGTCAAACCGGTGATCTTATCCAGATCTTCCACCCGCGCAGTGAGCATGATCACGGGGAAAAAGTACCGCTCGCGAATCCTCCGGCAAACGTCAAACCCGCCGATGTCCGGCAGCATGACGTCCAAAACCGCAAGGTCGGGCGGCGATACCGCGATCTTGCGCAGGGCGTCCGTCCCGTTATAAAATTTGCAGACGTCATATCCCTCGTTTTTCAAATAGAGTTCGAGCAGATCGGCGATCTCACGCTCATCGTCCACGATCAGAATCGTCTCGGCCATCGGTTCCCTCCACGCACGAAATCAAAAGGGCGCCTGTGCGGTGCCCTTTTGAATGGGTTTTATTATCGCAGGGTTTTGACTGCCAGATCCGGCACGTCCGTTATGATTCCATCACAGCCCCAGTCGCACAGCGTGCGCATGCCCTCCTCGACATCCACCGTCCACGGGTTGACGATCAGGCCGTGCGCGTGCGCTTTTTGGATATATTCCGCATCCGGGAAGAAGCAGAGCGGATGGATGGCGTCCGCCCCGAGCGCCACTGTATACGCGATCGGGTCCTCATAGATCTTTTCAATATTGGGCGACTCCACCGAATAGAGGAACCCGGTCTTCACATTGGGATCAATCGCCTTGGCCTCCTTCAGGACCTCCTCGTCAAAGCTGGAGATCAGCAGCTTATCGAGCATCCCGCGCTCGCGCACGGTCTCAATCGTGCGGCGCACGATCGCAGACCCCTTCTGACGCGGCGGCTTGATCTCGACATTCATCACCTTCAGCGGGCCGGCCACATCGAGATACTCCTCCAGCGTAGGGATGCGCGTCCCCCTGAATTCCTCGGAGAAATACGAGCCAAAGTCGAATTGCTTCAATTCCTCCAGCGTATGATCCGCGATATCCCCCTTGCCGTCCGACGTCTCGTCGATCTCATAGTTATGGCAGATGACGATGTAGCCGTCCTTCGTCAGATGGACGTCGTTTTCAATCCCGTCCGCCCCCATTTCGATCGCCTTGACGAAGGCCGGGATCGTATTCTGGGGCGCCGCCTTGCACGCGCCGCGATGTGCGATGATCTGAATCATGCAGTCCACTTCCTTTTTAATTGTTCACTGTAGCTCTATTATAATCCCTTTCCGCAAAAAAGCAACAAAAAAACCACAGGGCACCGGATCTCCCCTGTGCCGCAGAAAGATATTCAGATCAAGCGGAAAAATATTCACTTATTTTAAATCAGTCTTAAAGTTTTGTAATTTACGTACTAAAACACGCCTTTTTTTTTATATTATTATGCACCTTGACAGATACACTTTGAAACTATAAACTATATTGTGAACAATTTGAGAACGGAGGTCTTCCTGTGAATGTATTCAGAGAGGGAAAAAATCTGGCGGTGAACGTCGTCACGGACGTTGTCCACCACTGGAAAAAGCCAGGTGGAAAAAATCAGGTTTCCTACCGGGAAATCGTCAACCTGGGCCTTGGCGGCATGGGGCAGCAGTTTGTCACGGCGCTGACCGGATATCTGGGGCTGAGCGTCGGCAATACGCTCATCGGCTCCACGATCGGAATTACGCCGATGCATATCCAGTATTTGTCCATGATCTCCACGGTGCTGAACATTTTCTTTGTCGTTCTGCGCGGCAAGCTGGTGGACAATACCCGGACCAAGTGGGGCCGCTTCCGCCCGTATATTGCGATTATGGGCTTCCCGCTGATCCTGATGTCGGCAATTTACATCTACCTGCCCGTTCCGACGCTGCCCTATACTCAGAAGCTAATCCTTACCGCCTGCTTTACGCTCGCAATCGCCATGGTCCTCCCGCTCTTTACGGATACATACAGCGAGCTGCAGACCGTCATCTCCTCCAATTCCGCAGAGCGGGCCAAGATCATCGCCATCAACAGTATCATCTATTCCATGGCGCCCACGCTGACAGGGCTCTTTGTCCCCATTCTGGCGGATCTGACGGGCGGCTATACGAATATCAACACCTACCGCTATGTCCTTGTCCCCGTCGCGGCGCTGGGCGTCGGCATGAACCTCTTTACGGCGTTCGGCTGCAAGGAACGCGTCGTCTCCTCCAAAAATTACGTCCAGAAGGTCAACATCCTGGAGGGTACGCTCGAGATCTTCCGCAACAAGCACTGGTGGATCCGGACCGTTTCCGGCTGGATCGGATTCCTGGAGGGTTCGGCAGGCGTAATTTTCGGTTGGATTTTCATCTATGGCACGCAGGATTACACCATGTACGGTATCATGAACACCGTCAACGGAACGGCTTCCGGACTGGCGATGTTTGCAACTCCCTTCCTGCTCAAGTGGCTTGGCAACCGCAAGCTGCTCCTGTGGCACAATGGACTCAATATCGTCTTCGTCATCGGGATGCTCCTCTCCTTTAAAATTCCGCTGCTCTTCTTCTTCTTCAACTATCTAAACTCCTTTGTCAACGCGCTCTCCATCGTGTACAACAACGTGATGCATGCGGAGGTTAAGGACTATCAGCAGTATATCTCCGGGAAGCGGATGGATTTCGCCTTCGGCGTCGCGGGCATGATCGGTCTACCGATTACCCTGAGCAGCGGCCTCGTGTTGCCCTACTTCTATGAGCTGTTCGGCGTGACTACAAACTACGATATTCTCTTTGATCCCACGATCCGAAACACCTTCTTTGGTATGCTGTGCGTACTTTCCATTGTCGGCGCAGCGCTCAACCTCATTCCCTTCTTCTTCTACAGCCTTTCTGTCGAAAAGCATCGCAATATCGTCAAAGCGCTCGAGTACCGCGCCCTGTTTGACGACTATGTCAACGACTGCCTGGATGATGAGCGCGTTATTGAGACGATCGAGGGAATTAACGAGACATACGGTTATCTAAACGCCCCGCAGACCGACTTCAAGGCACTGCGCGCCGAGGTGCGCTCGGCCAGAGGCAAATCAGAGAAAAAGAAGGCCAGAAAGGCGCTCAAGGACGCTAAACAGCTCCTTGTTGAAAAGGATGCCGCCCGCTATCTGATCAATGAACTCGATAAGTTCAAAAAGCCGGAGATGCTCACAAAAGTCCGTCTGGCACAGCAGCTGGCCCAAGCGCCGATGGATGCGCTTGCCAATCTGGACGGGACCGCCCTCTTCCAAAATGAACCGGATCACAAGGCGTCCCGTAAAATGATTCGCCAGACGGATAAGATGGTTGAGAAGATCCGGAAAAATTTCCCCAACGGAATTGTGATCCCGGATGAATCAAAACTCCAGTCGGCGCTTGATATGCCGTCCAAAACGGCGGCTGAAAACCGCGCCCGCACTAAGGCGATCAAATCGGCCGAGAAGGAGCTGGATACATACCACAATACGCTGAAAGTTTATCTGAACGCCAAGGAACTTGTCCGCGAATATGAGATCAGCAAGACGATCCTGCCGGATATGGAAAAGCGCTACCAGGAGATCATGAGCCGCCGCACCGATTCGGTGAAGGCATAAGGAGGTGACCACAATGAAACAGAAAAAGATGGGAAAAGCGATCGTCGGCCTGACGCTGTGCTCCGCACTTGTCCTGGGGCTCTTCTCGGGATGCAGCTCGTCTCTGACTACCGAGGAGATGGAAAAAGAACTGGACACGGCGCTGAAAAATGCGCTTGCCAGCGATCTGTTCTACTGGAAGGAGACAGACAACCGCACGGCGGACACCATTTACAAGCAGGTGAACGTCCTGTCCGACATTGATCAGAAGGAATATGTGCCGCTGGTGGATGAAAACGGCGAATACACCACGCTGCGAATTCAGGTGATCGAAAAGAAAAACGATAAGGAGACTTATCAGAGCATCTGCGGCCACTCCTCCGGGATCAACGCCACCGATGAGGTGAAGGATTATCTCTTTGAGACGGTCACCGCCGAGGACGGAACCGCCGTAAAAACCAAGCAGCCTATGACTGCCAAGGCGTATTACAACTCGGATGCCTTCCGCCAGTACTCTCTGGCCGAAAAGCTCAAATGTCTGCAGGACCTGACGGTGGACGATATGGACTTCACCGTTGACGGCGCCGAGATCAGCAAGAAGGGGCATGTGACCCAGCTGCAGTTCAAGGTGAGCGACGACTACCTGAAGCGCTATGAGGAAAAATACGGCGAGCCCTCCGTGCTGGCAAATTCCAAGCGTATCCTGATTGAAATGGCATATGAGAAGATTTCCCAGATCATCGTCTATATAGACGAAACCGTGTCCGGCACCTCCTTTACCGTGGAGACGGAGGCCTACAACTTCCAGCTCGTCTACCTTGGCCCCAAATTTGACGTACCAAGGTATAACGAGACGGACACCGCCACCGGAGAGCCCGTCTGGAAGGACGCTTAAACTCCGAGCTTCTTTACAGTTTAAAAATTGAAACAGCAAAAGATGGCAGACATTAGAGTGTCCGCCATCTTTTATCTATCTAAATAAGTCTGCTGCCACTGCGGCAGACTCGCCGGGGAGCCCCCAACTATGAGAGGCGTTCCTTGATCTGTCCGATCCACTCGAGAATTTTGAAGCGCGGCTCGTACTGCGGATCCGACTCCACGACCCGGACCTCCTCCCCATCGAGCACGGCGTCGATCTCCGCCCTGTTCTCCGCCGCCGGCAGACAGAGCGGCGGAAACATCACGCACCACCAGTTCTGACCCTCGCCCGCTCCAATGACAACCTTCACCGCGTGATACATCCCGGCAGGCAGTGTGACCGTATCGTCGTATGTCCGTGTATTGAAATACTCCTGCGTCACGGTCACCTTCACGTCATAGTCAAATCCCTCCGCCGCAATCGTCTCTTCTGCAACGCGGGTCAGTTCATCGATCCGGGGCGTAATTTTCCGCTCGGCCTCCCGTGCCGTCACGGAGCCGTCAAACACATCCGCCCCCGCCTGCAAAACGGCGTCGCGCACCTTCAGCTTTAACGCCTGAT
>CASFCH010000057.1 GCA_949293315.1 uncultured Oscillospiraceae bacterium | reverse complement strand
TTTTCCGGCGCCGTTGTAGCCGACGAGGCCGTAGATGGAGCCCTCCTCCACGGTGACGGACAGGTCCTCGATCGCCGTAAAGCGCCCGAACTTCTTCGTCACGTTGTCAATTTCGATCATAGCTGCTCTTCCTCCTTTTTCAGTTGTTTCGATGACCGGATTGTACCATCCCACCCGGGCAAATGCAAGGGCCCGGCAGGTTTTGTTCCCCAATTGACACCAAAGCGTAACTTTTTGTAACAAATGGTATCCGGCTATGAATCTATCATATCGGCATTTGCGCCCAAACACAATGCCTTTTCCAAAACCTTTGAAGAAATGTAAGAATTTTCGGCGCTTTGTAAGATTTTCTTCATGCTTTCGCACTCCCGGACAATAAAAAACGCCCCGGTATATACATACCGGGGAGAATTGCGGTTCAGGTGTGGGATCATCGCATGGCGTCCCGAACATTGCGCGCGGCGTCGCTCGCCGCCTCCGAAATATCGGTGATCGCATCGCGCCCGGCGTCTTCGGCGGCGGTGACACCGTCCCGGATCGCGTCGCCGGCATCGGTGACCATGTCTCCGATATCGCTTCCCATGTCGGACATGCCCTCCTGAATATCCGAGCCCACGCTGCTGCGGTCGGTCGTATTGCGGTTGTCGGTAATTTTTCCGTCCTCAGTGTTCCCGCAGCCTGAGAAAATCAGCAGGCACATCGCCGAGAGCACGGCGAGGCTCAGGAGCTTTTTGCGGAATGTTTTCATCTTTGGGGTTCCCCTTTCCAGAAAAAATTCGTCATTCATGTACCGTGTTTGACGGTGCGTTTATAGTATTGCCCGTTTTTTTCCGATTCATTAAAAATGGACTTGAAAAAAGGCCTGTATGCCGTCTGTGCTCGCATACAGGCCTTTTTGCTCCCAAGCGGTACAAATTTTACCAGTGATTGTCGGAAAATTCACAGAACGCCGTCATATCCCGGATCTCCAGCTGCGTCCCGTCGTCCAGACCGACGGTCCCGTTCCACTTGCCGAACACCTGATGGCAGCGGTTGCCGATCCCCAGGAAGCGGAGATTTGTAAAATTGTCATGCTCCGGCGTCATCGTCATTTCAAACCGGCCGTCGTTGGAGGTAAAGACCCAGGGCTTCATGTAATCCTTTGGATCCTTTTTGAGATAGACCTGGTCGATCTTATGGGCGACGCCGTCGAGGAACAGCGTGTTTTCGCTCGCGGCGCTCATATCGCCGAAGCCCCATCCGATCTCAAAGCCGAAGATGCGGCCGTCGGGCAGCCAGTGGCTGCCGTTGCCCCAGTACCAGCTCTGGACGAACGGCCACACGCCGCGCCCCCAGTCCAGCAGGCCGAACGCGGTCTCCGGACGGAATTCGATCACCCGGCTGCCCAGGCGCACCCTGCCGGTGACGGGCATACAGTTGATTTTCTGATTCAGATAAAAGTGGCCCTTTTGACGGAAGGGGACGGCCATGACCAGCGACTGCAGGCCGGGCATCACGTCGTAGAGAATGTCGGCTTTAAAGTCGCCGCCCTTGCGGTTGCGGCCGCGCAGTGTCAGGCGGCGCTGCGTCTCCGTCACGTCAAAGGACATGTAAAAGCCCTTTTTATCGATCGTGATCTTGTGCGGAATCTCCGTGTTGGCGGGCAGATGGTATTTGTCGAACGGGAAGAGCGCAAGGTCATTGCACTCGAACTTTTCCCCGGTCTGCCGGTCGAAGAGCGTGACGCCGCTCATCCCGCCGTAGGACAGCGAACCGATGGTCATCTGCAAGGTGTAGCGCTCATCGGTGATCTGGTAAAAGTCCCACTCCTTGATGCGCAGCGGATTGGCGCGGATGTCGCTGCGCGCGTAGTCGTACAGGTTGTGGACGCAGTAGCCGGGTTCGGCCACGTTCCCCTGTGCGTCCAGCAGCCGTGTGCGCTGTGTGATCTGATGCTGCATGGATGGTTCCCTCCTGTTCCCGCCTGATCAATATTGGAAATTGGTGATCTGAAGCGTATTTTCCAGTGTGGCGTTGCCGTCGATGTCAAAATGAAGGACCATGTCAATCGTGCCCTTGGCCTCGATCAGGCAGTACATCTTCTGCCCGAGAGAGACGATCTGGTGATTGTTCGGGTTGAATACGAGCGTAGCGGTGCAGTCGTGATAGGTGACGGAGTAGTATTCCGCATTGACAACGCCAAGTTTTTCGATCTCCTGATCGATGACCTTCTTCGAGATGGGGGAGAACATCTGCCCGTGATAGGAGATGAGCGGCTCGGGATTCGTCTCCTGCTTGAGGGTGATGACAATCTCGTAATTCCCATCCGAGAGCGCTCGGCAGGAGGCCTTTTCGATCGCTTTGTCGGCGTCCGCAGGGTTGATCAGACAGCCCGCGCTGCCCTCGTAGACCGGGAAGTACGTCATGTCGGCGCCCTTGGCGTGCTGCTCCGGGTTCTTGGTGGCCTTTTCCTCCGTGGTCATGAACAGACCGGCGAGCTTCAGGACGGTGTTGACGGCGCCGCTGTCAAAGTTCCTCTCCGTGATTTCCTGATACTCAATCTTTTGATAGGCGGGCTTTTCGCTCTTTGCCTTGTTCATGACCTGCGTGTACAGGGTGAGGATCTCCGCCTTGGTGGAGGGGATCGCCTGCTGATCGGAGCCCCTTGCCTGAACCGGCTGGCCGGGGTCCTGCGGTGTGCCGCTCTCCGGCACCTGGGAGGGGGCGGTATCGGATTCCGCGGCCGCCGCGCTCTCCGGCGCCATGCTCTCGGCCGCCGGGATGCCGGAAGGATCGGACGATTCGCCGGTGGCCGTGTTTTCCTCCCCGCCGCAGGCCGCCAGTGAAAACAGGGCGGCGGCGCTCAGGCCCAGAGCGAGACATCTCATTGCGGATTTTTTCATTTCTCTCAACCTCTTTCCTTGTGCATTTCGTCAAATTGTGGACAAAGCGTATAAAAATGATACACTTATTTCATATTTTATCGCTTATTATACAAATAGTCAATGCTTTTCGTCCTTTTATGGGATGGAAATGAGAAAAAATGAAAAAGGCGGACATGTCTCCCTCCAATCCCAACAAAAGGGCGGCATGTCCGCGGATATTTTCTCTGAAGCTGCAATATTTTTGCAATATTTGTGTGATACGATACTTGCGGCGGATCTACCGGGCAAAAATCCCGTCGTCGGAATAGGTGAGGATCAGGATATTGTCCTCCTGCCCGGTGGCCGTGTTGATATATACGAGCACATCCTCGCCGTCCTCGCCCCTGCACTTGAACTCATAGCAGTACTTTTCCCCGGCGGAGTCCGTGGGGATCAGGGCGGGCCGGACGGACTCGATCGTGAGCACGTCGCTGACACTGGCGGCGGCGGCATCGCTGGTGATGGCCGGGGTCATGGCGGCACGCTGCGTGTGATTCATCAGGTAGCCGCGGGCGTCCACTCCGGTGACCTCTCCGTTGTCCAGCGCGACGGAGACCTTGATCAGGTCGGGGTAGCAGATGACATCCCCGGCCATATACGCGAAGTTGATGGTGCAGATGCCGTCGCTGACGGAGTAGTACGACTCGGCCATATCGGGATAACCGATCGAATCCAGATAGGCCTTGGCTTTGGAGACCGCCTCTTCATAGCCGATCGTCGCCTCGCCGGCGTAGCGGGAGGAGAGCATATAGCTTAAATAGCCGCCGTTTTTGGTGATGCTGAGCGTCGTCTCCCCATGGGAAAAACCATAAGACGGCATCGTACCGCTCTCGTCCTCCGTGTTCGTCAGTTCGTCCGCCGCCACGCCGGTGATTTTAGAGGCGATCGCCGCCGCATCCGAGAGGGAGATCTCCGCTTTGCCGGAAGTCATCTTCGGCTGCGCCTGCATGATGTGATCGGAGAAGGGGCCGTCGTAGATCAGGGTGGGCAGATCGGCCATGGACTGTTCCATATCATCAATGGCGCTGCCGATATAGTCCGCTCCGCCGCCCGAAGAGAGTGTGCTCACAGCCTGCGTAAAGGAGAGCGTCCCGTTTTCCAGCGCGATGCGGATCCCTTCGATCTGCGATGCGAGCGTATCCGCGTGGGCGGAGAGGGTCCGGAGCGTCTCGCGCTCCCCGGCGGTGATCTCCTGACCGCTGTCGAGCTTGCGGGAGAGGGAGAGCGCAAATTCCCCCACCTGGGAGAGGAAGCGGTACAGGTTGTCCAGCTCCAGTTCGCTGAGCGCCAGCTGAGAGAGGCTGCTCTTGGCGCCGGCGGCCTCCTGCCGCAGCTGCATGGAGAGTCTGGCCGCCATGTCCGGCGTGTTGGCATACAGCCCCTTCTGCAGGGAGGTCTGGATGTTGGAAATATATTCGCCGAGTTCACCGACGGCGCGCTCGTTGGCGGCCTCGACCTGTAGTTCAAGGTTGCGCGCGCGCACGGAGTGGACAATCGCGGAGGCTCCCAGGGCCACGAACCCCGCCAGAATAAAGCTGACGATGCGTACCGTGCTGCGGCGTGAGCTGCTGTTCATGGGCGTTCCATCCTTTCGTTACAAAATCATACTGCCGGTGCTATTTTTTGCCGTGCCGGCTGAAATATACGCACTGCATCAAGATTGTTGCGCCGCGTATTTAAATGTTGTATAATAAATAAGAATATAACTTTTTTTGGATAGGGGGTGCGCGGATGTCCGCGTATCTGGACAACAGCGCAACCACGCGCGTCTGCAGGCAGGCGGCCGATAAAATGTATGAGGTCCTCACCCGCCGGTATGGGAATCCCTCCTCCCTGCACGGGCTGGGATTTGAGGCGCATGAAATCCTGGAGGATTCCCGCGCGACTCTGGCGCGGGCGCTCGGGTGCGGCGCCGGGGAGGTCTATTTTACCTCCGGCGGGACGGAGAGCAACAACATGGCGATTTTCGGCGTGACGGAACACGGCGGCAGGCACGGGGGCGTCATCACGTCCTGCGTGGAGCACCCGAGTGTGGAGCGCGCCGTCCGCGCGCTGGGCGATGCGGGCCGATCCGTCTTTTTTGCACCGGTGGACCGGGGCGGCCGTGTGGATGTGCAGGCGGTTCTGGATGCGGTGGATGAGAGCACGGAGCTTGTCTCCATCATGCTGGTGAACAACGAGACAGGCACCGTTGAGCCGGCGGCGGACCTCTTCCGCGCGGTCAAGCAGAAAAATCCGCGCGTCATTACGCACTGCGACTGTGTGCAGGCGTTCGGGAAGACGGAGGTCCGCCCGGCGCGGCTGCACGCGGATCTCGTCACCGTCAGCGCCCATAAGATCCACGGCCCCAAGGGTGTGGGGGCGCTCTATGTGCGCAGCGGCGTCCGTCTGCGCCAGCGCGTCTTTGGCGGCGGGCAGGAGAAGGGCGTGCGCTGCGGCACGGAAAACCTGCCGGGCATCGCCGGATTTGCCGCCGCGGTGCAGGCGCTGCCGGACCTGAAACGGTCGGCGGACCATGTGGAAGGCCTGCGGGACCGTCTGGTTTCCGGCCTTTCCGCCATGGCGGATGTGCGCATCAACTCCCCGGCGGATGCGTTGCCCTATATTGTCAACGCCTCGTTTTTGGGGATCCCCGCACAGCCGATGATCAACTTTCTCTCCGCGCGGGGGATCTGCGTCTCCGGCGGGTCGGCGTGCTCGAGCGGCCACCGCAGCCATGTGCTGACGGCCTGCGGACTGGAGCCGCAGGTGATCGACAGCGCCATCCGCATCAGCTTTTCACACGAGACAACCGCTCAGGAGATCGACGAACTGCTCGCCGCTCTCACCGACGCATTGAAAACAATCAGGAGAAAACGATGAAGGAAATCATACTTATTAAAAACGGCGAGCTCGCGCTCAAGGGGCTCAACCGCTCCACCTTTGAGGATATGCTCGTGGGCAATATCCGCCGGCGGCTGAAGGGCCTGGGCGATTTTGAGGTCCGCAAGTCCCAGTCCACCATTATGGTGGAGCCGGGGGAGGACTTTGACCTGGAGGAGGCGTGCGGCCGGATCGGAAAAGTTTTCGGGATCGCGGGGTACTCCCGCGCGGCGGCGGCCCCCAAGGAGATGGAGCGGATGCTGGCGGCGGCGGCGGAATATCTGGCGCCCACGCTCGGCTCGGTCCGCACCTTCAAGGTGGAGGCCAAGCGGTCCGACAAAAACTTCCCGCTGCGCTCCCCGGAGATCTGCGCGCAGGCGGGCGGTTATCTGCTCAGCCGGTTCAAAAACCTGAGCGTCGATGTCCGCAATCCGGACTTCACCGTGATGATCGAGGTGCGGGATCGCTATATCTACATCCACGGCCCGCAGATCCGCGGGGCGGGCGGCATGCCCACTGGCAGTTCCGGCCGCGGCGCCGTGCTGATCTCCGGGGGGATCGACAGCCCTGTGGCCGCCTGGATGATGGCCAAGCGCGGACTGGCGCTTTCCGCGGTCCACTTTGCCTCGCCGCCCTACACCTCGCCCATGGCGGAGAAAAAGGTGCAGGATCTGCTCTCCCGCGTTGCGCGTTACAGCGGCCGTGTCGCCCTGTTCACCGTTCCGTTTACGGAGATCCAGGAGACCATCCGGGACCGCTGCCCGGAGGAATTCTTCACGCTTGTCATGCGCCGGATGATGATGCGCATCGCCGGCATTGTCGCACAGAAGGACAACTGCTCCGCCCTCATCACCGGGGAGAGTCTGGGTCAGGTGGCCAGTCAGACGGTGTATGCCCTCGGCTGCACGGACGCCGTGGCGCAGATGCCGGTGCTGCGGCCCCTGATCGGGATGGATAAGGATGAGATTGTGCGCATTTCCAGAAAAATCGACACCTTTGAGCTCTCCTCCCTGCCGTATGAGGACTGCTGTACCGTGTTTACCCCGCGCCACCCGCGCACGCGTCCGACTGTGGCGCAGCTTGAAAAGGTGGAGTCCGCCGTCGCGTGGGATGAGATGATCGCGCGGGCTGTGGCGGATACTAAATTTAAAATGATCTATTGACAGAAGAGTGAAACGGAGATTTCATCATGAATTGTGAACTCATCAGCGTCGGGACGGAGATCCTGCTGGGGGATATCGTAAATACGGATGCGCAGTTCCTCTCCCGGGAGATGGCTGCGCTCGGGATCAGCGTGCTGTATACGGATGTGGTCGGGGATAACCGGGAACGGCTCTCCGACACGCTGCGGCGTGCGCTCTCCCGCAGTGATATCGTCATTCTCAGCGGCGGCCTGGGGCCGACAAAGGACGATCTG
Source organism: uncultured Oscillospiraceae bacterium (assembly GCA_949293315.1). Lineage (GTDB taxonomy): Bacteria > Bacillota > Clostridia > Oscillospirales > Acutalibacteraceae > Onthovicinus. The sequence goes on along the minus strand of CASFCH010000057.1, from coordinate 13,478 downwards.
ACCAAAGAGGTCTGCTGTGAGACGATGGGCGTCCCCCTGCGGGAGGACGCGCGGGCGCTCGCGTGGATCGAGGAATATTTCCGGCGGCGCGGCACGCCGATGGCGGAGATCAACCGCAAGCAGGCACTGGTGCCGGAGGGCGGGACCGTCTTTTACAACAGCCGCGGCACCGCACCCGGATGCGCGGTGGAGAAGGACGGCAAATGCGTTATTCTGCTGCCCGGGCCGCCCCGGGAACTCAACCCGATGTTTGAGGAGGGCGTGCGCCCCTACCTGCTGAAAAAATATGCGCACGGGGCCATCGTCTCGCGATCTGTACGGACCTTTGGGATCGGGGAATCCGCCATGGCGACGCGCGTCTCCGACCTGCTCGACCGGCAGAATCCCACCGTTGCCCCGTATGCGAAATCGGGCGAGGCGCTGCTGCGCGTCACGGCGCGGGCGGACACATCGCAGCAGGCGGCCGAGATGTGCGATGCAGTGGTGGCGGAGATCCGCTCCCGTCTCGGTACGCTTATATATGGAGTGGATACGCCCGGTCTGGAACACACCGCAGTGGAGCTGCTGAAAAAGAGCGGCAGGAAGCTGGGAATTGCGGAGTCCTGCACGGCCGGCCTGATCGCCAAGCGGATCACGGAGGTCCCCGGCGCCTCGGAGGTGTTCGAGTGCGGGATTGTCTCCTATTCCAACGATGTCAAGGTCCGCGTGCTCGGCGTGTCCGAGCACACGCTCGCGCAGCAGGGCGCCGTATGCGCCGACGTGGCGCGTCAGATGGCGGCGGGCGCGCTCCGGGTGAGCGGAGCGGATCTGGCAGTCTCCGTCACGGGGATCGCCGGGCCGGATCCGTCCGAGGGCGGGAAACCCGCGGGGCTGAGCTATCTGGCCCTCACGGACGGCGTCCGGACCTTTGTCCGAAAAGTGACCACCGGCCATTCCGGTCCCGGAAGCAGGGAATATAACCGCTACGTCTCCTCCTCCAACGCGCTCGATATGGTGCGCCTGTATCTGCAGGGGGAGACGGATCAGATCGGGAATCTGTAAACAGGAATTGACAACGGGAGGTATGCACCGTGAATGAAGATCAGAAGAGGTACACCGCAGACGAAGAGTGGATGAACAAGTACGCCCAGCGGGAGGATACCGCGGAGAAACCGGAACGGCGCGGGCCGGCCTCCCGCCGCCCGCAGCACGCAGGCCGCCCGAATCGGACGCCGAGCGGGGAGAAGCCCAGGGAGAGCCGCGGGAAACGCTTTGTAAAGGCAATCATCCCCTGGAAGGGGGACCCGCCGCTGGAGATCGTGCGCAAGGTGCTGCTGATCGTCTCCATCCTCGTGCTCATCGGCTGTGGAATTTGGGGAATCAACCGCCTTTCCGAGCGGATCAACAGCAACAGCAGTGTGCAGGACTACGCCAACATGGTGGACGAGAGCGCCAAGCTGACGCTGGAGGAGGCGGAAAAGCTCTACCCGGATGTGGAATTCCCGGAGGGGATGCAGTCCAAGTTCTACAGCCTCTATGCGCTCAACCAGGACTTTGTGGGCTGGCTGACGATTGAGGGGAAGAATATCAGCCTGCCGATCGTTCAGGGGGAGGACAACAGCTTTTACCTCTACCGCGACTTTGAAAAGGTCGATACCGATTACGGCAATCCGTTTCTGGATTACCGCAACACGGTCGAGGAGCCGTTTGACACGAATACGATCATCTACGGCCACTATATGCGCGACAATATGATCTTCTCCAATCTGAAAAAATATATGAGCGTCTCCGGGTTCCGCGAGTCCCCGGTGATCGAGTTTGACACGCTGTACCGGACCACAAAGTGGAAGGTCTATGCCGTGTTCCTCACCAACTCCGACCCGGCCTCGGACAACGGCTATGTGTTCGACTATCTGTACACGGGCTTCCCGAGCACGGAGTCGTTCAACGGCTTTGTCGATCAGCTCGATCAGCGCAAGCTGTATACGACCGGGGTGGATATCGCCCCCACGGATAAGCTGCTGACGCTCTCCACCTGCTATACCAACTACAGCGACGAGCGCCTTGTAGTGGTCGCTCGGATGGTCCGCGACGGGGAGAGCGAAGAGGTGGATACCTCCCTGGCCTACGAGAACGCAAATCCGCGCTATCCGCAGGCATGGTATGACAAAAAAGGGCAGGAGAATCCGTTCAAGGATGCCAACCGCTGGACTATTGGATAAGGTCCGGTCCGCATTCGGAGGAGGAAGCATATGAAGATCGGTTTGCTGGCGATGTCCGACAACTGCGCGGAGCGCGGCTTTATCAGCTCCTGCCATGAGCTGCGGGCGGCGCTGGGGCGGTATGGGGACTGCCGACTGGAATACTGCGGCGATCTCAAGGGATTGTTTTCCGCGCTGGTCGAGGCCCTCAAGGCTGAGGATACGGTTGTCGTGGCCGTCAGTCCGCGCCACTATATCCGCTGCAAAAAGCAGCTGATTGCGGCGCTGGGCGTCCCGGCGGTGCGCGATGCGTCGCTTTTGGACAGGATTGCCGCCCATGCGCCCGACGCCATCGGCCCGGAGCGCGCCGCTGAGCATGCGCTCATCCCGCAGGGAGCGGAAGTGTTCCCCTCGCCGGATGGGCTTTACTCCGGTTTTGCCGTAAAGTCCGATCGCCAGCAGATCCTCCTTCTCTCCGCGGACGGCGGGCGCCTGCCGGCGGTGATATCCGAATCCCTGATCCCCTATTTTGGCGTGGATACCGGAGCGGCCCCCTCCGGGGAGGGGACGGATGCGGTTCAGGAAGCGCCGGAGGGGATTTCCCCCGCCGGGGATGGGACCGAACCGGTGGAGGAGACGCCCGATCAGGAGGAGCGGTCGCGGGATTCGGAGGACGAGGGGGCGGCGCTCGCTTGTGCGGCGGTTGCCGCACTGACCAAAAAGCGCTGCACCGTAGCCGTCGCCCGGACGAAGACGGCCGGGGTGCTGCGCCGCCTTGCGGATCAGGCCGACGGGGCGGAGGACGTGCTCCTTTTCAGCGATTACAGCCGAGAGCGTGGCGGGGAGAATCCGCGCGACCATGTTGCCCGGCTCGCCATGGGTGCGCTGGAAACGGAGGAGACCGATTACGGCGCGGCCATTTCAAATGTGTTTACCTCCGGCCCGGAGGGGGCGGAGATGTTTCTCTATATCGCCGCCGCAGATGAGCGGGGCGTGTATGTGCGCCGCCTCTATCTGCAGGAGGGGGAGCGCCCTCAGGATCTCGTACAGGCTGCGGTGTGTGATCTGCTCCGCTGTCTGGAAACGCTCGCGGGCGGCGGCGTCAAACGCCTGTCCGCCGGCGCTCCGCTGATCGTCGCACAGGATGAGGAGGCGGAGGAACGGCCGCATCGCCTCTCCGTTCAAGCCAAGGTGATCTCCGGTGTATGCGCCGCCGTGCTTTTGATCGTGTGTGTGATCATGGGCGTGTGTCTGCGCACGCCGTCCGCCGCCGCATTTTATACGGAGGACGCACTGGATATGGACACCACCAGCTATCTGGCCAGCCGCCGCTCGGTCGGCCTTACGGCGGCGCCGGCCCAGAGCACCACGGAGACCACGGAGGAACTCACAACGGAGGAGCCGGCGACCCGTCCGGTCACTCCTGCCAGCAAGCCGCAGAACGATCAGGCGCAGGCCGGCGGCGTCGGCGGCGGCCAGACGGAGGAAAAGCCGGTCATCGTTGCGGACGAGGACAAGCCGGAGAAGGATCCGGAGGAGCCCTCCCGGGACTTTTCGGGCACCTTTACCATTACCACCTATGGCTATGGCCACGGGGTGGGAATGAGCCAGTGGGGGGCAAATGCTTTTGCACAGGAGGGGCGGACGTATGACTGGATCGTCTGCCATTATTACCCGGGCGCAACCCTGACAAACGATTCCGCCGCGGGGCAGCCGGGGATCCCGAGTGCGGACGACATCGCCCGCGTCGTCCAGCAGGAGATGGGTTCGGGCTTTGAGACCGAGGCGCTCAAGGCGCAGGCCGTGGCGGCCTACACGTATGCCCGCTATCAGGGGAACAGTATTTCCGGGATGGCCAGCGTCAGCGATATTTCAAAGGTATCCGATAAGGTGCGCAGTGCCGTTGCCGCGGTTTACGGGCAGATGGCTGTGTATAACGGACAGCCGATCAACGCCGTATTCCACGCCATGAGCGCCGGAAAGACGGCGGCCTCCCAGACGATCTGGGGCGGTTCCATCCCCTATCTGACCCCGGCGGAAAGCGCCGGGGACATCCGGCAAAGCAATTATCAGGTCAGCCGTACGTATTCGGCACAGGAGATGGCCGCAATACTGGAGGAGGCGCTGGGGATCACAATGACCGGCGATCCGTCGGGATGGCTGACGATTCTGGAGCAGGATGGCGCCGTCAGTGAGGAGATCGGCTATGTAAAAAAGCTGCGGGTGCAGTCCGGCGGCCAGCATGTGGATATCAGCGGCAACTATTTCCGTGAGAGCGTCATGGGGTACAGCAGGATGCGCTCCCCTTGCTTTACGATTACATACACGCCTTGAAAACCTGTGGAAATCACGTCCGGCACGTGAGCGCCGGGCCGTACGATATAGGAGGAGCTTATGCACAAGGGTAAATTTGACTGGGAAAATCCGGCAGTGATCGGACGGAATAAGGAGGAGGGGCATGTGATCGCCTTCTCCTATGCGGACGGACAGCGGGCCGTCGGGCGCGCGGAGCCTGACACGAAGATGACGCTCAACGGGGACTGGAAGTTCCACTGGCAGCGCGGGCTCGACGGGGAGCCGTCCGATTTTTACAGGCCGGATTTTGACGACAGCGCCTGGCGGACCATTCCCGTCCCCTCCGTCTGGCAGACGCAGAATACGGGCAGTGTGCCCTATTATTACGCGAGCACCTTCCCGCGCGCTATCTCCCGCAGCAAGGGGAAGATCCCCGCGATCGACCATACCATGCAGGAGATCGGCCATTACCGGCGCACCTTTACCCTGCCTGCACACTTTGAGGGGAAAGAGGTCTTTCTCCACTTCGGCGCGGTCAAGGCGGCGCTGGAGGTGTATGTAAACGGGGAATATGTCGGATACTCCCAGGGCTCCATGACGCCGCATGAGTTCGACGTGACAAAGTACCTCCACAGCGGGGAAAATCTGGTCTGTGCGCGCGTCTACCGCTACTGCGACGCCACCTATCTGGAGGATCAGGATATGTGGTGGCTGTGCGGCATCTACCGCGAGGTGTATCTCTTCTGTGAGGAGAAAATCTGCCTGCGGGACTTCTTTATCACGACGGATTTGGATGGCGAATACCGGGACAGCGATACGAGGGTTCAGGCCACGGTCCGAAATTATGCGGCGCAGGCGGCCACGGCTGTGCTGACGGCTGAAATAGTGGATGCCTCCGGAGAAAAGACAAAGATCGGGACGTGCGCGCTGTCCGTGGAGCCAAACGGCGCCGCGCGGGCGGAGCTCTCCGCGGTGGTGAAGAATCCGCTCAAGTGGTCCGCCGAAGCGCCGAACCTGTACACCCTGCTGCTGACGCTGGAGGCAGAGGATGGAACAACGTCCTGCAAGGCGATCCGTTTCGGCTTTAAAAAGGTGGAGATCGTGGGCGAGCAGATCCTCTTCAACGGGCAGCCGATGCTCATCCGCGGCGTCAACCGGCACGACTTTGACCCCGACTGCGGCTGGGCCGTCCCCCGCGAGCGGTACTATCAGGATCTGAAGCTGATGAAGCGTGCGAACATCAATTCCATCCGCACCTCCCACTACCCGGACGATCCGTTTTTCTACGAGCTGTGCGACGAGTACGGCTTTTACGTGATGGATGAGTGCGATTTGGAGAGCCACGGCGTCCGGCGCAAGGGCGTCCCCGGCAGCAATCCGGTGTGGACGGGCATGGCCGTGGACAAAATGGAGCGTATGGTCCTGCGCGACCGGAACCATGCGTGCGTCTTCATGTGGTCCCTGGGCAACGAGGCCGGGGACGGCGACAATTTTATGAAGATGAAACAGGCTGCGCTGAAGCTCGACGGCACGCGCCCCTTCCATTACGAGGGCGATTTTGACCTGACGAAGACCGACGTGATCTCCCGCATGTATCCGCTTGCGGATACGATGGAGAAGCTGTGCAAAAAGGAACCGATCACCATCACGTTCTATGACAATATCGCCAACCGGCTGGCCGCCGACTCCAAGCCCATCCCGAAGGAGGGGTACACCAAACCGGTGATCCTGTGCGAATATGCCCATGCAATGGAGAACAGCCTGGGCAATTTTCAGGAGTACATGGATGCGTTTGAGGCGTATGACCACATGTGCGGCGGCTATATCTGGGACTTTGTGGACCAGTCCCTGCGCCTGAAGACGGCGGAGGGGGACCACTGGCTCTATGGGACGGATTTTGAAAAGGGCGAGCCGCGCCACCCGCTGCAGCTGCCGAACGTTACGGCTATGACGGGCAGCAACACCTACTTCTGTGCCAACGGCATCGTCGCTGCGGACCGGAAGCCGCACCCCTCCTATTATGAGGTCAAAAAAGTCTATGCGGAGGTCAAATTCACCGAGAAGGACCGGGATCAGCAGCTTTATACGGTGAAAAATAAGCATCTGTTCACCGATCTTTCGGACTATGAGGTGCATTGGAAGACGGAGGCGGAGGGCGAGCCGGTTGAGAGCGGCGTGATCGACGGGCTCAACGCCGCGCCGCTGTCGGCGTGCGATTTTACCATTCCCTATCATGCGGAAAATCTTCCGGCGGGGAAGGAGTGCGTCCTGACGGTCTCCTGCATCAACCGGACGGCGAAGCCCTGGTGTGAGCAGGGGTACGAGCAGGCCTGGGATCAGTTTGTTCTCACGCCGCATTCTGAGCCCGCGCCGGCCCATGGCGGGGCGCCCGTACGCATCACGCGCGACGGCGGCGTGACGGTACAGGGGGCGGATTTTTCCGTGCGCATTGACGCGGGCGGGCAGGTCGCCTCGCTGGTCTACGGCGGGCGGGAGATGCTGCGCTCCCCGATCCGGCCCAACTATTTCCGCGCCATGACGGATAATGACTTTTCCAATCTGAACTTTGTGCCGTATCTCATTCCGATGCATCCTTATTACGCCTGGCAGCGCGCCACGCATTCGGCCCGCGGGAAGATCACGGGTGTTGAGCAGCGCGCGGACGGCAGCGCCTGCGTTGCGGTGACCTGGTCCGTCAAGGGGATGCGCGATGTCTCCTCCCGGATCGCAGTGTATCCGGACGGCGCGGTGCAGATCCGCCATCAGGGTACGCCCGGCGCCACATTGCTGCGCTTTGGCACCCAGATGGGCCTGATCCGGGATCTCGATCAGGTGACATGGTATGGACGCGGACCGCATGAGACATACTGTGATCGGAAGACCGGCGGCAAGATCGCACTGCACAGCATGTCGGTATCCGATCTGGAGCACCACTATATGCGCCCGCAGGAGAACGCCAACCGCACGGATGTGCGTTTTGCCCAGGTGACGGACCGCGACGGCCGGGGCCTGCGCTTTACGGCGGAGCCCGAGGTGCCGCTGCAGTTCTCCGCGTGGCATTACACGCAGGATGCGCTGGAAAAGGCCACGCATATCCACGAGCTCCGGCACGGGGATATCACCACGTTCAATTTTGATCTGGCGCAGCTCGGCGTCGGCGGCGATATGCCGGGCGACGCACACGTCCGTGAGCCGTACATCCTGCACGGGAAGCGGGAGTACGCCTATACGTTCACCATCACCCCGGTCCGGTAGCGCTGCTCCCGAACAGAGGTGTGTGCTGTTTGTGCGAAATCATCCGGCTGTAAAATAGAATCCGGTCCGCTCGGACCGTGCAATGGAGGAAAGTCGATGAAGATTCTGGCAGTGATCCCCGCGCGTGCGGGATCCAAGGGCGTCCCCAACAAGAATATCCGCCTTGTCAACAATAAGCCGCTGATCTATTACTCGATCAAAAACGCGCTCGACTCCAGGTATATCACGGATATTGTGGTCACGACGGACTCCCCGGAGATTGAGGTGATCGCCAAGCAGATGGGCGTCGGGTATAAACACCGCAGGGCGGAGCTGTGCGGCGACGCCGTCACGCTTGACGCCGTGATCTACGACGTGGCCAGGGACTATGCGTGCGACTACGTGGTCACCATGCAGCCCACCTCCCCCACACTCCGGGCGGAGACGCTCGACCATGCGATCGAGTATGCCATAAATAATCAGCTGGATACGGTGATCTCCGTGATCAACCAACCGCACCTCTCCTGGCGGGAGGAGGGCGGCAAAAAAGTGCCCAACTACCGCGAGCGCCTGAATCGGCAGTATCTGCCGGCCCAGTATAATGAGACGGGGGCGTTCGTCGTCTCCCGCCGGGAGGTCGTGACGGAAAAAACGCGCATCGGCGAAAGAATCGACGTCTATGAGGTCTCTGAGGAGGAGGCTGTGGATATCGACAACTTTGCGGACCTGCACTATGTGGAGACCATCCTGCAGAATAAGAAGGTGGCCATCTACGTCAACGGGAACAACAAGCGGGGGATCGGCCACGTCTACCGGGCGCTGGAGCTTGCGGATGAATTCTATACCAAGCCGGATATCTACTACGATATCAATCAGACGGATGTCAAGGTGTTTGGCCGCACGACCCACAACCTGATCGGGGTGGATGGGATCGGCGAACTGTTAAATTTGGCCAGGGAGAAGCAGTATGATATTTTTATCAACGACATTCTGACTACGTCGATCGACTACATGATCGCACTGCGTCAGGCGCTCCCCAAGGCCAAGCTTGTCAATTTTGAGGACGACGGCGAGGGGATCTATAAGGCGGACCTTGTGATCAACGCACTCTATCAGAACTCGGACCTGAGCTATGTCAAGACGGGGGAGGACTATTATATCTCCTCCAAGCTGTTTATGTTCTATGAGCCCATCCGGATCCGGGAGCGCGTTGAGCGGGTGTTCATCTCCTTCGGCGGGGCGGACCCGCAGAACTATTCGGACCGCCTGCTGAAGATCATCGCGCAGGAGAAGTATGCGGGTAAGCAATTCGTCGTGGTGCTCGGCCGGGCGAAGAAGAATATCGAGGAATTGATGGCGTACAATCGGTTTGAAAATATTGAAGTGCTCTACGATATCGCCAACATGCCGGAGATCATGACCTCCTGCGATGTGGCCGTGACGTCGCGCGGCCGCACGGGGTATGAACTGGCCGTCCTCGGGATTCCGGCGTTTGCCATGGCGCAGAATCAGCGGGAGGAAAAGCACGGCTTTGTCAGCAATGAGAACGGCTTTACCTATATCGGATTGAATCCCAGCGACCATATCATCGAATCCACTCTGGACCTGTACCTCAGCCTGTCCAGGGAGGAGCGCCAGGCGTTTCAGGACAAGCTCCTGAGCCACGATCTGCGCAACGGGCGCAAGCGCGTCATGGGGCTGATCAACAGCCTGTGACAGCCCGCGTCCGGATATGAAAAACACCGCCCCGGGCAGGGCGGTGTTTTCTGTTATATGTTTTGGTGACTGCTGGAATTTCAGTGTTGAGCTTTTCCGCGTGACGCGGCTTTTTCGAGCAGCGCACCCAGTTCTGCGTCATCAAAGCGGTACTCGCGGTTACAGAACTGGCAGTGGAGGGACGCCGCGTGATCCTCCTCCCGGAGCTTTTTCAGCTCTTCCTGCCCCATGGAGAGCAGCACGCGGCGGGCGCGTTCCCGCGAGCAGTCACAGTGAAAGGCCACCGGTGTCCGCGAGAGCTCCTCATAGCCGATGTCGGCGAAAAGCAGTTTTGCCAGCGATTCGGGCGTGTGCCCCTGTTCATACAGAGATGTCAGGCTGTCCAGGCCGCCGATCTTCTGCTCCAGGTACGCTGTGGTTTTCTCATCTGCGCCCGGCATCAGCTGGAGGATGAATCCCCCCGCCTGCCGGATGGAGTAGTCCACATCCACCAGAACGCCGAGGGATACGGCGGAGGGCGTCTGTTCGGACTGGGCAAAGTAGTAGGTGATGTCCTCGGCGATCTCGCCCGTGCGCAGCTCGATCGTGCCGTTGTACGGCTCGCTCAGGCCCATATCCCGGATGACGGTGAGGGTTCCCGCGCCGATCACGCCGGACACGTCCAGCTTTCCATTGGGCTTATTTGGGACGTCCGCCATTGGATTCTGCGGGTATCCCTTCACGCGGCCGTTCCGGTCGGCCGTGACCAGCAGGCCGCCGACCGGGCCGTCTCCGCTGATTTTCAGAGTCAGCAGATCCCCGTCGTTCTTCAGCATCACGCCCATCATGGCTCCGGCGGTCAAAAGCCGGCCGAGGGCCGCGGCCACCACGGCCGATGTGTGGTGCAGCTGTGCCGCCGTGTGGACGGTCTGCCGTGTATCGGCAAAAAAGGCGCGGATCGCGCCGCCCGCCGCCGTCACCCGCAGGATGTGATCCGCGGGATTGTTTTCTTTATCCGTATGGAGCATATTTTTACCTCCAATTCATCGCAATCTTTGCCGGCGTGTAATTACTGTACGGCTTTTTCCATGATATAGTCGTCCATGTAAAAACCGTTTCCGATATCGGCCTTTTCCTCCCGGATTTTCCGAAAGCCGAGGTGATTGTAGACCTTCAGCGAATTTTCGTTAAAGCGGTTGCACGTCAGCCAGATCCGGCCAAGGCCGCGCTCCCGGCACAGCACTATGTATGACGCCATCACGCGGGAGGCGTATCCCTTCCCGCGGCAGGCGCGGCGCAGGTACAGCTTGCTCAGGAAGAGCGAGCCGTCTTCCAGCGCGTGGATGGCGGAGTAGCCGATGAGCTGCCCGTCCTCCTCCAGCAGAAAGTATTCGTACCCTTCCGCAATCTGCTGCTTGATCGGGTCAAAGGATTGGAGCGTGCGCAGCATGTATGATACCTGCTCTGCGCCAATGATAGGCGTGAAGTGCTCGTGCCAGATCTCATCCGCCAGCTCTGAGACGGTGCGGATTTCACTGTCTGAGGCGACGGGGATCATTCTGAAATTACTCATGCTGTTTCCTCCGTTTCTGCGCTTTGGCTCATGGTGTCAAAGCTGAAGATCCTACCCGAATAAGTGGCATCTCCGCCGGACGATGCCGTGTTGTGAAAATAGGTGTTCTCATCAATAAAGCAAAGCGCTGCGTTGGAGGCGGAGAACATCAGCCCCTCGCTGCGGACTGTGTAGTCCGCGCTCTCCAGATCCCCGAACAGCAGGCTCTGCTGACTGGGATCGCTTTCGCGCATTGTTCCCACGATGCACCGCCCGCCCGAGGGGCTGACCGCAAAGAGTACGGCCTCGGACAGGTCCGCGCCCTCAAACGCGGTCTCGCGGCCCGTGAGCAGATCGTAGACGCAGGCGGTGTCCCTGTCCAGCAGATAGTTGCCGCTGCGCAGGTATCGGGTGCTGTAGTCCCCCTCAAACGACCGGACAATCGTATCGTCGCAGTAGAGGTCAAACCCGCTCTCCGACCGCCGCATATAATGGATGCCGCTCGTATCCTGATAGGCGTACAGGTAATCGACGCCCGTGTACTTCGTGGTGAGCACGGCGCCGCTGCTGCCGTTGCGGCGGTAGATGTCCACGGCGCGCTCCGAGCGGTCCGTATATTTTCGCCCGCTGAAAAAGAGCGCCCTGCCGTCCTCGGCACAGGCCAGCGTATCCTCCGTGAACACGGCAAAATCGCTCCAGTAGCGCCCGTCCGTACCCGGCATGCGGTTGACCTGACTGACAAACTGATTGCGGTCAAAGTCGGTCCGTTTCTCGATATCCGCTTCAAACGGCTGGATGAAAAACGACTCGTCGTATGTCTTATCCGGGTTGTAGAGGTCGTCCGCGTCGCTGTCCATCAGCAGCAAAAACTGGGTGTTGTCCTCATCGGGATACCCTGGCGGAAGCGTCCGCATATTAAAGAAAAAGTATGTGTACAGGGTTACGGCGGAGCCTGTCGCCTCCGGGTGATAGAGCCCGTAGCCTGTGATCTCATCCCCGCGCTGAATATAATAGAGCGTAGCGGGGATTTGAATGCCGCTGCACTGCGGCGCCACCTTCACGCTCCCGGTCGGCTCCACGGGCTGAAGCTCCTCACCGGTATATTCATAGAAGGAGACCTGTCCGTCCTGTGCAATCGTATAAAAAATGGTGTCAATGTCCGACTGCATCAGCGGCAGATCGGAGTCGGCAGAGGTGAGGGAATGCCCAACGTACCGCTGCGGATCTTCCGGATGATCCGAGGGGGAAAGAAAATGAATGACAAGCGTCACACTCAGGGCGAGCACGGCCAGTACGGCGATGATGACGGTGACGATCATCGCGGTGGAAACACGCTTTTTTTTCAAGATAAGACCTCCGTCCCGTATGTATCCGCACCCCCGTGCGGAATCCGGCGGCCTTTTGGCCGCCTGAAAATAAAACAGAATACTATTATTATACCTGAATTCTCCAAAAAGGCAATGCAATTATTTGCAGAACAGATGGTTCCCGATCGTCTTGATGACCGGGCGGCTGCGCATCCACTTGTTGGAAGTTTTGGCGGGATTGTAGTAGTAAATCGCTCCGCCGGACGGGTCCCAGCCATTGATGGCGTCGCGCGCCGCCTTTTCCGCCGAGGCGGCGACCGGCTGACTCCAGTTCATATCGCGCACGGCGGAGAAGGCGCCCGGCTGATAGACCACGCCGCTGATCGTGTCCGGAAAGGAGGCGTGCTCCACCCGGTTGAGAATCACCGCGCCGACTGCGACCTGCCCCTCGTAGGGTTCGCCGCGGGCTTCGGCGGAGATCGTCTTGGCCAGCAGCTGTACGTCGCTGCTCGAATAACCGCCCGTACTCCCGCCTGAACTGCCGCCGGACAGGCCCAGGAACAGCAGCGTCTTCTGGCCGGCGATCCCGTCCACGGTAATCCCCACGCTGCGCTGGAAGGCGCGTACGGCGTCGCGGGTGTTCGTGCCGTAGATCCCATCTACCTTACCGGTGTAAAATCCGAGTTCCTTGAGTTTGGACTGCACGCGGCGCACCTCATCCCCGCGCGAGCCAATTTGTGAAAGCGCCTCAACGGCCTCGCCGGCGTCTTCCGCCCCGCCGGCAAGGGAGGAGGGCAGCGCGACAGCCAGAATAATCAGCAGATTGAGCAGGATGATGACGGCGATCTCCCACACGCGTCGGAGCGCCTGCTTGTTGATCTTCAAACATATACCTCCTTCAAAGTTTGTGTACCGAATTATTTTCTACAGGATCAGGCGGATTATCCGCGGCGAAATTTCAGAAAAATTTTTTTGTGCCAAAGGAGGCGGATATGGTATAGGCGGCCGATTTCAGGCACAAAATGCGGGGAATTATCCCGCGGCACGCGTGGGGGGGTGTAAAGAAAGGAAAAGAAGGGGTTGACAAAAGAGCGGGGATTTGGTATGATAGTCAAGCGCTCAAGAGAGCGGCCCGAAAAAGGGCGGCGGAAAGAGCGCAGCGGACCTTGAAAATTAAACAGCAGCAAGGCAAGAAAAGGAACCTGAAAGATTCTT
>CASFCH010000056.1 GCA_949293315.1 uncultured Oscillospiraceae bacterium | reverse complement strand
GTACAGCGGTGTGAACTTGGAAACGGTGAGGACCTGCTCGCTGAGCAGAGAGGTCGGGACGAAGATTCCGCCCAGGAAGGAGAGGATCAGCGCTGTGAAGTTGGCCACTGCATTCTGAACGGTCACATTTTTGATAAACAGGCCGCACAGGAAGCTGATGCTCAGGCTGATGAAGGCCAGGCAGACTGTGTTGACGGTCAATAGGAGGAACTGCTTCCCGCCCGGCAATTGATTCCCGGTGATCATGGGGATCAACGCGATCAGCGTCATGAACGCCGTGTATGCAAGCGCTGTCAGGCCCAGGAATGCGGCGATTTGCAAGTTGACGGAAGCCGGACGCACTGGGGCACAGCTGATGCGTTGGCGGACCGGGCGGCGCTTGAATGCCATCATAATCGTGCTGGTCGAGAGGATCATCAGGGCTGTCATTACATAGCCGAACATTCCGTAAAACACGTGAACATAGGAACTGACCTCCTGTACGCCTGTGTACTGTTTCAGCTCTACCGCGGCGTGGCCGGCCATGACAGTTGACAGATCAGGAAAGTGATCCATCCCCGCCCGGACATACATCTCTGCGACGGTAAAATACTGGTTGACAAACTGTTCGCAGAATACACTGCTTGCCTGCATCTTGACAGCCATGGTCTCCGCCTGAACCGGTTCCCCGGCCAGGAAGGCATCTGTAAACCCATCCGGAATGATGACGGCATATTGGATCTCCCCATAGATAAGGGCATCTTTCAGCGCTGTTTCATCGTCCTTTAGCGGGATCAATTCGCCTTTTCCGGCGAGGAAGTCCCGCAGTCCTGTCAGGAGAGGTGAGTCGCCGTCCCTGTTGATGAGGGCGATTTTTGTTTGGCTCGGTTCGTACTGCGTGGGGCTGTTTGAGGACATAACGCCTGTAAAGACCAGCAGCATCGTGGTGAAGATCGCAAGATAGAGCGATAGGATCAGCAGGTGGCGCTTGGTGACCTTGACACATGTTTTAAATGCTTTCATACTTCCGCCTCCTGAGTAGAATGGCGCTCACCAGGAACAGCGCCGCGGCCATGGCAACCAGAATCGCCAGATCAATCAAGTAAAGTCCATAGGTGTCGTAGTAATAGATGCGGTAAAATGCGTCCGCCACGCGGGCGGCAGGGTTGATCCAGCTGAGGAGCGGCGCGTGCGTTTGGATCTGATAATTGATCCCCTCCACCATCAGTCCGGCCATGAAACTCATTGTCAGACTGAATACAATCAGGATCCCGGACTTGACGCTCTCCTTCATGCGGCCGATCGCGCCGACTGCTGTCCCCAGTGCGTAACCGACCAGGCTCCCGGCCAGACAGACGATCAGAATCAGCGGCAGATCATGCAGCATGTCAATCTTCATCAGCATGCAGATATACAGTACCACCAGTGAACAGGAGAGGTAGTGAACCGTCAGCCCGGCCAGTGAGTCGTAAAAAATCATTTTAATCTTACTGACCGGCGCCAGACTGACCCGTGCTCCGAGGCGGGATAGATTGGCCTGCATATTGACGACTGTCACCAGCCCCTGGAAGCAGGCGTACAGGCAGACCATCCCGATCATAGCGAAAAAGTAGGGGGCCGCCGAATTGCGGGTCTGGTCGCTCTCCTGTGTATACTGTCCCTGGATTTCCTGGAACAGTGCAGCGGCATCCGGCCGCTTGGCGGCGATATTGTCCATGGCGGAATACTGCTGCTGGTAGGCGTCCAAAAAAGCTTGCAGGATGGATTGTTCCAGGCCCGACTCCCGTACGGTAAGCTTTGCGGGATCCCCAGGCGTGATATATCCGACGACCGTGCCATTTTTGAGCAGTTCGTCCGCCTCCTGTTCGCTGCTCACCACGGTGAGGTCGATCATCTGGTGCTCCCCGCCGGCTGCGAGCGATTCAAGTGCGTCGCGGAAGGGGACGTTCTGCGCGTAGCTGGTATTGTGAATCATGGCTGTCCGGATCGGCTGGAAGGTATCGGAAGCGTCCAGATTTGCAAACGCAAAGTGGAATAGCGTGGCCAGCATGAAGGGGAAGATCCATGTCCACACCAGCACATCCAGACTGCGCACAGAGCAGAGAAGCCGGTGTTTGTAGATATTGGCAAACATGTTCTCACCTCAGTCCCGCAGCTGCTTCCCGGTGATCTCCAGGAATACGTCGTTGAGTGTCGGCGGCTCGGAGTACACCTTGCCGAATGCGATGGCATGAGCCTGGAAATAGTCCATTACCGCCAACAGGTTGTGCGATCCATTGCGGCAGTAAATGGTGAGGATATTCTCGTCCAGGGTTGCATTTTGAGCAAACGGCTGGCGGGAGAGTGATGCTGCCAACTGTGGATCCGGATTGAGCAGTTCTACCCGGATTTTTTCGTTGGCGCCGATCATGGCTTTGAGCTCCTCCCTGGTGCCGGAGGCGATTGTGCGCCCCTGATCCATGATGACGATCCGGGAGCAGAGCTGTTCCACTTCCTCCATGTAGTGGGAGGTATAGACGACCGTCGCGCCCTCCCGGTTGAGCTTTTTGATCCCCTCCAGAATGCTGTTGCGGCTCTGGGGATCGACGGCCACCGTCGGCTCGTCAAAAAAGATCAGCCTGGGCTTGTGTGCGATGCCACACGCGATATTCAGGCGGCGCAGCAGGCCGCCGCTGAGCTTTTTGGGGCGGAATTTGCGGTGGGACTCCAGACCGGTAAAGGCGATGGCCTCCTCCACCAGCGCGCGCCGCCGCTTTTTGTCCGGGACGTACAGTCCGCAGAAATAATCGATATTTTCCTGAACCGTCAGTTCGTCAAACACGGCGACATCCTGCATGACAATGCCAATCTGCTGTTTGAGGTTGTACGCGTCCGGGCGCATGGGCTGCCCGAACAGTTCAATCGTCCCCCGGTCGTAATCCAGCAGGGAGAGGATGCAGTTGATGGCCGTCGTCTTGCCGGATCCGTTTGGCCCGAGCAGGCCGAGAATCTCCCCCTCCTCCACCTGCAGGGAGAAGTGGTCCAGCGCGACCAATTCCCCATACCGTTTGACCAGGTTCTGTGCATTTACAATCATGGCTTTCGCCTCCTTATGCATTTATTGTATCAGACTGCCCCTGCGCAAAACAGTGTGCGGCGTCATGATTTTATATGACAAATGTCATAATCAGCGCGAAAAATTTGTAATCCGGCGCTTAATTATGGTAAAATAGGCGTCAGAAAGGGGCGGGTTACGATGCGTGAACTGGTCGATAAAGGGATACTGTTTGTCCTGTGCATTCCTACACTTGTCGCGATGGAGGGAACCGCACTTCCGGCATCGGTCGCACTCATGGCGGTAGCCTGCACATGCCTGAGCGGGATTTTTGACCGTTGGGTGCGCTGGGCCGTACCGGGGGTCTATCTCATGCTGGCGCTGATTGTTCCGGCCTTCTCCGCCTGTATCCCATTGGCGGCCTATGATGCCGTTCACTCACAGAATCGGATTGTGTGGGGAATCGGGGGCATGGGGATTCTGGCGCTCCTGATCCGGTGCGCGCTGGGCGGGCAGATGATTTTTTGCCTGAACATCGTGCTGCTGGGTGGGCTTGCCTGCTACCTGAGCTGGATTGGCAGTCAATCCGGCGAACTCCGCGCCCGGTATCACGATTTGGCGGATACCTCGCGGGAGAATTCCTTCACCATGGAGCGGCGCAACCGTGAGCTGGCGGACCGGCGGGACTATGAGGTGCGGCTCGCCACGCTCAACGAGCGGAACCGCATTGCGCGGGAGATCCATGACAATGTCGGGCATATGCTCACCAGCGCAATCTTACAGGTGGGCGCCCTGCAGGTTGTCAATCGGGATGAACGGCTTGCGGGAGGTCTGGATGCTGTCAAGCAAACGCTCTCCCAGGCCATGGACCGGATCCGCGGCAGTGTGCATGACCTGCGGGATGAGTCCATCGATCTGCGTGCCCGGGTGGAGGAGATGGCGCAGCGCTTTACCTTTTGCCCGGTGGAGGTACAGATCGGTGCGGAGGAATTGCCCACGGACGTCAAACGCTGCTTCCTTGCCGTGATCGGGGAGGCGCTGACCAATACGGCGCGCCACTCCAACGCCACGCGCGCCGGTGTGCGGGTGCGGGCGTTCCCGGGCTTCTATCAGCTGGCGGTGACTGATAACGGCACATCCGTGGGCGCAGCCAAAGGGGACGGGATGGGCCTGCGGAATATTGAGGACCGGGTGAACCTGCTGGGTGGGACATTTACGGTGAACAGGCAGGCGGGTTTTCATATTTTTGTCACGATTCCAAAGAAAGGGGAAGACGCATGAAGATTGCCATTGTCGATGACGACCGCCTCGTCTGTGCCTCCGTCCGGACGATTTTGGAGGCCGATCCGGAGATCACTGTGGTGTGGACCGGGTATTCCGGGGCGGAGGCGTGCGCACACTACCGGGAGCAGCAGGTGGACGTACTGCTGATGGATATCCGTATGGCCGGCCTGACCGGGCTTGAGGCCGCGGGGCGGATTTTGGAGGAGTTCCCGGATGCGCGGATCCTGTTCCTGACCACCTTTGAGGATGACAGCTATATTGTTCAGGCGCTGCGTATCGGGGCTAAGGGGTATATCATTAAGCAGGACTTTGAGAGTATTGCCCCTGCGGTCAAGGCCGTCTTTGCAGGGCAGAGCGTATTTGGCAGCTCTGTGGCCGGCAAGCTACCGGGGATCATCCGGCGGGAGAAGACCTTTGATTATAAGGACCACGGCCTTTCGGAGCGGGAATACCGCGTGATTGAGCTCGTCGCCAAGGGGTACAGCAACCGGGAGATCGCCGGTGCGCTCTGCCTCAGCGAGGGGACCGTACGCAACTACATCAGCGCGGTACTGGATAAACTGGAACTGCGGGACCGGACAAATTTGGCCGTGTTTTACTATCAGAACATGCATCAAGGGGAGGAAACATGATGAAAATTGCGATTGTAGAGGATGACACGCGCATCGCGCGGGAGCTGTCGCTCTTTTTGGAGCGCAGCGGATATGAGACCTTTATTGTGGAGAGCTTTACCGACGCCGTGGAGGAGATCCTCGGCAAGGGCGCGCACCTGACGCTGCTCGATCTCTACCTGCCCGGCAGTGACGGCTGCAAGATCTGCATGGAGCTGCGCAAGCGCTCGGATATGCCGATCATTATGGTCACCAGCTCGGACAGCGAGGTGGACGAGCTCTCCGCCATGAACGTGGGGGCGGACGACTATGTGACCAAGCCGTACAATGTCCAGATCCTGCTCATGCGGATCAAAAACGCCCTGCACCGCGCCTACCACGCCGACCCGGGGAGCGAGCTCTTTTACGGCGGGGTGATCCTGCACGCCGCGTGCGCCCGGGTGACGGGACCGGCGGGGGAGTGCGGCCTCTCGCGCAATGAGACGATCATTCTGGAGACGCTCATGCGCGCCGGAGAGCAGATCGTCACCCGCGAGCAGCTGATGAACGCCATCTGGCAGACGGACGAATTCGTGGACGAGAACACGCTGACCGTCAATATCAACCGCCTGCGGCGCAAGCTCCGGAGCGTGGGCGTTGAGGATCTGGTCAAGACCCATAAGGGCGTGGGGTATTCGCTATGAGCTTTTGGAATTATTTCAGGGATCGGCTGGGGCTTGTGATCGCCATATTGGTACCGTCGGCTGTTCTGGTGCTCTGCCTTGCGGCACTGGGGGAGCCGTCCCTCGGATTTTTACTGGCGTTTATCCTGCTATTCTGCTTCTCACTGGCATTTGGTGCAGATTTTGTGAAACGCCGCCGGTATTACCGCGATCTGCTCGGCGTGCTGGATGAGCTCGACCGCAAGACGCTCATCGGCTCCGTGATCGGGGAGCCGGATTTTACGGAGGGGAAAATCATGCGCGACGTCCTGCTCCAGTGCAATAAGGAACAGAATGACGCCATCGCCGCCGTCCGGCGGGATTCGGAGGATTATCGGGAGTATATCGAGACCTGGGCGCACGAGATCAAAACGCCGCTTGCGAGCACGCGCCTGATCCTGGAAAACCACCCGGGCGCGGTGGGGGCGGATATCTCCCGCGAGCTGGACCGGGTAGATTTTTTGCTGGAGCAGACGCTCTTCTACGCCCGCAGCGCCCAGACGCACAAGGACTATATTATCCGCAAAACCTCGCTCAAATCACTTGTCAACAGTGTCATCCGGCGCAACGCCCACTCCTTTATTGAGAATAAAATTGCCGTGGAGCCATTGCAGGAGGACGCCGAGGTATACACGGACGTCAAATGGATGGAGTTTATCCTCAATCAGATCGTCAACAATGCCATCAAATATAAGCGGGAGGGATCCCCGTGCATCCGCTTTGTGGCCGAACGCCGGGAGAACAGCATCTATCTCACCGTTGCAGATAACGGTATCGGGATCTCGGCGAGCGACCTGCCGCGCATCTTTGATAAGGGCTTCACCGGCCAGACGGGCCGTCGGTACGGCAAATCTACGGGCATTGGGCTCTATCTGTGTCAAAAGCTCTGCCGCAAGCTCGGCGTGGGGATCTCCGCCCGGTCGCAGGAGGGGCAGGGGACGGCGCTGACCATCGAATTCCCCGTCAGCGAGCTGGCCGCCCTGACGCAAAGTGACAAAACCGTAAGCTGAGCGTAAGGCAAAACGATGGCACCGCGCCGTGCGATCGGGTACAATAGAGCCATAGTTTTCAAGGAGGAAACACAGATGGAAAACGTTTTGAGTGTCCGCAACATTGAAAAATACTATGGCGCAAAGGGGAGTGTGACCAAGGCCGTTGACGGCATCAGCTTTGACGTGGCGCAGGGCGAGTTTGTCGGCATCATGGGGCCGTCCGGCTCCGGAAAGACCACGGTGCTCAACTGCATCTCCACGATCGATACCGTCACCTCCGGAGAGATCTACATCGACGGCGGCGATATCACCAAGCTCAAGCCGAGCAAGCTTTCCAAGTTCCGCCGGGAAAAGCTGGGCTTCATCTTTCAGGACTTTAACCTCCTCGACACCCTCACGGCGCGCGAGAATATCGCCCTGGCCCTGACGATCACCAACGTCCATCCGCGGGATATTGACCCGCGGATCAATCTGATCGCCAAGCGGCTGGAGATCGAGGACGTGCTGGAGAAGTACCCCTATCAGATGTCCGGGGGCCAGCGCCAGCGCGTGGCGTGCGCCCGGGCGATCGTCACCGATCCGTCCCTGATCCTGGCGGACGAGCCGACCGGCGCGCTCGACTCCAAATCCTCCCGGATGCTGCTCGACTGCCTGACCCGCCTGAACGAGGAGGTACAGGCGACGATCCTCATGGTCACGCACGACGCGTTCACCGCCAGCTACTGCCACCGCATCCTGTTTATCAAGGACGGCAAGATCTTCAACGAGCTGCGCCGCGGCGGGGATAGCCGCAAGACCTTCTTCAATAAGATCATCGACGTTGTAACCCTGCTCGGAGGTGACAACAGCGATGTTATTTAAGCTGGCAAGGGGCAACGTCAAAAAGAGCTTTCAGGATTATTCGATCTATTTCCTGACGCTCATGCTCGGCGTGTGCATGTTCTATGTGTTCAATTCCATTGAGGCGCAGCAGGCCATTCTCGATCTGAGCGCCTCCATGAGCGAACTGATGCAGACCGGTATCAAGCTCATGGGCTATATCTCCGTTCTGGTGGCGGTGATCCTGGGATTTTTGATCCTGTATGCCAACAAATTCCTCATGAAGCGCCGCAGTGCGGAGCTGGGCATTTACCTCACCCTCGGGATGGACCGCACGCGGATCGCCGCGATGATGGCGATGGAGACCTTCCTCGTCGGGCTGCTGTCCCTGGTGATCGGTCTGGCCCTCGGTGTAGCGCTGTCACAGGCGTTCTCCTCCCTCTCGGCGCTGCTGCTCGGGGTGACGATTTCGGACTTTGAGATCGTCTTCTCCGCGGACGCGCTTGTCAAAACGCTGATCTGCTTTGCGGTCGTGTTCCTGATCTCCATGATCTTCAATACGCACCAGATCTCGCGGATCAAGCTGATCGATCTGCTCAACAGTGGCCGCCGCGGGGAGACGCTCCGGTTTCACCGCCGGTGGGTGAATCTGCTGGCGCTGGTGATCGGCTGCGCGATGCTCGGCACGGCGTACTGGATGCTGTTTGACAATGGACTCGCCGAATTCGACAGGGAATTTGCGGCCTGTCTGGTAATTGGATTTTTTGGTACGTTTGTCTTTTTCTTTGCGATTGCGGGGATCATTCTGGATGTGGCCCGGTCCTGCAAGGGGATCTACTACAAAAAGCTCAACGCCTTTGTGGTTCGTCAGTTCAGCAGTAAGATGAACACCAATTTTATCTCCATCTCGCTCGTCTGCCTGATGCTCCTGCTCTCCATCGGAACGATCTCCTGCGGGCTCACGGTTGGCGATCTGTTCACCAAGGATATTGATTCCATCGCCCCATATGACGTCTCGGTCATGGCCAATGTCAACAGGGATTTTGACCGCGAGGCGTGGGAACGCACAACCTTTGCCCGGACGGCAGAGGAGAACGGCTTTGACCTTTCCGCCGTGGCCCGCGACTATATAGAATTTAACACCTACTATGAAAATGATTTGACCTATGAGGTGTTTGCCGCCGGCGGACTGGATGAGCTCGAAAAAACAATGGCTATGGGCACACTGCCGTTCATGCGTTTGAGCGATTACAACCATCTGTGCCGGATGCTCGGTATGGCGGAGAAAACACTCACGGGGGATCAGTATCTCATTTCAAGTAATTACTCCGGTTTTGAGGAGATGTTCAATGCCTACCTGAGCGCCGGCGGTACGCTGGAGCTCGGCGGCCGGACCTATACGCCCGCCCAGGATCACATTGAGACCATTGCCTGCTATACTTCCCTGATGGGTGCCAGCGGCGTAGTTGTGGTCCCTGATGATACTGTGACAACTATGGAGTTTTTGGACCGGTACGTCAATCTCCAGCTGAAAGACGGCGCGAACAGCCTGGATCTTCTGCTGCAGGAGATGGAAAAGCCCGCCTATGAAAGCTACATGACGGTCTCCCGCCAGGATGCGGTGGACATGGGGTACAGCATGAAGTTTACGGCCGTGTATCTCATGATGTACGTTGGGATCATCTTTATGATCACCTCTGCCGCCGTTCTGGCCCTCCAGCAGCTGTCGGAGGCGGCCGACAACCGCCGGCGCTACCAGACGCTCAAACGGCTGGGTGTTTCCGACCGGATGGCGGACGGCGCGCTCTTCAAGCAGGTGCTGCTCTACTTCCTGCTGCCGATGATCGTGGCGATCTGCCATGCCGCCGTCGGGCTGACGGTCATCAACAATGTGATCGGCATGCTCGGCTACGCCAGCATGGGGATCAGCCTGGCCATCTGCGCCGCATTGCTCGGCGCGATCTATCTCGCATACTTTGCCGCCACCTATATCAGTGCCCGTGCCGCGATCCGCGGCCGCCGCTGAGCGGGTAAGGCTGAGTATATCACCCCTCACGCAGGCGCCCGTCCCGACCACCCCTCCGGGCGGGCGCCTGCTCTGTCAGTTTACGGGAAGGAGGCAGCTCTATGTATTTTAAGCTCGCTTTAAAAAATGTACGCCAGAGCGCACGTGACTTTTTTATCTATTTCATGACCCTTACGGTCTCCGTCTATCTGCTGTATACGTTCAATTCGCTGGACGGGTGGAAAAGCGCGATCGGCCTGACACGGGCACAGCAGGAACTCTTTGTTGAGACTGCCAGTATCTTAAAGTACTTTTCCATATTCACGATTGTGATCTTCGCCTTTTTAATTTTCTATGCCAATCGATACCTGATCCGGCGGCGCAAGCGGGAATTTGGGATTTACCGCACCCTGGGGATGAGCCATGCGCAGGTTGCGCGCGTGTTGATTGATGAGACGCTGATCGTCGGCGCCGCGTCACTTGTTTTGGGCCTGCTTGCCGGAATCATACTTTCACCGTTCTTCGGCCTGTTGACTGCGGCGATCTTCAGCGCGAACTATCAATTCCGAATCGTCGCGTTCCCCTTCGCCATTGCAATCACCATGATTTGCTTTGCGGCAATCTTCCTGATCGTGATGGTGGGCAATGTACACATGCTCCGCCGCCAGAAGGAAATCGACCTCATCAACGGCGGCAGGAAAAAGGAGCGCCTGCGTCTGAAGGGGCGGTTTTCCTCCGTGGTATTCTTTGCACTCTCCGTGGTGCTGCTCGGCACCGTCTACTATCTCTCCGTGGCGGGGGAGGACGTGTTTGTCGTTTTCCTGCTGCCGCTCGGGGCGGCGGCCTGTCTGGGGACGCTGTTCTTTTTCCGCTCTGCGGCCGCATCGCTCCTGACGATCGCACAGACCCGTAAGCGCTTCTACTATCGAAAGCTGCACCTGTTCGTCCTGCGTCAGATCGATGACCGGATCAACAGCAACTACCGTGCTGTGTCCGCCGTATGCGTACTGCTGACGATCTCCATCTGCATGTTCTCCATGGCGGTGGGCGCCTCTGCCAGCATGACGGAGGAGATCACATCCCAGGAGATCGGCGTGGTTCCGATTTTTATCGGGCTGTATTTTGGCATCGTGTTTATTGTGGCCGGAACGGCCGTTCTCTCGCTTCAGCAGCTCTCCCAGGCCGTGGACAGCCGCAATGCGTACCGCATCATCGACCAGCTTGGAACCTCGCGTCAGATGGAACGCGGGTCCGTCACGGCACAGAATCTCATCTATTTCGGCCTGCCGCTGCTGTTGGCGGCTGTTCATTCCGTGTTCGGGATCCGGATTATCGCCTCCCTGATGGGGCGTATTGGCGACGGCGCCTTCTCCGCGACTTCGGCCGCCTGGGTGTTCACGCCAATCATCATTCTATTGGTGTACGGCGCCTATTTTCTCGTCACCAATTTGGGATGTCGGCGGATCCTTCTCAGGGGAACAGGGGCATGTACGGCGTCCTGACAATAAAAAGTGCCGTTCATCCTGGGCTTCCCCGGATGAACGGCTTGCCGGACAAGTCGGCAAACGCATAAAATTTTTCTTTCGATTTGTCCCGCGGTAGTATTCTGTGCATTCGGTCAGGCACCATGCATGACAAATTTTTCCGATATGCCGGAAAAGTAAAAATATCACTTGCAATCGCCGGTAGATTGTGGTAAGATTTATCTTGTACTTACGCGTCAATGTGATTTTTAGACGTTTTGAAATATCGGAGGTTTGTTTCATGTCAGCACTTCAGATTATCCTTGGGATTCTTTTTATCATTCTTTCGGTGCTTTTGATTATCATTGTTCTGCTGCAGCAGAGCCGTCAGGCCAACCTCAGCGGCGCCATTCAGGGCGGTGCGGACTCGTTCCTTGGTCAAAATAAGGCCCGCGGCATCGATGCGCGCCTGGCCCGCATTACCAAGGATTTCGGTATCGCATTTTTTGTGCTCGCACTGGCGGCCATGTATCTGCTGGCATATGTCGTTTGAGCGTAAATCATGACATTATACGCGCGGGGCATTCGCCCCGCTTTTTCATTCATTTCCGGCGATGGACGCCGCGTGAAACGCCAAACTTGCTCTTGATTTTTTCAGACTGTTCTATTATAATATCACTGTTACGCCGGTGTGATGGAATTGGTAGACGTGACGGACTCAAAATCCGTTGGGCTAATCACCCGTGTGGGTTCGAGTCCCACCACCGGCACCACGTCGGAGCAAAGTCCGCTTTGCTCCGGCGTTTTTTTATGCCTGCGGCAAAAAAAATGTCATCCGCCCGCTCCCTTGCGCCTCCTTTCCAACTGCGACCCACTTCGTTGGGCTCGCAGTTGGTAGGCCGCCCTGCGGGCGGCATGTTTATCTATATAAGAAAAGCCTGATATTATGGGATTTCCGGACTTTCCTTTTTTTCGGAGAGTTGGCCGAATAGATTGCCATAAAATTTTTTCTATTCTGACGATCGTATCGTCTCAGAGCCCTTCCTGATCCGTTTAGCGGACGTTTTTGAAAGCTGTCCTATGTCTGAAGTTTCCGCGATAGAAGCATAAAAATAAGCCGGAGCAAAGCGTACTTTGCTCCGGCGTGGCGGAGAGCAAGGGATTCGAACCCTCGAAGCCTCGTTTAAGGCTTACACGATTTCCAGTCGTGCTCCTTCGACCAGCTCGGACAACTCTCCAAATCAGACTGCCCGATTATTATATCAAAAAGGAAATCAGAATGCAAGCCCCTTTTTTTTGAAAAAATATTAAAAACCTCTTGATTTTATCGTCTGTTTATTATATAATCTCAATGTTGCCTTTATCGGGGTGTGGCGAAGTTTGGTATCGCGCTTGGTTCGGGACCAAGAGGCCTCGGGTTCAAGTCCCGACACTCCGACCAGCAAGAAACGACAATTTTCGCAAGAAGATTGTCGTTTCTTTTTGATCTCTTTTCTTTTCACTTTCCAAAACTGTCGTTTCCAGTGAAAAGTGAAGAGCTTCTTTACAAAGCATTGTTTGTGATCTAAATTGATGATGTCATAGAAAGGGTTCAAATCCCTCCGGTCGGGCCACGTCGGAGCAAAGTTCGCTTTGCTCCGGCTTGTTTTTTGTCTGCGACAGAAAATAAGCCATCCGCCCGCTTCCTTGCTCCTCCTTTTCGCAAAAAGTCACGCTCGGCTCACCTGTTCGGTTGTAAACGCCCTCACGACGGTTCGCTGTCGCTACCAACTTTTTGCGAGTTCGAAAGTTCAACTCCCACCGCCGACATACCGAAAATATCTTT
>CASFCH010000055.1 GCA_949293315.1 uncultured Oscillospiraceae bacterium | reverse complement strand
CTATTCCTCCAATATTTGATATACGGCTTGTCAGTCCGGATTAAAGGGGCATATTTGTATGCTTCCTGGCGAGCGTCGGCACGCGCTTCCCACAGAGCGTATCGAGCGCCGCAATGACGGCTGCACGCGTCTGAGCCGGCTCGATCACGCCGTCGAGCGCGCCGTTTGCCGCCGCCTCAAACGGGGAGGCCGCCGTATCCCGGTACTCGGCCGCGAGCGCTTCCCGCTTTTCCCCGGCGGCAAGCCGCTCGTTCCACAGGATGCTCACCGCAGCCTCGGGGGCGAGCGCGCTGATCGCCGCGCCCTCCCAGGCATAGACCAGATCCGCGTTTGCGGCACGGCCGGCGAGGGTCATATACACGGCGCCGTAGGCGTCGCCCGTAATGACGGAGATCATCGGCGTGGTGGCCTGTGCATAGACGTGGGAGAGCTGCGCCGCCTTGCGGAGCATGCCGCCCTTTTCCGCACAGGGGGTATTCTGATAGCCGGTACTGTTGACCAGCGTGATCACGGGGATCGAGAATGCATCGCACATGGACACGAAACGCGCCGCCTTGACACAGGCATCCGCATCGACGACCCCGTCATATGCGACAAATCCGACGCTCGCGCCGTTGACCGTGGCAAGCGCCGTCAGCGCGTTGGCGCCGAATTCCGGCTGGAGCTCCAGCACACTGTCCGCATCCGCGATGCCGACGACAGCCTTGGCCGCACTGTCCCCGTCAGCCGGAGCGGCCGCGGGGGCGGCAAACTCGTTGAGCGGAGCGGCGGAAAGGTTATTCAAGGGCAGGCGCCCCAGCACCTGACGCGCCTTTACAACGGCGTCCATATCGTCCGCCGCCGTCAGATGGGTCAGCCCGCTTTCCGCGCAGGCCTGTGCCGTACCGGTGACAGCATCTTTATCCTGCGCGCGTACGACGTCGGGCGCCGTCATGAAGAACTCGGCCTGCTTGCTCATGATGACGATATCCGCCCCCTCTGCAATCATGGCCAACGTTCCGCCGCAGGGGCCGGCGATCACGGAAACGCGCGGGACAACGCCGGAGATCTCATCAGACAGGCGCAGCATGTCCGAGCACGCGGCGAGAGAATCAATTCCGTCGCCAAGGTAGAGGCCGTTGCTGTCATAGATGCCGACGACCGGAGCGCCGGTCTTCACCGCAAGGTCGTAGACCTTTCTGATCTTGAGTGCCTGAGCGCGGCCGATCGCGCCGCCCTTGACCGTACCGTCCTGGGAAAACGCGTACACCGGACTGCCGTCCACCGTGCCGAAGCCGCACACAACCTCGACGCTGTCCTCGCCGTGGCGGGCAAAGGCGTCGAGCTCCGTGAAGCTGCCTTCGTCAAAGAGGGCCGTCAGCCTTTTGCGGGCGGGCGTGGCGGCGATCCCGGCTTTTTTCTCACTGAGCTTCAATGAATACTCCTCCGTTTCCGTTACTTTATCCTGAATATCCCCGTCCGCAGCGCGCATCCGCAGGCAGGCGGGAATCAACATGCGATCAAACTACCGCATCGTACTTATTTTATACCAAAATACAGAATTTAACAAGTCATTATTTGCATAAATTACAGCACGAGCCCGTCAAGATTTCGGGTATTTCCCCGGATACGCCGTCCTTCCCGCGCACAAAGCCCAGGCCCGTCAAAAAATCGAACAGGTTTTCCCGCCTGCAGCATGCAGTATAGGCGCCGCGGCCGGCTGCAAAATTGAGGGCGGCGCGCAGCAGCCCCTCGGCGATCACCGGACCGGCCGCCATGTCCAGATCCAGGATCTCCGCGCGCGTATCCGCGGCAGCACACAGGCAGTAAAACGATGCGCCGCCGAGCTCCGTCCGGTAGGCAAATCCGACGGCGGGATCATATGATATTCCGCGCGCCGCGAACTGTTCGCGCGCCGCGTCCTCCCCGCAGGGCTTGAAGACGATCATCGCGCATCCTTCCTTTCCAGTCCGGCGGCGGCACGGAGCCTGTCCGTCTCCTCCGCCGTCAGGTAACGCCAGCTTCCCGGGTGCAGCATCCCGAGCCGCACCGGACCGACCGCCGTACGTTTGAGACGCCGGACCTCCAGACCGAGCGCTTCGCACATGCGGCGGATCTGGCGGTTGCGCCCCTCCCGGATCACGATCTGCAGTACGGTGCGCGACGGCTCCCGCGTCAGGACGGTCACCTCCGCGGGTGCGGTCATCCGCCCGTCAAGCTCCACCCCGGTGCGCAGAAAGTCGAGCTTCTCCTCCGGGACGTCCGGCCCCACCGTGACACGGTAGGTCTTGGCCACATGGTGGGCGGGATGCGTGATCCGGTTGGCGAGCTCGCCGTCGTTCGTGAGGATCAGCAGCCCCTCGGACTCCCGGTCCAGCCGCCCCACGGGGAAAACGCGCTCCTCCACCCCGTCGATCAGGTCGCGCACGCATTTGCGCCCCTGCTCGTCCTGCATGGTGGTGATAAAGCCGCGCGGCTTGTTGAGCGCCACGTAGACCAGCCGGTCCCGCTTCATCACCACGCGCCTGCCGCGGACGGTCACCTTGTCGTGCGGAGAGACCTTGTCCCCCAGCGCGGCCGTGCGGCCGTTGACCTTGACGGCGCCCGCCTCGATCAGCTCCTCGCACTTGCGGCGGGAGGCGACCGAGCAGGCGGCCATGAATTTTTGTAGTCGCATCTGATTTTCAGCCATGGAACATTCTCCTTGATTTTTCCTGTCGGTTCGGGCGGCGTGCAGGCAGATCGCATTCAGGGGCATCTGCCGTTATCCGACGCCGAAAAAGCGGCAAATCCGCTCCCACAGCCCCGGCTGTTCCTGCTCGTCAGGAGCAGCTGTGCGTGTCGCACAGGCGACCGCCTCCCCGGCGCACAGCGCCGCACGTCCCACGACGGCGCCGCCCTGTACATAGACTGCCTCGCCTATTATATCATTTTTTTCGACCGGCGCATACAGAAATTTTTCCAAAAAGACCAGCCGCTGCGTCCCATCCCCTTCAGGCACCGTGATTTCACCCGCGCAGCGGACGGAAACCGAGGCCGCCGCGCCGCCGACGACCGGGACGCGCAGATCGGAAAAATCCGTATCCGCCCCCTCGGTGCGCACCTGGGAAAAGCCATAGTCGAGCAGGGCGGCGTGGTCGCGCCAGTCATCGGGATCGTTCAGCGTGACGGCCACCAGCGTCACGCCGTCCCGACGGGCGGCGGAGACCAGGCAGCGCCCGCTTTTTTTCGTAAAGCCCGTCTTGATCCCAAGCGCCCCCTCGTAGGAGGAGAGCAGCCGGTTGTGGTTGGAAAACGTGCGCGCGGCGGCGGGCGTTCCATAGGTCACGCGCACGGTCTGCGAAGAGCAGATGCGGACAAAATCCCTGTTTTGGATCGCACACGCACCCAGCAGCGCCATGTCATAGGCCGTGGAATAATGTTCCGCATCGTCAAGGCCGGAGGGCGTGACAAAGTGGGTGTTTTTCATCCCGATCTGCGCGGCGCGCTCGTTCATCAAAGCGGCAAACGCCTCATTTCCGCCGGCGATAAACTCCGCCGTGACATTGGCGGCATCGTTCCCCGATTCGAGCAGCATGCCGCACACCAGCGTTTCCAGCGTGATGGAGTCCCCCGCCTTCAGCCCGATGGAGGTCCCCTCCACGCG
Source organism: uncultured Oscillospiraceae bacterium (assembly GCA_949293315.1). Lineage (GTDB taxonomy): Bacteria > Bacillota > Clostridia > Oscillospirales > Acutalibacteraceae > Onthovicinus. The sequence continues at coordinate 86,950 of CASFCH010000055.1, read as the reverse complement.
GACCGCGCTGTCGCTTGCCGTAGCGACGGCGTTCGGTGTCCTCTGCTCCAGGGCGATCAGGGCGGTCATGATCTTCGTCGTGCTGGCCATGGACGCGCGCTCGTGCTCGTTTTTGCCGTAGATCAGCTCGCCGGTGTCGGCATTGATCAGCGCCGCGCGCTTTGCCGAGAGATCGGGCGGCGCATCGGAGGGAGCGGCTCCGTACAGCGGAAGAATCAGCACGGCACACAGAAAAAGGGCTGCCGCACGCCCAAGCTTTTTTTTCACACAAATCACCTGCCTACCCCATCCATATGCCGATGCAGGTGAAAAAATCAATCAAACCGAATCAGAAGGCCGTTTTTACAGCGCGCACCGCCAGTTTTCCGAGCAGAGCGCCGGCGATACACACCGCCACACTCACCGCCGCATAGGCGCCGGCCATCCAGCCGCGCCCCTGCTCCAGCAGCTCCAGCGTCTCGAGTGAAAACGTGGAAAAGGTCGTAAATCCGCCGCACAGCCCCGTCTTCAGGAACAGGACCCAGCGCCGGGAAAGCGCCGCTCCGTCAAGCGCCGCCTCACTGATGGCGCCGATCGCCAGCGAACCGAGAAAGTTGATCCCAAGCGTGATGACGGGAAAGCTGCCCGGGATGGGAATCAGTCCGATCAGATAGCGCAGCACTGCGCCGCAGGCCCCGCCTGCGGCCACCGCCAGCACCGAAGTCCACATAACAAAGCACCTCGCACAAAACAGCCGGCGGAGCAGTGCTCCGCCGGCATCCAGAAATTCCTGTTATTTCTCCTCGGCCTGCGCAGATACCGCCGCGTCAATGGCCGCGTCCACCGCGGCGTCCGCCGCCGCATCCTTTTCCTTATCCTTGCCGACAAGGGAGGTGATCTTATCGAACATTTCGGGCACCAGATTGACAATGCGCTCCGCCGCGTTGTCATACGCCGTGATGTGCTTGAGCGAGACCTCGCCGTTGTGAATCACAAGGAATGCCACCGGTGTGATCGTCACGCCGACTCCGCCGCCGCCGCCGAAAATCTCCTGATTGGTCTTGGAGGGGAAGTCCGATCCCCCCGTTGCGAGGCCGTAGGTAACCTTGGTGACCGGGAGAATGGTCAGGCCGCCCTCGGCATACACGGGATCGCCGATGATCGTGCTCGTGTCCACGAGGTCGCGGACCTTTTCAATCGTTGTGGCGAGGATGCCCGCCGCCGCTGAATTCTCTTTCATGATAAAGCACCACCTTGATTTTTTTGACTGCTGGGAGCCACTTGCTTTTTATCCTTAACGGCCGTCTTCTCCTCCCCCTTTGGGTCGGAGCGGATCAGCTTAAGTATAACCTTGAAAAACAGCCGGAACGCAAATGCGATCACCGCGCCGAGCAGCGCGAGCGGCCGGATGGACAGATTGACATAGAATTCCGCGCTGCTGAATGTGGCCAGATAATCGGGCGATACGCTCACATCGTACTTGCGCACGTGGCAGACGGAACAGATATAGGAAACCGGCGGATAGACAAGGCCGCAGACACCGCCGTATTTCTCCGCGCACTCCGCCGCATGGCGCCCCGCCACATCGATACGCAGATAGAGATCATGGATGATCAGGTGACGGATCAGCAGCGTGTGCAGCAGACGCCTGACGCTGTATGCCGCATCGCGCACGAGCTGGATCACGCCGTCCACACCCTGATTCCGGTAGAACTTTTTCAGGATGTTCTCCTCTTTTTTCTCTTCCTTCTGCTCTTCCTTTTTCTCCGCAGGCTTGTCTTCCTGTTTTTTCTGCTCTTCCTTCTTCTCCCTCTTTTCCTTTGGGTAGAGCTTGAACTTGAGGAAGGCATAGCTCACATCGGCCCGCAGGGAGCCGACAAAGCTGGCGCGCAGGTGCACCGGGATCAGAAGAAGCAGCAGGATCAATGCGACGATCCCCAGCAATATGTATAAAGCGATCACGCGCGCCCCTCCCTTCCTGCTGATTCAATACCTATTTTAACCTTTTGACGTGGATTGTTCAAGAGAAAAATCAGAATTTTCTTCCGAAGTTTGAATTGGGGGCTCCTCCTGATCCGCACCGGATGTCTCCTCCGCCTCCGGCAGGGGCGGGAGCTCCTCCAGCGAACGGATGCTGAAGCACCGCAGAAAGTCCGCGGTCGTCTGATACATCAGGGGGCGGCCCGGCAGTTCCAGACGGCCGCACTCCTCGATCAATCCCTTCTGCACCAGGCTGGAAATTACGCCGGAGCAGTCCACCCCGCGCACCTGTTCCACAAACGCCTTGGTCACCGGCTGGTTATAGGCCACCACAGCCAGCACCTCGAACGCCGCCTGTGAGAGCGGCGTGTTCCGCCGTACCTCCAGCACCCCGCGGACGGTATCCACATATTCCGGGCGGGTGCACATCTGGAACTTGTCCTCCATGGCGAGGATCTGCAGGCCGCTGCCGCGCTCGTCGAGCTGAGCCGCCAGATTCAGTACGATCTGCTCCGCCTGCCCCTCACCGATCCCGAGCGCCTGCGCGATGCGCCGCAGTTCAATCGGCTCGCCGCTGGCAAACAGGATGGCCTCCGCCGCAGCCGTCAATTCCTTAGCGTTCATCGCGCACCTCCCCTTTCCGCACGAGGGCGACCTGCGCCTGATCGCCGTCCCCGTCGATTTCAATCCGCCTGTCCTTCACCAGCTCCAGCATGGCCAGAAAGGTGGCCACCATCTCCGAGCGGGAGGTGGCGGAGGTGAAGAATCCGATAAAGCTGCCCCGCGCCGAGCGCACCAGCCGCTTGAGAATGAAGAAAATACGCGAGCTCACGGATACAATCTTATGCGCCACGATCCCGGAAAACGCCTCCGCCGGCGGCGGGAGAAAGCGCCTGCCGCGCCCTGCGGCGGCCAGATAGGCCCTGTAAAGCTCCTCCGGCTCATGCAGGCGCCGGTAGGCGTGATCCTCCGGAAACTGCGCCGCCTGACGCGTAAAACGCAGGAAGCCGTCCGTCTGCTCGGAGAGCTTCTGCGCCATGAGCTTACAGTCGCGGTACTCGAGCAGCTCCCCGGTGAGCTCCTGCTTCAGCTCCTGCCCCTGCGGATCGGCCGGCAGGAGGGAGACCGTCTTGATATACACCAGCCGCGCCGCCATCTCCAGGAATTCACTGGCGACCTCCATATCCGCCTCCTTCATGCGGCGGATATAGTCGGTGTACTGCTCGACGAGCTCCATGATCGGAATGTCGTAAATATTCAGCTTGTGCTTGGTGATCAGGTGCAGGAGGAGATCCATCGGCCCCTCAAACACCTCGAGCTTATAGGAGATCTTTTCCATACGTCAAATGAAGCGGAACGGCAGGCCCGTGATAAAGTTGAACGCACTGTACACCAGATTAGAAATCAGGTTCAGCGGCCAGCTGAGAACGCCCACCAGCAGCAGGACGAAGAGCACAATCATGATGATGCGTTCATACTGCATGACCTTCCAGTAATATTTATCCGGCAGAACCGCCCAGAAGATGCGGGACCCGTCGAGCGGCGGGACCGGGAGCAGGTTAAAAACGGCCAGATGGATGTTGACGATGGCCGCATACTGAAAAAAGAGCAGGAAGATATAGGCCGCCGTGCTGGTGTAAAACTGCGCGCAGATCTGCATCAGCAGCATAAAGACAAACGCCATGATCAGGTTGGAGACCGGGCCTGCAAGCGCCGTGATCGCCATTCCCTTTTTGGGGTTTTTGAAATTATTCTGATTGACGGGCACCGGCTTGGCCCAGCCAAACCCCGTCAGGAAGATCAGGATCGCGCCGAAGAGATCCAGGTGCTTGAGCGGGTTGAGCGTCAGCCGGCCGCTCAGGCGCGCCGTGCCGTCCCCCAGTTTATTGGCCGTCCATGCGTGGGCAAACTCGTGGACGGGCAGCGTACAGAATACGACAAAGGCCGTCGAGAGCAAAAAGGCGAAGATGCTGAGCATATCCCCGCCGAAGAGCACTTGCAGAAGCATTCGGTCTTCCTCCTGACAGATGATTTCCGGAGCGCCGCAGCGGATGCGCCGCGCCGGATCGGTGCATGCGGATATGATACATAGGGTATCGTACTTTTGACAAATTGTCAATAGCCGGCGTCTACCTGCGCGCGAAGAGGGCGCGCTGCAGGCCGGAGAGATCGCGGACAATTTCGCAGGCGGAAAAGTGCGGCGCCATCAGCGCGCGCACCACCGGGGCCTGCCCATCCCCAAACTCCAGGCAGAGCCACCCGCCCGGGCGAATCCGCTGGGGATACCGCTGTGCGATCAGGCGATAAAAGTCGAGACCGTCCGATCCGCCGTCGAGCGCCGCGGCCGGCTCCCGGCAGACCTCGCGCTGAAGCGCGGGCAGCTCCGCCGCGGGAATATACGGCGGGTTGGAGAGGATCAGATCAAACGGCCCCTCCGGGAGCACGTCCTCAAAGATATCCCCCCGTATGGCCGTCGCGTTCTGCACGCCGTGGAGCGCAATGTTCCGCCGCAGATAGTCAAACGCCGCCGGGGATTTTTCCACCAGAAAAACCTGAGCATTCGGACAGTGATGTGCCACACTGATGCCGATGCACCCGCTCCCCGCGCACAGGTCCGCGATCCGAAAGGGACGGGCCCCGCATGTCTGTATCGCAAATTCCGCGAGCAGCTCCGTCTCGGGCCGCGGAATCAGAACGCCCTCCCCCACCAGGAACCGGAGGGACATGAACTCCCACTCCCCGAGGATGTACTGCAGCGGTTCCCCGGCCAGACGGCGGGCCACCCACGCGTTCAGCTGTTCCGCCTGCGCAAAGGGGTCGGTCAGATGCAGCCCCAGCTGCTCCCGGGGGAACGGGCAGAGCGCGCGGACGAGTTCCCGCGCCTCAAACGCCGCATCCTCAATCCCCCCGTCCCGCAGGGCCCGGGAAGTCCGGGCGATTGCCTGTGACAGCGTCATCGGATCGCATCATCCTCCCGGTTCCCGGTGATGACGGCCTGCATCGCGGCAATGGCGACCTCGATCATTCCGTCGTCCGGCTCCTTCGTCGTCAGGCGCTGCATCCACAGGCCCGGCGCCGAGCAGATTTTTGTAAAGAGATTGTCGTGCCGGCCGGCGTATTTGATAAACTCATAGCTGATCCCCATCACAAGCGGCAGGATCAGGATCTTGATGCACAGCCAGACGGCCGTCAGATCGCGCAGCATGGGCGCCGCAATGGAGATCACGGAGGAGATCAGAATGCTGATAATCAGTACGACAAAGATGAAGCTTGTGCCGCAGCGCGGGTGGAAGCGGATCTGCCTGCGGACGTTCTCCACGGTCAGCTCCTCGCCGTACTCATAGCAGAAGATCGTCTTGTGCTCCGCCCCGTGGTAACGGAATACGCGCTTGATATCCTTCGTGCTGCCGACGATCGCGATATAGGCGATAAAGATCAGAATGCGCATGATCCCCTCCAGCAGCGCGCGGAAATTGGTCAGCACGCCGTCCGCCAGACTGTTGATCCAGTTGGTGACGACCGTGGGCGCCCACACAAAGAGCACGAACGCCACCGCCAGCCCGATCACCATGGCGACCGTACTCACCACTGTCATCATTTTCGGGCCGAAATGCTTTTCGATAAACTGATCCAGCTTGGACTCCGCGGGCTCGTCGTCGAGCAGCCCTTCGGTGGACTTTTCCGCCGAATCCATCAGGCAGCCGAAACCGACGATCATGGAGTCGATAAAACCGTATACGCCGCGGATCAGCGGCACGCGGAGGATCTTGTGTTTTTGCGCGATATCGCGATGCGCCTTCATGGTGACGTCGATCGTGCCGTCCGGCTTGCGGACCGCCTGCGCGATCCCCTTCGGCCCGCGCATCATGACGCCCTCGATCAATGCCTGACCGCCGATCGACGTCTTATGGACGGGGCAATTTTTGTTTTTGACTGCCTGTTTCATACATGAACTCCCTTTTACTTATCCTGATCCCGCTGCGGGTTCGACTGCTGCTCCCGAACGATCTGCTCCAGCAGGAGTGCGTCGCGCGCCTCCTGCTCCGTCAGCTCCGCCGGCGGCGCCTGAAGGTCCTGTGCCCTCTCGATGGGCAGGGTGACGGTCACCGTCGTCCCCTCCCCCTCCACGCTGGCGATATCCAGCGTTCCGCCGTGGCGGCGGATGATCTCATCCGTGACGGCGAGGCCGATTCCAGACCCGCGAACGGATGTATTCGCCTTATAAAACTTCTCCTTGACGCGCGGCAGATCATGCGCCGGAATGCCGCAGCCGTTGTCCGCAAAGGTGATGGTGAGCTTCCCCGCCTCCGGTGCAATGGAGGCCGTCACATTGACCCTGCCGCCCTGGCCGGTATATTTGATGGCGTTGTCCAGAATGTTGACAAACGCCTGCTTGATCCGGTCGCCGTCCCCTTCCGCCGGCGCAAGGAGGGTGGAGGCGTTGTATTCAAGGTCTACCCCCTCGCGCAGCGCCCGTTCCTTAAAGACATACATGGTATCGTCCAGCTCTGCGAGGATGTCGATCTTTTCATGCTTCATGTTCATCCTGCCGGACTGAATACGCGAGAAGTCGAGCAGGTCCTCCACCAGGCTGCCCAGGCGCTCGGATTCTCCAACGATTACCTTCATCCCCTTGCGGAACACCTCGGGATCGGTGATGCCCGCCTGCGTCAGCGTCTCCGCCCAGCCCTGGATCGCCGTCAGCGGTGTGCGCAGCTCATGGGAGACGGTGGAGATAAAGTCGTTTTTGATCTTTTCCGAATCCTCCAGTTCGCCGGCCATATAATTGATCGTCTCGCACAGCTCGCCGATCTCATCGTTATAGCGGTGGCTGTCGATCCGGGCGGAAAAATTCCCCTTGGCGATATCCTGCGCCGTCCGGCTGACCTTGCGCACGGGTTTGACGATGGACTGGATAAAGAAGTAGCCCGACATCCAGACCAGGAACATGGCAAACGCGCAGGCAACGCAGATGACGGTGTCGATCACCGCCAGATTCCCGTCGATCTCCTCGAGCGAGGTGAGGTACCGCACCGCGCCGGCGACGCTCCGGCTGCCGCCGGAGATCAGGATCGTGCGGGCCATGACCTTTTCCCCCGACGGAAGCCGGCAGACCGCGATATGCGGGCCCTGGCTGTTCTCAGCCGCGGAGACATAGTCGGGCATCTCCGATCCCTCCGGGATATCAAACCCGGAGGAGGAGACGATCACATCCGCATTCCGGTCCAGCACCCAGACCTCCATGGTATCCTTCTCCTCAAAGTTTTCCACGTAGCTGCGCGCGCCCGCCTCAAAGCGCCTTTCATCGGAGCCGAGGTAGACGCTGAAATAGGAGGAGACGACACTCTCGGAAACCTGATTGAGGTTCATCTCCACGATGCTGTAATAATAGCGGTGCAGCATCAGGCAGGAGGCGATGGCGACAATGACAAGGATCGCCACGATCACGCCGAACGTGTTGAGCATCCACCGCCTGGTGATAGCGCCAAGCTGAAAGTGCGGCCACCTGTGCATTTCGCTGTCCCCCTTCCCGACAAATCTGTTCACAGATCCCCGCTGTCAGACAATCCACTTATACCCCATGCCCCAGATGGTGATCAGGTGTTTGGGATCCGAGGGATTCTCCTCCACCTTCACCCGCAGGCGCCGGATATTGACGTCCACGATCTTCTCCTCTCCAAAATAGGAGGAGCCCCACACCTTGTTGAGGATCTCCGTACGGCTCAGGGCCGCATCCGGATTTTTAAAAAAGCACTCCATGATCTGGAACTCCACCTGCGTCAGCTCGATCGGCGTATCGCCCCGCCGCAGGGTGCGGTTGCGCAGGTTGAGGGTAAAATCGCCCAGACGGATCTCATTGCGCGCGCCGCCCATCGTCTCCCGGTTCATATCCACACGGCGGTAGACGGAATTGACGCGCGCCATCAATTCGGATGGGGAGAAGGGCTTGGTGATATAGTCGTCCGCCCCCACCAGCAGTCCCGTTACCTTGTCCATCTCCTGTGTACGGGCGGAGAGCATGATGATCCCGAGCTGCCGGCTGCGCTCACGCAGCTGCTTACACAGCTCCAGACCATCCATCTCCGGCATCATGATATCGAGCAGTGCGATGTCAAAATCGCCCCCGCAGTCGTCAAAGATCTGGAGGGCCTGACGGCCGTTTTCAGCCTGCCGGACCTCGTATCCGCCGCTCCTGAGATTGATCACGATAAACTCGCGGATCGCCTGCTCGTCCTCTGCGACTAAAACGCGTTTCACATTCATTTCTCCTCTCTGTATCAGGAATTGCTCAGCAGTATAAAGCCGTTTGAAACATCTTGGATGGCCACGCCGCGGTTTTCCGCCGCCGGCCCCATGCGGACCGTATAGGTCAGCGTATCGTCCTCCACGATCACGGTCTCTCCGTCCGGGACCTCAGTCTCCGCCGGGTAGACAAGGATTGAAAACAGCAGGGCTCCGCGCACCTGTGTGGCGTAGTCGTAATCGTAAAAGGACCACGTCCTGCTGACGATGTCCGCCACAATCGTGATATTGTTTGTCAGATTCGGAAAATTCCCGGACACCCAGTCCTTTTTCAGCAGGAACATATACGAATCGCTGAAGTTGATCACGCTGTATTCCGCGGGCACCAGCTTGCCGCCGGAGAACCTGCTCCAGACCGTCATGGAGACCCGCTCATCCACCGCCTGCTCCGCCGCATCCGCATTGGTATTGGCATCCGCAGCCGAGGGGTTGCTGCTGCCCGCGAGCGCGAGCTGGGAGGGCACCTCAATGTAGCCGTCCTCATTGATATCGCCGCAGGTGATGTTGGAAGTCCGATAGGTATCCTCCACCAGACTGCCGCCCACCCCGGAGGACTGCACACGGGTAAGCCGGCCATCCGACCACTGGAGAATGTCGGTAAACATTCCCTCGCCGCTGGTGGTGCAGTCGAGGAATACCGTCAGGGCCTCCCCGCTGCCGGACGCGGCCTGAACCGCCATCTGTGTGCAGCCCATCGCCGCCGGAGAGAGCGCCGTCTCGCTGACGGCCGTGACGGATGCCGCCACGCTCCCGCTCGGCTGGACCGTATCCTGGATCTTCAGCAGCTTGGCCTGCAGGCGGGCCGGCACCGCCGTATCCTGCTGGGCGCCGGATGACGACAGAGGCGAGACGATCAGGATCTCCTGCTCATAGTCCCCGTCAAAGTCCGTGCAGTACATCATCCTGTACGGCTCACTGGCCAGACTGCGCAGATAGCCGGAATCCGGATCGTATTTGTAGACGGAGAGCATCCGCTCCCCACTGCCGGAGATCCCCCAGCCGACGACAATCTCACAGACCCCGTCGCTGTCCAGATCCTCCAGCGAGACGGCGACGGCCTCATTCCCCTCGCCGCGGATATTGGCGCACATGGTCCAGTTCCACCCGTCGCTCTGAAAGAGCATCATCTGGCAGATATTCTTATCCAGACTGTTGACATAGAAGGCGAGCGCCTCCTCCTGCCCGTCGGCGTCCAGATCTTTCAGGATAAAGGCGGAGTTGTACTCCCCCTCATAGGGGGCCTTGAGAACGGCGTTGGTTCCGGCCGTCTCCGTAAAGGCGTCCTGAAGTCCGGCGTTCTCCCCGAAGTAACGGGGCGGCCGCATCAGCTGATCCGGAGAGAGCAGCTTGTAATCGCAGCCGGAGAGCAGCAGGAGCAGGACAGCCAGCACCGCCGACACGGCCGCTATTCTCTTTTTCATCCCACAGCCCTCCTTTTTTTGGCCGGCGGTCACTCAGACGCCGTCAGCCGCACATTCAGCCGATACGTATTATAAGCCCAGCAGGCCGTTGTGCCGGAGAGGGCGATGGTGGCCTGCACCTCATATACGCCCTCCGCCGCCGGGACGCCGGACAAATCAAGCGATGCGCTCACCTGCGAGGAGGAGAGCGAACCGATCTGACCGCGCGTGCCGACGACCGTCACCTGAAGCTCGAGCTGCTCGAGCGAGGCGGAAAAGCCCTGCGGAACATTTTGAACGCGGATGGATCCGGCGGGGATCGTCACGGTAGTGGAGCCCATGTCGCCCGTGCTGACATCCACCCGGAACGTATCCACATCGTCCATCACTTTAAATCCGCTGATATCCGCCGCCTTAAAGTAGTAGGTGCCGCCGCCCTCGCCGATCCGGCTGAAATCCACCGTCCCCACAATAAAGGAGGTGAGGGAATCGATCGTGTCGGGCGCACCGGCCACCGTGACCGACGCGGGACTCACCTCATAGGGCAGCGGCGCGGCGGCATAGGCGCTCGGCGCGCCCGCGAAGGTCACCGCCGTGGGCAGGGTGCGCACCTTGAGCACCTGAATATTCAGGGTGACATCACCGCTGTCCTTGATCGTGACGTATCGGGGCATCTCCCCGGACGCAGTCTCCGGCGTGACAGACGCCACCAGCGGAGCGGAGGGCGTCGCCGTCAGCGGCGTATCGATCTTGACTGTGGCCACGACGCGGTCGATCGTATTCAGCTCCGTGGCCGGGCCGCTGATGACGATGCTCTGCGTGGAGAGATCGGACTGCGTATAGGTGTACCCCTCCGGCACCACGCCGTTTGGCGCGTCGATCTCCGGAACAAGCGTGTAGGTCTGCTCTTTATAGGCGTCAAAATAGACGTCCACGGACTGCTGCGAAATGGAGACGATATCGACGTCCTCATTTTCACACTCGGCCCGCAGCTGCAGTGTGTGCGTGCCGGCCGCGCCGACGCCGCTGGTATCCGCCGTGACAAGGATATCGTCCGCACTGAGCGCGCGGATCTCATATCGCTTTCCGCTGACCCGCACATTGACACGCATATCCGTCACCCCGAAGGGCTGGAGGCCGAGCCGCGCGGGCTGGGAATTATCCCCCATATCAATGGTAACCGCAACGTTGGAGATCACCTGCTCCACCACGGGGGCCTGCGTCACCGTGACCACGGCCCAGATCGCAATGGCGGCCAACAGGGAAAAGAACAGGACAAATTTATTATTGTAAAACAAATTGTGGAGGCTCAGTTTCCGATCCGCTGTTTTTCGGCTCATTTTTTGCCCCTCCCTTTCAGGCTGTCCTTCATGCGGTCAAAGAAGCTCTGCTCATACAGCTTTTCCGCATCGCCGAGGATATGCTCCGTCAGCTTCTGGCGCAGCTGGGCGCTGGTGATCGAGCGCATCAGAATGCCCCTGCAGGCGATGGAGATCGCCCCCGTCTCCTCGGAGACGACGACCACCATCGCGTCGCACTGCTCGCTCACTCCCAGCGCGGCACGGTGACGGGTCCCCAGCGCGGAGGAGATGGAATTGTTGCTCGTCAGCGGCAGGATGCAGCCCGCCGCACAGATCCGTCCGTCCCGTATGACCATCGCCCCGTCGTGCAGCGGCGCTCCCTTATAAAAGATGTTGCCCACAAGCTCCTCGGTCACATCCGCATTCACGCCTGTCCCGGTTTTGATGATCTCACCCAGAAGCGTCTCCTTCTCAAAGACGATCAGGGCGCCGACCTTTTTGGCGCTCATATCGGCGCAGGCGCGGGAGACGGCGATGATCGCCCCGCGGGCGCGCTCAATATCCCGGAGCTGCTGATCGCCCCGCAGGCCAAAGATCCCCAGGCGTGAGAGGTTCTTGCGCCCTACGCTTTCAAGCGCATGGCGGATCTCCGGCTGAAAGAGGACGATAACGGCAATCAGCGCGATATCGAATAGCTTGCTGAGGATATAGCTCATCGCCTCCATCTTGAACCAGGTGACGAGCAGGTAGACGAGCACCAGGATAAAAATCCCCTTCATCAGCTGGACGGCGCGCGTCTCGCGGATAAGCTTGATCGCCCCGTAGACGATAAAGGCGACCAGCAGGATGTCCAGAAAATCCGAAAAGCCGAATCCCTGTATGGCCAGCCACAGCTGGCTGAAAAAATCCCCCACGGTGGACCGGAATGTATCGGCAATGCTCAATAACGCCAAATTCGCCATATGCACCCTTCCCTGTATGACCAGATTCCATCCGGGGCCGCCGCCATCCGGCGGCCCCGATCTTTTCACTAAATCCGCATGATATAAAACGGCCTATTATAAATAGTTTATCATCATTTACGTGATTTTGCAATTTGAAATACAGATTTTATCAGCCGCATTCCGTCCCGCCGGGTGTTGAACGCCCCGGGGGAGACGCGGACGGTCCCCGTCCCCAGTGTTCCAAACGTCCGGTGGGCCGCCGGCGCACAGTGCAGCCCGGCCCGCACGGCGATCCCCGCCTCATTGAGCAGCGCCGCCGTCTGTTCGCTCCCAAGGCCGTCGATGTTAAAGGAGAGCACCGGTGCGAGGACGCCGGCGCGCGGGGCGGGCGTGTACAGGCGCACGCCCCGGATCTCCGTGAGCGCGCCGTGGATCTCACCGGCTACGCTCTCCTCGTGGCGGCGGATCGTCTCAATCCCCGCGGAGCGGACGAAGAGCGTCCCGGCGTACAGCCCGGCAATTCCCGGGACGTTGATCGTGCCTGATTCAAACCGGTCGGGGAGCAGTTCAGGCTGTTCCAAGCTCTTGGACAGGCTGCCCGTGCCGCCCTCGATGATCGTGCGCATGGTCCGCGCTCCGCCGCAGATCAGGGCCCCTGTGCCCATAGGACCGTACAGTCCCTTGTGCCCCGGCATGCACAGGCAGTCGGCATGGCATCTTTTCAGATCCACCGGCAGAACGCCCGCCGACTGCGCACAGTCCACCACAAAGCACAGACCGCGCCGCGCCGCCAGCGCCCCGATCTGCTCGATCGGGAGGATCACCCCGAACACGTTGGAGACATGCGTGCAGACGATCAGGCGCGTCCGGGGCCCGATCGCCCGCTCGAACTCCGCCAGTGTGGCGGCGGGGTTCCCCATATGCACATGCGCCGCCGTATACGTGATCTCCCCGCGGCGGCGCAGTTCCTCCAGCGGACGCATCACGGCGTTGTGCTCCAGATCCGAGGTCACCACGTGGTCGCCCGGAGAGAGAAGCCCCTTGATCGCCATATTCAGCGCATGGGTGCAGTTGAGCGTAAAGGCGACGTGCTCCTCATCCGGCGCGCCGAACAGCTCCGCCAGCGCCTTCCGGCAGCGGTAAACCTGCCCCGCCGTGGCGAGCGAGAGATTGTGGCCCGCACGTCCCGGATTGGCTCCATATCTGCGAAAAGCCGCATAGACCGCGTTCGGCACACTGCGCGGCTTCGGGTAGGTGGTGGCCGCGTTGTCAAAATAGATCAAGGCTCACCACGCCCCAGCACATGGATCCCCTCCCGGCTTAAAATACCGGCGGCCGTGTCATAGCCGCAGTTGACCTGAATGCTGTAGCCGCACCCCTCCGTGTCGGCCGTAACGGCACTGCGCCGGATGCGGGCCCGGTATCCCCGGGCGAGCAGCAGTTCCCTGCCGCGTTCAGCCTGTGTGATTGTTTTTATTTTTAAAGTGGAATATTCCATCGCTGTATCACCTCTTTTATACTAACCAGTTTATGCCCGGCGCGCACTGCCGTTCCGGCCGAAATCGAAAAGGGAGGGGCGCGCGGATGCGTTCCCCTCCCCTGCCGGTCTAAAGTCCGGCTATTTTTTCACTTCAGTCAAAAAGTACAGGATCAGACCGGCGGACACCGCCGCGGCCATCGGACAGTCGACGGGACAACGATAGTTCCCCGGACAACATAATAGATCCGGCCGTTTCGTTTCCTTTCTGTCACGGCCGCACCTCCGCCAGCAGGCAGACTGCGTGGGCGGAGATGCCCTCACCCGTCCCGGTAAAGCCCAGCCCCTCCTCCGTGGTGGCCTTGACATTGACGCAGGAGACATCCACGCCGCAGTCATCCGCGATGTTCTGCGCCATCTGCGCGATGTAGGGCTTCATCTTCGGGCGCTGGGCGATGATCGTGGCATCGATATTGCCGACCGTATAGCCCCGCTCCCGCACGGCGGAGACCACCTGACGCAGCAGCATACGGCTGTCCGCCCCCCGAAAGCGCTCGTCCGTGTCCGGAAACATGCCGCCGATATCGCCCAGGGCCGCGGCGCCCAGCAGCGCATCCGCCACCGCGTGCAGCAGCACGTCCGCATCCGAGTGCCCGAGCAGGCCCAGCTCATACGCAATCTTTACCCCACCGACGATCAAATCCCTGTTTTCCGTCAGGCGATGGACATCATACCCATGACCGATCCGCACGGCTACTCCTCCCCTCTGCTTCTGAGGATCGCCTCCGCCGCGGGAATATCCTCCGGCGTGGTGATCTTGATATTCTCATAGCTGCCGTCCACCAGAAACACGGGGGTGCCGATCTCCTCCATCAGACGGCAGTCGTCCGTAAAGGAGCGGACCGCATCGCCCAGCTTCGCCACAGCCGCCCGATACGCCTCCAGCCCGAACACCTGCGGCGTCTGCACGGCGCGCAGCGTATCGCGCTCCGGCGTAGCGGTGACGAATCCCCGGTCGTCCACGACCTTGATCGTGTCCTTGACCGGGACGGCCAGGGACGCGGCCCCGTACGCCTCGCACGCGAGGGCGCAGCGTGTGATCTCATCCGGCGTGACAAAGGGGCGCGCCCCGTCGTGGATGGCAACCCACTGCGCGTCCGGGGAAACCAGCTCCAGCGCATGAAGCACGCTGTCCTGACGGGTATCTCCGCCCAGCGCGATATCGCGAACCTTTTTAAACCGGTATCTTTCAACCAGCTCCCTTGTGCGGCCAAGGTCCTCCCGCTTGACACAGACAACGATTTCACTTATGATATCAGTAAACTCAAACGCCCGGATCGTCCGCGCGAGCACCGGCATGCCGCCGAGCTCTAAAAACTGCTTATTGACGCTCTTCATCCGCGTGGAGGAGCCCGCCGCCACGATCACGGCGCTCGTCTTCCCGCGGGGGCGGGGTATGAGCCCGTATCGGGGCTCCCGAAATGAGAACAATCCCACTGAAAATCCCTCCGGTGTTTTCGATTATTCCGGCATCCAGCTGCCAACAATCACGGCAGGGGACGCCTCTCTTCTCTATTATACCTGAAACGGATGGGAAAGGAAATATCAAAATCGCCCATTTCCCTGAATAGAATCAAAACAGTTACACAACCACGCCGGAAAAGGAGGAACGCATGGAACTGAACAAAAAGAACGTCAAGCGCATTTTTCTGATTGTGGCCGCATCCATCGTCTTTTATCTCGCGCTGAAAAACATAAATCTGATTCTCTCCTTTCTCGGCAAGGGGTTCCAGATCCTGTCCCCGTTCATCGCCGGGATCTGCATCGCCTTTATCCTGAATGTCTTTATGCGCGTCATTGAGGAGCACCTGTTCCGCCCGATCGATCGGAAAAACTGGCGGCTCTGGAAACGGATGCGCCGGCCCGTGGCCGTCTTGCTGACCTATCTGTTTGTGGCGGGAATCATTGCGCTGATCCTCTTCCTGATCATCCCACAGCTCGTCGCGTCCATCAAGCTGCTCATCGGCTCCATGCCGGCATATCTGGAACAGCTCCAGACCTGGTATGACAGCTTCCTGTCCCGGTTCGACATCAGTTCCGATATTCTGCGCAGCTTCGAGTGGCGTTCTCTGCTTGACAAGCTGACCGCCTGGCTTCAGGAGAACGCCCCCGATATGCTCCAGTCCGCGATCGGGACAACGGTCTCCGTCGCGTCCGGGATCTTCTCCTTTGTACTGGGGGTCGTCTTTGCCGGATATATCCTGATGCAGAAGGAAAAGCTCTGCCTTCAGACCAAAAAGCTCACCCTCGCCTTTCTTCCGGAAAGGGCGGCCGAATACCTGATCTCCATCGGCAAGCTGACCAGTCGGATGTTCTACCGCTTTGTCACCGGTCAGCTGACAGAGGCCGTCATCATCGGGATCCTCTGCTTTGCGGGGATGACAGTCCTGCGGATCCCCTACGCGCCCATGATCAGCGCGCTGATCGGGTTCACGGCGCTGATCCCAATCTTCGGCGCGCTGATCGGCACGGCGGTAGGCGCACTGATCATCCTGATGGACAGCCCTATGAAGGCCGTGTGGTTTGTACTGTATATCATCATCATGCAGCAGTTTGAGGGGGATTTCATCTACCCGCGCGTGGTGGGTTCCTCCGTCGGTCTGCCGAGTCTGTGGGTCATGCTCGCGGTGCTGGTCGGCGGAGATGTGGGCGGGATCACCGGCATGCTCATCAGCGTTCCGGTCGCCTCTATCCTCTACTGTCTGATCCGCCAGGCCGTGAATAAAAACCTGCGGGACCGCGACATCACCGACGAGGTGGTCAACGCCGCCGGTGTATCTCTGGAGCAGCAGGAGGAATCCGCACTCAATCGCCCGCTTAAAAAACGGGAGGGCCATCTCTTTTCCCGCTTTACGGGCAGAGGGAAAACGGAGACTTCCGCAGCCGAACCCCCTCCGGGAGACAGCGCGGATCACAGGAAATAACAGAGTACGCCCGCCCGGGCCCCGCGGCGGGCGGTTTTCTTACATGGATCCCGCAGCCGATATTCCGGATTCTATCCCGCCGCGCTCTTGACACCCGGTATTCGATCCATTATGATAAAGTACGAGATGGGCGCTGGGCAGTATACAGGCAAAAGGAGCGCGCCGCGAAGGGCAAAAGCCCGGCAACATGCGGTTCGCCTGATAGATGTAGGGGGAAGCGAAATGAAGGAAAAATGGATCGGGAAAATTTCCGCACTGGCGCAAAACAGGAAGCTCGCCGCCTGCTGCTGGGCGCTGCTGGCATGCATGGGCGCGGTCGCGCTGTATTCTTTTATTGCCACGCCGTTCACCGGAGATATCAAGGTGTTTTTCGCCGCCGCCAATCAGGTAAAGTATCAGCCCTCCTCCGGTCTGCTTGCCGTCCTTGACGCCTGGGAGCTCAAGGGGATCGCCAACCGGCTGCTGATGTACCTGATCTATCTGCCGGCCGACTGGATCGCCGGCTTCGAGCACAAAGTCGCCTTTGAATTTACGGCCAAGGCCTTTTACAGTCTCTTTATCCTGCTGCTTTTGGCTCTTTCCGCCTATCTGCTGCCCCTTTCCGGGAAGCAGCGCTGCGTCGCATTCTTTGTCGCATTTTTATCTGTTTTTACCGTTACCTCCATCATCCAGCTTCAGGCGGAGATGACGGGTGTGGTCCTCTGCCTTTTGTCCGCCGCGTGCATCCTGCATGGAAAAAGCTGGAGCCTTGTTTTGTCCGGGCTCGTCGGATCGCTGCTCTTCTTTTTTAAATCCGTCTTCATCCTGCTCTTTATTTCGGCGATCCTGTGCGCGATCCTGTTTGATCTGGCTGCAAAACGGCGCATCCGGCCCAAAAATTATGGAATTCCGATCCTCTCCCTGATCGCGTTTGAGCTGGTGTTCGCAGCGCTGCTGGCCCTGATTTACCCCCAGGAATTCAGGGATATGGGGTACGCGTCCAACTATCAGTCCACACTCCTGTCGGCGGGATCCTCCGTCAGCCTCCGGGAGATGGCGGACAGATTCTGCACGGAGTTCATCACCGGCGCCGTCAATATCCCCTTTTTAACGCTGGGTATCCTTGCGGCCGTGGGAACGCTGGTCAAAATGCTCAAGGGCAGGCAGTGGGCGGCGTTCGCCTCCCTTGTACTGCTGTGGATCCTCTCAATGGACATCATTATCGTATCCAACACCTATTTCCCGTACCACTACTTTTTGCTGATGCTGCCCGGCATCGTCAGCATTTTGCTGTTTTCCCTTGAAATCCGGCAGTGCTCCCCGGGTATTCTCCTGTGCGCCGGTGTCGCCTTTGCCGCCACGCTGTTCTGCCGCCTCATGCTCGACGGCCTTGAACAGTTTGGGATCATCAACCGCTCCACGGTACTGCTCGTCCTCCTCCATCTGATCCTGCTGGCCGTACTGATCGGCGCCGCCGGAAGGAATCCGGCGCTCAAAAAGGCTTTGGGGGCGCTCACGCTCACCGTCAGCCTGTTCTTCTGGATGAACTACGCGTCGTTTATCGCACCGTATTTCCGCAACATCACGGCGATCGAGCGGGAGAGCGTTGCCATCAACAGTCAGGCCTTCCCCGAGGACTTCGCGGATGAGCCCGTCCTGTTTTTAGACTGCGGCTATGCCGCCTTTTACGCCGACGCCCCATCCTACAGCCGCTATTTCTTTAATCTGCCCATGCAGCGCTGGCAGCCCGGGGACGACTGGGCCTGCCAAGAGGAGGAGTACGAAAAGCTGATGCGGTACACGGGCAAATACATCGTCTATTCCGACTGGTTCGGCATCGACAAATATCCCGAGCTGAAGGCCAAACTCGAAAACGAATATACCGTGCTGGAAAACGGAGAGCTGTTTAACGATAACCTTTCCTGGGATGTGTTCAATCTGAGCGCAATCCCGCAGAACGCCCGGAACAGCGGCACCTATCTCCTGGTGCGCAGATAAACAGTCCCTGCCTGCGGCCCGGGTTTTCCCCCGGGCCGCTTCTCTTCAAGCCCGGCCTTTTCCCGAAAAACTACGATTTGACAAAATGAAAATAATTCCTTAAAATAGATAGGCAATAGCTCCTGCGTAAGTTCGCCCTGCCGGACTTATGCTCTTTTTTCTGTCAAAATCACTGATGAAAGGAGACGCTCTATGTACAGAGAGTTAATGAAATCGATCCGCGAATTTAAAAAGCCCTCGATCCTGTCTCCCATCTTTGTCACCATAGAAGTTCTGATGGAGTGTATCATCCCCTTCTACGTGGCTAAGCTGGTCAATCAGATCAAGGCCGGATGCAGCATCGACGTGATCGTCAAATACGGATGCATCCTCATCGTCATGGCGGGGATCTCGCTGGCGGGCGGCGTACTGGCGGGATCAGCGGCGGCCACCGCTTCGAGCGGCTTTGCCCGCAACCTGCGCAAGGATATCTTTTACAAGGTCCAGAACTACTCGTTTGAAAACATCGACAAGTTCTCCACCCCGTCCCTTGTCACCCGGATGACGACCGATATCACCAACGTCCAGATGGCATATATGATGATCATCCGCATCGCGGTTCGCTGCCCGCTGATGCTGATCTTCGCATTTGTGATGGCATTTGTCATGGGCGGCAAGATGGCCTCGATCTTTCTGATCGTCGCGCCGATTCTGGGCGTAGGGCTCGGGCTCGTCGTGTGGAAGACGATGCCGCTGTTCCGCAAGGTGTTCCGCAAGTACGACGCGCTGAACAACTCCATTCAGGAGAACGTACGTGGCATGCGCGTGGTCAAATCCTTTGTCCGGGAGGACTATGAGACGGAAAAATTCAACACGGCGGCGGAGGATGTGTGCCGGGACTTCACCCGCGCGGAGAAGATCCTCGCCATCAACAATCCGCTCATGCAGTTTTGCCTGTACGCAGTGATGGTGTTCGTGCTCTCTTTCGGCTCGTATACAATCATCAGCTCCCGCGGCCTGTCGCTGGACGTGGGGCAGTTTTCCTCCCTGCTGACATACAGCTTCCAGATCCTGAGCAGCCTGATGATGGTCTCCATGGTGTTCGTAATGATCACGATGGCAAACGAGTCCGTTCACCGTATCGTGGAGGTCCTCCAGGAGAAACCGGCTATCACCAGCCCGGAGAATGCGGTGACCGAAGTCAAGGACGGCTCCGTCGACTTTGACCATGTGAACTTCAAATACGCCTCCCGCGCCAACAAAATGGTGCTCAGCGATATCGACCTGCATATCCGGTCCGGCGAGCTGATCGGCATCATCGGCGGAACAGGCTCCGCCAAGTCCTCCCTGATCCAGCTGATCCCCCGTCTGTATGACGCCACCGAGGGCGACGTCAAGGTAGGCGGCGTGGATGTACGCAATTACGATCTGGAAGCGCTGCGCGATCAGGTGGCCGTCGTCCTTCAGAAAAACGTCCTTTTCTCCGGTACGATCAAGGAAAACCTGCGCTGGGGCAATCCCAACGCCACGGACGAGGAGATCGAGGAGGCGTGCAGGCTCTCCCAGGCGGACGAGTTTGTGCAGAAATTCCCCAAGAAGTATGACACTTACATCGAGCAGGGCGGTACGAACGTATCCGGCGGCCAGAAGCAGCGCCTGTGCATCGCCCGCGCCCTGCTGAAAAAGCCGAAGATCCTCATTTTGGACGATTCGACGAGCGCGGTCGATACCAAAACCGACGCGCTGATCCGCAAGGCGTTCCGCGAATATATCCCGGAGACGACCAAAATCATCATCGCCCAGCGCACCTCCTCCGTGGAGGATGCGGACCGCATCATTGTGATGAACAAGGGCCGCATCGATGCCGTGGGCACGCATGCGGAGCTGCTCAAAAATAATGACATCTACCGTGAAGTGTACACTTCCCAGAACAAGGCGGGTGATCAGGATGCATAAGAACAAAAAAGCCAAAAAATCCCACACCCTGCTGCGCCTGTTTAAGCTGCTCTTCCGATTTTATCCGGTGATGATGCCGCTGGTCGTATTCTTAATCATCTTCAGCGCCATTGTCAGTTCGGTCCCCTCCCTCTTCATGCAGAACATCATCGCGCTGGTCGAATCGAGCTGGCAGGCCGGCGACTGGAACGCCGTCTCCGCTCAAATCCTGAAGCTGGTCGGGATCCTTGTGATCTTCTATGTGCTCTCTCTGGCCTCGGCCTTTGCCTTCACCCGGATGATGGCTGTGATCACACAGGGCTTTTTGAAGAAGCTGCGCGTGCAGATGTTCGGCGGCATGCAGAAGCTGCCGCTGCGCTACTTTGACACCAACAACCACGGCGATATCATGAGCTATTACACCAACGATATCGATACCCTGCGCCAGATCGTCTCACAGAGCCTGCCGCAGCTGCTGATCGCCGGGATCACGGTGCTCACCGTGTTCTCCATTATGCTCTATTTCAGCATCTGGATGACGCTGGTGGTGGTTCTGGGCGTGATCGTGATGCTGCTGATCACCAAAAAGATCGGCGGCGGCTCCGCCCGATTCTTTATCCGGCAGCAGAAATCTCTCGGCGCAGTGGAGGGATATGTGGAGGAGATCATGAACGGCCAGAAGGTGGTCAAGGTCTTCTGCCACGAGGAGGCCAGCAAGGCCGACTTCGACCGCATCAACGACGAGCTCTTCCGCAACATGGAAAAGGCGAACAAGTACGCCAACACGCTCGGCCCGATCCTGAACAACATCGGCAACGTGCTGTATGTGGTCGTGGCCCTGGCGGGCGGTATGTTTCTCCTCTTCGGCGCCAAAAATTTCAGTATCTCCGGCCTGGCGTTCAGCATCAGCATCGTGGTGCCGTTCCTCAATATGACCAAGCAGTTCGCCGGAAATATCGGCCAGGTCTCCCAGCAGATCAATCCCGTTGTGATGGGTCTCGCGGGGGCGGAGCGTATTTTCGAGCTGATGGATCAGGAGCCGGAGACCGATGAGGGCTATGTCACGCTGGTCAACGCCCGCGAGGAAGACGGCCGGCTTGTCGAGTGTAAGGAGCACACCGGAATCTGGGCGTGGAAGCATCCGCACAGCGCGGACGGCTCCGTCACCTATACCCGCCTGCGCGGCGATGTGCGGCTCAACCATGTGGACTTCGGCTACACGCCGGAGAAGACCGTGCTGCACGACATCACCCTCTACGCGGAGGCCGGGCAGAAGGTCGCCTTCGTCGGAGCCACGGGCGCCGGCAAGACGACGATCACAAACCTGATCAACCGCTTTTACGATATTGCGGACGGCAAGATCCGCTACGACGGCATCAACATCAACAAGATCAAAAAGGCGGACCTGCGGCGCAGCATGGGCATCGTGCTTCAGGACTCCAATCTGTTCTCCGGCACGGTGATGGAAAACATCCGTTACGGCAAGCTGGATGCGACCGATGAGGAGTGCATCGCCGCCGCCAAGCTGGCCGGTGCGGACGACTTTATCACCCGCCTGCCCAACGGCTATGACACGCAGATCGCGGCCAATGGCTCCTCCTTGTCCCAGGGGCAGTGCCAGCTGCTCACGATCGCGCGCGCAGCTGTGGCCGATCCGCCCGTGATGATCCTGGATGAGGCGACCAGCTCCATCGACACCCGCACGGAGGCCATCGTCCAGCGCGGCATGGACGCCCTGATGAAGGGCCGCACGGTGTTCGTCATCGCGCACCGCCTGTCCACGGTCAAGAATGCGGATGTGATCATGGTGCTCGAGCAGGGCCGCATCATCGAGCGCGGCACGCACGAACAGCTGCTCGAGGAAAAGGGCAAGTACTATCAGCTCTACACCGGCGCATTCGAACTGGAATAAGAACCCGCGCTGTATCCCGGACGGAATTCTTCGTCTGGGATTTTTTGCGCCTTTGATCACCGGTATTCCGACCGTAACGCATAGGTCAGATCGGCCTGAACGGGAAGCACATAGAAGAGCTCCGCCAAGGCGCGCTGATTGGCCGTAAAGCGCACGGATTCGAGCCTTGTCAGTCCGCTGTCAAATACGGCGGTCACTTCTCCGTCCGTGAGCGTATATGTCACGGATTTCAGTTGGACATTCGCATTGGAAAGATGAAAGTATTCCTTTGCTCCGTCAATGATTGCCGCAGCGCGGTCACGGTCGATGATATTGACATACCCGCCCCGTCCCTGCCCGGTGTCCCGGGCGGAGAGCGTGATCTCCTTCAGCCGGAACGTGACGGACGCCCCCTCCTGATGCACCGTCTCCACGTCCGAACTTTCGAGTTTCGGAAGCGAAGCCCCCCGATCCTCCTCCCGCTCGGCCACAGCCCGCAATGCATCCTTAGACAGCAGGTCGATGGATATGGCGCCGCCTGCCCGGAGCACCCCCGATGTGAGGTGCTGTTCGGCATACACGCATTGCAACCTACACGCCGCATTATAGCGCTCAACCCACGCTTCCGGCGAGGCGGGCGTGCCCATTGCCGGCTGATCCCCTCTCCCGCATGCGGCAAGAGGGAGCAGAAAGAGCCCCGATAAAAGTGCGGCAGCCGGGCGGATCATCCTTTGATTCACTCCTGACACCCCCAAAATTTCGGATCGTGTTCATCCTTACGCTCCCGGTCTGCGTTTCATGATTTGCAGGGGCGAAATTCTGCTTCCATTCCGGCCGCAATCATGGTACAATGGGGCTATCAAAGGGAACGGAGGGATTTTTTATGGCGAAGATTGAGGAGACCATACACGGAGATTTCGATTCCATCTTGGACACGCTGGAAAAAGCCGTGATGAATGGGAGCATGTCCGCCTCCTGCGAGGACGGAAGCGACTATGAAAACGGAACTTTCCGCTGCGCGGTACGCGTGTATGAGCGGTACAGCTATTCCGGCGGGAACCGGGTGAGTATGGCACTCGTGCTGGCGGGGACGGACGGCGACTATCAACTGACAGCTATCACCTCCGGCGGCAGTCAGGGGCTGTTCTTCAAGATCAACACCTGGGGCGAGGAAAATTTTTTGGATACCATTCGCGATGCGGTGGACAACCTGATGTGATGGACGAGAGAACCGATGCATACACGTAAAATCGTTGAGACTGGCCGCCTGATCCTGCGCCCGTTTACACGCGATGATATTGACGCCGTGCTTCAAATCCTCAGCGACCCGGAGACCAACACATTCCTCCCGTGGTTTCCGGTACAGACGCGCGCGGCGGCGGAAGAACATCTGAACGAACGCTGGCTGGAGCCGGCCGCACAGGGAACCGGATGCCACTGGGCCATCTGCCTGAAGCCGGATAACCGCCCGATCGGGTACCTCCACCTGGACCTGACCGCGCCCTATGATTTCGGATATGGACTGCGCCATGAATTTTGGCGCCGCGGGATCGTGACTGAGGCATGCCGGACGGCACTGGAGCAAATAAGAACCTATGGCCTCCCCTATATCACGGCGACGCACGATGTAAACAACCCGCGCAGCGGCGCGGTGATGCAAAAGCTCGGCATGACGTACCGCTACTCCTACCATGAGCAGTGGCAGCCAAAGGATCTCCCGGTCACGTTCCGGATGTATCAGCTGGACTTTGCGCCCGGTATTTCGACCTATGCGGGCTACGCGGAAAAATACGGTTCCTTTACCGAACATATTTGACCCTTTTACACCAGAAAGAAACTCTGGCGGAAATCCGCCGGAGTTTCTCACGTGTGATTGAACATTTCATCAGACGGTGCAATTTTGAGGAGAGGCCGGGGACGGTTTTGCGCCGGTCCCTGCGTCGGCTTTCAGAAGGCCCCTTCCAGCTTCGGGATAACTCCCACTGCTGCGTTGCGAGCGCGCTGAAAAGCCGCGCCCATAAACGCTCATGTCTTTCCCGTCTGCCAAAGAAATCGTACTGCGATTCTCCCGCTAAAAAAAAGCTACATCGTTTTTTTCAGCCGGCGGAAATCGCCCAGCGCCTTCCAGCCGATTTTCACGATTTTCGGAATGTTCACCGAATTGACGCCCGCGGTTCTCGGCCGGAATGTGATTTCTTCAAAGCGAACCCTATGCCGGTCATGCACGAAGTACGCTGTCAGCATGATGTTCGGCAGATTGTAGTCGGACGGGAGCCTGT
Source organism: uncultured Oscillospiraceae bacterium (assembly GCA_949293315.1). Classification (GTDB taxonomy): domain Bacteria; phylum Bacillota; class Clostridia; order Oscillospirales; family Acutalibacteraceae; genus Onthovicinus. The sequence continues at coordinate 62,521 of CASFCH010000055.1, read as the reverse complement.
CCAAATATTTTTGTACCAAATCCGCCCGCATCAGCCGAAACGGTGCGTTGGCGTCCGGAACGCTGACCTTAAAGTACAGCCGAAGGAGCATACAGACGACCTGTTCCACAAACGCCCGCGACTGGCCGTCCCCTCTTACGCTGCGGTTTCCGATAACCGCTTCATACGCCGCCCGCTGTTCCCAAAAAGCCGCGAACTCCGCCGGATTTGTCTGCCCGTCCGAATCCGTCTGAAAGATATAGTCTGCCCCGCGGCGAATGGCATACGCGTACAGTGCAATGACCTTCGGCCCGTGCTGCTTTCCGGTGTCAGACAGAATTTCCAGCTTGGGACATTTTTTCTGAAGCTCTTCTAAAATCTGATGCGTCCCGTCCGTGCTGCCGCTGTCGGCAATGACCAACCGGGAGGCCTCGCTTTTCCCCGCCAGAAGCGGATACCACGCCTCTACAACGCCTCGAATGTTCTCCGCCTCATTATAGGCGGGCATAACTAAAAACAATGTGTCCATATAAACCTCTCCTGTGCGCGGGACTTTCAATTCGAACTGCAGGGCAGAACGCCGGAAGCCGAATTACCGCGCATTTTCTTTCCGGATTTTTTGTTTACAAAACGACTGCCGTGCCGCATCCATGCCGATTGCTGCAAGCAGGCATAGATTTGGCAAAATCAGGCATTTATAGCGGCTTTGTGCTTCGGAAAGCAGCATCAGGCAAAAATAGCCAAACACGATCAGGAAGCAAAGCTCCATCGGATAGCGAATGGATTTTTCCCGTATATACCGCACACTGCCTGCTAAAGCAAAAACAAGCATCAGGAAATAGCAGATTTGCGAAACGGCCGGCAAAATGTTGTTGGAATAGTTGTAAACGGCGCTCTCCAGCAGGGAATCGGCCTGAATCCCCTCATGCTGATTGAAATACAATATCGGCCGGAAATCATCCTGCCATGCCCAAACCAGCTTTTTTAAAAAGAGCGGCACAATATCCGACTTATTTTCAGACCAGTCCTGCTTCAATAAGGCAAAGGCGTGTTCTTTTGCTTCTTCAAAATTGCAGCCGTTTTGCAGATATTCCTGATAATACGCCCTGGAAAGCGTGCCATAGTGAATCTGCCCCTCTCCCTGTGTGTTGAGCCCCACCAGCAGGAAATGCGGCATGGAGGCCGCGGTGGAAAGCTCCTGATTGTATACCTTTTCCGTATGGTGTAAAATGGCGTCGCCGGCCAGCTTATAGCCGCCGAACAGCAACACAAGGCTCAGCCCCACAAGCAGCCATGCCCTGACACGCTTTTTGAGGTCTTGCCGCTTTTCAAGGATTTCTTTAACAAGCACCGTCATGCCAAAGGCAATGAGGATAATAACGGCAAAGGATTTATAGGACGTTCCGATTCCGAGCAAAACGCCCGCAGTGAAAATACCGAAATATTTTTTGACCCCCTGCGCGCGCAGGAACCAGACAAGGCCGAGAAGCCCCAAGGTGTTAAAAGCAACCGTCAAAAATTCCGGCGTTCCCGATGCCGTATATACGATATTCGTCGGATAAACGGCATATAAAAATCCCGCAAGCGCTGAAACGGTGTGGCTGCGCGTCGTCAGCAGCGCCACCCCGAAGAGCGCCGCTGCCGTAACGCCGCTCCAAAAAGCGTTCAGCTCCAGCACATGGATATAAGACGCCCCAAACAGCCGGGATACCAGCCTTTCATAAACTGAAAAGTTCAGATAGGACGGGAACAGCGTATAATACTCCAGATTGCCGTCCAAATGTCCCTGCGCCATTTCCCAGGACCTTTGAAAATCGCTGTACAGGGTGATTTCGTCCCGAAACAAATATACAAAGGCGAAGCGAAGCGCCGCCGTCAGGAGAAAAATCAGAAAGGCGGCTGCACCAGCGCGGACATACCGGTTTTCAAGCGACTTCCACATCCTGTCCGTTCCCTGCAGCAGGACGCAGATAAACAAAAACAGGCACGCAACCGACAGCACGGCAAAGCCCCAATGATCCAGCTGCGGCAGAGCAAAATGCTCCAGCCCAAAACCGTTCAGCACTACGCCCCAGCCGCCGCACAAATACACAATGGCCAAAAAAGAAGCAAGCCCCAAAGGCACAAAGACAAATACCCGGTTAAACAGCCCGACGAGCTTTTGCATGTTGATCCTCCCGAAGTATATCAACGGTGAAAGGCCGGTCAATGGGAGCACGGCCGGAAAAGCCGGACGCCGAGCCTGTGAACCGCTGTTTACAAATACTTTCAAATTAGCCGTAACATGCGATATTATAGCACAATATTGGGACAAAAACAATTAAGAGGCGGAGGACAACCGTTCCTCCGCCTCTCGCTATAAGGGAAAACGTTATCTCTCTCCCTCAGCAGCATCCGAATCACGCCATGCGCTTTCTACATGATCGATCTTTTTCTGAACCTCTTCGATTTTCTGATACGCTTTATGAACCACCCTTAAAATAAAACGTTTCACCAGAACTCCGGCATAGCAAATCCTGATGTACCCCAAATGAAACGGGGCACAGCAGACCTTCCCGCATTTATAGGATTCTAATCTTTCTTCGCGCTCCTTTTGGTACCCCCACTCCCCCAGCGCCCTGATAAAGGCGGCCGCTCTTTTATCAAAATGGGAGAGGTAGACTTTATCGGGAAATTCCACTATAATATTGCTCAGAAATTTTCGTGCAAAGAGGATGATCCCTTGAAAAAGATTTTAATCATCGAGGACGATACCGATATCAACAACCTGATGGCGGAGTGCCTGCGTAAGGCGGGGTACGGCTGCACGCAGGCCTTTTCCGGCACAGAGGGGCTGCTGCACGCGCAGCACGAACCGTTTGACCTGATTATTCTGGACCTGATGCTGCCGGGGCTGGACGGGGAGGCTGCGCTGCCGCAGATCCGGAAGGAACAGACGGCGCCGGTGATCGTCGTCTCGGCTAGGGACAGCCTGGACAGCAAGGTGGAGCTGCTCACTGCCGGTGCGGACGACTACATCACCAAGCCCTTTGAGGTGCAGGAGTTCCTGGCGCGGGTGGGCGTACAGCTGCGGCGTACCGGCGGGATGGAATCGCGCCCCAAAACGCTCCGCCATCACGATCTGGTACTGAATGAATCCACCTACACGGCCGCAGTTGATGGTACGGAGCTCTCCCTCACCCGGCAGGAATTTAAGATTTTGGAGCTGCTGCTCTCCCACCCCGACCAGGTCTTTTCCAAGCAGGATATCTACGACTACGCATGGGACGATCTGTACATCGGCGAGGATAAGACGATCAACGTACACATCAGCAATATCCGCAAAAAGCTGAAAGCTGTCACGGACCGCGAATACATCGAGACCGTGTGGGGGATCGGGTTTAAGCTGGCCAAATAGCTTTAACTTTTCTTAAACTTTGCTTTGCGATTTATTGGCACTCGGGCTGTACAATAGGGATCGTAAAGCAAAGGAGGCAAGTTATCAGATGGAATATCTACTGCGTACAAACGGCCTGACCAAGCGGTACGGCCACAAAAACGCGGTCGATCACGTAAATCTCCACATCCGTCAGGGGGCGATTTACGGATTGATCGGGCGCAACGGCGCGGGAAAGACGACGATCCTGCGCATGATCGCAGGGCTGGCATCCCCCACGGAAGGGGAAATCTCCCTCTTTGGTGAGACGGGCAAAAAGGCCCTGTATATGACCTCCCGCATCGGGACGCTGATCGAGGCCCCGGGCCTTTATCCGAACATGTCCGCTGCGGAAAACCTCAAACTGAAATGTCTGGCGCTTGGCGTGCGTAAAAAAGGGTATATCGATGAGCTGCTGGACGCTGTGGGGCTAAGCGGCGTTGGACGCAAGCGGGTCCGAAATTTTTCCCTTGGGATGAAGCAGCGGCTGGGAATCGCGCTGGCACTGGTCGGGGGCCCGGACCTGCTCGTACTCGACGAACCGATCAACGGGCTCGACCCACAGGGGATTGCGGAGGTACGCGAGACCCTCTCCCGACTAAACCGGGATCGGAACATCACGCTGATGATCTCCAGCCATATTCTGGAGGAGCTCTCTAAAATTGCGACGGATTACGGTATTATCCACAACGGCGTCCTGCTCCAGGAGCTGACACAGGAGGAGCTGCTCGCCCGGTGCAGCGAGCGGATCGAGCTGAAAACGGATGATCCGCGCCGCGCCTGCGTCGTCCTGGAGGAGATGGGGATCCGCGATTATAAAGTCATTGACGCCGGAACGATCCAGATCTTTGAGCGGCTGAACGATGGCGGCGAGATCACCATGAAGCTGGCCGAAAACGGTGTGAAAACCATGGGTATCACCGTGAAAAACGAAGCGCTGGAGGATTACTACCTGAATCTGACGGGGGGTGCCATAAATGTTTAATCTGATTAAGATGGACGTCTACCGGCTGCTGCACGCCGTTTCCACCTGGGTGATGATGGGCATCATGGTCCTGATTGCGGTGGTCTGCGTCGGGGCAACGCACGCCGATCTGAACGCCATGGCGGAGGACCCCGTCTATACCGAACAGGCAACTTCCACGGCTGAGGATGAAGTGGTGTACGGCATCGTAATGGATACGGATCCGGAGTGGATCCACGGGGACGTCCCGGCCAGTCAGATGCTCGGCCTGCTGCTCAACAGTGGTATTCTGATGATTTTCTGCGCGGTCTTCGTCTCCCTCTTTGTGGGGGCGGAACACCACAGCGGATACCTCAAAAACATTGCCGGCCAGCTCCCCTATCGCGGGCAGCTGGCGCTGTCAAAATTCATCGCCATCGCAGTCGAAGTGCTGCTGATGTTTGCAATTTACGCGGTGTTCTGTATTGCGTCCGGGTATATTTTCTTTGGGGAGCAATTCACACTCGGCTCCGTTTCCGGGCTGTTCAAGATGCTCGGGACACAGTACCTGCTTCATCTGGGATTCAGTGCCCTGATCATGTTCCTGTGTATGTTCACGGGGAGCACCGCTTTCGGTATGGGCGCAGGGATCCTAGGCTGCAGCGGGCTGACAAGCCTGTTATATAGCGGGATCAACTGGGTTGTCCAAAAAATCCACAGCGGTGTCAATTTTGACTTTGGCCGATATATGCTGGACACAAACGTCTACGCCATCAGCGGAGCTTCCGCATCAAGCGATGTATTCCGCGCGGTGCTTGTGGCCTGTATCTTCGCCGTGCTGGCAGTGGGATTCTCCGCACTGGTGATGCAAAGGCGCGATATCAAATAGGGGGATACAATGGTTGTCTGGGCGGTAATTGCGACAATTCTGGCAGGAGTGCTATTCGTGCTCCTGCTCCTCTACCGGCGACAGGTCCAATCGACCTGCCGCCAGTTGGCGTTCTTAAAAAAACATCAAACCAATCTGCGGTTGGCCGCGGGGTTCCCCTTCCCGGAACTGAACGAACTGAATGATGGGATCAATGAGATATTGGACCGCTCTCGGGAGATCGAGCGCGCAGTGAGCAGCAGCGACCGGAAGCTGCGGGAGACAATCACCAGCCTGTCCCATGACATCCGCACGCCGCTCACCTCTCTGGACGGGTACTTCCAGCTATTGGCACAGAGCGAGTCCGAGGAGGAGCGCAGGCGGTATATCGCGATTATTCAGGGCCGTATCGCCAGCCTGAATGAGATGCTCGAGGAGCTGTTCACCTATGCGAAGCTGCAAAATGAGAATTACGAGCTGTCACTGGAACGGGTCGATCTGAGCAAATGCGTGACGGACGCCTTATTCTCCTTTTATGAGGAATTAAACCGGCGCGGCATCACCCCCAATATTGCCCTGTGTGAAGAACGGGTCTGGATTCGGGCCAACGGGGAGGCCGTCCGGCGGGTGCTGGAAAACATCCTGAAAAATGCCCTGGAGCACGGACAGAACCAGCTCTTCATCCGTTTGGAGCGTCAGGAGGGGCGTGCCGTTTTCACCTGCGCCAACGACGTGGAACATGCGGGGGAGATCGATATGGATCAGGTGTTCACGCGATTTTACAAGGCGGACTCCGCCCGGACACACACCTCCACCGGCCTCGGCCTCTCCATTGCAAAGGGGCTGACGGAACGGATGGGCGGGGCAATCACCGCAGCGCTTCAGGATGGGCTGTTCACCATTAAAGTTGCGTTCCCCGGGAAATTTGAAAAATAGGTGTCGTCTGAACATGTTCCCGAGGAAAGGAGTTTCATTTTTTGAAAATCCTTCTGAGGCAGATATTAAAAAATTTGTACAGATTCAGTATCGGCTTCCCCTTGAGGGGAAGCTGTTGAGCGGAGCGAGACTGATGAGGTGGAAATCCCGTTTTTTCAGAAACTTGTTCTGTTCTCAGGAGACACCTCATCCACTGCAGGCAGTCCCCTTTCTTCTGAGCAGACAGGCACTCTTTTGTCCGTACGCGGACAATTCCCCTGATAGAGGAGCTTTCTCAAGGGGAAGGCAGTAAAAACCTGCACAGGCAATCCGTCTCCCCTTACACAGAGGACTGGGATTGCATCAATTTCCAGTCTGTTTTGTTCAAAGAAAAATCAGCCGCAAGCGCTAAGCGTTTGCGGCTGTCCGAGTACATGATTATTCCTTTTCATCCGCGCCCGGCCGTTCCACATCCGGGAGATTCTCCTGCTGTTCGTCAGCAGGATCCTGCTGAACCCCTTCTTCCGGCGGCTCTGTTGTCTCCGGCGCAGATGCCGGGGTATCCGTCGGCGGGAGTACGTCCTGAGATGCATCCTCACTGTCGGAGGAATCATCGCTCTGCGGAGTTGCCGTCGGAGCGTTGGGGACAATCTCCGGCGGCTCCGGGTCGATAGGCTCGTTCTTCATCAGCTTGTCGAACACCGCGCCGCTGCACTTCTCATGCGTGATGAGGTATTCCGCCACGCGGGACATCTCCTCCATGTGGCTCTCCAGGATTTCGCGGCAGCGACGGTAGGCGTCGAGAATGATCTTGTTGATCTCCTCGTCGATCTCGGACGCGACCTCCTCAGAGTAGTTGCGCATGTGGTTGTAATCCTTGCCGAGGAAGACCTCGTCGTTGTCCTTGCCAAATGCGATTGGGCCAAGCTTATCGCTCATGCCGTACTTGGTGACCATCTTACGCGCGATATCCGTGGCGCGCTCAATATCGTTGGAGGCGCCGGTAGAGATATCGCCCATGGTCAGGGACTCCGCCACACGGCCGCCGAGCAGAACGACGATGCTGTCGAGCATGTCGGTCTTGGTGGTATAGCTCTTATCCTCCTTGGGCATGGACATGGTATAACCGCCCGCCATCCCGCGCGGGACAATGGAGATCTCGTGTACCGGATCCTGGCTGGGCAGGCAATAGGTGGCAATCGCGTGGCCGGACTCGTGATACGCGGTGAGCTTTTTCTCCTTATCGCTCATCTTGTGCGAGCGCTTCTCCGTGCCGACGACAACCTTGATCGTGGCCTCTTCGATCTCCTTCATGGTGATGGACTTATATCCCCTGCGCGCGGCGAGCAACGCTGCCTCGTTGAGCAGGTTTTCCAGATCCGCGCCCGTAAAACCGGCCGTAGAGCGCGCGATCACGCCCAGATCCACATCGGGGGCCAGCGGTTTATTTTTAGCGTGGACCTTCAAGATGGCCTCGCGGCCGTTGATATCCGGATATCCGACCGTTACCTGACGGTCAAAACGCCCGGGGCGCAGCAGCGCCGGATCCAGAATATCCGGGCGGTTGGTTGCGGCGATGATAATAATTCCCTCATTCGCGCCAAAGCCATCCATCTCGACGAGCAGCTGGTTGAGCGTCTGCTCGCGCTCGTCGTGTCCGCCGCCCATCCCGGCGCCGCGGTGGCGGCCCACGGCGTCGATCTCATCAATAAAGATAATCGCCGGGGAATTCTTTTTGGCCTCGGAGAACAGATCACGCACGCGGGAGGCGCCGACGCCGACGTACATCTCCACAAAGTCCGAACCGGAGATGGAGAAGAACGGGACATTCGCCTCGCCCGCTACGGCACGGGCCAACAGCGTTTTACCGGTACCGGGCGGGCCGACAAGCAGCACGCCCTTGGGAATGCGCGCGCCCAAATCGTTAAACCGGAGCGGATCCTTCAGGAACTCGACGATTTCGCTGAGCTCCTCCTTCTCCTCATCCGCACCCGCGACGTCGTCAAAGGTGGTCTTTCGCTTTTCATCCTTGGCCTGCTTGACCCGTGCCTTGCCGAAGGAGAGGGTGCGGTTGGTCTCATTCGTCATGGTCTGGCTCATCTTGCGCGTGACGTAGAGGATGACGAGCAGCAGCACGCCCATCAGGATGAGCGTGGGGATCATGGAGACCCACCAGGAATCCCCGGATCCGGGGACGTATTCCGCCTTGACCGGGGCATCGGGATGCTGCTGATTATATTCCATCACATGCTCATGGACATCCTGAATAAAAAGGCTGACATTGGGCACGGTGTACTCCAGCGTCTCCTCCCCGGAGTCCGTCGTTTTGTACTCCAGCGTTCCGCTGCTCATGTTCAGGGAGTATTCCGTGACCTTGTTCTGGTCAAACAGACTGACGATCTGATAATACTCCGTCTTCTCCTCTCTGGGCTGCTGGTGGAACGAGAAGTAGGCGATCCCTGCGATCAAAAGCGCCGGGATCAGCACATACGGCAGGTACATCAGCCACTTTTTCGCGGAATGGCCGCCGTTCTTTTTATCCAACAAAAATCAACTCCTGTAACAGACTATTTGGAGTAAACCGCTTCCTTCAGTACTCCGAGATAGGGCAAATTCCTGTATTTTTCATCGTAGTCCAGACCGTAGCCCACCACAAACTCATCCGGAACGCTCGCCCCAACGTAGTCGGGAACGATATCCGCCCGGCGGCGCTCCGGCTTGTCGAGGAACGTGCAGATCCGCACGCTCGCAGGGCCGCGGTCCATCAGCATTTTTTTCAGATAGCTGAGGGTCACGCCGCTGTCGAGAATATCCTCCACAATCAGCAGGTCGTACCCCGCCAGGTTGATGTCCAGATCCTTGACGATCTTGACAACGCCGGAGGTTTTGACCCCGGAGCCGTAGCTGGACACCGCCATGAAATCAATGCGGCAGGGGATGTCGATCGCGCGCATCAGGTCCGCCATAAAGACGACAGAGCCCTTGAGCACACTGACCATCAAAAGATTTTTCCCCGCATAGTCTGCGCTGATACGCCGCCCAAGGTCGGAGACGATGGACTGAATCTGCTCCTCGCTGAGCAGGATCCTCTTAATATCTTCCCTCATATGTTCCTCCAAATTCGGATCAGATAAAAATGTCTGGTGCCCGTTTGCACACGCGCGCGCACATCCGGACCAAAGCCCTCCGCCCACAGGACGCCGGCCGCATCGGCGGCGATCACGCGGGCGCCGCGCTCCTGCGGCGGGACGTGCGCCTCGTTAAACAGTTTTTTCAGGCTTTTGCACGGGCGGCCGGGAAGGCGCAGGCAATCCCCGGGCATCCGGGCGCGCAAAACTGCTTTGCTGTTTATTTTATCACAATCAATCGCGATATCCAAGACTTCATTTTTAAACTTTTTGTGTCCTGAGGATTGCAGTGTAATTTCAGCCTCCCCGCCGGGGATCGGATACCGGCCCGGCAGAAGCGGAACAGAGAAAGGACACTGCTCTTTTTCCGCAGACAGAAAGGTGAGACGGCCGCCGGAAACGGCGGCATCCACCCCGCCGTTGAGCGAGGCGCGCCCCCCTTGCTCCAGCATCTGCTCCAGGCGGATCAGATGCCTGCGCTCCGGCATCACCCCGCCGCGCTCATACAGGATGCGGTACAGCGCCCGCCGCCGTACCGGCTGCGGCAAATCGGCCAGCATCCGGACGTCGTAACCTTCCGCACGCTGCGCATCACGCCGGGCCTCTTCCGCAAGCGCCTCCAGATATGCCTCGTCCTCACGGGCATCCTCCAGAAATCGGCCGAACGCCTCCTCCGCCGCGGGATTGATCCCGCGCAGCTGCGGGAGAACGTCCAGCCGGATTCTGTTGCGCGCGTATTCCCGGCTGGCATTGGTGGAGTCACGCCGATATTCGATCGCATGCGCCGCACAGTAAGATTCCACCTGTGCCCGTGTGCACGCGATCAGGGGGCGGATCACGCTGCCGCGCACGGGCGGAATACCGCACGCGCCGCGCAGGCCGCACCCGCGTGTCAGATGATAGAGGACCGTCTCCATGCTGTCGGTCAGCGTGTGGGCGGTGGCCGTCTTCCCCCCCAGGGATTTAAAATAGTCGTACCGTACCACGCGTCCGCACGCCTCGATCCCCTGCCCGCGCTCCCGGGCCAGCGCGCGCACATCGGCGCGCAGCACATGCAGCGGCACCGACCAGTCGGCGCACACCTGCCGCACAAAGCGCTCGTCCGCCTCGGACTCCGCCCCGCGCAGCAGGTGATTGACATGGGCGGCATCCAGTTCCAGGCTCATGCAGCCGCGCAGGACCGTAAAAAAATGCAGGAGCGCCATGGAATCCGCGCCGCCGGAGAGCGCCACGATCACGCGCTCCCCGGGGACGAGCATTCCATAACGCTCCACCGTATCCATGGCCTGCCGTTCCAGACTCCTGTCCATACTCATTCCCCAAAGTTTTCCGCAAGCGTTGTAAAAAGTGTAAATTCGGAATTCCAGCCAAGCCGGACCGTCTCCGTCGGGCCGTGGCGGTTTTTGGCCACGATCACCTCGATCACGCTGCTCGTCGGCTTGGGCATATTGGGGATCTGATCGCCTTCCTTGCCGTCGTCGTCATAATAATCGTCCCGATAGAGCATCATGATGATGTCCGCGTCCTGCTCGATCGAGCCGGACTCGCGCAGGTCCGACATCTGGGGGCGGTGCGATTTGCCGCGCCCCTCCGTCACACGGGAGAGCTGCGCCAGCGTGACGACCGGGATGTTCAGATCCTTCGCCATCAGTTTCAGGTTCCGCGTGATCTCGGAGACCTCCTGCACGCGGTTGTCCGTGCGGGTGCCGGATTTCATCAGCTGGAGGTAGTCGATAAAGATGCAGTCCACATCCTTCATCCGCCGCACGCGCGCCTTCATCTCCGGCGCGGTGATGGTGGAGGTGTCGTCAAAATAGAGCGGGCAGTCACTCAGCTGGATGGTCGCCTCGCCAAGGCGGACCCAGTCGTCCGGATCGAGCTCGCCGTTGCGCATCTTCACGCTCTGCACGCGGGACTGCATGGACAGCACGCGCTGTGCGAGCTGCTCTCTGTTCATCTCCAGAGAGAAGAAGAGCACCTTTTTATGGGCCTTGAGCGCGACGTTGAGCGCCATATTCAGCGCGAAGCTCGTCTTACCCATGGCCGGGCGCGCGCCGACGATAACCAGATCGGACTTGTTCAGGCCGGAGGTCACCTTGTCCAGAGCGGAAAAGCCGGTGGGCGTGCCCAGATATTCCTCTTTGTTTTCCGAGGTAATCTTGTGCAGGTGGTCGTAGACCTCGTTGACGATGATATCGCCGACCTGCGCGGGGCCGTTCGTCGTCCGGCCGCGGCGGATGTCGTAGATCCGCTGCTCTGCGGCGTCCAGCAGGATATCTGGGGAGTCCTGCTGCTCCATGGCCGTGTTGATGATATCGCGCGAGGCCTCGATCAGAGACCGGATGTAATACTTATCGCGCACCGTGCGGGCGTAGGCCTCCACGTTGGCCGTCGTGGGGAACGCATCCAGCAGGCGAAAGAGGTACTCCTTGCCCTCCTCGTCGCGGAAGATATTATCCCGCCGCAGCATGTCGAGCAGCACCAGCGGGTCGACCTTGTTCCCCGTGGCGTCGATACTGACCATCGCGGAAAAAATCGCCTGATGGCGGGGCAGGAAGAAATACTCCGGCTTGAGGATGAGCATGACCTGCGTCATGCACTCCGGATCCTTCAGGATACAGCCGAGCACCGCCTGCTCCGATTCCACGCTGTGCGGCAGATCCGCCTCATTCACTTGTGCAAACGGCAAATTCTCCATGGAAAAAATTACTCCTCACTGACCGCGACATAGACCGAGGCGGTGACCCCGTATCCAAATTTGACCGTGGCCTGATACGTGCCGAAATTTTTGATCTCCTCGACCTCCACCTTGCGCTTATCGGCCTTTACGCTGTAATCGGACGCAAGGCGCGCCGCGATATCCTTGGCGGTGACGGATCCGAACAGCCGCCCGTTCGTCCCCGCCTTGGCCGTGATTCGGATCGTCTGGCCGTCGATTTTTTTGGCAAAGGCCTGCGCCTGTTTGGTCTCGACCTCGATCCGGTGCTGCTCGGCGGCCTCGCGGCCCCGCAGCTCGCTCATGGCCTGGGCGTTCGCCTCCACGGCCAGCTTGCGCGGGAACAGGAAGTTGCGGGCATACCCGTCCGTCGTATTGACAAGCTCGCCGCGCTTCCCGAGCCCCTTGACATCCTGGGAAAGAATTACTTTCATCATTCATCCTCCGTTTGAACGTCCCCCAGGGACGCATAATATTTATCGATCTCAGAGAGCAGACGCACCTTGGCGTCCGTCAGGCTGATATCCTCGAGCTGGGCGGCCGCCATCGTCTGGTGGCCGCCGCCGCCAAGCGCCTCCATGATCAGCTGCACGTTGATCTTCCCCATGCTGCGGGCGGAGATATTCACCCGGCCGTCCGCCGCATAGAGGACGAAGGAGGCCTTCACGCCGGTGATATTGAGCATTTCATCCGCCGCCTGGGAGGAGATCACGCGGATATCGTTATCCACCACGTCCGCGATGGCGATCGCACACTCGCGGTAGACATCCGCGCCGGAGACGATCGTATTTCTCATTTTATAATCTTCAATGTCATCTGTAAAGAGCTGCTTGACGCTGATGATGTCCGCACCGCAGCTTTTCAGATAGGCGGCCGCCTCAAAGGTGCGCACCCCGGTGCGCATGATAAAGTTGCGCGTATCAAGCATGATACCCGCCAGCAGCGCCTCCGCCTCGAACTTGCCGACGACGGGCTTGTTGCCGCGCTGACCCATGTACTGGAGCAGCTCTGTCACCATCTCGGACGCCGAAGAGGCCCCCGGCTCATGGAAGAAAATGAGCGCATTCTGAATATGGTCGACAACCTTGCGGTGGTGGTCGATGACGATGACCGCCCTGGCCGCGCGGTACAGCTCCGGCGACTCTACAAAGTCCGGGCGGTGGGTGTCCACGATAATGAGCAGGCTCTTTTTAGTCAGGATCTCCATCGCCCGCTCCGGCTCGATGATCATGCCCCCGCGCCCCTGCTCATCCATCCGCTTGACAAGCGGCATGGCGAGCGTCTTGTGGCGGGACATGACGATGTGCGCCTCTTTTTTCTGGGCGAGCGCCTCGCTGTACACGCCGATCGCAGCGCCCAGGGCGTCCAGATCGGCAAACCGGTGCCCCATGATCAGGACATTGTCGCTCCCCTCGATCAGTTCCTCAATCGCGGTGGCCGTGATACGTGTATGTACCTTGGTCCCCTTTTCAACGCCCATGGACACGCCACCGAAAAATTCATAGGCGTCCCGCTGCTTGATGGCGGCCTGATCGCCGCCGCGCCCGAGCGCCATGTCGAGCGCCTGCTTGGCCTTTTCGCCGCTCTCCCGGACCGTGTCGCCGCGCCCCACGCCGATCGAGAGCGTCAGCCCCCTGACCCCGGCGTAGGAAAAGCGCCGCATCTTTGAGAGGACGCTGAATTTATCCTCGATCATCCGGCCCAGCTGGCGGTCCTCCGTCACGGCGACAAAGCGCGCATCCCCCAGCCGGCACATAAAGGACGGGAATTCGGACATCCAGTTTTCAATGATCTTTTCCACGCCGCCCGTGACCGCGGCGCGTTCGGAGTCGCGCAGATTCTGGGTGGCCTCCGGCAGGTTGTCGGCGGAAATGTACATCACCGCCGGATGCATGCCCTCATATTCCTCCGCCGCGCGCTTCAGGGTGGTGTCGTCCACGAAAATGAGCACATAAACGGGGACGCCGCCCGCCCGGCTGCGCCCGAGCATCCCGGCATAGACCGTATACATCCGGTCGCCGTAGACGGATGGCGTGCTGCCGATATCGGCCAGCTCCTGAAGCGTCACATCCCCGATGAAGGTGCGCACCTCCTCGTCCTCGAGCTCCTCATCTCCCAGCACACGGGCGCGGAACAGATCATTGTACCAGACGATCTTTCCAGCGGCGTCCGCGGTGAGGACTGGCAGCGGGAAGCGCTCGACCGACTCCCTGCGCGTCAGGTCAAAGGCGTTGTTCAGGCGCTTGACAGAGCTGTTCACCCGGCTCCTGAGCCGGCGGGCAAGCACGGTGGAAACAGCCGCCACGATCAGCGCCGCGGCCAGCTCCGCAAGGGCAAGCTGCCACTCCCCGACCAGAAAAGTGATCAGGATGAAGATGGCCGCCGCCGCTGCGGTCAGCGCACAGATCAGGAGTTCGGTACGGAATTTTTTCATGATACCCTCACACTTCCATCAGGACAGGCAAAATCATCGGGCTGCGCTTGGTGCGCTCATACATCAGGCGGGAGACGTCGTCACGCAGGCGGGTTTTGATACTGCCCCACTCCCGCACATGGTGCACGCGGCAGTCCTCCAGCGCCCGAACGGCCACGCGCCTGGCGTCCTCAATCAAATCCTCCGCCTCGCGGACATAGACGAATCCGCGGGAGACCACATCCGGCCCGGCGACGACCTCGCCGCTGGAGGCGTCGATGGTGGCGACGACGACGATCAGGCCGTCCTCTGCCAGATGCTTGCGGTCCCTGAGCACGACGCTGCCCACATCCCCGACGCCGTATCCGTCGACAAACACCTTCCCGGCCGGGACGGTGGAGACGGCCTTCATGGAGTCGGGCGTCAGCTCGACGACCACGCCGTTGTCCGGAGTGATCATATTTTTCCGGTCGATTCCCATGCTCTCCGCGAGCATTCTGTTTTTGAGCATGTGCTTCTGCTCCCCGTGCACGGGGATGAAAAACTTTGGCTTGACAAGGCCCATCATCAGCTTGAGCTCCTCCTGGCACGCATGGCCGGAGACATGCACGTCATACATGCGCTCATAGATCACCTCTGCGCCGAGCTTGATCAGCTCGTTGACCACGTTGCTCACGGCCTTCTCGTTGCCGGGGATCGGCGTGGCGGAAATGATGACGTAGTCGTTGGGGGTGATGACGACCTTGCGGTGGTCCGTCATCGCCATGCGCGTCAGCGCACTCATGGGCTCCCCCTGACTGCCCGTGGTGATCAGGACGATCTTATCGTTCGGATAGCGGTTGATCATGTCGATATTGATCAGGATCCCATCGGGGATGTGGAGGTATCCGAGCTCCGCGCCGATCGACACAACATTTTCCAGACTGCGGCCCGAGAGCGCCACCTTGCGCCCCAGGCTGCCGGCGATATCGATGATCTGCTGTACGCGGTGGATATTGGAGGCAAAGGTCGCCACGATGATCCTGCGGTCCCGCGCCTTGCGGAACAGCGTCTCAAACGACTCGCCCACCTTCTTTTCGCTGGCGGAGAGGCCGGGCCGCTCCGCGTTGGTGGACTCGCACATCAGGCAGAGCACGCCCTCCCGCCCCAGCTGGGCCAGACGGGCCAGATCGGTCATCCCGCCGTCGATCGGCGTGGGGTCGATCTTGAAGTCGCCCGTGTGGACGATCACGCCGATGGGCGTGTGGATGGCAAGGGCCAGCGCATCCGGGATCGAATGGTTGACATGGATCATCTCCACGACAAAATTCCCCTTCCGGACGCGGTCGCCGGGATTGACGACGTGCAGCTTGGCGCGCCCGAGCAGATTGTGCTCGCGCAGCTTGCCCTGAATGAGCCCGATCGTCAGGCGCGTACCATAGACCGGGATATTGACCTTTTTCAGCAGATAGGCCAGCGAACCGATGTGGTCCTCATGCCCGTGCGTGATGAAGATTCCGCGGATCTTATCCGCGTTGCGCTCGACATACGTAAAGTCCGGGATCACCAGATCGACGCCCGGCATGTCGGCATCCGGGAAAGAGAGGCCGCAGTCGACAATGATCATATCGTTTCCGCACTCGAACAGGGTCATGTTCTTCCCGATTTCATTGATGCCGCCGAGGAACGCGATCCGCACCGGCGTCATGGCGCCATCCCTGCGGACCGGCCGTCTCCCGCGCGTGAGGGCCCCTTTCGGAGCGGTCTCACGGGCAGGCGCTTTGGCCTGCTTGACCGGCGGCTTCCGGGTGCGGGCCGGAGCGGGCGCCTCAGCCTTGGGCTGGGGCGTTCTGCGCGCGGGGCGGGAAGGCGCCTGTGACGCGGCCTTTTTCCCCGCGCCGCGCCATGCCGGCAGCGTGTCAAGCTGCTTTTTTCCGCGCGGCGCCGCATCGATGATCTCCGGTACGGAAGCACCTGCTATTTTATTTTTTTCCATTCAAAATTCTCCTTATAAAAGTAAAGTTATCACACTTGAACAACCCGTCGGCACCTCCGCCGCGAGTTCGATTTCACAGATCCGCCGGGAACCGCACGGCGCCCGGCCAATGTTTTTATGTTCGCCGCCGGAGCGGCCTGCGCCAGAGCGCACCTATCATCAGGCGGGGACGTGGCACACAGCCCGCCGCCAAAACATCCTAAAGCCCGGCCGCGCGGTACGCGGCCTGACGGAAATCATTCCTATTTATTGTACTCTGATTCCGTACCGCTGTCAAGCGCGTGAGCCCCGGAGGCCTCCCCCGCCCCCGCGGACCGCATGCGCGCGCACACATCCAGACAGATCTCCCGGGCCGCCTCCATATCGGCCGACTCTGCGAGGATGCGGAATTTGCTCCCCGTCCGGGACGGCGTGATCAGCACCCGTCCGCCGCCCCGCCGCAGGACGATTCCCTCCCCGGGGGAGGACGGCGTCTCCGCCGCGGAGCCAAACAGCTCATAGAGCCCGGAGGGGGACAGTCCACCCCCCACCTCGCTGCGATAGATTTCGACATGGGGCAGCTCCTGCACCAGCGCCCACAGCGTACAGTGCCGCCGGTCCATGATGCTCAGCAGGCGCACTGTCAGGAACAGGGCGTCCCGCACCCACTGCTGCTTTTTCCCGCTCTCACGGGCCGGACCGTCCTCCTCCCCGACCGGGGATTCCAGATAGCGGTGCGCACGCTTGCCGCAGGCGGCGGCAAGATCATCCAGATAGCCCGGCGCGCCGTACGGGAGAGAGACCTCCCCGCCGGACTCCCACTGATCCTTACAGCAGACGGCCAGCAGCGTCTCCCACGGAAGATGTGCACCCGTCTCATCCCGCGCGGTGACCGCTGTGCCGGAGGCATCGATCTCAAAACGCGGCCCGGCGCCGGGCGTGCACCCCAGTCGGGCCATACAGTCCTCCATGACGCGGCGCACATGATTCCCAGGGCTGCCGATCCGCGCGCTCACATGGTGAAAGCCGTCCGGCGCCTGCCGGCAGAGCTCCTGCCGGTACATCATACGCACGCTGCTCATATCCGACACATCCCGGCAGCGCTCCTCCGAGCACTGGGAGTAGTCCGCCTTGCGCAGGCGATTTTCAATATCCCGCTCCGTGTTCCGGTGGAGGGGGAAGCCGCCTGCTGCAAACAGGTGCATCCCGCCGCCGCGCGCATCGGTGAGAAATGCGCCGGAGGACAGATTGCAAAACGCGGTAAAAAACATCAGCTGCGCCTCAAAGCAGTCCCCAAAGTCCCAGACATGGCTGCCGCACATCATCAGTCCGGCCGTGACGGCCAGCTTGCGCGCCCGGGAGGCCCGGCTGCCCTCACAGGCGATCCCGACGCGGCGGCCCGCCGGAGAGCTTGCCAGCGCCTCGCCCAGACGCACGCACACCTCCGGAGAAAAGGAGAGCTCCGGGCTGATACCGTTATCCGCAAAGACATGCAACGTCCCGCCGCCGTACTTGCAGTTTTCCGTCAGGACGGCCCCGGGCTCCACGATTTTTTTGGGCCAGACCAGGACGTTCTGGCTCACACGGGCGTTTTCCCGCACCAGGGCGGAGGCCCCGATCACGCCGCCCTCAAACACACTCGCTCCCCGGCCGATGGAGGCGCCCGCCGCAAGGACTGCGTCCACCGCGGCGCCGTGCTCCGCAACGCAGGACCCGCGCATCAGGACACTGCCGCGCACCTTGGCCCCCTCGCCGATCCGGCAGCCGTCGCCCACGGCCGTATAGGCGCCGATAACGGCCCCCTCGCCGATCTGAACGCCGTCGCCGATATAGACCGGCGGCTCGATGCCGTAGTCCCCCGGCGGCAGATCGCCGGCACAGTAGATCCCCTGGGACAGCTGCGGCGGCAGCTTGCAGTGAATGCGCCCGCTGAGCAGATCGCGCTGGCAGCGGATATAGGAGGTGATATCCCCGATATCGCACCAGTAGCCGGTGGCCAGATAGGTGAACAGCGTCTGCCCCTGATCCATCATACGGGGAAAGAGATCCTTGGCAAAATCGAAGCTCACACCGTCCGGGATTAGCTCCAGACAGGCGGGGTCCAGGATATAGATCCCCGTATTGGCGGTATTGCACACCGCCTGACCCCAGCCCGGCTTTTCGATGAATGTCTCCACCCGGTTCTCCCGGTCAAAGCGCACCAGCCCGTACTCGCGCGGATCGTCCACGCGGGCGACGGCGATCGTGGCCGCCCCGCCGGCGGCGGTGTGGTACTTCATCATTTTGTCCAGCTCATAGTCGCACATGGCGTCCCCGCTGATGACGAGAAACGGCTCTTTGAAATCGCGCGCCGCGTTTTTCACACTTCCGGCCGTGCCGAGCGCCTCCTCCTCCACGATAAAGTTCAGCCGGATCCCACGGTACGTATCGCCCGGGAAATTCATCCGGATTTCATCGGGCAGGTATTTGAGCGTGACGGCCGCCTCCGTCACCCCGCAGCGCGCGAGCAGATCCAGAATGTACTCCAGGATCGGCCGCCCGCACAGCGGCATCATGGGCTTTGGCGTGTCGCAGGTCAGCGGCCGCAGGCGCGTGCCCTCGCCTCCGGCCATAATGACTGCTTTCATTGCAGATCCCCTCCCAATCAATTTACCGGATTATTATTGACCGGGAGCTGTTTTTTTAACCGCCTCCCCTTGTGAAAACAGCGAAATCATGATAAAATTTTTTCAGTTGATACAAGGAGGAGCCTATGGAAACACAGCCACGCGATAAGGTCGACATGTACACGGACGGCGCCTGCTCCGGCAATCCGGGGCCGGGCGGATGGGGGACCATCCTGCGCTGCCGCGGAAAGGAGCAGGAGCTGTGCGGCGGCGCGGCGGAGACGACCAATAACCGCATGGAACTGACGGCTGTCATCCGCGGCCTGAAGGCGCTGAAAAGGCCCTGCCGTGTGGAGATCTACACGGACTCCAAATACGTGGTGGACGGCATTACAAAGGGATGGGCGCGCAGTTGGCAGGCCAACGGCTGGCGCAAAAAGGATAAAAAGCCTGCGCTCAACCCGGAGCTCTGGGAGGAGCTGCTGGAGCTGCTCGAGCAGCACGAGGTCCGCTTCCACTGGATCAAGGGCCACGCCGGCCACCCGGAGAACGAGCGGTGCGACGCCATGGCCGTGCGGGAATCACAGAAATTCCGTTAAAGCGCCTCGCTGCCCACGCGTCATTTTTACATCCGGACAAAGGTCCGTAAAACTGCATATACGTCTGGGGCCTATCACTAATTTTTCGTAAATATATTAAATTTTTCTTAACAATTTTACCTTCCCTTGAAGAATTAGCGAAAAAAGAGATATAATGAGAAATCATAGATTGATTCGATGCCACGGGCATTTCAGAAGTTCATGCATGTCAAGAGGAGGAAAAAGCATATGAAAAAAATCTGGTTTCAACTGACTGCACTGGCGATCACGGCCTCCATGCTGCTGGCCTTTTCCGCCTGCGGCGGCGAGGAACCGGCGGCCGGCTCGACCGATCCCGCCCTCGTCGAAAGCGCTGGGGTCGCTCCCGATGAGACGGAGACGCCCTCCGGCGTTGAGGCCGAAAGCCAGACAGAGCCCGTCTCCGGTCAGGAACCTGCCACACAGAACGGAGGAGGTACAGATACACCGAGCACTCCAAAGTCCCCCGTTACGGATAATCAGACTGCGCTCACGCTGTACAACAACGCGGCGAACAGCGTGAAGACGGATAAACCCGCCTTACATAAGGAGCGCGGGACGGAATTCATCGGGTTTGATAATCCCAGTGAGTGGCTGGCCGAACTGGTCAATAAGACCGGCGTCATTCCGAAGGATGACGATCTGAACTTCCCGGCCGGGACAGATTACACGGACTGGTTCCCGCCGATCGGGGAGAGCTGGGCCAGTAAACTGACGCTGAATGATCTGAAGTCGATCTCCTGCAAAGACAACGGCGATACCTATACGATCGCAATGACGATTAAAAAGTCCGAGATCCCCACGGATCTGGCGGATTATTCCACCACTCCGGTCGGGCGCGGGATGGCAATCAACTCCACTGCGGATCTGAAGGCGGGCGCGGAGGCTGTCGGTACGCTGACCGGATGCGATCAGGTGTATGACGACTGCACCATCACCGCCGTGATCGATAAGGCGACCGGAAAGATGAAGAGTGCCACCCACATTCTGAACTTTAAAATCTATTTGACCGGAACACTGGTTATCCCACTGGATCATTTTGCCGTCTCCCTGAGAATCACAGAAAACTATACGATGAATTATTGATACTCCCTGTACGGGCAGGTGCGGAGCAATCGCTCCGCATCTGCTTTTTTACGGCCGGCGTTCCTCTTTACAACGCTCCGCCTGATCTGATAAAATGGAAAATGACCTTAATTGGAGGAGGATCATCTGTGCGCTATCGATTAAAATTCACCCTGCTGCCCGGTGAGGCGTGGTATGGGGCGAATATCAACGACGGCTGGAAGCTGCCGATCACCGAGAAGAGCAAAACCAAAACGGACACCCGCTATATCAGCAGCTATAATCAGGCCTCCCCCCTGTGGCTGAGCTCGAAGGGGCGCTACCTGTGGAGCGAGGAGGGGTATCTGGTAAAATGGAAGAGGGGCAAGGCGATCTGCCTCTCCAAAAAGGCGGAGATCCGGCTGTATGACGGCTTTGAAACGCTGCGCGGGGCCTATCTGGCCGCCGCCGGGAGGCATTTTCCCTTTGACGGAAAAATCCCTGATGAGATGATGTTCCGCGCGCCGCAGTACTGCACCTGGATCCATCTGGCGACCCAGCAGCGGCAGGACGATATTTTGAAGTTTGCTGAAAGCATTCTGGCGGCGGGCATGCCGCCCGGAGAGCTGATCATCGACGACGGCTGGCAGACCACTTTCGGCCACTGGGATTTTCACCCGGATAAATTCACGGATCCCAGGGCCATGATCCGCGCGCTGCACGCGATGGGCTTTAAAGTTATTTTATGGATCTGCCCCTTTGTCGCGCCGGAGGCGCCGGACTATGAGCGGATGGTTCGGGAGAATATGCTGGTGCGCGACCGCCGGGGCAAGGTGGCCTCCCGCGTCTGGTGGAACGGGAAGCACCCCCTGCTTGACTTTTCCAATCCCCGGTCCGTAAAATGGTTTGAGGACCTCACGGCCCGTCTGATGGCGGATTACGGCGTGGACGGCTTTAAGCAGGACGCCGGCGACGCCTACTTTTACAAGGACAGCGACCGCACGTTCCGCCCCGGCGTGGACGCCAACGGGCAGTCCCTCCTGTGGGCGGAGACCGCGCGGAAATACCGCTTCAACGAGCTGCGCGCCTGCTTTAAGGGCGGCGGCTGGGGGGTGACGCAGCGTCTGGCCGACAAAACCCACAGCTGGGACCGGAACGGCCTGAATACCCTGATCCCAAATGCGCTGCTCCAGGGCCTGTGCGGCTACCCCTACTCCTGCCCCGATATGATCGGCGGCGGCGAGATCAGCAGCTTTAAGGAAAAGACGGGCGAGGTCTTTGACCGGGACAAGCGAGAGGATCAGTTCGATACGGAGCTGCTCACCCGTTGGTGCCAGTGCAGCGCGCTCATGCCCATGATGCAGTACAGCTTTGCCCTGTGGAATTTAAAGGATGAGACCGCCCGAAACGCCTGCCTCAGCGCCGCGAAGCTGCATGCGGCATATGCGGACCGGATCATCGCCCTGGCCAAGCAGGCGAGCGTGACCGGGGAGCCGATCATCCGCAGTGCGGAATATCAATATCCCCATGAAGGGTATGAGGCGGTCAAGGATCTGTTCTTCCTGGGGGATTCCGTTTTAGTTGCGCCCGTGGTCAAAAAGGGGGCGCGGCAAAAAACGCTTCGCCTGCCAGAGGGAAACTGGAAGTACCTGCCCACCGGTACGATCTATCCCGGCGGGCGGCAAGTCACCGTGGAGGCGCCGCTCTCCGTGCTCCCCATTTTTGAAAAAACAGAATAACAGCAAGCGGAGCCGTGTCCCCCGGAACGGGAGGCCCGGTTCCGTTTTTTATTTTCCCCTTCATACCGATCGGATGCGGTACAAGTTGTAAAAAAACGCCCTCGCCGGTGAAAGGCGGGACGTTTTGATGCGGCTCACGCCGGACGGAACGCTGAGGGCAGCGTTCCCTACGGGGATGGTGCAAAAAGGAAGCATGCGCCGCAAAAATCCCCCTGCGCAAAAGCCGGATCTGAACACACGCCGATCGGAATCTGTATGCACTTTCGTAGGGATTGCTGATCCTTCAGCGTTCCGCCTGTAAAATCCGGTCCGTCACTGCCGCGCGGCATCCAGCGCGCGGTACAGCCGGCGCGTGTCGCTGAACGCGCACAGGTACCCGATATGAACGATCATCGTGCACAGGCCGTAGAGCAGAATGGGAACCATGCAGAGCACCAGGTAGATCCCCTGCGTCTCCTCCGGCATCTGCTGCACCGTCCACAGCTGCTCGGAAAAGGAGAGGAACAGTGCCGACGGGATATTCCACACCGCGAGCGTCTTCCACCAGCGGCGCAGCGCCGCAGCGTTCAGGGAGACCTGCCGCTCCTGCTCATACCAGATCAGGCCCTCCGCAATCACATAGAAGATATAGATTCCGCAGACCTGCCCCGCCGTAAGAAGCCATGCGTGGACGTCGCTGAAAAATCGGTCACCCCACAGCGTGCCCACCACAAACAGAAACAGATCATACACGGCCAGCACACGGGCCGCCGGCACCGCATGGCGCATCATGGGGATCGCCTTGGAGAGATCCCCCAGTCCGGAGGCAATGAGGATCCATCCGATAAACGGCGGCGTCAGACAGATGTTCAGGCCGCCGATATTGATTGAGAACGACAGGATAAAGAAAAACAACCCCGCAAAGATTTTAGTCATGATCCGCCTCCCCCTTTCTGCGCCAGATCAGCCCG
This sequence comes from uncultured Oscillospiraceae bacterium, assembly GCA_949293315.1. GTDB lineage: Bacteria > Bacillota > Clostridia > Oscillospirales > Acutalibacteraceae > Onthovicinus. The sequence goes on along the minus strand of CASFCH010000055.1, from coordinate 39,234 downwards.
AGCACGACGATCAGCACGCCCGCCGCAAGGCCCACGACATACTGCATTCCAAGTGCCAGCGTGTTGTGCAGCACGTCCGCAATGGTCTGAATATCCTTAAAGTTCCCGGCCATGATGCCGGACAGAACCAGCTGGAATACCTCCACCACGATCAGGAACAGGCCGAAGATCCAGCCCCGCCGCTGTAAAAAACGAGCCATCTCGCCCAAGAAGTCCGCCAATGTGCCGCGCTCCACCTGACGGAAGCGTTCACCGTGGGGTGTCTCCGGCTCTGCAGGTATGGGCAGCTCCTCCCCCGTCAGCAGGCCGTCCGTCGTCACGCCGAAGATTCGGCTCAGGCCGACGATCTTGTCCGTATCCGGCATAGCCTCATCCCGCTCCCACTTGGAGACGGACTGGCGCGACACCTCCAGCAGCTCCGCGAGCCGATCCTGCGAGAGTCCGCGTCCGGTGCGCAGCTTAAAAACTTTTTCGCCAAAGGTCATTTTCTCTCCTCCTCTGTTTTAGGGTATCCTCAGCATACCGAAAACACGCCTGTAAAGCAAGCAATCCAACTTGGAAACTGCCGCAACCGGCGGTTGCAAGTATCATTTTGGGGCGCATTTTACGCAAAAAGCCCCCTGGATGTACCGGGGGCCGTGTTCCAATTATTCCTCAGGGGTTTTCATACAGCTGAACGCTGCGCAAAACGGGATTGCTGCGCGACTGACGGATCACGATCCGGATCCCCTGCGCGTTGGCGGGATTTTTCAGATTCCGGTCCAGGCGGCAGATCCTTCCGGAGCCGATCGTCGTGGAAGATTCGAGCTTCTGATATTTCCCGTTCACCTTGGCATAGACGTCAAACGCCTCGATCCGCTGGCTGTAGGAGATATCCTCCTTGAGGACCACGCGGGAGATCTCCCGCTCGCCCTCAAAGTCGATATCGAGGATGTATTCGTCATCCCCGAACATATAGCTGCCGTCCGCCGTGAGGAGCGTATCGGCCTGCGTGTCCGCGTGCATGCCGGCACTGTTCCCCACCGTCACGGTACAACCCTCCACCGGTTTGGAGAAATCAAAGGCGATCTGCTGCCCAAATTCCTTCAGCGCCTGAAGATCCGGCTCTGCGATCACGCCGTCCCTATTCGGCGGGACGTTCAGCAAAAAGAAGGCATTGCCGCCCACCGTCCTGTAATACATATCGGTGAGCGTGTCCGCGCTCTTGACGGTGTTGTCCTCCGATGCGTGGTAAAACCACCCCTGACGGATGGAGACATCTGCCTCCGCCGGTTTAAAGGCCAGCGTCTTATACTGTAAAACAATATCGCGGCTGCCGACATCCTTGGCATCAGAGGCAACAGCCTGCAGCTTTTCCGTATCGTCCTCCCCCTGCTGGGAGCGAGCTTCAATAGCCTCCGCACTCTCGCTGCCGCGGGAGATCACACTCCACTCGCTCTCACGCGTATCGGCGGCCTCATTCCCGATCCAGCGGACATCCGGCCCCTGATTGGCGATCACGCAGTTAGGCTGGAGCTCACGGATCACGGCAAAGTAACGGTCCAAATCGTACTCGAAATCGGGGGCGTCCTCCCCCTTGGCGCCGTCGAACCAGATGGTGAAGAGTTCGCCGTAGTTGGTGCACAGCTCCGTGAGCTGGTTGACGAAAAAGTCGTTATACGCCTCCGTGCCGTATGTCTCCTCGTGCATATCCCACGGGGAGAGGTAGATGCCGAATTTCATATCGTACTTTTTACAGCTGTCGGACACCTGCTTGACGATATCGCCCTTTCCGTCCATGTAGGGGCTGTTTTTAATACTGTGCTCCGTGTAGGCGCTCGGCCACAGGCAGAAGCCGTCGTGATGCTTGACGGTGAAGATCACGCCCTTGCTGCCCGACTCCTTGAGCACGCGCACCCACTGGTCCGTGTCCACCGTAGTGGGGCAGAACTGGGCGGGGTCCTCGTCGCCGGTCCCCCACTCGCTGTCGGTAAAGGTGTTCATGCCGTAGTGGATAAAGGAGTAGTACCCCATATCGCTGTACCGAACCTGCAGCTCTGTCGGCAGGACGGAGATCAGGCGCTCCACGTCGGGGCCGTCCTTCGCGTAGCCGTTGTTGTCCGTGGCCCAGCCCTTTTTAAACACCCCGCTGCCTGCGCCGATACGCACCGGCACAAACAGCACGCACAGGGTGACGATCGCCGCGATCAGCAGCACGCTCACCACGCTGAGAATGATCTTCTGCCACAGTTTTATCCTCTTCATTTCAATGCCGCCTCTCCTTTTTCTTTGGACTCAAATATCCGCGAGCTCGTCCGCATGCTCCCGGATATACGCGAGGATCAGGGGCTCAAGCGGATGCTTCTCCGTCAAATGGGCGAATTTTTCATCGCACGCCATGACGAGCTTGTAGTCAAGAGAGACGCCCTCGTTGTCCTCGTCAAACATATCGAACTCCTGCTTGACAAGCAAATAGGCCTTTTCTGCGCCGACGGCCCGCACTGCCTCCACCAACTGGCCCGTGAGGGGCTGGGTGCTCTGGCGGAAAAAGTCGCTCAGCTTGCCCTTGCCCACATCGTCCGTCAGGAACCAGAGCGCGTATACGTTGCGCGCCGCCTCCGGATAGTCCCGGAAGCTCGCGTCCGGCGTGCCCGTCTTTTGCAGACTGACCTGGATATTGGCCGCCACGCCCTGAAAGAGGCCCGCATCCCCGGAGGCGCGGATCTTCTCCGCGCTCATCCGGTTGTCCTCCCCGCGCAGGCGCTGGGCGTTCTCGATAAATTCCATCTCCTTTTTATGGGCCTCCCGCATCTTCCGGCTGCGCTCAAGGGCCTTTTTCCACAGGAACACCACGCCCACGATCATCGCGATCAGGATCAGCCACAGGTACCAGTATTCGATCAAGATCTCCATCATTCTTCCTCCTGAAGCAGTTTATAGATTTCCCCTTTTGTAAAGCCACCCGCTTTGGCCGCCTTCTTGGCCGCCAGACTGGGCGGATCGCCGCCGAGCATCCACTCCCGCGCGGCCTGTACGGCCTCCTCAAGTGTCATGGCCGCCCGCTCCTCCTCCGGCGCGCCGGCGAGGATCAGTACGATCTCCCCCTTGAGGTGTCCGTCCCCATATTCCCGGACGGCCGCCTCCAGCGTGGTGCGGATCACCTGCTCGTGGATCTTGGTCAGCTCGCGGACGATGGTGACCGCCCGATCGCCGAAGGTGTCGTACAGATCCCGCAGCGTGTTGGCGAGCTTGTGCGGGGCTTCATAAAAGATCATGGTGCGCTTTTCATCTTTCAGGCTCGCCAGATGGTCGCGGCGGCTCTTTTTATTGACGCTCAAAAACCCTTCAAACGTAAACCGGCCCGTGTGCATCCCGGAGAGCGCCAGCGCCGCGATCAGTGCCGACGGCCCGGGGACGGCGTTGACTTTGATTCCGCGCTCATGGCAGAGGGCCACCAGATCCTCCCCCGGGTCCGAGATGGCGGGCATGCCCGCATCCGTGACGATCGCGCAGCTCTCGCCGGCCAGGATCCGGTCCGTGATCATCACACCGCGCTCGCGCTTGTTGTGCTCAAAGTAGCTGACCATCGGCTTTTTGATGCCAAAGTGGTTGAGGAGCTTGAGCGTGACGCGCGTATCCTCCGCGGCGATAAAGTCGCACCGGTTCAGCGTCTCCACCGCACGGGGGGACAGATCCCCCAGATTTCCGATCGGTGTGCCGACCACATAGAGTTCTCCGCTCATAAAACGCCTCCGTTTAAAAATTCTTCCATCTGGGCGGTGCGTGTGCCGGAATTATCACAGGAGATGAGCTCCGGCTCTATCCGCATGCCGGGCCGCCCGCCGAGCACGCCCTCGAGCAGATAAAGGCGCGCCGCCTGCCCGGGCCGGGACGATACGGGCCGCAGCCGCTTGGGCTCGATATGCGACGACCGCATGGCGCACAGGGCATCGCACAGCCGTTCGGCCGGGAAGCAGATGCACAGCCGTCCGCCCTGGCGGAGTACGCGGGCGGCGCAGACGCACACCTCGCCGATCTCCGCTGCGCCGTCCTGCCGCGCGAGGGCTTTCTCCCCGTTCTGATTGCGGCGGCCGCTCCCGGCGCGGTAATAGGGCGGATTCATCGTGACCAGGTCATACCGCACGCGCACCGTGCGCCAAAAATCCCGGATATCGGCACAGATGACCTCGATCCGATCCGTCAGGCCGCTCTGCGCCACGCCGTACCGTGCGAGTGCACACGCCCGATCCGAGAGATCAACCGCTGTGATCGACTCCGGCTGCTCCCCGCGGCACCACATCAGCGGGATAATCCCGCAGCCGGCGCCGAAGTCACAGGCGCGTTCGGCCCGTTCCGCCCGGGAAAACGCGGCGAGGAGCAGAGAATCCTCATTAAAGGTATGCGGCGCAGCGGTGTACACCGAGATCCCGCCGCCGAGCTGCTCCCGATGAAATTCCAAATCCATGCATCCACCACACCCGTTTCAAGATCACGCCTTTATCATACCATAAAACTTCCGCCAATACCAGCAAACGGGCACAGAAAAAGCGGGAGAAAGGAACCTTCCTCCCGCTTTCAGACTGTCTGTTTTTCTGTCCTTATGCCTGCTGGGGGGCGCCCACCGGGCAGGTATCGGCACAGGCGCCGCACTCAATGCACTGGTCCGCGTCGATGACATACTTGCCGTCGCCCTCGGAAATAGCGGATACAGGGCACTCCGCCTCGCACGCGCCGCAGGAAATGCAGTCGTCAGAAATATGATAAGCCATGGTATGTACCTCCTTCTCGTTCATTCTACTTAGAATTGTAACACTAATTCCGTAAAAATCAATAGAAATTTGTAAAAAAACTATTGTTAGTTTTTGCTAACTGTACGGTTGCACAAATTTCCGGTAATTTGCGCGCACCTCTCTTGACAGAATCAAAAATACCCTTATAATTCTTGGTAGAATGGTTTTCCGAACATGCCTACAGGAGGTTTTTTGTATGTCCCAACCCCTCACCTTTACGGCCGATGTGAGTTCCGGCATTGTCCTGAACAGGAACAATTTGTTCTGGCAGGGTGGTCAGTACCCCGCCTACGCGGTCCTGAACTTTGATCAGCTGTACGAGCTGGAGCAAATCGTGATAAAAACGCCGAAAAAGGGCTTTACCCGATACCGGATTTACACCAGCGCAAACGGCCGTGACTATTCCCTCGCCTATCACAAGGCCGATTCGGCCAAGTGCCCCGCCGAGGGGGAGACGATCCGCCTGAGCGGCAAAGCCGCCTGCCTGATGGTCTACATTGAGTACTGCTCAGAGAGTGTGAACGCCGTGATCGAGCGGATTCAGGTCTTCGGTACGCCCACCGGTGAGCCTGTCCCCGCCGTGCCGGAGATCGCGGTCCCCGACTTTGACGATACACCCTATGCCGCGCCCATCACGCCGGAGGATACCATCCGCGAGGTGTACGGCATCATCGGGCGCGTGCTCGGCCCGGAGTACCGCGACTGGTTTAAATTAGTGCTTGATCCGCAGGCCCAGGGATTCACCGTTGAGGAGTCCGGCTCCCAGATCCAGGTGACGGCTGCAGCGGGCGTCGATCTGGCGGCTGGTGTAAACTACTACCTGAAATATTACTGTAACGTGTGCATCTCCCAGCAGTCGCGCAATACGGAGATGCCGTTTGAGCCCGTGCCTGTCCCCTCTCCCATCCATAAAACGACGCGCGCGAAGGTGCGCTACGCCTACAACTACTGCACACACTCCTACACGATGCCCTTCTGGGGGGAAAAGGAGTGGCGGGACGAGCTGGACTATCTGGCTTTGAACGGTGTGAACGCCGTGCTCGACCTGACCGGCATGGAGGAGGTCTGGCGGCGCTTTTTGACCAGGCTCGGCTACCGCCGCTTTGAGGTCAAGAATTTCCTGACGGGCCCCGCCTATTACGCCTGGCAGTACATGGCGAATATCTCCGGATTCGGCGGCCCGATCCACGACTCCTGGTTTGAGGAGCGGACGGAGCTAGCGCGCAAAAATCAGCGGATCATGCGCACGCTCGGGATGTCCCCCATTTTGGAAGTATACAACGGAATGGTCCCGGCCGATATTGAGGAAAAACGCCCGACCGTCAAGCTCATGCCCAGCCAGGGCCTGTGGAACGGATTCCCCCGTCCGGCGGTGCTCAAGACGACGCATCCGTGCTACATTGAGCTGGCGCGCCTGTTTTACGAATGCCAGCGCGAGGTATACGGCGATGTGACGCGCTATTTTGCCGGAGATCTGTTTCATGAGGGCGGAAATTCCGGTGTGATGTCCGTCAGCAAGGCGACGCAGGTGGTGATGGATCAGCTGCTCGACTACCGCCCCGACGCCTGCTGGATCATTCAGGGGTGGGGATTGAATCCGCGCCCCGCCATGCTCCGCGGCCTGCGCAAATACCGCGAGCACTGCCTGATCCTGGATCTGTACGCGGAGAAGCGCCCGATGTGGAAACTGCGTCCCGCGTTCAAAAAGCGCCCGTGGGTGTACTGCGTACTCGTCAACTTTGGCGGGCGGATGGGCGTGAACGGCCCGCTGCAAACCGTGTTTGACGATCTGCAGGACGCCATGGCAAACGCCAAGTATTTCAGGGGAGTCGGCATCACACCCGAGGCATCCGGCATCAACCCGATCTTCGCCGACCTGCTGTTTGATATCATGTGGGGCACGGATCTGACGTTTGATCAGTGGCTGGAGCACTACGCCCGCCGCCGCTACGGCGAGAGCGACAACGCCTGCCGCGCCCTGAATATCCTGAAAAACACCGCCTACGGCGTGAACACGTGCGGCACTTCCGAGGGCTCGCCGGACAGCCTGCTCAACGCCCGCCCCTGTCAGGACGTGAAGAAGGCCTCCACATGGAGCAACACCGATATCCGCTATGATAAGATCCTCTTTGAGCAGGCGGCGCGGATGCTCGCAGAGGACTATGAGCTCCTGAGCAAGTCCGACACCTACTGCTGCGACTTGGCGGACGTGCTGCGCCAGGTACTCGCCAACTCCATTCAGGAGTACACACGCAAGATTGATGCAGCCCTACGTGCTAAAGACGCCGCTGCATTTGACAAGTACGCCCAGAAGCTGCTGGGCGCCGCCGACTGGGTGGACGCCGTCTCCGCCTCCCGTCCGGAGACCATGGTAGGTACGTGGATTCAAAAGGCGAAAGATCTTGCCGCCAATACGGACGACCTGCGCAAATATCTGTACCCCTTCAATGCCCGCGCACTGATCACCACCTGGGGCGCCCGCAAACAGGCAAACGACGGCCAGCTCAAGGACTACGCCAACCGCCAGTGGTCCGGCCTGACGAAGGACTTCTATAAGGCCAGATGGGCAGCCTATCTGAACGCGGCGCGTGAGGAACTCACCGGCGCGCCGCACCGGGAGATCGACTGGTTCCCCATGGAGTGGCGCTGGGTTCTGGATGAGAACGAATACCCCGCCGTCCCCGTTCCGCTGAACCTGAAATCCGCCGCGGAAAAGATTTTGGAAGCGTATAGCTGCCAGGCATAAAACACAGCAGATCAACAAAAACTTCAGCCCCCGGAAGCAGACTTCCGGGGGCTGGTTTTCTGCTTTCCCTCCCGCCAATACCCAGCAGAATCAGCAGAAAAATTCAGTTGAGATCGCCCTGCAATGCGGGAAGCGTCATAGTCACCATAAAACCGCCCTGCGGGGCGTGAGAGAACGCCACATTGCCGCCGTGTGCCTGCGCAATCTGCCGGACGATCAGGAGGCCGAGGCCGTGGCGCTGTTCGCCGGCGCCTGAATCATGAAACATGTAGTGCGGCGTATTCCGCAGGGATTCAAGCTGCGAATCCGTGACGCCAACGCCATTGTCCGCCACGGTGATGCGGCACATCCCTTCCGCCTGATCCACGGCGAGCGTGATCGTACATCCATCCGGATTGTGCACCTGCGCATTTAAAATCAGATTGGAGAGCGCGCGTTTGAGCAGGTCGGGATCGCCGTCCACCATGCACGCCGCAAGATTTTCATCCGTGGCCCAGTCGATCGGATACAGCCCCCCTGCATCCATATTCAAAAAATCCACTGCGATCTCGCGCGCGAGCGTCACGGCATTTACCGGCCGGCGGTGCAGGGGCTGCACATTGTACTCCAGCTTGGAGGCCAGGTTCAGATCGTTGACCAGATTTTTCATGCGCAGGCTCTGTAACCGGATGATCCCCGCCTTTTTGCGCCCCTCCGCCGGGATGGAAGAATCCTCCTCCAGCTGCCCGGCATATCCCATCACCATGGAGAGGGGCGTGCGGATATCGTGGGAGATCCCGGCAATCCAGTTTGCGCGTGCGGCGTCCTTCTTTTTCAGTTCATACTCCTGGGTGCGCAGCTTCTCTGACGCGCGGTTGACGGATTTGGCCAGCGAGGAGAAAAGCCCCCGCTCCTTGACGTACACCTCCGTTCCCTCAGGCAGTGCCTGGATGCCGCGGATCAGCGGCCGGATCGGACGCAGGATACCGGATACTACGACAAGATAAATCACCAGCAATGCGGCAACATTGGCAAGGAAAAAAACAACCATCATCTTTGGCGCGTTGGCAATCAGTTGAAAGTCAAAGGTATTCCACATCAATTTCCAGAGGGCGGTCTTTGGATACCCCATCAAAAGCAGGTCGTCCCCATGGTCCGCCGTGGTGATGGGGTAGTCCGCGACATAGCCGCGGACCGCCCAGGAGAGGTCGGCAATGCTGTACCGGAGCGGCACCTCCGCCGGCAGGCCTTCGCTGTGCCACACCGCCTGCCCGCTCCCATCGTCGACCAGAATGGCCCACGCACCGCTCTGCTCCAGCAGCTGCTGCCCCTCGGCAGAGAGGATATACGTCTCCCCCTCCGGCGTCAGGGCTGCGGAGACCGCTTCGGCCGTTTTCCACGGGCTGCCGTTGCCGACCTGATTGCGCACAAAGACGAACAGCAACGCCACGTTTAAAACAAGCAAAATCAGCGTGGCCATGGTGAGGACCGTGACAAACCGGCGGATCAGCTTAAAAATACTGCTCATTTTGCACCCTCCGTAATCAGTTTATACCCGAGGCCCTTGACCGTGATCAGGGACACCGGCTTGGAGGGGTTGGCCTCTATTTTTTCCCGGATGCGGCGGATGTGTGCCATCAGAGAATTCTCGTAACCATAGGGGTTGTCGCCCCAGACCGCCTCACACAGTAGATCAATCGTGACGATTTTCCCCGCATTGCGGCACAGCGCGCGCAGGAGTTTGAATTCCGTGGCCGTGAGCGGGATTCGTTCCCCACCTCGGACGACCTCCGCCCGATCGAAATCGAGTGCACAGGCGGCCAGCCGGACGCTCCCCTCGCCATCCGCCCGCTCCGCAGGGTAACACCGGCGCAGGACCGCCCCCACCCGCAGGATCAGCTCCCGTGGCAGGAAGGGCTTGACTATATAGTCATCCGCCCCGAGCCCCAGGCCGCGGAACTTATCCTCGTCCTCGCCGCGTGCGGTGAGAAAGAGCACCGGGATGTCGCTCTCCGCCCGCATCTGCTCCAGCAGGGAAAAGCCATCCCCATCCGGGAGCATCACATCCAGCAGGGCGAGGTCGGGTTTCCACGCCCGTACAGCCGCAAGCGCCTCCCGAACGGTTCCGGCCGTTTTTAAATGCGTATAGCCCTCCGTCTGTAAAATCAACTGAACCATATCCAGCAGATCCTGTTCGTCATCCACGAGCAGGAGTTTTTTATTTTTCAGGGTATCAAATTCCATGAACTGCCACCTCACTGTATACAGTATAACACAGGAAAGCGGCTGTGGAAGAGCGCTTTTTGAAATGTAAGGTTATTGTAAGGCGGCGGGAAAAAGGGCGTAAGGTGCGCCGGGTATGATAGTGCCAGTGAAACGAAAGGAGCAAGCACCATATGAACATGATCGAGACACAAAACCTGACCAAGCGGTATAAGGACTTTACTGCTGTATCCAACTTGAATTTACACATTCAAAAGGGGCGCATCTATGGATTCCTCGGCCCGAACGGCGCAGGGAAATCCACCACCATGAAAATGCTCCTCGGCCTGACGGCCCCGACCTCCGGCAGTTTTACCGTGAACGGCATGACATACCCCGGCGACCGGATGCGGATCCTGCGTCAGGTGGGATCGTTCATCGAATCGCCCGCCTTTTACGGGAATTTGAGCGGTGAGGAAAATTTGGAGATCATCCGAAAAATCCTGGGGCTGCCCAAAATTTGTGTTGCGGAGGCGCTGGAGACCGTAGGGCTGACCGAACACCGCAGGAGGCTGACCAAGAAATATTCCCTTGGCATGAAGCAACGGCTGGGGCTGGCGGAGGCGCTGATCGGACAGCCGCCGATCCTGATCCTCGACGAACCGACCAACGGCCTGGACCCGGCAGGCATCCATGAGATCCGCACCCTGATCCGTTCGTTGCCCCAACGGTACGACTGTACGGTACTCGTCTCCTCCCACCTGCTCAGTGAAATCGAACTGATGGCCGACGATGTAGGGATCCTCAATCATGGCCGTCTGCTGTTTGAGGGGACCATCCCCCAGTTAAAAAACCATGCCGCCCAAATGGGCCTGCCTGTGGACAATCTGGAGGATACCTTCCTGGCGATGATTGAAGAGGACAACCGGAATCGGAGGGACGCACGATGACCTTTCAGCTGGAACTCAAAAAACTCAAACGGACCGGATTCTTCCCGGCGATTCTGGGAGGCGGGGCAATCGCAGCGCTTTTCCCACTGCTGAACACAGCGGCACGGCCGGAGATGTTTACGGGGCAGCCGCTCCCGGCACTGGATATTCTGATGAACGCCAACGGGCAAATGATCATTATGCTGAACCTTTGCCTGGCGGCAATCGGCGCGTGTATACTGTACCACACGGAGTTCTCCGGCAACGCTATTCAGAAGATGGAGAGCCTGCCGGTCAGCGCCGGAAAACTCTTTTTTGATAAAACGGTCATCCTGATGATCGCATTGCTCGCCGCACTGGTAATCGAGCACATCGCGCTGGCGTTCTGCGCGCTGTACTGGTTCCCCGAACAGAGCGGACTTTTCACCGCACTGTTCAAGAATTTAGAATATACCTTTGCGCTGATGATCCCGCCATGTATTATTCTGATGATTTTCTCTTCCCTGTGCCGGAATATGTGGATTACGCTGGGCGCCGGTGTGATCTGCATCTTTACCGTGAGTGTACTGCCGACCGACAATCGGATTCTCTCATTTTTCCCATTCTCCCTCCCCTTCCAGACACTGGCGGGAGCGGAAGATTCCACCTGGATTTTCGCCACGCTGGCGGGCTGCGCCGCCGAGATCGTACTGACTGTGCTGGCGGAGGCCATTCTCTTAAAAGTGAGGAGGCGTTATGCATGAACTTTTTTAAGCTGATCGGGGTGGAACTGCAAAAGATCCGCCGCTCGCATATCTTTTGGATCCTGCTCATCCCGGTGATCCTGCTGTGGATCCCGACGCTCGTCAATTACGATTTTATCATGAACCCCGCAACCGAAGGGCTCTCCCCGGAGCACAACTTTTTTATTCAGAGCTTTATGGGGCTGGCGTGGTTCATGTTCCCCGCCTCCATGGTCGTGTGCACGGTACTGCTCGTCCAAACGGAGCGCAGCCACGGCGGCATCCTGAAAATGCTCGCCCTCCCCGTCACCCCTGCGGCACTGTGCGCGGCAAAATTCGCTGTCCTGCTCCTGCTGGCGGCTGTACAGGTTGTATTGATGACCGTATGCTATTATCCCTGCGCAGCAATCGTTTCGCATTTGAACGACTACAACCTGATTCTCTCCCCGCTGTTTGTCCTGCGGGAGGCCGGGATCTTCTACCTGTCCGGTATCCCGATGGCGGCCGTCTTCTGGCTGATTGCCGTGTGCGTACGCACCCCGATCTTTTCCATGGGGATCGGACTGGCATCCATCGTTCCGTCTGTACTGGCGATCAACACCAAGGTGTGGTTTGCCTATCCGATGTGCTATCCGTTCTACCGGATCATGATCCTGATGAATGGGCTGCCGAACGGCGACACCCACTTGGATCTGATTCCCCTGCTCCCGATGGCCATCGGCATCACAATCGTCTGCCTGACAGGCGCATGCCTGCTCTTTGGAAAAAGTGAAAGGAGATAATCGATCATGAAAAACAAATTACTCACTGCCGTCAGTTCGGTGATGGTGTTCGTTCCGTGGACCATTTTTCTGTTCCGCATGCACGACTGGGCGCTTCAATCCCCCGTTGCAGAAATTATGATCGGCTGCTACATCGCCTTTATGGTGTTCAGCGGCATTTTTACAAGCGTATGCTATGCCAAGGGCGGCGTTAAAAACAAGCTGATGCAGATCTGCATGGTCATCAACGACGTGTACGCCTTCGGCGGACTGGTACTTGGCGCATGGGCGCTTTACTCCGCGCTGGCGTAAGGGGGAATTTTCATGAGACGGATCAAGCGCGGGACGGCCATCCTATTGCTGGGTGTCTGTCTGCTGCTGGCGGCGGGCTGTACTGCCGTGGTACGGGATGGCGCTAACACCGCAAAGGAAAAAATTCTAAACGGGTTCAACGAATTTTTACAGTCAGTGAGCCCTTATGCACTGACGCGGGACTCCAAGCTGGTCGGAGAACGGGAACTGGGCGAGGACTCCTATACCGGTCACTACACGGCGGACTATCGAGACTTTAGCGGAGAGGAAATCCTTTTCGGCGGCACCTCACTGCGGCGCGGCGGTGGGCAATCCTTAACCGTTGCCTATACCCTTGAGGTCACAGCCGGCAGCGCATCACTCTACTGGCTGGAGAAAGGAACACGCCATCCCATCGCCGCGGACACCGAAACAGGTACGTATGCGATCACCCTCTCCGAGGGGGATAACTATATTGTCCTTGCTGGGAAAAGCTTTTCCGGGAATTTGTCCATCACGGCAGCATGATGATAAAAGGGGCACGTTGCAGAGCCTATTCTGCAACGCGCCCTTTTATACTGGGTCTTTCTATTATTCTATCTGCTTATTCTGCCTCTTCACTGGCGGCCGCCCTTTCCGCCTCGGCATGGGCCTCTTCAATCTCACGCAGATCCACCTTACCCGCCTTGAGCCTGTAATAGCTGTAGACAAACAGGAATATGACCATCGCGATCATCGCATATTTTTTCCAGCCGCCGAGCTGCGTGAACAGGCTTACCGTGATAATCAGCGAGCAGAACATCGCAAATATCATGGAGGCGTAAAACGCCGGCTTGGGCATGTGGAAAAAGCTGTGCTTCCAGGCCTGCGGATATTTTTTGACCAGTTTGATCATGAACAGATTATTGATCGTATTGAGCACCATGATCGGAATCATCATGACAGAAACCAATTCATCCAGCCCAAAATCTACAAAGATGGGGATGACGGCAATCAGGTACAAAAGGAGCATCATCACCCAGGGATATTCACGCTTTTTTGTCTTGATTCCGAGGAACTTCGGCAGCCATCCATCTTCCACCGTCGCCATCAGCGGATAGCGGATGCCGGCGATCGCACTGTAGAGCGAGGTGGCAATGGCAAAGCACGCACCGCCGATCATGAAGATCAGAAATACGGAATAGGGGAAAATCTCTCGCGCCACGACGCCGAGATTTTTGTCAGCCACCGCCTCAACGGGCAGCACGCCGGACGAAACAATCCCGATGAGAACATAGACGACAAGGATCACGACCGAAGAGAGTATAATCGCCTTGGGGAGCGTCCGCTTGGGGTCCTTCGCGTCGGAGGTCATGTCAATGGGCATGGTGGAACCCTGACAGGCAAAGCTGAGCAAAGCCACCGCATAGATAAAGCCTGTAACGCCGCCCCCAAAATACCCTTCGGAGAAGGGATTGACGGAGGCCCAGTCGACCTTGGGCAGCCCCACCGCGATGTATATCAGCAGGGAAATAATCAAAACGCCCACCATGATTACGTTTAATATGCCCATCACCTTTCCGCCCAGCAGCGTGGTGGCAAAGAAAATCGTGATAATGACAAGTGCGATCAGCTCGCGGTAATTGTCCAGCACCGGGAAGACCTCCGCCGCGTACTCCGCAATGGACAGGCCATACATGGCAAAGGCGAGGCCGGAGAACACCATGGAGATCGCGGAGACGCCTACCAGCAGCGGCGGCTGTAAGAGCGCCTGCTGACTGTAACGCCCGCCCGGCATTACAAACATGCCCGCCATAAATGTTTTGTAAAGATACGCAAAAAAGACGACCACACACGCCAGTACAAGGGCGAACGGGAGGCTTTTCCCCGTTGCGGCGATAGCCGACCCAATCATCACAAAAATTCCCGAGCCAATACTGTTTCCGATGCCGTAGCTCGCCATCCCCAGGACGCCCAGCTTCTTTTTCTCCTTGGCAGGAGACTCTGTTTTGACTGCCATTACGCTTTTATCCCCCTCAAAATCTCTTTAATATTCGGTAAGTCTGCCATCGTCTTCGAATAATAGGCATAGGTCACCTTCAGGTTTTTATCAACAGTTATAAATGCAGGAAGCTGCAGGGCGCGCGGTCCTCCATCGGTATCATCCGAATCCCCGAGGAGGGACTGGGCCAGCCCCTCAAACGCCCCTGAATGAAGAATGCGTTTGACATCTTTTCCGATGATTTTACTGATAATTTTATCGCCCAATATCATGCCAAACGGGCTGTCCGCCTCGAACACATTGTACCGGTCATACAGCTTGCACAACGGGTCGGCGATCAACTCAAACGGATATTTACTCTGAGCCGGTGCAAGTGTGCGCATATCCGACTGCATGACAAATTTTACGTCGCCCCCTGCGGCTTTTAGGAGCGGATAGATCCCCTTGACAAATTGAAGCGTGGCCATGCAGATCTGGCAGCCGTAATAGCGGCTGAAAATAATCAGTGTAGAGCGACCCGGTCGAAGCTCCGTGCCGGATCCGTTTGGCAAATCATATACAAAGCCCTCCAGCCGGTCGCCGACCTTGAGCGTTTTATGATATGGCCGGCCGTTTTTCTCCCACTCGGCATAAACGGCATCCATGCCATCTTTAAAACGATTCAACGCCTTTTCAAGCGTTACACGCGCACAGGCGAGATTGATCCGCTGGTAGCCCCTGCCCGCCCGGCCGAACATCTCTCCGTTATCGAGATAGAGATGATTTTTCACAAGCATCTGACGCATTTCCACATGTGTGAGCCCCAGCCCGCGCACATCGAGCCATAGCAGATATGTACCCTCCAGCTCTATTACCCGCACCGCGGGGAAATGCTCCGCCATAAACGATTTTACCAGATCGGCGTTGCTCTGGACGACCGCGATCATCTCCTCAAGCCATTCATCGCATTTTGTATAGGCCGCAATACACGCAGGATACGCAAAAACATTCAGCTGCATCGTCATATTGATGAGCGAACACGCCATGGTGCGCGTTCTTGCAAGGTCATTGGGGATGATGATATTGGAGCACTGCAAACCCGCCAGATTGAATGTCTTGCTCGGCGCCGTGCACACGGCAATATTGTTCAGGACCCTTTTGCTGACCGTCGCCATCACCGTATGCTCAAATCCGGGCATGATGATATCGTTGTGAATCTCATCGTCGATGATAAATACGCCGTTGTCGCAGCAGATGTCGGCGACCCTTTTGAGCTCCTCGCGCGTCCACACCCGGCCTGTGGGGTTATGCGGATTGCAGAAGAGCAGCGCCGTGACCTCCTTTCGCGCGGCTTTGGCGCGCAGATCGTTAAAATTGATCTCATAGTGGCCGTTATGGTCGATCAGCTCACTGTAAACGATTTTACGGCTTTTCGCCGTTACGGCAAGATCAAAGGGGTAGTAAGCAGGGGTGAGGATGATGACCGATTCCGCCGGCTTGGTGACGGCGTCGATGATGACCGCCAGCGCGTCGACCACCCCCGGTGTGGTGAGGATCCATTCCTTTTTGATGTCAAAGCCGTGCCTGCGCTTCTGCCAGCTGATCACCGCATCATAATATTCCTCCGTGGGCTGGCTGTACCCGAGGATTTGTTTCTCGGCACAGCTTTTGATGGCCTCTACGATCGGCGGCGCAGTTGGGAACTCCATATCCGCCGTGGACAGCGGCACATACTCCGTTGACGCACCGGGCGCGCTGTCCCATTTCATTGATCCGCACTTCGAACGATCCGGAACACTTGTAAAATCGTATTTCATCATCAACCCCCCTATAAAATACAATATAATACTTTATTATTGATCATAGCACAATTATTTGACAAGGTCAATAAAATTTGATAATATAATAGTACAATTCAGTGCAATCAGACGAAAGAGGTTCTTTATGGGAAAAGCTGTAATCGCAATGCCCCAGATGGGGAACAGTCTTTTTCGCAAGTATATGAAAAGCAAATATGTGCAGAGTATTGCGCGGGCGGGCGGCGAGGTCAGTTGGATCGAGCTTGAGGATCCGTCCGGTGCAGCCCGCAAAGCGGCTGAGTGCGACGGACTTCTGCTCCCGGGCGGGGCCGATGTCGCCCCAGAACTCTACGGCGAAGACCGTTCGGAGAAGTGCGGAAAGCCGAACGTGCTCCGCGACGCAGCCGAGCCCGCCATCCTGCGCGAATTTATGAAAACAGGCAAGCCCATACTGGCGATCTGCCGCGGTATCCAGATCGTGAACGTGTTCTTTGGCGGTACGCTGTTTCAGGATATCAAGGACCGCCAGCAGTCCCGGCACTCCGACTTTTTGAACCGCGCGCGCGGCACCCACCCCGTAGAGATCAGCCGCACGTCCAAGCTGTATGAGATCGTTCAGAACGCGCAAATAACGGTCAACAGTATCCATCACCAGGCGGTAAAGACGATTGGCAAGGGCCTTGTGCCCACGGCCAAAAGCCCGGACGGCTTTATCGAGGCGCTGGAAAAGCCCGACTACGGATTTCTGGTGGCCGTCCAATGGCATCCAGAGCATTTGAGCCAAAAAGACGCGCTGCAGCAGGCGCTGTTCGACGCATTCATCGCCGCATGCAAAGGAGCTTGATCCGGGATTCGAGGTATCGCTGTGTACAGCTTATCCTGAGGTCCCTTCACCGGATATGGGATACAGGGCTGAATTCGGTCTTCACCACCTTTGAGCCCACCCCGACGGCGGAAAAATCGATTCCGGCGCGAATGTACCGGGCTCTTCGCAGCAGATCACGAGCACGATCCTCACCGGAGGAGAGTTTGCACACGTTTTTTCGTTTCCATAAACTGATATCAAAAACAGGGAGCCCCTTGCAGGGCTCCCCGTTTCTCTATAAATCATTTCATTCCCACAGCGCACAGCCATTTTTCCTCCGGATGGCGATAAATGATCACCCTGGTAAAACCGGCATCCGCCAGCTCACGCTCCAACTGAACCGGGTTCGGGATCCGCATCTCGATCAGGCGCGTGACCTCCCGGTAATGCGCAGGCCCGGCGCCATCATCGTCCACCATATCGCATACAACGGCAAAGATTCCACCCGGCTTTAACACCCGGCGGACATCCCGGAACGCCGCCTGCCAGTCCTCCCAGAAATAGACTGTCTCCACCGCGGTGGCCACATCCACCGAGCCGTCCGGGAAGGGGAGCGCCCCGGCGCTTCCGCTGCGGATCACCACCCGCCCGGCGGCGACAGACTTCCTGTTTTCCCGCACGGCCCGCTCCACGCACAGCGGCGAACGGTCCACACCGTATACGACAGCCTCCGGCGCCAGCGACGCCAATCGTTTAACGGCCTTCCCGCCGCCGCAGCCGATGTCCACAACGGTGCGCGCCGTTTTCAGGTCGATCTGCCCAAACGCCCATGCCGTCATCCTCGCGTGGCCGACATTCATCTTGCAGATCATCAGCCTGCCCCAAAAGCCGCTGGGCGCGGGCGCGTTTCTGGTCAATGGTTTTATGATCAATTCCATCACCCAATTCAAAAATTTTGCACCTGGCCGTATCCCGCTATCCGAGCGCAATGTCAAGGACCATCATCACCAGAAAGCCGGCCATGACGCCGAGCGTACCCGTATTGGAGTGCTCGCCGAGGTGCGCCTCCGGGATCAGTTCCTCCACAACGACATACATCATCGCCCCGGCGGCAAAGGAGAGCAGCCACGGCATCAGTGGCGCGATCCCCCCCGCGATCAGCACGGTCAGGATGCCGAAGACGGGCTCCACGATCCCGGAGAGCGCGCCGTAGAGGAATGCCCTGCCGCGTTTGACCCCCTCCTGCCGCAGCGGCAGGGAGATGGCCGCGCCCTCGGGAAAATTCTGAATGCCCATGCCGAGCGCCAGCGCCATAGCAGCCGTGAGCGCGGAGGGGTCCTCCGCATTCTGGGCCGCCAGCGCAAAGGAGAGCCCCACGGACATCCCCTCCGGGATATTGTGCAGCGTGACGGCAAAGACGAGCAGCGTACTCCGCTTCAGATGAGAATGCGGCCCCTCCGGCTCTTTGGAACCGGGGTGGAGATGCGGAAGCAGGTAATCGAGCCCCAGTAAAAACAACACGCCGAGCACAAAGCCGCCCGCCGCGGGGATCCAGCCGATCTTCCCCTGCGCCTGCGCCTCCTCCACGGCGGGGATGATGAGCGACCAGACAGAGGCCGCGATCATCACCCCGGCGGCAAAGCCCAGAAAAATCCGCTGTAAAACGCCGGAGATCCCCCGGCGGAAAAAGAGCACCGTGGCCGCGCCCAGCGCCGTCATCAAAAACGTGAAACTGGTCCCGCCGGCGGCCCAGAGAATCATATCCATAGCCCATCCATTTCTATCAGGCGTGCGTCCCCCTGATCGGCGTGCCGCTTGTTTTGGCCGCAAGGGCCACGGCATTCCTCTGCTATGTTTGTTTTAGACGCGTGACACCCACATTATACATATTCCTCCATTAAAATGCAACCGCATGAAAGGGGGCCTCCGGCCGATTACCTGCCGGAGGCCCTGCACATCTTTCTTTTTAACGGCGGCCTTTTACATTTACACGCTTTTACAGGTGAAGCTGCGCAGAATTGTCCCCGTCCGCGAGCATGACGCCGGCGGAGGGGAGCTTGCGCGCCCGGTAGCGGTAATCCATGGAGAGCTCACCGGGAGTGAAGACCTTCGCCTCGCTGACGACGCAGCTGCGCTTTTGCGTCATGACGTTGACGCCGATCGTATCGCGCGTGGCCTTAGGCAGCACGAGCGCTGTATTCAGAATCAGATACTTGCCCGACGTGGAGGAGATCAGCAGGTCGCAGTCCTCCGGGATATACAGGCAGCTGACAAGCGGCGACGCGCCGGAATAGGCATTCATGAGTTTTTTACGGTTCGTCTTGGTCTCATAGGAGCTCGCCGGGATCTTGGCCAGCTTGCCGTTTTCAAAGACAAAGATGATATATCCCTCGTACTTCTGCAGCGGGATCATGGCAAAGACCTTCTCCTCCGGGTCAAAGCCGAGCGCGGATGGGATATATTCGCCCAAATTGCTCATCTTGGTATCGGCAAAGTCGCTCAGACGCGCCTTGTACACCTGCTGCCTATCGGTGAAGAACAGCAGCTGCGTGGTATTGGGGACAACCTCGCGGTAGACAACCGCGTCCCCCTCCTTCAGCTTGTTCTCTGTGGAGCGGCGGGCGTTCAGCTCCGGCACCTTTTTCAGGTAGCCGTCACGCGTGAAGGTGAGATCCACCTGATAGTCCGGGATCTCCTCCTCTTCCGCGGCGGAATCAATCCCGCTCAGATCATAGCAGATATCGGTTTTGCGCGGCTGGCCGTACTTGCGCACGACCTCCTCCAGCTCGCCGATGATGATCTCCTTGATCTTCTCATCGTCGCCCAGAATGCCTTTCAGCTCTGCAATCTGTTTTTTCAGGCTCTCCATATCGGCGGTGCGCTTGAGGATATACTCACGGTTGAGGTGGCGCAGCTTGATCTCCGCCACGTACTCCGCCTGCGTCTCGTCAATGCCGAAGCCGATCATCAGGTTCGGGACGACCTCGCTCTCCTCGTCCGTCTCCCGGATGATCCGGATCGCCTTGTCGATATCGAGCAGGATCTTGGACAGTCCCTTGAGCAGGTGCAGGCGAGAGGACGCCTTGTCCAGATCAAACCGGGTCCGGCGGCGGACGCATCCCATACGGAAGGCGGTCCACTCCCCCAGCAGTTCCCGAACGCCGAGCACACGGGGCACGCCGTTTATCAGTACATTGAAGTTGCAGGCAAAGGAGTCCTCCAGCGGCGTCATCTTATAGATTTTCTGCATCAGCTTTTCGGGGTTGGCGCCGCGCTTGAGGTCGATCGTGATCTTCAGGCCGCTCTTATCCGTCTCGTCGCGGACATCATTTATCTCGCGGATCACGTTGGCCTTGACCTTCTCGATGATCTTATCAATAATGGCCTCCACGGTTGTGGTGGGCGGAATCTCGGTGATATCGATGCAGTTATTCGCCTTGTCGTACGCATACTTCCCGCGCACGCGGATGCTGCCGCGGCCCGTCTCATACACATTCCGGATGGCGTCCCGGTCATAGAGCACGGTGGCCCCCACGGTGAAATCGGGCGCTTTGAGCGTGTCCGTCACGTCGTGGTCGGGGTTGCGCATCAGGGCGATGGCCGTATGGCACACCTCCGCCAAGTTAAAGGAACAAATGGAGCTCGCCATGCCGACGGCGATGCCCGTGTTCGCGTTGACGAGGATGGAGGGGAATGTCACCGGCAAAAGGGTGGGTTCCTTCATGGTGGCGTCGTAGTTATCGACAAAGTCGACGGTGTTTTTATCAATATCGGAAAAGAGCTCCTGCGAGATGGCGGCGAGCCTGGCCTCCGTATAACGGGAGGCGGCCCACTGCATATCGCGGGAGTACGCCTTGCCGAAGTTGCCCTTGGAATCCACATAGGGGTGGAGCAGCGCCTCGTACCCCATGGACAGGCGGACCATCGTATCATAGATGGCGGCGTCGCCGTGCGGATTCAGGCGCATGGTGGTGCCCACAATATTGGCGGACTTGGTGCGACCGCCGTTCAGAAGCCCCATCTTATACATCGTGTAGAGCAGCTTGCGGTGCGAGGGCTTGAAGCCGTCGATCTCCGGGATCGCGCGGGAGAGAATGACGCTCATCGCGTAGGGCATGTAGTTGACCTCGAGCGTCTCGGTGATCTTCTGCTCCACGACGGTGCCCGCGCCGAGGATGTGGGCGTTCGGGTTTGTCTCCTGCCTGGCGGGACGGGGGTCCTGTTTTTTTCTTGCCATATTCTTACCCTCCTCAGCTCACGTCAATCAAATCGAGATAGAGATGGCCGTCGCTGGCGATGTGCTCCTTACGGGCGTTCAAATCGTTCCCAAGCAGCATTTCAAATTCGCGGGCCATCTCCTCGGCGTTATCGGGCGTAACCTTGATCAGTCGGCGCGTGGACGGATTCATCGTGGTGAGGGACATCATGTCCGCATCGTTTTCACCAAGTCCCTTGGAGCGCTGGATGGTCGGCCGCGCCTTTTCCCCAAGCTCTTTGAGGACTGCCGACTTCTCACTCTCCGTGTAGCAGAACCACGTCTCCCCCTTGTGGGTGATCTCATAGAGCGGCGTCTCCGCAATGAAAACACGCCCCTGCTCGATCAATGTGGGCATCAGGCGGTAGATCATGGTGAGCACCAGCGTGCGGATCTGGAAGCCGTCCACGTCCGCATCGGTACAGATGATGACCTTGTCCCAGCGGAGATTGGCCAGGCTGAAGGTGGCCAGTTCCTTGCTGGCCTTGCCGCCCGTCTCCACCCCGCAGCCGAGTACCTTGACCAGATCCGTGATGACGTCGCTCTTAAAGATCTTTGCGTACTCGCTCTTTAAGCAGTTGAGAATCTTGCCGCGCAGGGGGATGATCGCCTGGAACTCCGAGTCGCGCGCCTGCTTACACGCGCCGAGCGCGGAATCGCCCTCCACGATGAAGAGCTCGCGCCGAGTGACATCCTTGCTGCGGCAGTCGACAAACTTCTGAACGCGGTTGGCCAGATCGTTGGAGGATTGGAGCGTCTTTTTCAGGTTCTGGCGCGTGCTCTCCGCGCGCACGCGGGAGCGCATATTGATGAGCACCTGATCGGCGGCCTTGTCGGCATCCAGCTTATTCTCGATGAAATAGATCTCCAGCTGATGGCGGAAGAAATCCGTCATGGCCTCCTGGATAAATTTATTGTTGATCGCCTTTTTGGTCTGGTTCTCATACGACGTCTGTGTGGAGAAGGAAGACACCACGAGCACGAGGCAGTCCTCAATATCCTGGAAGGTGATCTTCCCATCGCTCTTGAGGTATTTGCCGCTCTGCTTGAGATAGGCGTCGAACTGGGAGACAAAGGCGCTGCGCACGGCCTTTTCCGGCGCGCCGCCGTACTCCAGCCAGCTAGAGTTGTGATAGTACTCCTTGAGCGTCTTTTTATTGGAGAAGCACAGGGCGCTGTTGATGACCACTTTATAATCCGGCTTGTCCGCCCGATCCCGTCCGACGCGCTGTGTGGACCAGATCTGCACGGAGGTGAGGGCATCCTCCCCGACGTATTCCTTTACATAGTCCTCAATACCGTTTTTATAGCAATAGGTAAAAGTCTGCGGCGCGCCGTCGCCCTCGTACTTGAGGATAAATTCCACCCCTGCGTTGACGACGGACTGGCGCTTGAGCGTCTCCTGAAAATATTCGAGCGGGATATTGATATCCGTAAAAACGGCGATGTCCGGCTTCCAGCGGATGCGGGTGCCGGTGTCCTTGCCGGAATAGGGGACCTTTTCCATCTTGCCGACGGGCTCGCCCTTTTCAAAATGCAGCTTATAGCAGAAGCCGTCGCGGTGGATCTCCGCATCCATATACTCGGAGGCGTACTGCGTAGCGCACAGGCCCAAGCCGTTCAGCCCGAGGGAGAACTCATACATCCCGGAGGCGTCGTTTGTATTGTACTTGCCGCCGGCGTAGAGCTCACAGAAGACGAGCTCCCAGTTGTATTTCTTTTCATTCTCGTTGTAATCCACGGGAATGCCGCGCCCCCGGTCGCGCACCTCGATGGAGGCGTCCGAATAGCGGGTGACCTCGATGCGCTTGCCGTAGCCCTCGCGCGCCTCGTCAATCGAGTTCGAGAGGATCTCAAACGCGGAGTGCTCACACCCCTCCAGCCCATCCGAGCCGAAGATGACTGCCGGACGCTTCCGGACACGGTCGGCTCCCTTGAGGCTTTTGATCGTATTGTTCCCGTATTCCCTGCCGGTTTTTGCCATGGAATAACCTCCATAAAACAGCACCGTCAGCGATACCGCCCGGTGCAGGATGATCTTGTATGTTCCATTAAATTTTACACGATATCTGGTGGCAGTGTCAAGTTTTTCCGGGAAAAGCCCCTCTTTCGAAGCACAGATCATGCCAAAGCCGGGCATCATCGCCTGCCCTCAGCCGCGATGATGCTCCCGGCATTGTACAGGGAGGTAAAATTTTATTATACTATTCCGTGATACAAGGCGTTTTCCGAGAAACGGTGAGCGGTTGGTTCCTCTTTCTTCCCCGCGGTCTGCGGAAGGAGGGAGGTGTTGCCCGTGGAGCTGATGCTTGCAGCGGCACTGATTTTGCTGTTCGCAACCGGCTACATCGTCGCGATAAAAAAAGACTAACCGCCCTCTCCGCTAAGACGAGACGATTAGTCTAAACTTACGTGGAGAACCAGCCGTTCATCCGGCGGCTCCTTGTATCTTCATTATATGCAAATTTATCTTTTTTGTCAATGATATTCGAATTGTTTAAAACCATGCTCCCGGCATTGTACAGGAAGGTAAAATTTTATTATACTATTCCATGATACAAGGCGTTTGCCGAAAAACGGTGAGCGGTTGGTTCCTCTTTCTTCCCCGCGGTCTGCGGAAGGAGGGAGGTGTTGCCCGTGGAGCTGATGCTTGCAGCGGCACTGATTTTGCTGTTCGCAACCGGCTACATAGTAGCAATAAAAAAAGACTAACCGCCCAGTCCCTAGCAAGATGCGGCGATTAGTCAAATCGAGCGGGGAACCAGCCGTTCATCCGGCGGCTCCTTGTATCTTTATTATATATAAATTTAATTTTTTTGTCAACAAAAGGCTTTCAGCGTCTATCCTGCTGTACTTTCACTTTCATATTTTCACAGTCCCCCGTACCGGGGCGCACAAGTCTCTGCCTATGCGAGAATCGCGTCGATCTGCCCCAAGAGCGCCGGGTCCAGCGGACCCGCCGCCGCGGCACGGACATTCTGCTCCAACTGCTCCGGTGTGCGCGCACCGACGATCAGTGTGGTGACGGCCGGATCGCGCAGGGCCCAGCGCAGGGCCAGCTCCGTCAGCGGGATGCCGGACTGCGCGGCCAACGCCCCCAGCCGGCGCGTCCGCTCGATTACCGGCGCAAGCTTTTCCGCTGTCAGATAGATGGATTTACCGTGCAGGCGGGATTCATCCGGAATACCGTCGTTATACTTACCGGTCAGGATTCCCTGCGCCAGCGGGCTGAAGGCGGAAAATCCCACACCGTTCTCCCGCAGAACGGGCAACAATCCATGTTCCGGCTCACGGGCCACCATGTTGTAGCGCGACTGCTCGATCAGGCAGTGGACGCCCATGGAATCGAGAATCTGCACTGCCCTTTCGGCCTGCTCCGGGGAATAGTTGGAGAGGCCGACGTACAGCGCCTTGCCGCTGTGGACAGCCTGTGCCAGCGCGCCCATGGATTCCTCAAGCGGGGTGTCCGGATCCATGCAGTGGTGATAGAACAGATCCACATAGTCGAGCCCCATCCGCTTGAGGCTTGCATCCAGACTGGCGAGCAGATATTTGCGCGATCCGCCGCGCCCATACGGCCCCGGCTGCATGGTGTAACCCGCCTTGGTCGCGATAAATAGCTCATCGCGATAAGGTAAAAAATCCTGACGCAGAATCCGGCCGAACGTCTCCTCCGCACTGCCGAACGGCGGCCCGTAATTGTTGGCCAGATCCAAATACGTCACGCCGAGGTCGAACGCCCGGCGGACAATATCGCGCGCGTTATCATAGACGTCATAGCCGCCGAAGTTGTGCCACAGCCCGAGCGCAACAGCGCTCAGCAGCACGCCGGAGCGGCCGCAGCGGCGGTACTCCATACCGTCATACCGCCTTTCATCCGCGCGGTAGACCTCCTTCACATCAAACATGCTCATGCAAATCCCTCCCCTTAAAAGAAATCCCGCAGCAGGCATCCCTTGCGATAAAAAACGCCGTATAGAGCGTTATTTTTTACCGTCAGTCCGCGCGCGTCGAGATAGGCGTCCAGATCGTACATGCCGAGAATCAGCGCGGTAAAGTCCCCGATACTCAGGCACAGGTCAGGCTCCCGCTCCGTCCGCTCCACAGCGATACACTTTCCGTCTGTAAAGCGTACCGCAAAACGGCCGCTGTTGTGCGGGAGCATCTTATCCTCAATCTCGATAACGGCACGCCCGCTCCCGCGGCAGGCGGCCATCTTCAGGATCGGTTCCACCGCCGTCACACGCGCCATGCCGCAGTAGCGCTTTTCCATGGCCGGGTAGTCGAGGACGATCTCCGGCAGGCAGAGCTCCAGCGGAAACTCCTGCGGCAGTTCAAAGGTCACATACTCATAGGTGGCGCTGAACCGGCCCGCAATGGACAAAATCCCGCGCAGGCCCTGCGCGTCCGCAAAGGCAAGATCCTCCGGCGGGATCTCAATGGACGGGCGACCGTTGTACGCCGTCTTTTTGAAGGCGGCATACGCCTTTGGCTCCCCGCCGGGACCGTAGTAAATATAGAGCTGGCGGTCCGAGTGATAGGGATCGTATTCGCGGTACTGCTTCATCTCCGCGTCGGACCGGACGCTCATCAGATTATAGCGCGCCGCAAACCGATTCCACACGGCACGCAGCTCCTGCGGATCGCTCCCCCGTTCAAAGAGATGGAACGATCCCGCATCCACCGCCGGCATATGGCGGGTGGGCATCCTGTATTTGACGACCGGGGACACAGAGGCGTACCCGAATTTTTGATAGTAGGAATTGGAAAAGGGGTGCAGGGCGGACAGATACTGTCCCTGCTCCGCCATATCGGCCAGCGCCCGGGCAAAACAGGCGCGCACGCCGCCCTGACGGCGGCGGTGCGGACACGTGGCCACATTGCCGATCCCGCTCATGGGGACATCATTGCCGTCAAAATTCACCGTGTAGTCGTTGCATGCGATCGTGGAAACGGCATTCCCCGCGTCGTCGACCGCCAGATACGTCCGCCCCCATGCGGAGTCCTGCTTCTTCTCATAGGCGCGCTCAAACTGTTCTCCCCCCAGGTGAAATTCCGTCTGGCCAAAGAAGGCCACGGCGGAGATCATCTCGGCCTGGGCAATATTATCACGGTCCGCCAAAACTACTTTCATCAGGATTTTCCCCTCTCTCATTTTCAAGGTGTCACCCGGTATTGCCGTCCCTTTCGGACTGCAAAGGCGACCACGTCCCCCTCTCCGGGATCCAGACGCTCCCCCTCCACAGACAGCCCCTGTGGGGCGTAGATTCGGCAATCTCCATCCGCCGCGGAGAGGATTGCCGCGCGTTCCAATGCGCCGCCGCGCCATGTGATATCCACTATGAATCCACCGCGGGCGCGCAGCCCCTTCACACTGCCGTCCGGCCACGCCTGCGGCAGTGCGGGCAGCAGATCCAGATACCCGGCATGGCTCTGCAACAGCATTTCCGTCACGCCGGCAACTGCGCCCAGATTCCCGTCGAGCTGGAAGGGCGGATGGGTATCCCACAGATTCTCCAGCGTACTCTTTTGCAGCAGCGCCCGGAAAGTCTCGTAGGCCTTCTCCCCATCGAGCAGGCGGGCCCAGAGGCAGAGCTTGTGCGCCTTGGACCAGCCGGTATCCTTATAGATGCTCCCGCTGCGGCGGGCCCGCTCCTGCCGGTCCTCCAGCGAAATCCGCGCGGCCTGCATCAGCTCCGGTTCGGCGCGCGTGACCTGATCGTCGGGATAGACCGCGATCAGGTGGGACAGGTGCCGGTGGCCCTCCTCGACCTCATGCTCCTTGTCAAAGCCGCGGTTCTCCCAGGCGTCCTCCTCGGCCCACTCCTGAATCTGCCCCCACTTCCCGATCTGGAGCGGGCGCAGGAATTCAAGCTGCTTTTTGAGCTTGCGGATCAGTACGATATCTACGTGATCGCTCCGTCCCGCACGGTCCAGGATCTCCGCCGCCCGGATCGTATCGCGGTAGAGCTGGCGGATGATGGTGCAGTCAAATGTGTTGCCGATGGTGACCGGCCCGTTCTCCGGCGAATAGGACAGGGGCGGTACGGAGTATTCGCCATCCTTTATCAGGATCTGGGACCACAGCAGCGCGCTCTCCTGCATGGCGGGATAGATCGCATCGTGCAGCGCGTCAAGATCCAGCGTAAAGGCATAGTAGTCAAAGGTATTCTGCGTCAGCCAGGCGCAGGTGGTGGGCGCCCAGCCGCCCCAGTGCCAGTTGCGCCCGGGGCCCGTAAAGCCGAACGGCGTACTGTACGTGTGCGCCAGGAATCCCGTCGGACGGGTGGTATCCGGCTCCCCGTCCGGCCCGCGGACACCGATGCCCAGATATTTACAGGCGGTGATCCGCCCGGGGCGGCGCAGGGAGTCCACATACTCGAGCAGCGGCGGCACCGTCTCCGCAAGGTTTGCGCTCTCCGCCGCCCAGTAGCACATCTGCAAATTGATATTCAGGTGGTAATCCGAGCGCCATTTGGGCATATTCTGATCGTTCCACACGCCCTGAAGATTGGCCGGCAGACTCCCCTCGCGGGAGGAGGCGATCAGCAGATACCGCCCATATTGATAATAACAGCTTTCAAGCTCCGGCGAGGGCGCCCCCGCCTGATAATCGTGAAGCAGCGCATCGGTCATCCGATCCGTCTCCCGCTGGCCGAGATCCAGCGACACGCGGTCAAACAGCGCCTTGTAATCCGCCATGTGGTCGCGCAGCAGCGCCGCATATCCCTTTGCGGCGGCGGCCTGCACCCACCGCTGCGCCGCCTTGAGCGGGTCCAGACTGCACCGGTAATCCGGGAAGCGGTTGGCGTAATCCGTGGCCGCGGAGAGCAGGATCACCGTATCGGACGCGTGGCGTACACGGATCCCCCGGCGGGTCGCGCGGATCTCGCCGTCCGACTGCACGGTGAAGCAGGCGCCGTAGCGCAGTCCGTTGGCGTCTTTTTCTTTGCGCGTTCCGTGCACCCGCCCGGTGACGGAGCAGGACCCCCCCGCGTAGCGGACGGATCCCCCCTGTGCGCTGCGCGCCGTAAACAAAAAGCTGTGATCCGGGTCCGTAATCCGCAGAACCAGAACACGGTCCGGATAGCTCATAAAGCACTCGCGCACCTGGCGGCTGCCGCCGGCAGTAAAAGAGACCTGTGAGACGGCCGTGCGCAGATCCAGCGTGCGCAGGTAATCCCGTACACGGCGCAGGCCGTTGAATTTCAGATAAAAGTCGCCGAAATTCTGGAACGCCCCCGCCCCGATGGTGTCCCCCTGAAGGGCCGTCATGCGGCGGGCGGCCTGCCGGTAGTCCCCGTTTTTTAAAAGCGTGTAGATATCGATGACGGTCTTTCCCCCGTCGTCGAGGGCGTTGCCCCCGTCGTAGCCGTCCACGCCCGGCCCGCCGGACCAGAGCGTCTTCTCGTTGAACTGGATGTGTTCACGCTCCACCCCGCCAAAGATCTTTGCGCCCATATAGCCGTTCCCCACCGGGAGCGCCTCCCGCTCCCAGCCCTCGTGGCTCTCCCGGGCCGGGTGCCGGTAGCAGAGCACCAGTGGGTCATGACGCCATGGCTGCGGCTCGCGCTTTTTCATGGACCATCATCTCTTTTCACAATCATTCTGTCCTGAGCTGACGGATATCTCTCCCGCAAAAGCAAAAATACTGATAGTTCCCGGTGATGCGGGACGTCACGCGGGCGGTGTACTTCTGCTCCAGTTCCTCAAGCGTCAAATTGGTGCTGATGATCGTCGGCCGGCCGGTGAGCAGGCGCGTATTGACGACGTTGTAGATCACCGAAACCGTGTAGGACGTGACGAACTCCGCCCCCAGATCGTCAAGCACCAGCAGATCACAGTCCGTCATGGCCGTCTCGGTCGATCCGACGGCGCGGCCGAATTTTTCATTTTCCGCCCGCGCGAGCAGGTTGGGTACGGAGCCGTAGACCGCATTATACCCGCGGCGGATCACCTCCCCCGCAATCGCCAGAGAGAGATGCGTCTTCCCCAGCCCGGTGGCTCCGCAGAAGAAGAGGCTCGGCGAACTCCGATCAAAATCCGCGGCATACCGCCGGCAGTATTCAAGCACGCCCGCCATGTACGCCCGGGGGGAGGTGCCGTCCTCCTGCGCGTCGGGATAGTAATACAGATCGAAGGAGTCAAAGCTGCACTCCTGCAGCGGCGAGCTCTCGCACAGGCGCTCATAGCTGTACTTTTCCAGCAGGGACTGGTAGCAGGAGCAGATCCGATCCCCCGCATAGCCGCGATCTTCACATATGGGACACGTATACTGCGGCCGGATATAGCTTTCCTCATATCCGTGCTCCGCAAGAATGCGCCGCCGTTCCTCCTGCGCCTTCAAATTTTCATCACGCAGGCGGCGGACGATCCGTACGCCGTCCTCCCCCCGTCCGAGCGCGGATGGGACCTGCATCCCGGAGGAAATGATCCGCTCCTGCACGGCAGCCAGCTCCGGAATCTTCCGCACCAGTTCCTCGCGGTGGCGCTGTGCCGTCTGCTCCGCCTCGCGGCGTCTGCGCGCGATCTCCGCAGCCGCTTTTTCCACCACTGCTGCATCGTAAGCCATTTATGATCCCCTCTTTTTCTTCTGATAGACGGGCGGCTGTGCCGCCTTCTGTTTAAAGCGCTCCAGGTCATAGGAAATCCCAAAGCCCCCGGCCTCCGTCT
Source organism: uncultured Oscillospiraceae bacterium (assembly GCA_949293315.1). Lineage (GTDB taxonomy): Bacteria > Bacillota > Clostridia > Oscillospirales > Acutalibacteraceae > Onthovicinus. Next base: position 9,343 of record CASFCH010000055.1, on the reverse strand, counting down.
TCCCGGCCTTTGTCTGCGGCGCATCCTGCCTGCGGCGCCGGGCCTCGTGATCCTCCACCTGGGCCCGGGTGCGCAGGCCGTCCTGCGACCAGCCCGCCAGCATTTTATTCATATAGGCAAAGCTGGGTTTCCCGATCTTATCGATCGTTTTTTCATAGGCAAAATAGATCATGTTCACATCAAACCCAAAGCTCTGCGTCCACTCATTCAAAAATTGCTGCTGCTGCGTCGTGGGGTAGGGATTGCCGTATCCCGTCAGACTGCGCAGGGAGGACCATACGGTGTTCGTGCGGTTCAGGTAGTCGATCTCCCGCTCTGCGCTCTCGATCGTATCGATATCCCGGTCTGCCCAGTTCATGGCCATCTTTTCGATATAGCTGATATTCCCCTTCCCACGGGAGACGCAGTACTCTACGATCATGAGCACAACCTCCACAGGCAGGCCATACTGATCGTGCATCATGAGGAGCTTGGCCTGCGTATCGTACCCGATTGTCCGGCCCAGCTTCTTCTGCGCCTGCCGGAAGAGAAACGCAATCTCCGGAGATTCCTGCGCCCTGCGGGCGATGTCCTCGCTCAGGGGCTTGGCCGGCGCAAGGGGGAGGTTCACCTTTTCCGCCGCGGGCGGCGTCTCAACCGCCGGGGAGACGGCGTACGGACTGCTCTGCGCTGCGGAGGATTCCCCTCCCGTCTGCTGGAGGATCCCCATCTCAATCCAGTACTGGGCGGCATCCACCACGTCCATCCGGGAGAGCTTGAGCGCCTGAGCGGCCGTATCCGCATCGAACCCGCCGGGGCAGCTGCGCAGCGCCCAGAGCAAAATTTTAAGTTGTGCTGCCCCGGCAAAGCGCAGATGCTTATCGACCACATCCGCCGGCACGGCGAACACGGACTGATAGGATGCCGGATTGATCTGATATTGCATTGTTTGTGAACCCATCCTTTAATTCCAAACGGGAAACGCTTTTTTTGCCGCGCGCTCCCCGCCCGAAACAGAACCCATTTTATTTTTATATTATAGCACAACCGGGGACAAAAAAGTAGAGCGGATCTCCGATTAATCCGCTCTGTTGACAACAATTTACAAAATTGACACACTTATTTGTTTATAGTATCATTTGAGTGAGGGAGTCCCGCCCGCACAATGATCTCGCCGATCAGCGCGGCGGCCACGACCGCCGTCAGCGAATCCCGTGCACATATGGCGAGCTCCCGGCACCAACGCATCAGCGTGTAATACTCCGCCGGATAGCTCCCCGCCGCCAGATAGAGCAGCACGCACGCAGAGAATGCAGCCATACAGACCGCAAGCCCTACGCGCACCGCCGTGCGCGAAATGGGGTTCCAGTGTATCAGGCTGTTTTTCATCTCTGTCAGAAGCGCTTTCATTCTCATCACCAGGGCCATTTTATCATGTCTGCCGCACCGCTTCAATGAATAAATTTTACCTTGCGAGGAAGTGTTTGCTATGAAAACGGGACTTTCCACTGCCTGCTTTTATCCGATGACCACAGAGCAGTCGCTTGAACGGACAGCCGCCCTCGGGTTCCGCACGGCGGAGGTGTTTTTCAACTCTTACAGTGAATTGGGAGGACCGCTCCTGAAAAAGCTGGAGGAGACACGGGCCCGGTATGGGATCGACGTGGTTTCGGTCCATCCGTTCACTTCCTTTGCGGAGGGGTATATCTTTTTCAGCGAGTACGAACGCCGCGTGGAGGATGGGCTTGAGCTGTACCGCCGCTACTTTGACGCCGCAGCGCGGCTGGGCGCGCGTATTTTCGTACTGCACGGGGGCAAGGCCGCCAAGAGCATCCCGCCGGAGCTGTATGCCGAACGGCTGCACCGCCTGATCCGGACGGGCCGGGAGTACGGGATCGCTGTCGCGCATGAGAATGTCGTCCATTTCTCCTGCGAGAGCGTCGATTACGCCAAGGCGCTGGCCGGCTTGCTCGGGGACGATTTTTGCATGACGCTGGACATCAAGCAGTGTGTACGCGCCCGGCAGGATCCGTTTGAATTCGTGCGGCAGCTGGGACGCCGCATCATCCACGTCCATGTCAGCGACCACGGTGTAAAGGGAGACTGCCTGCCCCCCGGGGAGGGCGAATTTGATTTCAGCGCCCTGTTTCGCGCGCTGGATCAGAGCGGATATACAGGCGCCTATATCATTGAGCTGTACTCCTCCAATTTTCAGCAGGACCACCAGCTTCTGGATGCGGAAAATTTTCTGCTCCGGTGTCAATAAATCCGAAAAGCATGTTGCCTTTACAGGCGAAAATATGCTATACTGATTTTAATTCAAATTGTGATTGAGGAGTGAAACAGTATGAAATGCCCCTTTTGTTCCTATGAGGAGAGCAAGGTTATCGATTCCCGGCCCACGGACGAGGGCGAACGCATCCGACGCCGGCGGGAGTGCATGCGGTGCGGCAAGCGTTTTACAACGTATGAAATCATCGAGAGCGTGCCGATCCTTGTAATCAAGCGGGACAAGTCCCGCGAGGTCTTTGATCCCGCTAAGCTCCTCAACAGTATGCTGCGCGCATGCGACAAGCGGAGCGTTCCGATCGATGTGCTTGAGACCGCCGTGAGCGACATTGAGCAGGCGCTGCAGAATTCTCTGGACCGCGAGGTCACCTCCAAGCAGATCGGAGAACTGGCTATGGAAAAGCTCAAGGAGATCGACGAGGTCGCCTACGTACGCTTTGCCTCCGTCTACCGCCAGTTTAAGGACATCTCCACCTTTAAGGAGGAGCTCAACAAGCTGCTGGAGGGGAAGAGCGGCGGCAAATAAACGCCCTATTTTGCAATAGGGGAAACCGATGTTCATTTGCACAAACCATTCAAGCCGTCCCCTTGAGGGGAAGATGGGCGGCGGTAGCCGCTCGGATGAGGTGGGAAAAGCCTCGTGTTTACGTAAGTCTCCGTGTCCATCTGTCTTTCCGCCTCACCGGCCGCCTTACGGCGGTAGTTCCTGCTCCGCAGGCGGGACCCTTTTATCCGCTTCGCGGACATTTCTCCTAAGAGGAGAAGCAAAAAAGGTACGGCGCGAAAGTTTGTACAATCCCCGCAGGGAACGTCGCCGCGTCGTCGCGGACTGCATATCGCTTGGAACGCCGTTCCGACGGAACGCCATTTCGCGCGCATTCCGTCGCTCCTCTTTACCGCAAAAAGTCCCGCTTGCTGCGTCTGTTCGCTTGCAAGCGCGCTCACAACGTCTCCGCATCGCTACCAACTTTTTGCGGGGGTAAAGGGCGGAGTCTGTACAAATCTCGTAGGGAACGCCGCCCCCGGCGTTCCGAAAGCGGGGCTGACGGAGAGCAGAAAGCGATGGCTATCTATCGGAATCCCCCCGGCTACGTATTCAGGTGCCGGGAACCCTTGTGTAAAGGGAAAAATTTTATTTTGGAGAGGATTTTCAATTTCATCTTTTTTATGGCATTCCGCGAACCGTTCATCTGTGCAGCGGAACGCTGAGGGCAGCGTTCCCTACGGAGATGGTGCAAAAAGGAAGCATGCGCCATAAAATTCCCCTGTGCAAAAACCGGATCTGATCACACGCCGCCCAAAATCTGTGCATACTTTCGTAGGGAACGCCGCCCCCGGCGTTCCGAAAGAAGAATATAATAGCGGCTTACACCCAAAATAAGCATCAAAACAGCGCGCCCCTCAAAAGAAGCGGCTTCGGCTTCCTTTGAGGGGCGAATTTTGTGCGTTATTTTGGGGAGAGGCTGTTCTGCAACAGTCTCCTGTTTTAGTTGCGCAGATGCGGCAGATCAGCGGTCAGCGCCGTCCGGTTCGGAGCTCTTCTCAGTGGACGAAGCGCCGCCTGTGCGCTCGCGGATGATATACTTCGGGCGCCCCTTGACCTCGTCAAAAATACGGGCGATATAGTGGCCGATGATACCGAGGCTGACCATGATCGCGCCGCCGATGAACAGCAGCAGGAGGATCACCGTGGTGAAGCCCTCCGCCGAACGGCCCATGCAGAACCGGATGAAGGTCTGGAGCCCCACGATGATAAAGCCGATCAGACACGCGATTCCCAGCCCGGTGACAAGCTGAAGCGGTACCGTCGTAAAGGAGGTGACACTCTCCACGGCGTACCGGATCAGACTGGCCAGCGACCATTTGGATTCCCCGTGAAGCCGCTCCGCAACCTCAAACTCGATTTTAGTCGACTTAAAACCCGCCCAGAAGGTCAGCGCCCGGAAGAAGGTATTGCGTTCCTTGAGATGGATCAGCACTTCCATCACCTTCCGGTCCAGGAGCTTAAAATCAGAGGTGGCGTTTAAGTCCACTTTCGTAAACCGGCTCATCATTTTGTAAAACAGGCCGGCGCTCATGCGGTGGAAGGCGCTCTCCTTTCCCCTGGAGGTTTTGACGCCTTCCACAATATCGTACCCCTCCTGCCAGAGCCGGTACATCTGCGGGATCACCTGCGGCGGGTGCTGAAGGTCGCAGTCGATGACCACACAGCAGTTCCCCTTCGCCTCATTCAGGCCGGCAAAGATACAGGCCTCTTTCCCGAAGTTGCGGCTCAGTGAGATGCCGCGCACCGCCGGATCGGCTTTGGCCGCCTCGCAGATGCGGTCATAGGTGGCATCCCGGGAGCCGTCGTCAATGAAGAGGAGCTCATAGGAAATTTGATGCTCCCGCAGGACGTCGGCCACCACCCTGGCCGTATTGCAGATATTTTCCTCCTCATTAAAGGAGGGGATAATCACTGATAAAAGGCTCATGGAATCGCTCCTCACCATTTCAACCGTCATTTCTGTTTCACCGTTCTCCCGCACTATACGAGCGTTTATGAATCGGATGCAGGCATATCCTCAAACTTCACCACCGTCACCCCATCCAGTACGCGGACAGAGCCGTCATCCGGATAGCAGGGCATCTCCTGAAAGCGCTCATCCGCGAGGATCTGTTCGATCTGCTCGGCGGTGGGCTCTTTATATACAAATCCCAGATAATTCTCCAGCCATGAAGTGCGCGCATAGGAGTTGATATCCGTCTTGTGGGCGCCCGTAAAGAAAAATTCATTGTAGGGGGCCCAGCTGTTGGCGAACTGGAGATCCGTGATCCGATCACCGGCAAAATAGACCGGATTCTCATCCCGATAATTGTCCGCGCTCCTGATGCGGGTTACCAGCGTATCAAAGTAGGAAATCGTCTGCTGATTATTGTAATACATCTGCGTATAGTTTCCATTTGCCGTCCACGCCTGATTCAGAGAAGTCAGCAGCAAAACGCAGAACGCCAGATTGTAGAGCAGATTCATCCCTTTTTTCCACGGGATTTTTTCCTGTTTAAAAGCAATATTGAGTAAAACGACCGGAAGGATGAAAATACATACCAGCGCGTAGGCCATCAGCGTCCCAATATCGCTGGTGGGGCACATGATGATGATGCTGTTTACCGCAATCGGGAACATCAGGGCAAGCGCGGCGCCGAACACGTAAAAATACCACTTGCGCCGGTAGGCGATCAGCAGATATCCCCCCGTGGCGATGGAAATCAAATCTGCCAGCAGGATGCACAAGCGCATGACCTTGGTGGCGGAGATACCCCAGACATCTTTGACCAACAGCAGCGCAAATTTTTTATACGTATCGAGCAGCAGCCCCGGCAGCATTTTCAGATCGAGATTGCCCATCTCATTCACACCCTGATAGGTACTCAGCTCCAGGTTTTCGATCGCCAGAGCCGCCTTCAGCATCACCATGTACACCGCCAGCCCCGCGACGATCACGGCAACATATTTGACCCCGTGAAGGAAGCTCTTTTTCAGATCGGCGCCGGGGGTGAACGCCTCCTGAATCACAAGCATTAAAGACAGGGCGATTGCAAGCGGGAGATACGCCTGATAGATTCCGATTGAAACTGCCAGGCAGACGATCCCCGCAAAAAATCCAAATTTATACTTTTTCGTCAGATACACGCTCAGTACAGCCAGTAAAACGGCGAAAGCATAATAGACCGACGTAAAAGTGAAAAACAAGGTGGCCGTAATCGTGGGGAAGGAGATAAAAACCATCCCCACCGCTGCACTCAAAGCAAGGCTTTGGATCTCATACAGCCTGACGATGACATAGGCCGCAGCGCAGAGCACCACCAGCGTTAAGAGCGTATTGAAGGCGGGGAGATTGAACTGCCCCCACGTATCGGTAAAAAATTCGCCCAGCCACCCGAGCGCCCAGCGCCCCGAGGTAAATGACGAACCGTAGCCATCCGGCGTACATAAAACATTGTCGTCATTACTCAGCACATTTGTGATCCGCAACGCGTGCGCCGCCAAGCCGAATAAAAACGTGACAATAAAAAATACGGCAGTCTCCCGCTTCACTTTAAATTTGGAAAAATATAATTTCAATCTCTAATCCCCCTGCAAAAACCAGTCATTACAGATCGGCGGCATATAATTTAAAAAATTATACCAAATAATCCGCAGAAAATCAATGACTTTGGCGCATAACCGTGATACAATAGAACAGATAACGCATGGGAGGTTTCACACATGAAAACAGGTCTTGTACTGGAGGGCGGCGGGCAGCGCGGCATCTACACCGTGGGCGTGCTGGACTGCTTTGCCGATCACGGCGTCACGTTTGACTACTGCGTGGGCGTATCCGCCGGAGCGGCCAACGCCGTCTCCTACCTCTCCGATCAGCGGGGCCGCAACATCCGCATCAATACCGGCTACGCCCGCGACAGGCGCTACCTGAGCCTGCGCAACCTTGTAAAAACGAAGTCCCTCTTTGGGATGGATTTTATCTTTGACGAGCTGCCCAATCATCTGGACCCCTTTGATTATGAGGCGTTTTTTAAATGCCCGACGCAGATGGAGGTCGGCGTGACCGATCTGGAGACGGCGCAGGAGACGTTCTTTGACAAGGACAGCATGCGCGCGCACTACTCGGACGTGCTCAAGGCGTCCGCCTCCATGCCGATGTTCTCCCCCAGCGTGACAATTAACGGCAGGGCGTATTATGACGGCGGCACGGCCGACCCGATCCCCTTTGCCCGCGCGCTGGAGCAGGGATGCGACCGTGTGGTGGCCGTGCTCACCCGCGACCGGGAATATGTTGAGCAGCGGACGCGCGGCTGGCTGATCTACTCCAAGGTTTTCAAGGCGCATCAGCCGATGGTCCACCTGCTCGATACGCGTCACCATATCTACAACGAAGAACGGCGGCAGCTCTTTGCGCTGGAAAAGGAAGGGAGCGCCATCGTCATCGCACCGTCCCGGCCGCTTGAGATCACGACGTTTGAATCGCGGAAGGAAAAGCTGCTCAAGACGTGGGAGCTCGGGTATATCGACGCCGCACGGCAGATCGAGCGCATCCGTGGGCTGAAGCAGTCCGGTTCCCCCGCCGTGAAATAGAGAAAATTTTTCGGCACATGGCGCCCCCCGGCTCCCCTGTGTAAGGAGAGCTTAGGGAAGAATGTACAAACCGGCAGGTTTTACGGATCCAAAGCCTTCCCCTTGAGGGGAAGCCAATGTTCATTTGCACAGGCCCTTATAGCCTTCCCCTCGAGGGGAAGGTGGCACGGCGCAAGCCGTGACGGATGAGGTGGCATAGTGCGTTTGCGCCGGCTGAATATATTTCCACCTCATCAGTCTCACTCCGTTCGACAGCCCTGCTCCGCAGGCAGGGCCTCTTTTGTCAGCTGCACAAACTTCCGCCCTGCAGCAAATGGGGGCCGGGAATCTGATATCAGGTTCCCGGCCCTATTTTTTATCATATCCCAATTTCAAAGGGTACGTACCGGGGGCCCCGGTGGATCAAAGCCCCCGGCACGCAACAAAGGGGTTACGCCCGCCCGGGTGGAAAACGAAACACCCGGACGAACGGCTATAAAATAGCCTTACTCAAACGGGACGGTATGTCCCATGCGCCTTACTTTGCACGGCGCCTGCGCAGGACGACACCCGCAGTGGCTGCGGCCGCAGCGGCTGCCGCCGTGAGGGCGATGGCGCTCAGCGCCGCGTCGCCCGTATCGACCGGGGACTCCCCGCTGCCTGCATCCGTGCCGGGCTCCGCAGGATTCTGCGGATCGCCGGGCTGGGTGGGATCGCCGGGCTCCTCAGAGCCGCCGGGCTGCGTGGGCTGCGCCGGGATCTCCTCAAAGGCGGCCTCCACGGTGACCGTGCCCGCCGGCATGGTGAACGTATACGTGCCGTCGCCGTTATCGGTCAGGGCAACATCGCCGCCGTTGACCTTCAGGGAGCCGGCCTTGAGCCGATAGCCCTCGTCGGGCGCGGCAGTCAGGGTGACCGTGTCGCCGACCTGCGCCGTCTCGACATCCGCGGTAAGGGAGCCGTTCTCGGCCGTGCCGACCAGCACATCATAATCGACCTTCTCAAACGCGGCTGTGATCTCCACAGCGCCCGCCGGCATGGTGAACGTGTATGTGCCGTCGCCGTTATCGGTCAGTTCGACCGCGCCGTCATTGACCTTCAAAGAATCGGCTGCGAGCTGATAGCCCGCGTCCGGCGTGACGGTCAGGGTGACCGTATCGCCGACCTGTGCCGTCTCGACATCCGCCGTGACGGCGCCGTTCTCGGCCGGGCCGACCGTCACATCGTAATCGACCTTCTCAAACGCGGCCGTGATCTCCACGGCGCCCACCGGCATGGTGAACGTGTACGTGCCGTCGCCGTTATCGGTCACCGCAACCGCGCCGTCATTGACTTTGACGGAATCTGCGGTAAGTGCATATCCAGCATCGGGCGTGACGGTGAAGGTGACCGTATCGTCCGCCTGCGCCGTCTGAGCGGCGGGTGTGATGACGCCGCCCTGTGCCGTCTGAGCCGTGACGTTATAGCTGGCCCTGACAAACTGGGCGCTGATCTGGATCTGATTGACGCCGGACTTTAACAGCGGAACGGTGAACGTGCACCGGTTTCCATCGGCGGTGTATTCAATACTTCCGCCCTTGTTGTCCTGAATGGTCAGGCCGCCGAGCACATAGCCGGATTCCGGCGCAGCGGTGACGGTGATGGTATCGCCGCCCTGTGCGCCCTGAACCGTCTGCTCCTTATAGGTGTAATCCTTCAGGCCGTCCACAGTGAAGCTGCCGTTTTCTCCCTGCACCGTGACGATCTGTGCCGCCTTGGGCTTAAAAGTTGCCGTGACCGTCATATCGCTGCCGTCAAAGGGGATACCGACCGATACCGGCAGGGCGGTGCTGGAGAAGATGGACGAACTGTTCGTATAGGTGTAGTCTTCCGCGCCGCTGGCATAGGTTGCCTTGAGCGTGTCGAGGGCGTAGCCGTCCTCCGGGGAAATGGCAATGCTGACATTACTGCCAGGCTTGGGCGTGCCGGACACCTTGATGG
>CASFCH010000054.1 GCA_949293315.1 uncultured Oscillospiraceae bacterium | reverse complement strand
TCCCCTTTGGCAGCGCTTCCGCCGCACAGTTGTTCTCGATCAGGATGGAGACAAAGTTCTGCACCCTGCCCGCCTTTACCAGAATGACGCGGTCCTCCTCCCGCAGCTTTTCACAGGCCTCGATCGCGTTGTCGATCCCATTGCCGAAAAGGGTGCTGATATCCAGCGGTTCAATAAAATCTACACCCTCAAAATCCACAACGGCGGAAAAATCAATGTGCTTTTTCCGCGCCTTCTCGGACTTGTCCTTGAGGATGATATCCAGGAATTCGTTGCCGGTGTGGACGTAGTCTTCGTAGTCCGCGATCTGGGTGCGCAGCTCCCGTGCCATCTGCCGGGTGGCGTCCGTGCCCTGACTGCCTTCGAGCACCAGCAGGTGATTTTTCATATCGTGGTAGATGGAGCGTATCCGCTCCTCGTCTTTTAATTTATCCTGATAGTAGGCGTACTGCTGCTGAAGCTGGGCGATCTGCACCTTGTCCCGCTGCCTGGCTGCACGCGCCATCACACTGCCGGCAAAAAACTTGAGCCCAACGAACATCGATGCGACGATGAGCAAACTCACCACAGCGGTCACGATCTTATAAATCCCGTCGAACGCGTCCAGATTCATACCGATGAGGAGGAATAGCACAATGCACCCGACCAGAATCAGTGTAATGCCGCCCGCCATTTTCGGTGAGAGGGTGTTCTTGATCTGCGTCAAAATTTTTCGCTCCAGTACCACAAACAGCGCGGAGACCAGGTGAACAGGTACATACAGATAGGCCTGATAATAGATGGGCGTGTTCCCATCATTTAAAAATTGTAGGTTAAACAGGTTTAGTACCACCGTCACGCTCAGTTCCGCCAGCACCTGCGCGACACTAAAGCAGGCGTAGACCATGCATCCGGTCCAAAAGTCGATCTGATAAATAATTTTCAACATAACCGCAGCCATCACACACAGGATCCCAAATTTAACGATCGTATGCACATGGGCAAAGGTCATCCCCTCACCCAGTGCGGTCATGATTGCAACCGCCAGCAGGTCGTATCCAAGGGAACGCCTTTCCCGGACAAAGGCCCTGCCCAGATAGCACACGTAGCAGGCCTCTACCACTGTCCACAGAATATCCCAGAGCACTTCCTCCACGGTAAAACTCAAATTGACGCCGCCTCCCCGATGGAAAATGATTCCGCTTTCGTCCCCAGTTTATTATAACTGCAACGAGGACCTGTTTCAAGGGGAGACGCCGCAGATCCGAAGACCGCGGCGTCGTCATCGATTTTATGAAATTTTATTCATCTGTAACTTCAGCTTGTCGCTGATCATGGCGATAAACTCGCTGTTGGTGGGCTTGCCGCGGGAGTTCTGGATGGTATAGCCAAAGTAAGAGCTGAGGACGTCCACATCGCCGCGGTCCCACGCGACCTCGATGGCATGGCGGATGGCGCGCTCCACGCGGGAGGGCGTGGTCCCGAACTTTTTGGCCACGGTGGGATAGAGCACCTTCGTCACGGAGCTCATCATCTCGTCATCCCGGATGGAGAGAATGATCGCCTCCCGCAGGTACTGGTACCCTTTGATATGCGCCGGAACGCCGATCTGATGCATGATTTCGGAGATCACAACCTCCAGGCTTTCATAACTGCGCGCATCCATCCCGCCGGATATGTTTTGCTGGCCGGAGCGGCTCCATCCGGTCAGCTGATTGATGCGATCCGCTAAAAGCTGCGGATCAAACGGCTTTAAAAAGTAGTAGTCGGCGCCCTCGCTCATGATCTGCCGCTCAAACACGGCGTTATCCACACTGGAGATCAGAATGATCAGCGGCTTTTGCTCAAGCCCCAGTTCGCGCATGGCCTTTATGACGCCGAGCGCATCCTTCTGCGGCATGAACACATCCATAATGACAGCATCCAGATAGCGGTAGTCCTTGACGGCCTCCAAAACGGCGTCGCCGTTCTTTTCCACCTGGATCACATGGAAGCCGCTGTGCATCAGCGCCTGTGCGCAGGACTCGCCGAATTCGCTGTCTTTCTCCGCCAACAGTACTTTTAATTTGCCATTCATTTTTGAAACCTCCGAAAATGTCATTTTTTGGTAACTTCCTGCTGAAATCATAGCACAATTTACAGAAAATGACAATACCCATTTTTTGACATTTTTGAATTTCGTTTTTTTAACCAAAAATTTTATTTGAATTTCTTCAAGCAGCGTCGTCCATCGCCGCGGCTTCGACCTCTTTCGCCGTTTGCACCATATTTTCGGCATAGATCCCATAGCCCTGAAGCGGATCGTTGAGAAACACGTGCGTGACCGCGCCGACGAACATCCCGTTCTGGACAATGGGGCACCCGCTCATCCCCTGGACGATCCCGCCCGTCTTTTCGATAAGTTCCGGATCGGTGATCTCAAGGACCAGATTTTTCTGCTTTTCGTCATCGTTTGAATAAGTTCGCTTGATTTCCACATCATAGTACTGCGGCTGCGTCCCGTCCACGGTGGCGATGATCTGAGCCGGGCCCGTCTGAACCTCCCTGCTGAGTGCGACCGGGTACGTTTTCGCTGTGGTGTCCGGGCGGTAGAGTCTGCCGTACACACCGGAAGAACCATTGACGATGAGATCTCCGATCGCATCGGAGTCAAAGGCGCCGCACAGCTCTCCCGCGGCGCCGCTGCTCCCCTTATAACAGCCGGTGATCCTCGCCTCGACGATATCGCCGTCCGACAGGGGCATCAGTTCCCCGGTATCCACATCGCATACGGCGTGCCCCAGACCGCCGAAAACCCCGCTCTCCGGATCATAAAACGTCATGGTGCCAATCCCTGCCGTGCTGTCACGCACCCAGAGACCGGCGCGGTATTTCCCGTCCGTCTCCGAGAGGACCGTATTAAAATCGGTGTGAAACACCTCGCTTCCGCGTGCAACCTCAAGATCAAGCGTTCGCCCGGCCGAGGAGGCCAGAATGTCCGCGACCTCCTCATTGCGGGAGACGGCCTGCCCGTCGATCCTGCGGATGGCGTCGCCCGCCTTCAGCCCGGCCTCCTTAGAGGGGTTGACCGTTCCGTTCGCGGTCTCCACGCTGTCCGTTTTTACGACGATCACGCCGTCCGTATACAGCCTTATTCCAAAAGCGTTCCCGCCGAGGGCCACATATTCCCGCTGAGAAAACGTCACATGCGCCGACTTGACGGGGATGACGTTGAACAGCCTGACATCCACATTATACGCCTCGGCTCCGCCGCCGCTGAGATGGTCGGGATCATCGCTGAGCAGGGTGATCCCGCCGCCCACCGGCGGATCGGTATCCATATTGATTTGATCCGGCACCGCATACATCGTCATCCCGACAAGCGTCAGGATCACGGCGGAGCATGCGGCGCATATCCCGGTAAAAATTCGAATCCCTTTTTTCATATTTCACCTCCGCATACGGCGTTTTGTTTTTTGAGCCGCATGTTTAATTTGGCCTTTTGCCGGCTGAATATCGGAGGGAATTTGCGCTTGAACCGGTCCGAATTGGTCGTTTTACATCCATGGAAGCGCGCGATCGCCCTCTTTCAAAGGGTGGCGTTTTTTCCAGCGTTTATACCATGCATTTCCTTCAAATCACTTTCAAAAATTTTTTCAGGCCCCTACTGCCGATCCTCACACAAAAAAATATGATATATTTTGTAGAATACTTGCAAAAATCTCCTGAAAATGGCATAATGTAAAAAGCGCTTCCCCCGGACAGGGAGAGGCAAACGATTGCTTTAGGAGGAATCAATCTTGGACGAAACGAAAAAGAGGAGCGGATTCAGCAGTAAGCTCGGCTTTGTACTCGCCGCAGCCGGATCCGCCGTCGGCCTCGGGAACCTGTGGCGTTTCCCCTATCTGGCCGCAAAATACGGCGGGGGCATTTTCCTGCTTACGTACATCCTGCTTGCCGTTACATTTGGCTTTGCACTGATGGTCTCCGAAATTGCCATCGGGCGCAAGACCGGGCTGAGCGTAGTGGGCGCCTATAAAAAGCTGAATAAAAAGTGGGCTTTTCTGGGATACATTTCCGCGGCCGTGCCGATCATCATCCTGCCGTATTACAGCGTGATCGGCGGCTGGGTGACCAAGTATATCGGCACCTATGTGGTGGGAGAGGGCACCGCCGCAGCTTCTCCCGAGTATTTCAGCAATTTTATTTCCGGTACGTGGGAGCCAATTATCTGGTTTGCGGTCTTCGTGCTGGCGACGGCGCTGGTGGTCCTCTTCGGGGTCGAGAAGGGCGTCGAGCGCGTGAGCAAGGTGATGATGCCGATCCTCGTGGTCCTCACGATCGGCATCGCCGTCTACGTCGTCACGCGTCCGGGGGCGTCGGAAGGGCTGAAGTATTACTTTGTCCCCGATTTCAGTAAGCTGTCCCCCAACACCTTCCTTGCCGCCATCGGGCAGCTGTTCTATTCCCTTTCGCTGGCGATGGGGATCATGATCACCTATGGCTCCTACATGAAAAAGGACAGCAATATCGAAAACTCCGTCTTTCAGATCGAGCTGTTTGACTCCGGATTCGCACTGCTCGCGGGCATGATGATCGTGCCGGGCGTGGCCGTCTTCTCCGGCGTGGAGAATCTGAACGCCTCCGGCCCCGGCCTGATGTTCCAGGTGCTGCCGCAGGTATTTGACAATATGCCGGGCGGGCATGTGATCGGCGGGCTGTTCTTTGTGCTGGTGCTGTTTGCCGCGCTGACCTCCTCCATCTCCCTGATGGAGACGGTGGTCTCCATTTTCCAGGATAAGTGCAAGCTGTCACGCCGCACGCTCGTCATCCTGGTGACGATCGGCACGCTTCTGATCGGCCTGCTCTCCTCGCTCGGGTTCGGCGTGCTCAGCTTTATTCAGCCGCTGGGCGAAGGGACCAGCCTGCTCGACTTCTTCGACTTTATCAGCAACAGCGTCATCATGCCGATCGTCGCGCTGCTGACCTGCATTTTCGTGGGCTACATTGTGAAGACGAAGACCGTCTCCGACGAGGTCAAGCTCTCCTCCAAGTTCCACTTTGAAAAGATGTTCATCGTCATGACCAAATATATCGCGCCGGTGGGACTGGTGCTGATCCTCGTCAGTTCCGTACTCAACACGCTCGGCGTCATCACCCTGTAATTGCCGCGATACGCTGCGGGCGGCTGTCCGATCCGGGCGGCCGCCCGATTTTATTCAAAAAAATCCTTGCAAAATCCATCAATCTATGGTATGATATTTGAGCGCTTTCAAGGAGCGCGGCCATCGTCGATATGGTGGGTATAGCTCAGTTGGTTAGAGTGCCAGGTTGTGGCCCTGGAGGTCATCGGTTCGAATCCGATTATCCACCCCACTAAAAATCAATACGCAAGGCGAATCGTCTTGCGTATTTTTAATATTTTGAGGCGTAGCCAAGTGGTAAGGCACGGGACTTTGACTCCCGCATTCGCTGGTTCGAGCCCAGCCGTCTCAGCCACGTCGGAGCAAAGTTCGCTTTGCTCCGGCTTATTTTTTGTCTGCGGCAGAAAATAAGCCATCCGCCCGCTCCCTTGCTCCTCCTTTTCGCAAAAAGTCACGCTCGGCTCACCTGTTCGGTTGTAAACGCCCTCACGACGGTTCGCTGTCGCTACCAACTTTTTGCGAGTTCGAAAGTTCAACTCCCACCGCCGACATACCGAAAATATCTTT
>CASFCH010000053.1 GCA_949293315.1 uncultured Oscillospiraceae bacterium | reverse complement strand
CGCCGTAAGGCGACTGATGAGGTGGAAAGCCAACGGATTACAGGAACTTGCATAGCCCGCAGAATCCACCTCATCCACCGCAAGCGGTCCCCCTTCCCCTCAAGGGGAAGGCTGTAAATGCCTGTGCAAATTTTCCCCTCGGGGGGAAGGCTTGAAAGATCAGTACCATTAACATTAACATTGGCTTCCCTTCAAGGGGAAATGTTCGCCTACAGAGCGGGGCTGTCACGCGGATACAAGTTCCCGTTCAATTCTATCTTGCAACGGGCCTTTTCCACTTCATACATTGAGACACTTACGTGATCATACGCATTTTGAGCAAATAAAAGGTAAAATGGGAAAAGACTATTTCAGGAACCCCTCGATAATGACATTCTCCGCCTCTTCCTCAGAGAGGCCAAAAGTGCAGAGCTTCATCATCTGATCGTTGTTGATGCGCCCGATGGCCGCCTCGTGAACCAGTTGGGCATCGGCGCTGGTAGCGGTGATTTCCGGGATGGACTGGACTTTTGTATGGTCCATGATGATGGCGTCGCATTGCAGATGCGCGCGGCAGCGCGCATTCCCGTTTGCGCGCATGACAAAAACCTGCTCCGAGGTGTCCCTTGCGACGGCACGTGAAATGATGCGGGCGGAGGAATCCTCCCCGTTCAGGTCCACGGTCACGTCACTGCGGGCCTGCTGATTGCCATGTGTGAGCAGTTTTTCCGTGATGAGCAGCTTGGCACGCGCGTCCAGGCGGGCGGTTGTCTCCCGCACAGTGGAATTGACGCCTTTGATCTGCGTCATCTCCATCTCACAGGAGGCGTCCTCCTCCATGTAGACTTCCGTAGTCGGGTTGAGGATCCGCGCGCCCGTTCCGGTGCCCGAGCCATAGTGATTTTCCACATATTTAATGCGCGCCCCTTTTCCGATATAAAAGCGATGGATCCCATCGTGTTCGCTGTCGGAACAGCCGTCGTTGTGAATGCCGCAGCCGGCGACGATCACAACATCCGCGCCCTCCCCGATATAAAAGTCATTATAGACGACGTCGTTCATCCCGCTCTGCGTCATGACGACGGGGATATAGACCGTCTCACCCTTGACGCCCGGCTGAATGCGGATATCAATTCCGGGATGGTCCGACTTCGGGGTGATCTGAATTTTTTCCGTGGAGTGTCGGCCGGCGGCCGCTCCGTCGGCGCGGATGTTATAGGCGCCTTCTGGGATATCGTCGATCCCGGCGATTTCTTTGAGCAGATCGTACTGTGTGGGTGTCAGCATACCCTGTTTCATTTTTCAGCCCCTCCTTCCCGAAAATCACAGGAGTCTTCAAACTCTCCGAGCAGCGTCGGCAGAATTTCATCGCGCGGACCAAATTTTGAGATCTCGCCGCTGTTGATCACGGCGATCTCATCGGCCAGCTGCATGATGCGCTCCTGATGAGAAATGATGATGATGCTCTCATCCGCCCTGCGCCGCATGGCACGGAAGGTGTCCACAAGCATATTAAAGCTCCACAGATCGATCCCGGCCTCCGGCTCGTCATAGATGGAGAGCTTGGATTCCCGTGCGAGAAGCGTCGCGATCTCGATCCGTTTGACTTCCCCGCCGGAGAGGGAGGCGTCCACCTCGCGGTTGAGATAATCGCGTGAGCAGAGCCCGACATTTGTCAGATAGGCACAGCAGGCGTCCTCCGGCAGCTCGCTGCCGTGCGCAAGGCTGAGCAGGCGGCGGACCGTCATCCCCTTGAACCGCGGCGGCTGCTGAAACGCATATCCAATACCCAGCCGGGCACGGTCGGTAATGCTCATGTCTGTAATATCCGTCCCGTTAAAAAGGATCCGGCCGCCGGTGGGCTTTTCAATGCCCATGATCAGGCGCGCAAGCGTCGACTTTCCGCCGCCGTTCGGCCCCGTGATGACGAGCAGACGCCCGTCTTCTACAGTCAGATTCAGGTGATTGACGATTTCCTGCCTGCCGTCGTCCGTATGGACCCGGAAGGTAAGATCTTTTATTTCAAGCATGTAATAGGCCTCCAATTTAAATTGATCCGGCTCAAACGAACCGGAACGGACAGCATGGATAGAACACGTCCGGGATTCAATTATACCCCAAGGGGGGGAGTGTTATCAAGTTCTTTTTCCAATTTCATAGTAAATTAGTATTGAATTGGCATTTTAACTATTTTTGTAAAAAGAAAGTCCTGTTTATTTAACGTTATTTGTTGTAATTTCGGGCGTCATGTGATAATATGAAATTATAAATCATTTCCGCACCTCGCGAATCCGACTGTTTTTTATACGGCGGAGGTGGGCCCTGAGGGATATGGTGATCTCCGGGCGGACCTGATCGGAAATTGATTTGAATTGGAGGAGGGATCCAAATGATAAAATGTCAAAATTGCGGGACCGAATTTGAGGGGAACTTTTGCCCAAGATGCGGAACCCCGGCCGATGGGGCGTTAAAGCCGCCGGCGGCGCAGACAACGGCCGCCGTTCCGCCGCAGCCGATTGCGCCCACGATGGAGGGGGAATCCCCCCGCGTTCAGGATACCGTGCCGCTGCAGGAAATTCCGCAGCCTGTCCCGACCCCGTCGGGGGACGTGCCGGGAGAGGCTCCGGTGATACCGCAGCCTGTCAATTCGAATGCGGGCTTCCCCGGTATCCCGCAGCCGGCTCAGGGTTCCGGGATGGGAAATGGTCCGGTGCAGGCTCCGCCGCCCATGGGGGGAACAGTGCCGCCGGCACCGGGAGGCGTACCGCCGTATGCCATGCCGGTTCAGCCCCCAAAGAAAAAGAATAAGACGTGCCTGATTGTTGGTCTTTGTGTTGGAATTCCCATTTTAGTGCTGATTATTGTGGGGATCGTCGTCGGTGTTGTTACGTTCAAACGCATCGCAGAGGAGGGAAAGGTCAATATTGACAATAATCCCGGCTATCAGGATACCCTTCCCAACTACGGTGGAGACAGTTCGGACGGAGACGTCATCGTGGATGGGTCGGAGGATGACGTCGTCAGCTTTGAGGTCGAAGGAAGCGGCGTAGAGCAGAACGGCGTCACCATCCGGGTGGATCAGATCGATTATGCCAGCGATCAGACGCGCATTTATTTTACGGTCGACAATCAGTCCGACTACATGTTCTATATCTACCCCATCTGCGTGACGGTGACGGTGGATGGGATAGCGTATAGCAATGAATACGACTTCAGCGGTCAGTTTGAAGAACTCCCCACGGATATTGCAGGGGGGCAGACGGCCAGCGGCGTGATCTTCTTCCCGGCGCTTGATCCGTACGCGGATATGCAGATCACCATAGAGCCGTTCAGTGATGATTTTTCCCACAGTTTTTCCAATTATGAGATCAGCATTACAGGCTGAGCCCCACATTTCCATAACAACATAAAAATTGCCCGGCTCTTGCATTTTGAGAGCCGGGCAGATTTTTTAAATTTGTGATCGAATGATGTTCGGTCCACCGCTCCTGATCAGTGTGAATCCCCGCCTGCGCCGTTTGTACGAAGGCCCGAGTTCCGGCGCATGGCGTCCTTTGCAGCATCTGCGAGCGCTACGATCACGCGCAGTTCCTCATCGCTGCAATCCTGCACAACCGCCTCCAGATCCGCTTCAAAAACGGGACGCGCCTGAACAATATTGTCCGCCAAAAGCTGATCGACAGAGATTTCAAGCGCATTGGCGACATTTACCACGGTTTGAAGGCTCATTCGTGTTGTACCGGTTTCAATGTTACTCATATGGCTGGGAGAGATGTGCACGCGTTCACTCAGCTGCTCCTGCGTCAGATCCAGACGGATCCGCGCAATTTTAATACGCTTTCCAACCGCTTTATAGTCAATATTCATGCCGCTGGATCACTCCCCGGGAATGGATAGGGATATTATATTCCCGGATGCGGCAAATTATAATGGCCTGTATCCGTATTATACGGATATAATTATAAAAATTACTTGAAAAACTCAAAACACTGTTATATAATAAGAACAGGGGATGTATTTAAATTCCATGTTTTGGAATGATCCTGCTTCTCATATTGTTTCAACCGGATCTTTGACCAAAGGTCGGATTGAGGATTTTTTGTATGATCTCCACCGTGTGCGGGAAAGAAAGACCGGCGTACAGAGCGGAGGCCCAATGAGAAGCGGCGGACAATTCCGGTAATCCTCGGAGCGGGCGCTTGCACACCTTTTGGCGCAGGATGGTTACTTTTCACCCCGTTACAGAAAAGTGCTTTTCCAAAGAAATCCTTCGCCGATATTCATCAGGATTCCGCTCCGAACGATTATAGAGCCGGCTTAGCCGGCTCTTTTTTCATTAAAATTAAAGCGGGTCTGCTTGGAATCCGCCGGGGATCCCCGCGCGCGCCGCACACAGACCCATTTTAAAAGAAAAATTGCATCCGTGCAGAATTTCATAGGCGGACGAATCGGATGCGGGATAGAGCGCGGGGCGGACCGGCAGTGAGCCGATCTGCCCCGCGTTTTTGAAATGGATTCCGGGGACGCTTTGATCCCCGGGTGGCAGGCATGGTACAAAAACGTCGAAAATAGGATTTATATATTTAAAATATACCCAAATCGGGAAAACAGGAAGAAAAAAGACAAAAACGTCGAAACTTGATGATTTTTTTCCATTCAACTATTGAAAAAAATTAAAATATTTAAAATATTTTTCATAAAAATTATTTTAAATATTTGTTGATTATTGTAATTGACTTTTTGGCTG
This sequence comes from uncultured Oscillospiraceae bacterium, assembly GCA_949293315.1. GTDB lineage: Bacteria > Bacillota > Clostridia > Oscillospirales > Acutalibacteraceae > Onthovicinus. The sequence continues at coordinate 24,638 of CASFCH010000053.1, read as the reverse complement.
CAGTCCGATAAAATAATATTTGTTGTGAATATTGAAAATTGTTCGGTTTTAATTTAAACATCAGGAAGGAAATGAAAAAACATGAGGGAAGTTGAGCTTTTTGTAAGCAAATCTGTGGTGGAGAGCTCTGTTGTTCAGGACCCGGTTCACGGCGGATGCGGCGTAAAAATCGTCTCCTATACAGATGGATCCGACCGCAGCGAGTATGTGTGCGCGCTGGGGCTGACGTTTGACCAGGCCAAAAAACTTTCCCTCCATCTTTCCGGCAGTCATGTAAAACCGGGGGACGCGGGTGAAATCATTGAGGACTGGCTGTACGATCACGCGGAATAGCCGGGATTCCGGCCGATAGGCGACGGAATGAGAGAAGGAGAACGGAAATAGAATTTTATCAGCCCCCCTGCGGACGGGCGATGAAAAAAAGCAAAGGGGATCAGTGCCTGCGGATACATCGTTGTCCGCGGGATTTTTTATGGGCAGTGGGTCATTCCTCTGTGCGCTCAGGGGCGGCGCCGCTTACCGCGCAAGCGCAGGAGAATCAGCGCAGCTGCCGCGCCGAAACCGAGAGGGAACACGGAGGAGGGAAGCCGGTCGCCGGTCCGGGGATTGACAAGGCTGTCACCGCCCGCACTGACGGAGCCCTGACCCGCAGCAGCGGGAGAGCCGCCCAAATCGCCCCCCGGTTCAGCCGATGGGGCGCCGGTATCGGGTTCTCCGTTTTCCTCAAGATCACTCCCCTCCGGAAAGAGAGGCTCCCCGGAGAGCCATCTGACCGTCAGCTCTGCGGCCTCGGCCTCGGACAGTTCCGGACTGTGCGCAAGCAATGCTGATAGCTCGAGGCCCCACGCACCGCCTTGCGGCAGAAGATCCGCTGCAACCGCACAGCTTTTGGGGTCGGAGAGAATGTTGCGGTACAGATAGTGAAACAGCGTACGTGCGGTATCGGCCGCAGATGTGCCGGACGCAAGGTCATCCTGCGGCAGAGAGGGCAGGATCAGCTCCACGCCGTCCGGTACAGGGCCGTCTGTTTGGAGCCAGATCGGCGCAGAGACGCCGCCCCCTATGGTCTCGATCAGCATATCGTTTACAAGACTGTTCGGATCAAGACTTCCGTCCGGTCGGACGTACGGATTCAGAAAGGCCCCTATTGCCTCCAGCGCGGCCGCCGCCCCTTCCAGATCCACGTCGGTGTAGGGCTGAAAATCGCGCAGCAGCGCGGGGAGCTGGGAACCGATCCATTCGATCAGTACGGCATATAGTGAATCCTCCGGGCCGCAGCTCAGCCGCAGGAGCGTCAGTCCACTCTGGGCGGGAGCGCGGAGAAATTCCCGGATGAATTGCTTGAGAGCGCGGCCGGGCGCGTCCAGATCACCGGCGGAGAGACTGTCAAACAGAGGTTTCCCCTCCCCGGCGCCCAGCGCGGTGCAGATGCGGTCCAGCCCTTCCGCCGCCGGACGGATGGAGGGGATCAGTCCGCAGAGCATGCCGGCAGCCTCTCCGAGGGGGAGCGTACCCATACCGGGGAATAAATTCCCCAGCTGTACGGGAAAATTTTTCAGGGCCTGGATCAGACAGTCCACCGTGCGGTTCACCTGATTCTGAAGCTGCTCCGGGCCGGAAATTTGCAGCGGATGCGCCGCAAAGTATTCGGAGAGGGACACCGTGGTCACGGGGCCGTTATCCAGCTGCGCAAAGGCGGAGGGATCCATGTCGCGGTAAAATTCGGCATGCCCCAGCTCCGGGAGCTGCTCCGACAGCGCCGGGAGAGCGCAGTAAATCTGTTCCAGAACAGCTGCGCCCCGGACCGGGAGAAAGCGTTCGGCAATCACGTCATCAAGCCGGCAGACGATCTCCTGCATGATCGCATCCGACGGCGCTCCATCAGCGTGAGCGTCCGTGTCCTCCCGGGCAAGTGCGGACGCCGCGCAGGAGGATACCGCCAGCACCAGCGCGGCGGCAAAAAGGAGGATTCTTTTTCCCGCATGCATAATAATCACCTTCTATCGCTTATCGTACCGATCCCAACATCTGGGGGAAATATTTTATACAAATCATAGCATGCGAGATATATATTTTCAATTAGCCGGAGGGTTAATCCCTTTCTCTGCATTAAAAGAGAAAACGCAGCTGCTTGAGCAGATTTTTACCGATAGGAGAAAACCCCTTTTAAAAGAGAAGGGGAGGGGTCTGGATAAACAGATCCCTCCCGATAGAAATTAGTACATAGCCGTCATATATTTAACTGCGGGATGTCTCCCTGCGTGAGATATCAGGAAAAATAAAATGATTGCCTCTCCTGCTATTTGCCGCGTTTGATCGTCTCCCAATAGGCCCTGGCCGCCTGCTCGTTCTTGTTATCCCCGTACTCATAGTAGACAGCGTTTTTGATCGCGTCGGGCAGGTACTGCTGATTTACCCAGTGGTTCGGGCAGTCCTGCGGATAGATGTAGAACTGGCCCTTATTCGGGTTGTCCGCCCCGTCATAGTGCTTGTTCTGCAAGGTGCGCGGGATCGGCCCCGTCTTCCCCGCGCGGATATCCGCGATCGCCCGGTCGATCCCCACGTAGGCGGAATTGGATTTGGGCGAATTGCACACCAGCACTACCGCGTCCGCCAGCGGGATGCGCGCCTCCGGCAGGCCGACCTGGAGCGCCGCATCCACCGCCGCCTTGACAATGGGGATAATCATGGGGTACGCCAGCCCCACATCCTCGCAGGCGCACACCATCAGCCGCCGCGTGGCGGAGGGCAGATCCCCCGCCTCCAGCAGGCGCGCCAGATAGTGCAGCGCCGCATTGGGATCGGAGCCGCGCATGGATTTCTGGAAGGCGGAGAGAATATCGTAGTGCTCGTCCCCCTCCCTGTCGTAGCGCATGGCGCTCTTCTGCGTCAGCTTCCGCGCATTTTCGAGCGTGATTTTACGCTTTTCTCCCGGTGCGGGGACCGGGGCGGAGAGCACACACAGCTCTACGGAGCCGATCGCCTTGCGCACATCGCCGCCGCAGGCCTGCGCGATGTAGTCGCACACGCCGCTTTCAATTTCAAACTGCTCGCCGCGCTCCTCCTCCATAAACCGGAATGCGCGCTCGACCGCGGGGACCATCTCCTGAGGAGACACTGATTTGAATTCAAACACCGTGGATCGGCTCAGAATGGCGGGATACACGTAAAAATACGGGTTCTCCGTGGTGGAGGAGATCAGCGTGATGCTCCCGTCCTCGATAAACTCCAGCAGGGACTGCTGCTGTTTTTTATTGAAGTACTGGATCTCGTCCAGATAGAGGAGCACGCCGTTGGGCGCCTCGATCGGGTTTGTCTGCGCGACGATGGCCCTGATATCCGCCGTGGAGGCGGAGGTGCCGTTGAGCTTGTGCAGGCGGCGCTTGGTATTGCCCGCAATGATGCGCGCGAGCGTGGTCTTCCCGATGCCGGGCGGGCCGTAAAAGACCATGTTCGGCAGTTCTCCGGACTCTAAAATATTGCGCAGGGGCATCCCTTTCCCAAGCAGGTGGCGCTGGCCTACGATCTCGTCAATAGTCTGCGGGCGCATCCTGTTTGCAAGCGGAGAGGACATCTGTAAATCACCTCGGAATGGATTTTCAATAAAAACAAATAAAAATAGACAAATTTCTTAAAATATGATAGGATAGGATTGGCAAGACTGCCGTTCTATTGCTGTGTTTGATACTATTATAAACGACGGCGGCGCAACAGTCAAAGAGCGATTGAAAAAGATTACTTCCGGGGACGAGGGCATACTCCCGACCGGGGCTCAATTTTGAAAGCGAGGGATTTCTTTGAGAAAGAAAACTGAAAAGGGCACGCAGGCGGCCGCGAAGGTTCCGCTCCTGAAGACGAAAAAGTTCCGCATTGCGGCCGTTTGCGCTGCACTGGCCATCGTGGCGTCGGCCGCCGGCGGGATCGCCTATGCCGTGCACAAGAACGTCCGCGTCAAGCCCGAGGAGATGCAGACGGTCAACATCGCCACCCATCGGGAGGGCGTGCTGCGCGTGGGGATCATCAGCGATACGCAGCTCCCGCCCAGCAAGAGCCTGGAGAAGGACAGTGACGGCAAATATAAGGAGCATCTCAAGCGCGCGCTCGAACTGCTCAAGACGCAGAATATCGACGTGCTGCTCCACGCAGGGGATATCGGGGACATGTGCGCCCGCTATTCCTATAAGACCTATAAAGAGGTCTTTGACTCCGTGTTTTCCGATGAAAATACCCGCCCCTACGAGCTGTACATCATGGGCAATCATGACACCTGGTTCAATACGGACTGGGAGACGACTCCCGCCAAGCAGAAGCTGTACCAGAGCGTGATGGGGATGAACCCCAACCGCCATGTGGTGATCAACGGCTTCCACTTTATCGCCGCCAGCCCGGACCAGACCGGCAACAGCGACGGCTACTCCCAGACCATGCGCGACTGGATCAAGCAGGAGCTGGCGGTCGCCAGGGAGCAGACGCCGGAGGGGTACCCGATCTTCCTCCTGACGCACCACAACATCCCGGATACGGCTTACGGCAGCAGCGACTGGGGGGCGGAAAATGTCCGCCAGGCCGTGGACGGATATGAGCAGGTGGTCTCCATCTCCGGCCACAGCCATTACTCCATTCTGGACGAGCGTTCCATCGATCAGAACCGCATCACCGCCTTCACCACGCAGTCGCTGGCCTATATCGACATGGAGCGGAACATGTACAACGCCTTTAAAGGCTTTTCCTATGATTCCAAGCAGAACAAGACCGTCTTCAACCCGTCGAGCTGCTACGCCTCCGCCCCCGCTATGGATGAGGAGAATCCCATGTGCCTGATCATGGACGTCACCGGCGAGGATATCACCATCCAGCGCTGGAATGTGCTCGCCGGCAAGGAGGAAAAGGCCGATCAGCGCTGGGTGCTGACCTATCCGATGAATCAGGGCAACTTCACTTATCGCTATGCGGACCGCGCGGCGGCGGCAGGGATGCCGGAATTCCCGCAGGATGCCAGGCTGACGCTGAACCCGGCCATCCCCTCCTACGAGCAGATGGCGGACGGCTCCACCCCCACCCTGCAGGGCGTGACGTTCCCGGCCGCCACGGTGGAGAACAGCACCGTCAACTCCTATACGCTCAAGCTGAAGAATAAGACCACCGGCCTGGAGTATGTCTACACCACCTATTCCGACTACTATCTGGGTGCGGACCGCCACGCCGATACGGTCTCCCTGCCCTTTGATCCCACGCTCCCGAGCGGGATGTACGCGGTGACGGTATATGCCAACGAGAGCTTTGGCAACCGCAGCCGCGCCCTCACGCTGGACAATGTCAACTATGTACAGCCGGAGCTTGAAATCGTATCATAAAAATTGCCGCATGGAAAACGGACGTGCCGGAAGCCGTCCGTTTTCCGCCGTTTAAAAAAGGGGATGTGATTGTCAGATGGATTATCGTGTTGCGGACTACGGCGCCAGAGCGGACGACGCCACCAACGACGCCCCCGCCATTCAGGCGGCGATCAACGCCTGTGCCAGAGCCGGCGGCGGGCGCGTGGTGCTCGAGAGCGGAAAGACCTACTACTCGAGCTCGCTGATGATAAAGTCCAATGTGGAGCTGCATTTGGAGCGGGGGAGCGTGCTGCGGGCGCACCGCGATCTGAGCACCTATTTCCGCCCCAACGAGGGGCAGCAGGATACCGGCGTGGACCGTATCGGGACCCCTGTCACACTCAAGCCCTCCTACGCCTTCCTGTACGCGAAGAATGCCGGCAATATTGCGATTACCGGCGCGGGGACGATCGACGGCAGCGCGGACGCCTTTGTCCGCCGGGTGAGCCCCTACTACGTCACCGGGGATTTCTACCCCCGCCCCACGCTCATCTATGTGGAGCACTGCAATCACAGCACCTTTTCCGAGATCACGCTGCAGAACGCCCCGTTCTGGACGCTCCACCCCGCGGGGTGCGACGATGTGCTCATCGACCGGATCCGCATTTTAAACGATCTGGACGTGGCCAACTCCGACGGCATCGACCCCGACCACTCGCGCAATGTGCGCATCCTGGGGTGCCATATCACCTGCGCGGACGACTGCATCTGCCTGAAGTCCTCCGCCGGAAATATGGAGTACGGCCCCACGGAAAATATCATCATTGCGGACTGTACGCTCACCTCCACCTCCGCCGCGATCAAGATCGGCACGGAGGGGACGGGCGACTTCCGCAACATTTTGGTGCACGACTGCGCCATCTCCCGCTCCAACCGCGGGCTGTCCATCCAGATCCGGGACGGCGGAAATGTGGAAAATGTCACTTTTTCAAATATTATGATCGAGACGCGCCGCTTTGCCGACTGCTGGTGGGGCTGTGCGGAGCCGATCATCCTCACCACCCATGACCGCGACGAAAACACCCGCTCCGGCCATATCTCCAATATCCGCTTTTTCAACATCACCTGTGATTCGGAGAACGGAGTGTTCCTCTCCGGGGACGGGGACAACCGGATCGAGGACGTGCTGTTTGAGCAGGTTCAGGTCCATGTCCACGCCAAGGGCAAGTGGGAGAGAGGGCGCTATGACCTGCGCCCCGGCCTGAACAAGGGGATTGAAAAGCGGCCCTCCGCCGGCTTTTACCTGCGCGATGCGCGCGGCGTGACGCTGCGGGACTGCTCCGTGCGCTTTTCCGGGGAAAAGCGGGAGGATTTCGGCGAGGCGCTGCGCGCCGAGCGGTGTGCGGACCTGACGCTCGACCGCTTTAGCGGGAAGGCCGCCCGGCCGGAACTGGAGGACTGTGTGACCGAGTAAAGTCATCATCAAAGGGGATCGTGAATGCTTGAAATCGTTTTCAGCGAGAGCGCAGGCGGCAGTTTAAAACAGGCCCGGCACTGCGGAGAGGGGCTGTATGCAGGCTGCGCTGCCGTGATCCATGCGGCGGGGGCGACGCCGACACGCGAGGAGATCCGTCAGGCACGTAAACGGGCTGAGGCGCAGCAGCGCCTTGCCTGGGAATACGCCGTCCCGCTGGGCGGAGATCCCGCGGATGTCTATGCGTTTTCGCTGGCGCTGAATGTGGGAAATATTGCGCCGAAAGACTTCTGGTTGCGGCGGCAGACCGTTCTGGAACAACTATATGGCGTCTATCCAAACAGTGATGGACGGGAGGCGGCCGGGGAACTGGTCCGCGCCGCCGAGGAACGCCTGAAAGCCCTTCTCACGCGCGCGAGCGCGGGGGAGGATGTTCGGATCTGGTACAGCGATCATCCGGAGGAGCTGTGCGGCTTTTACTGGATGATGGAGCAGCTTGGGCGGCTGGACCGGCACGGAAAAATCCGGCTCATCAAGCTCCCGGTATGGGAGGCGGTGGATGAGAAATCCGCGCGCCATGCATCCGCCTGGGCGGAGGTCGCTCCGGAGGAATATCACCGGTATCTCCCGCTGGAACAGGTGGCGAACCCGGATCTGGAAGAAACGTGCGCCGCCCGCTGGCGGGGATTGCAGCGGGAGAACGCCCCCCTGCGCGCCGTGACGGACGGGCAGCTGACGGGCGCTGCGGAGACATTTTACGATGAGCTGATCCGCCGGGAGATCGCCGCTGAGGCGGAAGAATTTCGGGAGGCCATGGTGATCGGCCGCGTTCTGGGGAAATATGAGCCCGGCGTGGGGGACGCCTTCCTCGCCCTGCGCATCGACGCAATGATCCGCGCCGGAGAGCTGGAGGAAGCGGCGCCCGCCGCTGCGGATGAGCCGTCCTATCGCCGGACGCTGAAAAAGTGCGGGCGGTAACGGACCGGCCGATTTTGGCGGGACGCTGTACGGGCACGGCCGGACGGCTGCGCGCCGGAATAATCACACCCCATTGACAAATAAATATGAAAGGGAAGCCTGTTCTTTCTCCATTGGCAATAGGGGGAGCATAACGGCAAACACCTCTTTTATCGGATTATAATGGGCATATAGCAGCGGGTTGAACAATCCCATGCTATCATTTTATATACTATTATAGAAGAGGAGGAAGTCAAATGAGAAAATGGATGCAAAAGGGAGCGGCCGCCCTCTTGACCGCGGCGCTGCTGGCCGTGCCGGCTGTATCGGCTGCGGCGGAGAGCCCCGCCGGGCAGGAGGAGCGCCTGAAAATCGCCGTCCTGTCGGACACGCACTATCTCTCGCCCAGCCTGATTCGGGATACGGCGGATTTTCAATCCCACCGCAACAGCGACCGCAAGATGTTCGCGGAGGGCGCCGCGTTCCTGACCGCCCTGCTGGACACGATCAGGCAGGATGACCCGGATGTGCTGCTCATCTCCGGGGACCTGACCAAGGACGGCGAGCGGGAGAGCCATGAGGAGCTGGCGGGAATACTCGAACAATTTGAGCAGGAGTCCGGTGCGCAGGTCTACATCGTCCCCGGCAACCACGATCTGAACAATTCAAACGGGACGAACTTCAATACGGCGGACGGTGTGGCCGTACCGGCGGAGCGCACCACGCAGCAGGATTTCCGGCAGATCTACGCCGACCTCGTGTATAATGACGACACCGTCCTGGCCACCTTCACCCCTGAATCGGGCAAGCAGGGCGGCGGCCTGTCCTATGTGGCGCGGCCAAAGGACGGCTTTACCCTTATCGCCATCGACTCCGCGCGCTACAGCGCCGACAACACCGATTCCGGTACGGATGAGCACGAGACGAGCGGCGCGGTCAGCCCCGAGCTGGAGCGCTGGATCGTCGAGCAGATTGCGGCGGCCAAACAGCGCGGGGATACCGTCATCGGGATGCAGCACCACGGCCTTATCCCGCACTTTGAGATGGAGCCGGAGCTGATGCCCATGTTCCTGGTCAACGACTATGAACGGCTGGCGCAGGTGTATGCGGACGCCGGCATGGCGTACGTTTTCACCGGGCACATGCACGCCAACGATATTGCCACGATCACCACGGAGAGCGGCAACACCCTGTATGACATTGAAACCGGATCCGTGGTGACGTATCCGTCCCCGGCGCGCACCGTGACGCTCACCCGCACGATCGAGGACGGGGCGGTCCATGAGACGATGGACGTCCGGACTTATACCGGCGTCGGGCCGATCACCTTCACCAATCCCGTCACCGGAGAGGCGCAGACGATCGCGGACATCTCCGCCTACGGCAAAGAGAACGGCTTCACCGCCGCATCGCTGACCGGGATGCTCAACAACCTCCTGCACGGGTACTATGAACAGATCGCTGAGACCGGCAGCAGGGAGGCGCTCGAGGGATTGATCGGCAGCCTGCTGGGCGACGGCCTCTCCCTCACTGTTGAGCAGATTGTTGATATGGCGCTCCCGCTGCTGGTCTCAGCCATTGCCCCCGCGGAGGGCGACCTCTCCGTCACCTATGCAAACGGCGCCATCCACATCGACTGGCTGGACGGGACAGACGGACTGCAGCTTGAGATTCCGCGGGACGGCATCATGGATTCGCTCAACGATCTCTTTGACACAGTGGACGAATTGCTCGCAGAGCCGTCCGCGCTCGACGCAGTGATTCAGGGGGCCGTAGAAGAGCTTGCGGCCGTTGAAATGGCAAGAGATGGAAACACGGTCAAAACGATCCTCGATTACGCCAACTTTATCTACCAGAGCCATCTGGGCGGCGAGGACAGCCTCGAGCAGCCCCAATGGGTGCAGGACGCCCGCGCGCTTTTGGCCAGCGGCGCGCTGACCGATCAGCTGATCGATATCCTGATCCACCATGTGACGAATCTGCTGAACGTGCTGCTGGAGCAGATGGATTTCACTGAATTTACCGGCATCACCGGCGCCGCGGCGGATGACGGTACGGCCGGCCTCACGTTTGATGAGAGCCGTACTCCGCTGATCGTTCCGTCCAATGCGCACAGCGACGAGGTGCTCGGCTCTGCCGTCACGGCTGTCATTTGCAATATGGATACGGAGATCCCGGCCGGCTATACGATGAAGGATCTGATGGACGATGCCGGCGCCCTGCTTGAAGCCCTGGGGGTCGGCGATATGGATCTGGATATTGAAGCGCTCCTGAAGCAGCTGATCAACGGCACCCCGGACGACGAGGGCCTGCTGACAGCAGAGCTGCGCGGGCAGCTGACTGCGTTTATCGAGCGGGTAGCGGATACGATGGGCGTGGACAGCAATTACCCCGAGGATAACGACACCACCATCACCCGCACCTGGGCGCTGCCCAACTCCGTCGCCTCTCCGAATACCGGGGATCCGGCCGCGGTACTGCCCGGCGTCCTGTTCCTGCTCTCCGGGGGAGTGACGGCCCTGACCCTGCTGCGCAGAAAAAAGTAGGGGCGGCAGACTGAATTTGACACCGAACGCCTCATCGCACGCGATGGGGCGTTCTCTTTCGCGCCTGCATCATCCGCCCCAGTTAAAAAATCGTCCGCTTGTAACAACTCTGTAAGACCATGCCGGTATAATGGGCCTGAATCCAGCATCAGGAGGGTTTCAATATGACTATTTTAGAGACGAAAAATCTGATTAAGATCTACGGATCGGGCTCCAATGAAGTTCACGCGCTGGACGATGTATCCATCCGCGTGGCGGAGGGTGAATTTGTGTCCGTTGTGGGTACGTCCGGCAGCGGCAAATCCACGCTGCTGAATATGATCGGCGGGCTTGACCGCCCGACCTCCGGCAGTGTGACCGTGCGCGGTAAGGAACTATTTACCATGAAGGACGAGGAACTAACCATCTTCCGGCGGCGAAATATCGGGTTTGTGTTCCAAAACTACAATCTGGTTCCCGTGCTCAATGTATATGAGAACATTGCCCTGCCCATTGAGCTCGATGGCGGCAAACCGGACAGCGCCTTTTTGGACGAGATCATCGGGGCGCTCGGCCTTGAAAAAAAGCTCGACAATATGCCAAATCAGCTCTCCGGCGGCCAGCAGCAGCGTGTGGCCATTGCACGTGCCCTTTCCACCAAGCCCGCCATTGTGCTGGCCGATGAACCAACCGGAAATCTCGACTCGAAGACGAGCATGGATGTCCTGCTGCTGATGCAGTCCGTCAGCCGCCAGTTCCATCAGACCACCATCATGATCACGCACAATGAGGAGATCGCCCAGATGGCGGACCGCATCATCCGGATCGAGGACGGAAAAGTTTCCGCGGGGAGGTGAACACAATGCATGCAAACCGCAACAAAGCCGCCCTGCGCCGGATCGAAAAAGGGATGATGCGCGCCAACCGGACACGCAACGCCTTTGCCGTGCTGGCCATCATTCTGACAACTTTTATGATCACCACCATTTTCACCATCGGCGTCAACTATGTGGAAAATATGAACCTCTCCACCGTGCGCACTGCCGGAACGGCGGCAAACACCTTCTTGAATAACCCAACGCCGGAGCAGGTGAATAAAGTCCGCTCCCTGGATTATGTGGAGACAGCGGGCCAACAGATCAATATAGGGTCTGTCTCCCAGCAGAATGGCAGCGGGCGGGAATTACAGATCACCCTGCTGTACGCCGACGCCACGGAGTGGGAAGAGCATCTGTTGCCGGCCTTCAATGATCTGAATGGCAGCTACCCCTCTGCGGAGCATGAAATCATGCTCTCCGGCGATGCGCTCGAGCAGCTGGGGATCGCCTCGCCCACTGTTGGTATGGAGATCCCGCTCACCTATGTGGACCTGACCGGGGAGCACCAGCGCACCTTTACGCTGTCGGGCTGGTTCCGATCCTACACCGGAACGGGGATGTGTTTTGTCTCCCAGGCCCTGTGTGAACATTCTGGATGCACGCTGCAGCAGAACGGCATGCTCTCCCTGACCCTAAAGCATATACCGGATGACTTCTATCGCCTGCAGGAGGCCGTCCCCGCCGACGAGTCCGCCGGGCAGAACTGGGCCGCCAGCTTTTCCCTCTCGGGCGGCGGAGCCGGATATGTCGCGGCCGTCTTGGTGCTGCTGGCGCTGTTTATCATCGGCAGCGGCTATCTGCTGATCTATAATGTGCTGTATATCTCCGTAACGCGGGATACGCGATTTTACGGCCTGCTCAAGACGATCGGGACTTCTCCCTCCCAGATCAAAAGGCTGGTCCGCGGGCAGGCGCTGCGCTTTGCCTGCGTCGGGATTCCCATCGGCATCCTGCTGGCAACAGCCGTCTCCTTTGGACTGATCCCCACCCTCCTGACCTCCGCCTTCCTCAGCGGGTCCACGGATATGGACGCAGAGGTTTTCTTCCATCCGGTGATTTTCATCGCGTCTATCCTTTTTTCCGCTGCCACGGTCTGGATCAGCTGTGCCGCACCGGCACGCGCTGCGGCGCGCATCTCGCCGGTAGAGGCGCTGCGGTATCAGAACTTTGCCCCTAAAAAGGTGAAATCCCGGCGTTCCCGCAACGGCGGCAAGCCCGCCGTGATGGCCTTCCACAACGTGTTCCGCGATAAAAAGCGTGCCGTGCTGGTCTTTCTCTCCCTGTTCCTGGGCACAGTGACCATCCTGGGCGTCAACGGCCTGCTCGGGAGCGTGAGCGCGGAGGCGTATGCGGAGCGCTACCTCAACTACGATTTTGAATTTCGCGATATACGGTTCACCAACATGGTGAGCAACTCCGGGGACGAGGCCCCCCAGTATGACCAGAAATTTGTCGATCAACTCGCCGCGCTTGACGGCGTGTCGGAGGTCATCGTCAACCGGGCTGTCTGGATTCAGCTCGATCTGAACGACGCAGCCATCCAGGAGCGGCTGCGCGCCTCCTTCGCGCAGGAGCACCTGGCCGATCAGGGGCTGACATTTGACCAGTTTGCCGCCTCGCTCCGGCAGTACGTGGAGGCAGGTACATTCGGCTGCTATGTCTCCACCATTGACGAGCGGTACGTGCAGGCGTTCAATGAGGCCCATCCCGACCGCGCAGTCGATCTGGAAGCGTTCCGGCGCGGGGAGACGGCGCTCGTCGGCTTTGAGGATGAAACCTGGACCGTCAACGACACCCTTATCGGCCGCACGCTCAAACTGACCCCTGACAAGGGGACCCCCACCGAATTCTCGGTGGCCGCCGCCCTGAAATACACGGACTACCGCCAGAACGAGCTCACCGCCAATCGGGAAATGCTCGGCAGCGCCGTGCCCGGCTGCCTCCTTGTCAGTCCGGCGGGGATGGCAAAGCTCACAGACAGCTCCGTCATCTACGATATCGGTGTCAACGTCGCCCAGGGGGCGGACAGGGAACGGCTGGAAACTGCCATGAACCGCCTGAGCCAGACCCTCACCGGCGATTCCATCGCGTTCGAGAGCTCGGCACAGGTCATTCGGGAGTGGAATTCCTCCATGTACGCCCTCTCTATTCTGGGCAACGGAGCGTCCATCCTGCTGATCGTGATCGGGCTGATCAACTTTATCAACGTGATGCTCACCAGCGTGATCGCGCGCCGAGGTGAGCTGGCGGTCCTGGAGAGCGTCGGCATGACCAGGCGGCAGATCCGCGCCATGCTCACGTGGGAGGGCGGCTATTACGCCCTGATCTCCGCCGGGCTCATCCTCACGCTCGGCAACGCGTTCCTCTATCTGATCGACCGGTCGGCCACCAGCTTTGCGGATTACGCGCAGTTTGTCTACCCCACCGGGCTGGTGATCGGGCTGATTGCCGCCTTTACTGTGATCTGCCTGAGTGTACCTGCAATCGTCTATCGCATATTATCGCGGGAAACGGTGATTGAACGGTTGCGCAATTTTGAAAATTAAGTTAAAATGGCAGGGGGCAGGGATGTCATGTCCCTGCCTTCTGCGATTCACCCCCATCTCCCAGTACAAGGATGGATTTTATGGCAAACCTTTTTTTACTCGAGGATGACCACGATCTGAGCGCCGCGATCGCCCTGGCGCTGGAGCGCGACGGGCACGCCGTCACACGCTGTTACACGCTCCGCGAGGCGCAAGGGGACCGCCGGCTCGAATCCCGCGACCTATATCTGCTTGACATCAATTTGCCCGACGGCAGCGGCCTGGAGCTCTGCACCGCCCTGCGGGAAAAGACGCACGCGCCCATTCTCTTCCTCACAGCCAACGACTCCGAGTGCGATATGCTGCGCGGTTACCAGTCCGGCTGCGACGACTATATCGCCAAACCTTTCTCCCTGGCTGTGCTGTGCAAAAAGGTACAGGTACTTTTGAATCGCACTGGCGCGGGGGATGCAAAGCTGTTCCGATATCTGGACTTTGAGATGGATCTCAACCGCCCGGAGGTCTGCATTGCCGGGGAAACGATCCGGCTTACGCAAAAGGAATACCGGATTTTGAAGTGCCTGATCGAAAACCGCAAAAAGGTGCTCACCCACACCATGCTGCTCGAGCAGGTATGGGATATCGACGGGAATTTTGTGGACGAAAATGCGCTGCGGGTGGCAATCCGCCGCCTGCGGCACAAGCTGCACGACGACGGGCAGCGCTATATCGTCACCGTGTTTGGGATCGGCTATACGTTTGGGGAGTGAAACCGTGAAGCATCTGGAAATCACCCGTAAAATTCTGATCGCAGCGGCGGCCCTGTGCACGGCGGCCGTTCCGGTGCTCTCATACTTCTTTACGCAAGAAGCTGCCGTCGCCGCAATTACCGCCGCCCCGGTGCTGATCCTGTTCGGATGCCTGATTCTGCTCGACTACCTGCACCGGCGCAGTACAGACGACCTGCTGGAATCCCTCACCCTGCTGATTGAGAGTCTGGTGGATACACGGGCAGCGGCGCCATTCCCCGAGGAGGAGGATACGCTGCTCTCCCGCTTGCAGAATCAACTGCTGAAACTGCGCGCCATTCTAAAATCCCACCTGGAGCAGGTGGATCAGGAGAAGGGATATATTCAGTCCCTCGTCTCAGACATTGCGCATCAGGTTAAAACACCGGTCGCCACTGCGCGCGCTTACTGTGAGTTACTGCGGGAGGACGGGATCTCCGATTCGGAGCGCCGGAACCGGCTGGATGCGCTGCAAAACGCCCTGGACAAGCTGACCTTCCTGACGGAGAGCCTGATCCGATTATCACGGCAGGAGAGCGGCCTGATCCATCTCTCCCCGGCACCGGTGGATTTAGGCGATCTGCTGCTTGAGGCCATCAAACAGATTTATCCCCGCGCGCGGGAAAAATCGCTGAAACTGGACTATACGCCGGAGCCGCTTCCGGATGTGCGTGCGGACGGCCGATGGGCCGCCGAGGCCATCGCCAACATCCTGGATAACGCCGTCAAATACACCCCTGCACGGGGGCAAATTGCAATCTCCAGTTCCCTGCTCCCCTCCTATGTACGGCTGGATATCTTCAGCACCTCTGCCCCCATTCCGGAGGAAGAGCAGGCGCAGGTTTTTGCCCGATTTTTCCGGGGAAGCGCCTCTGCCGGGCAGGAGGGGGTCGGGATCGGCCTCTACCTGGCGCGGGAAATTATGACCCGCCAGCAGGGATTTATCCGTCTGACTGCGGATCCTGCGGGGAACACCTTCTCCCTCTTTTTCCGGCGGACGGAGAACTGCGTTCAAGAATAAAAAAGCTCTGGCCGCGGGAAATTTTCCCGCGGCCTATTTGATGCGCTGTGCGCCGGGAACCGGCCTGCGGCGGCTCCCCTGTGGGCGCAGTTGATGCGCCACCGCCGCTGCATCAGCGCCGGCTGTCCCCCTGCGGAGGAATCCGCTGTCTTTGGCGGACACTTTATCTTATGCGGGCGGCGCCCGTCCTGCGACCGGCCGGGAGGGGAGCCGGGCCGCCCTTTGCGGGGGGACAGGCGCTTTTTGATGTTTCCGGGCGGGAGACGGGCGCAAACCCGCGCCACGGCCGGAGAAAATTTTTTGGCTGCCCGGGCGCTTGACCGCCCCCGCTGCCAGGTTTTACAAAGTGTTCATATTTGAAATATTGACAACGCAAACAGCGCGGAGTATTATAATAATTGCAATTAGCACTCTGGCTTTTTGAGTGCTAATCCAATAGATCCATAACGCGTAAGGAGGGCTTTTGATGGAATTGTCCGAACGGAAGCGAAAGATCCTTGCGGCGGTCGTTGAACTGTATATCAAGACGGGCGAGCCCGTCGGGTCCAAAGCGCTCAGCGATCTGCCGGAGCTGTCCGTGTCCTCCGCGACGATCCGCAACGAGATGTCCGAACTCGCGGAGCTGGGGCTGCTCGAGCAGCCGCACACCTCCGCCGGCAGGATCCCCTCTCAGGAGGGCTACCGGTACTATATCGATCACCTGATGGGCCGCCACGAGCTCACGCCGGAGGAGCGCCGCCGGCTGGACAGCCTCTTCAGCGTCAACCCCGGAGATCCGGAAAAGGTGCTGGGTCAGGCAGGGGAGGTCCTTGCGGACATCACAAACTGCGCGGCCGTATCCACGACGCCGGCGGATGCACAGGCGTCGATCCGGCGGATCGAGCTGGTTCCGGTAGCGGCCAACACGGCCATGCTGGTGCTGCTGACGAGCTCCGGGATCCTCAAGAGCGGGCTGTGCCGCGCGATGGTGCCCATTGACGAGCAGTTCCGCACCGCATTTGCCAATATTGCGGAGAAGCACTTTGTGGGCCGGCCGGTCAGCGAGGTCTCCGTCCCGCAGATTCAGACGCTTGCGGCATCGCTGGGGGAATACGCGCTGACGATGAGCCCGCTGCTCATCACGCTGGCCCAGCTGGCCCATGAGGCCGCGCAGGCCGAGATCCTGCTCGACGGCCAGACCAATCTGCTCAGCTATGACGGCCGGGGCGTGGATGTGCGGGAGGCGCTTGAGTTCCTGCGGGACACCACCCCCCTCGAGCATCTGATGGACAGCGGCCGCGAGCGGGTGCGGGTGTTTATCGGCAGTGAGAACACGTTCCGCCAGCTGCGGAATTTCAGCATGATCCTCTCCCCCTACCGGCTGGCGGGGAGGCCCGGCGGGGCGATCGGAATTATCGGGCCCACGCGCATGGATTATGCTTCCCTGATCCCGCATATCGAATATTTATCCGCCATCGTCGGCAAACTGTTGTCAGAGGCGCTCGGCGGCGACGATTACGCTATCCTATAACAAGGCAGGAGATGAAGTCATGAAGGAGAAAGAAAGCAAGACGCCGGAGCAGCCGGAGACGGAGCAGGCCCCGGAGAAGAAGCCCGAAAAGAGGGAAAAAAAGGCCAAGGGCCCCACGCTTGAGGAGATCCGCGCGGACTATGAAAAGGCCCTGAAGGAGAAGGACGATAAGTTCATGCGTCTGGCCGCGGAGTACGACAATTTCCGCAAGCGCTCCTCCCGGGAGCGGGAGAGCGTATACGCCGACGCGGCGATCGACACCGTCAGGGAGCTGCTCCCCGTGCTCGACAATCTGGAGCGTGCGCTCTCCCAGGAGAACGCCAGTGCGGAGGATCTGGGAAAGGGCCTGAAAATGACGCTCGACCAGTTCGCCAAGGCGCTTGAAAAGCTGGGTGTGGAACCGTTCGGCGAGCGGGGCGAGGACTTTGACCCGCAGATCCATAACGCCGTCATGCAGGCGGAGGATGAGGATTTGGAGGAGAACAAGATTTCTCAGGTCTTCGCAAAGGGATATAAAATGAAGGATCGTGTGATCCGCCATGCGATGGTACAGGTTGCCAAGTGAATGTTTGAGGAAGCTTTATAATGCGTTCTTCATCTGTTCAAAAAGGCCCTTTACAATAGAAACAGAAAATATCAGCGATTGCTTAGGAGGCAGTTTACTATGAGTAAGATTATCGGCATTGACTTAGGTACCACCAATTCGTGCGTCGCCGTCATGGAGGGCGGCGAGCCCACCGTGATCCCGAACCCCGAGGGCGCGCGCACCACGCCGTCCGTCGTCGCGTTCACCAAGACGGGCGAGCGTCTGGTCGGCCAGGTGGCAAAGCGCCAGGCCATCACCAATCCGGAGCGCACCGTCTCCTCCATCAAGCGGCACATGGGCTCCGACTATCACGTGGACATTGACGGCAAAAAATATACGCCGCAGGAGATCTCCGCGATGATCCTGCAGAAGCTGAAGTCCGACGCGGAGGCCTATCTGGGCGAGACGGTCTCCGAGGCCGTCATCACCGTCCCGGCCTACTTCACCGACTCCCAGCGCCAGGCGACCAAGGACGCCGGCAAGATCGCAGGCCTTGAGGTCAAGCGTATCATCAACGAGCCGACGGCGGCCGCGCTGGCCTACGGCATTGACAAGGAGGCCGATCAGAAGGTCATGGTCTATGACCTGGGCGGCGGTACGTTCGACGTCTCCATCATCGAGATGGGCGACGGCGTGCAGGAGGTGCTCGCCACGGCGGGCAACAACCGCCTGGGCGGCGATGACTTTGACCAGCGGATCATCGACTGGATGGCCGACTCCTTCAAGCAGGAGCAGGGCGTGGACCTGCGCGGCGACAAGATGGCCATGCAGCGCCTGAAGGAGGCTGCGGAGAAGGCGAAGATCGAGCTCTCCGGCATGACGACCGCCTCCATCAGCCTGCCGTTCATCACGGCGGACGCCACAGGCCCCAAGCATCTGGAGATGACGCTCAGCCGCGCCAAGTTCAACGAGATGACGGCCGACCTCGTCGAGGCGACGATGGGCCCGGTGCGTCAGGCGCTCTCCGATTCCGGATTGAACGTCAGCGAGATCGACAAGGTGCTCATGGTGGGCGGATCTTCCCGCATTCCGGCCGTTCAGGAGGCCGTTAAGAAGGTTCTGGGCAAGGAGCCGTTCAAGGGCATCAACCCGGACGAGTGCGTGGCCATCGGCGCGAGCATTCAGGGCGGCGTCCTGGGCGGCGACGTCAAGGGCCTGCTGCTGCTGGACGTCACGCCGCTTTCCCTCGGAATTGAGACCATGGGCGGCATCAACACGAAGATCATCGAGCGCAACACCACCATCCCCACCAAGAAGAGCCAGATCTTCTCCACGGCGGCGGACAATCAGACCTCCGTTGAGGTCCATGTCCTGCAGGGCGAGCGCGAGTTCGCCAAGGATAACAAGACGCTCGGCGTCTTCCATCTGGACGGCATCCTCCCGGCCCGCCGCGGCGTGCCGCAGATCGAGGTCACCTTTGACATCGACGCCAACGGCATCGTCCACGTCTCCGCGAAGGATCTGGGCACCGGCAAGGAGCAGTCCATCTCCATCACCTCCTCCACCAACATGTCCAAGGAGGATATCGACAAGGCCGTCAAAGAGGCAGAGAAGTATGCCGAGGAGGATAAGAAGCGCCGCGAGGAGGTCGACGTGCGCAATGCGGCCGACCAGACGGTCTTCCAGTGCGAGAAGATCATCGCCGACGAGGGAGACAAGTTCTCCGACAGCGATAAGAACGAGCTCAAGGAGAAGATCGAGGCCCTGAAGACGGCGCTCGGCGGTACGGATATCGAGGCGATCAAGAGCCGCCAGGAGGAGCTGAACAAGAAGTTCTACGAGGTCTCCGAGAAGCTCTACCAGAGCGCACAGCAGGCGGCCGGAGCACAGCAGCCGGGCGCGGACGCAGGCGCGCAGCAGAACGGCGGCACGGATGCGAACGGCTACTATGAGGCCGATTACAAGGACGTCTCCGACGATCCGAACCAGCAGAAGTAATCACGGCGGCATCCCGTCAGGGGCCCCGTGCAATGGAAGTCTCCGGGCGCCTATGCGTCCGGAGACGGCTTTCTCCGCCGGTGGGCGGGGAGCTTTGCAGAAGAGTATTCACAATTTAGCTATTGAATTTTTGTGTAAAATCGAGTAAAATTTTTGGGAAACACATCTCCGGCGCACAGGGCTGGGCGGCACATTCCTGCCGCCCTTTGCCCGTGCCTGACGGAATCGCAGTGTAAAGGAGAGACGGAGCTTGGCTGAAAAGCGCGACTATTATGAGGTCCTGGGCGTCGGCAGAAATGCGACGGAGGACGAGATCAAAAAGGCATATCGCCAGCTGGCCAAAAAGTACCATCCGGACTTAAACCCCGGCAACAAGGAGGCCGAGGCCAAGTTTAAGGAGGCAAACGAGGCCTACGAGGTGCTGTCGGATAAGGAGAAGAAGGCGCGCTACGACCAGTTTGGCCACGCGGGGGTCGATCCCAACGCTGCGGCGGGCGGCCCGGGCGCGGGCTTTGACTTTGACTTCGGCGATATCTTCAGCTCCTTTTTCGGCGGCGGGTTTGGCGGCGGATTCGGAGGTTCCCGCTCGAACCCCAACGCGCCCCAGCGCGGCAGCGATACGACGGTCAGCATCACCATCTCCTTTGAGGAGGCGGCCAAGGGATGTACGCGCATCGTGGAGGTGCCGCGGGTGGAGAAGTGCCCGGAGTGCGGCGGCAGCGGAGCCAAAAAGGGGACCAGCCCCGTCCAGTGTCCGGAGTGCCACGGGCGCGGCCATATCCAGACCCAGCAGCGCACGCCGTTCGGCGTGATTTCCACCTCCAAGGCGTGTCCGCGCTGCGGCGGAAAGGGCACCGTCATTCAGGAGCCGTGCGCCAAGTGCCGCGGGACCGGACGCATCCGCAACACGCGCAAGATCGAGGTCAAAATCCCCGCGGGCATCGACGACCGCCAGATCGTCAACGTGCGCGGTAACGGCAACGAGGGCATCAACGGCGGGCCGGCGGGCGATCTGCGCATCGCCGTTAATGTGCGGCCCCATCCGATCTTTGAGCGGGACGGGTATGACGTCTGGTGCGATGTGGAGATCACCTTTGGCCAGGCCGCGCTGGGCGCGGAGGTCATGGTCCCCACGCTCGATGGCAAGGTCAAGTACAGCGTCCACCCCGGCACGCAGCCCGGAGACGTGTTTAAGCTGCGCGGCAAGGGCATCCCGAACATCAACGGCCGCGGCCGCGGCGATCAGCTGGTGCGGGTGATCGTCACCGTGCCCAGAGAGCTGACCGCCCGCCAGAAGGAGCTGCTCAAGGAGTTTGACGCGATCTCCGGCGTCAAGACCGGCGACGGGGAAAAACGCGGTTTTTTTGACAAATTCCGTGACAACTTAAAGGGCTGATTGCCTTTTGGCAGAAGCGGGAAAATTTTAATGCTTGACTTTTCGGCCCGCCCGGCATATAATGATAACCAAATCGCATACTTTACCATTTTACAAAGACTGTGACGGAAAAAAGGCGCTTGTCCCTGCATTCAGAGAGCCGGCGGCTGGTGTAAGCCGGTTGAGAGGCCTGCGCGTATAACTCGTTCCTGAGTCGCCCGCCTGAAATCATAGGGCGGGACGCTTGGCAGCGTTATCGGCCGAGACCTTGTTGGAGGTCGGTGAGGGCTGCTTCGGCAGCTGAATTAGGGTGGTACCGCGTGGATGATTCAATCCCCGCCCCTATGCAGAGGGGGCGGGGATTTTATTTTCTCCGCTTCCGCAGGAACGGAAATCAGCGTGAACTGAAAGGAGAATCATGATGTACGAAGGATGCAAAAAGTATGTGCCGTTTACCCCGGTCAAGATTGAAAACCGCCAGTGGCCCGATCAGGTGATCACCAGGGCCCCCATCTGGTGCAGCGTGGACCTGCGCGACGGCAACCAGGCGCTTGTCGACCCGATGAATCTGGAGGAAAAGCTCGAGATGTTCCATATGCTGGTGGATATCGGCTTTAAGGAGATCGAGGTGGGCTTCCCCTCCGCGTCGGAGACGGAGTACGAGATCCTGCGCACGCTCATCGAGGGCGGCCACATCCCGGACGACGTGACCATCCAGGTGCTCGTCCAGGCGCGCGAGCACCTCATCAAAAAGACGTTTGATGCCATCAAGGGCGCCAAGAACGTCATCTTCCACTTCTACAACTCCACCTCCACCCTCCAGCGCAAGGTGGTCTTTAAGAAGGATATGGACGGCATTATCGATATCGCCGTCAACGGCGCCAAGCTCATCCGCGAGCTCTCCAAGGACGCTGAGCGCGACGGCATCCATATCACCTATGAGTACTCCCCGGAGAGCTTTTCCGGCACGGAGCCGGAGAACGCCGTCCTCATCTGCGAAAAGGTGATGGAGGCCCTCGAGGCCTCCCCGGAGAACAAGGTCATCCTGAACCTGCCCTCCACCGTGGAGATGAGCACCCCCAACGGCTATGCCGATCAGATCGAGTACTTTATCAAACACCTGAAAAACCGCGAGAATGCGATCATCAGCCTGCACCCGCACAATGACCGGGGCACCGGTGTGGCCTGCGCGGAGCTGGGCCTGCTCGCCGGGGCGGACCGTGTGGAGGGCACGCTCTTCGGCAACGGCGAGCGCACCGGCAATGTGGATATCGTCACCCTTGCCATGAATATGTACACCCAGGGCGTGGACCCGCAGCTCGACTTCTCCAACATCCGCCATATCCGCGAGGTGTATGAGAAGGATACCAAGATGCAGGTTCCCCCGCGCCAGCCGTATGCGGGCGACCTGGTGTTCACCGCCTTTTCCGGCTCCCATCAGGATGCGATCAATAAGGGCCGCGAGTATATGATGCACCACGACACCGGCTATTGGGAGGTCCCGTACCTGCCCATCGACCCCAAGGATGTCGGCCGTGAGTATGAGCCGGTCGTACGCATCAACAGCCAGTCCGGCAAGGGCGGCGCGGCGTTTGTCATGAGCACGTGCTTCGGTTACAATATGCCCAAGGCCATGCACCCCGAGTTCGGCGCCGCCGTCCAGGCCGAGTGCGAGAAGGCCGGGCGCGAGATCAGCGCGCAGGAGGTCTTTGAGATCTTCAAGCGCGAGTATATCGACATCCACGGCCCCTACGCCCTCACCGCCCAGAAGTACCACGATGAGAGCGAGGCCCCCGGCGTCAGCTGCGGCGGCCGCTTTGAGGGAATGATCAAATATAACGGCGATGAGCCACAGGCGATCGAGGGGCAGGGCAACGGCCCCATCGATGCGTTCTTCAACGCGCTCTCCCACATCGGCGTCACAGGCTATGAGTTCATCGACTACTCCGAGCACGCCATCTCCGTCGGCTCCGACGCAAAGGCGGTCTCCTATATTCAGCTGAAAAATCAGGAGGGCAAGACGATCTTCGGCGTCGGTATGTCCCACAACATCTACTATGCCTCCATCCGCGGCGTCATCTGTGCCATCAATCGCGATATCCAAAAGCATCATATGAAACATTCTTAATCCGTTTTCTGTGGTATAGTAGTATACAGATTCCATATCATAGGAGGATTTCATGATGAAGGATTATCAAATCGTCGTCCTCCGGGGCGACGGCATCGGCCCGGAAATTGTTGCGGAGGCCATCAAGGTCCTTGACGCCGCAGGTGAAAAATATGGCTTTCAGTTCCACTATGACGACCGCCTGATGGGCGGCTGCGCCATCGACGCCACCGGCGAACCCCTCCCGCAGGAGACGGTGGACGCGTGCAAAAAGGCGGACGCCGTCCTGCTCGGCGCCGTCGGCGGCTGGAAGTGGGATACGCTCCCCGGCAATAAACGCCCGGAGGCAGGCCTGCTCGGCATTCGCAGCGCCCTGGGCCTGTATGCCAACCTGCGCCCGGCACAGATCTTCGCCCCCCTCAGAAGCGCCTCTCCCATCAAGGATGAGATCATCGGCGACTCCCTCGACATCATGGTCGTCCGCGAGCTGACGGGCGGCATCTACTTCGGTGAGCGCGGCCGCTGTGAGAAGAACGGCGTCCCCGCCGCATACGATACGGAGATGTACTCCCGCCCCGAGGTGGAGCGTATCGCGCGTGTGGCGTTCGATCTGGCCCGCAAACGTGGTCATAAGCTCACCAACGTCGATAAGGCCAATGTGCTCGAGTCCTCCCGCTTCTGGCGCGAGATCGTGCTTGAGGTGGCCAAGGATTACCCCGACGTGGAGCTCAACCACCTCTATGTGGACAACTGCGCCATGCAGCTCGTCCGCAATCCCAAGCAGTTTGACGTGATCCTGACCTCCAATATGTTCGGCGACATCCTCTCCGACGAGGCCTCCATGATCAGCGGCTCCATCGGTATGCTTGCCTCCGCCAGCCTGGCAGAGGGCGCCAAGGGCCTCTATGAGCCCATCCACGGCTCCGCACCCGACATCGCAGGCACCGGCAAGGCCAACCCGCTGGCGACGATTCTCTCCGTCGCCATGATGCTGCGCTATTCCTTTGACGAGGCGCAGGCCGCCGACGCCATTGAGAAGGCCGTCAACGATGCGCTGACCATCGCCCGCACCCCCGATATCTATGAGGAGGGGTACAGGAAGGTCAATACCGTCGAGATGGGTGATCTTGTGGCCGACCTGGTCAAAAAGGCATAAATATAGACGGTTTCAGCAATCGGGCCGCGGCAGATGCCGCGGCCCTTTTCATGCGCGTTTTTTTATCATTTCAAAATAGATAGTACCTCTATATAATGAAAACAGTCCGGGGACAAAAAGCGGAGCAAGCCGGTGTAGAAAATCTCTCCCCAATCGGCGGAGGTTTTGTGCAGATACTGGGAGGGGGGTAAAGCGTGTCTTTTTTGATCGGAAAGGGAAGGAAAAGCAATGGATAAAAAACAAAAACTGACTTTTGCAGATATTGTGGTATTCAGGGGAGAAAGACACAATAATTTGTAAAACTCCCGCGGCACGCGTGGAAGGGTGTAAAGAAGGAAAAAAAAGGGGTTGACAAAAGAGCGGGGATTTGGTATGATAGTCAAGCGCTCAAGAGAGCGGCCCGAAAAAGGGCGGCGGAAAGAGCGCAGCGGACCTTGAAAATTAAACAGCAGCAAGGCAAGAAAAGGAACCTGAAAGATTCTT
>CASFCH010000052.1 GCA_949293315.1 uncultured Oscillospiraceae bacterium | reverse complement strand
GGATCGTTGCCCGGGGTCGCTCCCCGCAGGGGAGCGTGGATTGAAATAGCTTACGGACGATCAGTTGACGGCCATCTACAGTGTCGCTCCCCGCAGGGGGGCGTGGATTGAAATATTATCACCCAGTCAGGCGTCGGCACATCGCCCGCGGTTGAAATAAAACACCTTTGAGCGCTTTCTCAAGCCCTGCCTGATCCGGGGTACCGCCATCCCTTTTGAGGGCGTGCATAGCCAGAATCACGGCGTCCTCCGCCACGGAGATATCCATGCCGCTTTTGATCGCGGCAAGTTCCGCACGGGCGAGCAGCAGCTCATCGTTTGCATTTTCCGCCGCCGGTTCTGCCGCCGTCGCCTCGGATGTGGATGTGGCGGGCTCGTCAGCCGTTTTATCAGTGGGGTTCCCCTCACCCTCCGGCTGTGCGCCCTCCCCGTTTTCGGCGCCCTGGGATGCATCCGCCGGCCTTTCCTCAGCGGGCGGCGTTTCCGGCTTTGTCTCCTCAGCCGAATCCGTACCTGTGGGCTCCTCAGGCTTCTTATCCGCCTCGGCCTCCGGGTTCTTCTTCTCTTCGTCCTTCAAGGTACTGTCCTCCTTTTCTAAAAAATTGTATGAAAAAAGCAGCCCATGCGGACTGCCTGTTTCTGAATGAAAAAACTGCCTGTCGCTTTGACAAGCAGTTAATATCCCAAATATGCTTTTCTCAATTCAACCGCCCGATTGACGTTGTCCTCGTATTCGGGCATACCGAGTTCTTTCTGCTTCCAGAGCGGTTTGTATTCGCGCAAGCGCTCCGGATGCTCATGGACAAAAAATCCATGATAAACATACTCGAGGTCGTATTCCTCAGGTGTCATCCCGTCCCGCCAATATGGGATTTCAAAAGCGCATGGATGCTTCCAGCTTTCCTCTCTCGCTCTATTCATCTCTGTCAAGGACGATCACCTCCCCGTAGTCTCGGATCATGTTGCGCGTCAAAATCGTTTCACGTAAAAATGTGCGTTCTCCTGCCGTTATTTTACCACTTCTGGATTGATTATTCAACTCTTCCATGTCACCCTGATAAAGCACATCAGGTATAGCTACATTCGGCATAGCCCTGCGCTTCTTTACAACGTATTTCACGCCGTCGTTGCGAATCGCGGCCATGATCTCAATATTGGGCTGAGTAAACAGGGTTTGCAGGTCTCCAATAGACAGGAAGCCATCAGTGGGGTGGTTATGCACAAACGCGTATCGCCCGTTTGAATGGCTCGTGATAAATTCGCGGTACAGATCCCCGCCGACCGATCCACTGTCACCGGTCTCCTCGAAGACTTTTGCCCCGGTCTCCAGATCGATGAGCTGCAAATGCTCTTTCCGGTCCTGACCGCCGGCGAATGCCACCTCATAACTTGCTTTAGATAATCCCGCATTCACGGCGTCTGAATATCCCTTCGCATGGATCGTGTAGTCCGCGTCGGGATTGAATTCCACCTCGCGATAGGTATTCACTGTTCGGGCCGCCGGCGATTGATCCGGTACGCCGTGCGTACTCTCCCGCCAGTAATCGCGCCGCAGCACATCGCTGTGCGCCCCGATGAATTCCCGCAGCTTCTTTTGGGATTCCCGAACCTTTTGGCGATATTCCTTCCGCTTTTCGGAATCCTGCGTCCCCTCTGCAAGACGTTTCCATTTGCGCACCTCCGTCTCCATTTCACGCTGTTTAGCTTCCAGTTTTGCGTTTTCGCGTACCTTCCGGGCATCCATCGGCTTGGAAAGCGGCGCGATGGCGGCCTGTGGGCCAAAAACCATGATGGGCCAGGCGCTTTTTCGGATGATATGGAGGTCACACTTTGCTATGATAATTCATATTTTGGGCGGCGATGTATAAAATGAAGTGAGGAATTTTAAGGTTGTTCGCATTGAATTCATTTTTATGTCATAATTTATTCATATTTTTGTGCGCAATCATGGTAAAATATTATATAACTTGTAGAAAGAGAGGGGAAAATTTATGGATTTGCGGAAAATTATCGATCGCAAGGATCAGGCGGCGCAGTATATGGTGGATGAAATTACCCATATCTGCAAGGATTTGCCCAAGCGTTCTCCCGGATCGGAGGGCGAGAAACAGGCGTGCGAGTATATGGCCAAGGTGCTCCGGGAGGACTGCGGCTGTGACCGTGCCGATGTGGAGCCCTTCAAGGAGAATCCTGGGTCCTTTTACGGCTGGCTCTATTTTACGCTCACTTTTTTACTGCTGGCTATTGCGTGCTATTTCTTCTTTCCGCTGCTCTCCGTTATTTTCATTGTGATTGGGCTCTTTATCTGTGTGATGCAGTTTGGCATCTATAAAAAGCTGGTGGACCGCTGCTTTCCGGAAAAGACGGGGCATAATGTGACCGCGGTGAAAAAATGTACGGGCGAGGTCAAACGCCGCATCTTTTTTAACGGCCATCCGGACGCGGCATGGGAATGGCCGGTCAATTATCGTCTGGGCGGCGTCGGTTTTGAGGGGCATGCGGTGCTCGGCTTTGCCGGAGCGTTTTACTACCTGATTCTCTCGATCATTACCATTGCGCAAAACGGGCTGGTGTTCGGCGGATTTGATCCCGCTACCACACTTGGCAAGTGCGCGCTGGGCGGCCTCGTCTTTGTGCCGTTTATTATCGGCCTCTACTGGATGTGGAACAAAAAGCGCGTGGTCGACGGTGCAAATGACAATCTCTCCGGCTGCTATATGGGCATTGCCATTCTCAAGGAACTGCAGGATGCCGGTATTGAATTTGAAAATACGGAGATCGGCGTGATCCTCTCCGGTTCCGAGGAGGCGGGCCTTCGCGGAGCAAAGGCCTGGTGTGAGCAGCATCAGGGCGAATTTGACGATGTGCCGACCTTCATTTTCTCCTATGACACCATTCACGATCCCAAGTATCTGATGACAAACTACCGCGACCTCAACGGCACAGTCAAGGCGGATAAGGATGTCTCCGACCTGTTCATGGAGGCGGCCAAAGAACTGGGCATCCCCTGTAAAAAGGGATGGGTTCCGCCGCTGGGCGGGGCGACGGATTCCGCGGCGTTTGCGCAGGCGGGCTTCCGTGCCACAGGTGTGACGGGGCTGAACCATAAGCTGGAAAATTACTATCATACCCGCCGCGACACCTATGACAACATGAATCTTGAGGGGCTCGCGGGGTGCTTTGCCGTCAGCGTCAAGGCGCTTGAAATGTTTGATAACGGCGCCAAGCAGTAAATTTAATATACAGAAAAATACCGGCGGGGAGTCGGCGGCATCGGGCCGCGGCACCCCGCCGTTTTCTATCCGTACACCAATCGGGCAGTTCTTTTCAACGGAGTAAATATGTTTTCTGGTATCCGTGGCTGGCTCAATGCAGGATACGAAGAAAATTAAAATTTGTTGTTGAAAATAATCATAATATGTTGTATAATTAAATCACTTTAAAAAACGGAAGTGATAAATCGTGACAAAAGAGGAAAAATTCAAAGAGCGGGCAAACAGGATCTGCCGTGGATTTTCATCCCGGTATGAGGCCGATCTGGCGGCCTGTGATCAGCTTGAAGACGAGACCTATGAGGTGCTGTACCGGCTGTATATCAATCTGGCGGATACCTTTGCGGCCTTTATTGAGGCGGCCTGCGCGCTGCTGAGCATCCCCGGGGGAGGGCAGACCGCAAAGTGTGAGGATCCGTCCGATCCCGGGAACAGAGAGGAGGGACCGGTGGCATTTCGGGAGGGAGAAAGGAACACAGTCCTCCCGCCGCAAGAAGATAAAGATGGGCATTTTGATTGATTTTTTTCTGGATATATGATAATATTTCCTTATAATAGTGAAATCTCCGGTCGGCGGCAGGTTCTCCGGCGGGAAAGAGGGAGGCGTTTGTATGGGAAGGAAAAAATGGCTGGCCGCCTTGTTGATGGCATTGCTCGGTGTGGTGCTGCTGCCGGCAGCTGTGCTTGCGGCCTCGCCGGCCGATATTGATGACAACATCGGGGTTGCTATTATTTATAACCCCGAATTTACCGGATCAGGCACGCAGGAGGATCCTTACTACGCAGAACTGCTGTATAGGAGTTCCAGCCGGGACCGCGTCACGATCGAGACGGTCAATCCGCAGGCAACCGTCAACGGCGTGCAAGGCAGGATAACGGTGCCGCTGAGCTATGGCATCAATGATATCCGCTTTACCGTCACGGCGGCGGACGGCAGCAGAACGGTATGGTATCATCTTGTATGGGAGCGCGGGAAGCTCAATCGCAATGAGGACCTGAAAGCCGGCGATCTGTGGTCCGCACCGGCATCGGATACGGACGGGCGTATACTGGGCCTTGATCCGACGGAGCACTACGATTACCGCGCTGCCGGATCACAGGAATGGATCCATATCAGCGGCGTGAGCGAGATCACCGGACTGGCTGCGGGGACATATGAGGTGCGGTACGGCGAATCGGCGATCTATCAGGCGAGCGGAACTCAGCCCTGTAAGGTGACGGTCGGGAACGCTTCGGAGACTATGGAAATCAGAAATCAGCTTCCGGATACCGTGTCGGTATCGAAGACGCGTGCAGCCTCCGGCGAGCGCGTGGACTTCAAGATCCGTCTGGACGAAGATGCATGGGTACAGGATGTCACTGTTAAAAATATCTTTGCTCCCCCGGAGGGATGGGGAAGCGAGACGACCTTCGTCATCTACTCGGACGGATACTCCGAGGAGAACGGCGTACGGTACTATAACGCCTATATTATCGTTTCGGCCACCTATTCCGAAAATCGGTATATCGAACTGCAAGAGGTGGATACCGCAGTGATTTCGGCAAACGAATATCACACCGTATCCATTCAGGCGCCGGCGGGCGTCAATGTGAAAATTGAACCCGCGGATGCAGACGATGTACTGGACCGTGACGGAACCACGGTCTACCGCTCCGGCAGCAGCGTGACGATTACCGTGACGTACGATCAGAGCCAGGGGACGGCCCTGTTCCAGGGATTCAAAGTATACGATGCTTCCGGAAATGTGGCGGCTGAATCCGCGGACGGCGCCCCCGTCACGATTACCGTGACAGATGATCTGACGGTTCGCGACATCGTAATTGAAAAAGTGTTTGCAGATTTCACGGCGATGGAGGCGCAGCTTGCCCGTCTGGAAGAGATGGATCTGACCTGCTATACGGATGACAGCCGTGTGGTGGTAGAGGATAAGCTGCGTACGGTCAACGCCATGTACACCTGCACCATGAAGGATCAGGAACTGGTGGATACGTATACCGCCGAGCTGAAGGCGGCCATTGACGGCCTGATCCCCAAGGCGGGCGATTTCACACAGATCGATGATCTGCTGGATCGGATCCCGGAGGATTTGACGCCGTACACGCAGGAATCCGTCGCGGCGCTCCGGGAGGCCGAGGCTGCGGCGCGTCAGGCCATTGAGGAGGGCTGGAACCGCCTGCGTCAGGATGAGATCGACGCCCGCGCACAGCGCCTGAAAGAGGCGCTCGACGGCCTGAAAGAGGAGGATACCAGTCCCGCAGAGACGCCGGAGGCTCCGGATACCGGCGATGATGCGCTCGTCTCCGGGCTGGCGCTTTTGGCGCTGGCTGCGGCCGGCTGTGTCATCTTGACCCGCAGCCGCAGGAAAGAGTAAGAGAAGGATCCCAATATTGGTGTCGGCTCCTGAAAGGGCGCCGGCGCCTTTTTTATCTTTGGAGGATTAAATGCTGCATGGATGATCCGTCGGACGAATATTTTGTCTTGGCGGCCGGAACAGTGGGTAAAATAGACTGGCAGGATCTTCCGCCCGTTTTCTGCGGTCTGTATGATGTGAAAAAGGCGCTTTTGTAAAGGAAATGTGAATTTTAGCCGCGGAGGGTTGAAAAACAGATTGTTAGTATTATAATAGTTAAATCACTAACAATTTAGGAGGGATATACGTGTGCAAAAAGGCGCCGGAAGAGCCCGCCGCGCAGGAGCCGCTCTATGTCCTGCTGCCGCAGCTGGCGCACCGCTACTTTTCCTGCTGTTTTGTGCGGTTGGAAAAGCTGGGGGTCCATCCGGGACAGGTCCCGCTGCTGCTGGCGCTGAACAGCCATGGGGGGTGCACACAGGCGGAGCTGAGCCGCCGCCTGCATATCAAATCC
Organism: uncultured Oscillospiraceae bacterium; assembly: GCA_949293315.1. GTDB lineage: Bacteria > Bacillota > Clostridia > Oscillospirales > Acutalibacteraceae > Onthovicinus. The sequence continues at coordinate 26,718 of CASFCH010000052.1, read as the reverse complement.
CCGACGGTGACCGTGATGCTCGATAAAATGGAGCGGTCCGGGCTGGTGGAACGCTGTCAGGACGCGCGGGATAAGCGCAAGCTGCGTATCTTTTTGACGCCGTCCGGTACCGATGTGACGGAACGGGTACAGACCGTTGTACGGGGGATTTCCGCTGCCCTGATCGCGGGAATCGACGGCGGGGAGCTGGCCGTTTTCTGCTCCGTGTTAGAGCGGATGCGGCAGAATATGGATGCGGCCTGTGCATCGCCTCCCGGGATGTGCGGCGGCCCGCAGGCATCCCCGTGATCTTTCAGGAAAGGAATATTTTGATGCGGTATACAGTCAAATATCTGAAAAAGTCGATCGTGCCGATCCTGCTTGTGATCGGCCTGCTGATCGTACAGGCGATGAGCGATCTCGCCCTGCCGTCCTACACGTCCGACATCGTCAATGTCGGGATCCAGCAGCAGGGGATCGAAAACGCGGCGCCCGAGGCGATCCGCGAATCTTCCTATGAGGAACTGGCCCTCTTTATGAGTGCGGATGACCGGCAGATGTTCCAGTCCAATTATCGGCTGGCGGACCGTGCTTCGCTCACGGGGGAGGCGTATGAATCTCTGCGGGAAGAATACCCCGCTCTGGAAAACGAGACGCTTTACCTGCGCAATACGGAAGAGGCGGACACTGTTGAAAGGCTTTCCGAGATTCTCAGCAAACCGATGCTGATCGTCTACACGCTGCGCAGTGACAGTGAGGATGTTCAAACGATCAAAAACCAGCTGACGGCCCAAATGCCCGAACTCGGCGCGGATGTGGATCTGCTCTCCCTGCTCGCCGGTCTGCCGGACGAACAGCGCGCCGCGATGATGGGGGCCGTGGATGAAAAGCTCTCCCAGCTCCCGGAGAGCATCGTGGAGCAGAGCGCGCTCCTGTATGTCCGGAACGAATATCAGGCCCTTGGTGTGGATACCGACCGCATGCAGACGCGCTATATCTTTGTGGAGGGGGCCAAGATGCTCCTGCTCGCGCTGGTGAGCATGTCCGCGGCGATCGCGGTGGGTTTTGTCGCCTCCCGCGTAGCGGCCGGATTCGGGCGCGACCTGCGCGGCGGCGTACTGCGCAAGGTGCTCACCTTCTCCAACGCGGAGATGGATCGGTTCAGCACTGCATCCCTGATCACGCGCAGCACCAATGATATCCAGCAGATCCAGCTGATGCTTGTCATGCTCATCCGAATCGTGTGCTATGCGCCGATCATGGGGGTGGGCGGCGTGATCAAGGTCGTGGGGACGAACAGCTCCATGACGTGGATCCTGGCGCTCGCCGTTGTCCTCATCATGATAACGGTGGCGGCCCTGTTCGCGTTTGTGATGCCCAAGTTTAAAAGGCTTCAGGACCTGATCGACCGCCTCAACCGCGTCACGCGCGAGATCCTCACCGGTCTGCCCGTGATCCGTGCCTTCAGTACGCAGAAGCACGAGGAAAAGCGCTTTGACGGGGCGAACCGCGATCTGATGAAAACCCAGCTCTTTGTCAACCGGGTGATGAGCCTGATGATGCCGCTGATGATGCTGCTCATGAACGGCGTGACGCTCCTGATCGTGTACAACGGGGCCTACGGCATCGATTCCGGCGCGATGCAGGTTGGCGACATGATGGCGTTTATCCAGTACGCCATGCAGATCATCATGTCTTTCCTGCTGATCTGCTCCCTGTCGATCATGCTGCCGCGCGCCGCCGTCTCCCTCAAGCGGATCAATGAGGTGCTGGGGACGCAGCCGGAGATCCGTGATCCGCAGACGGCGGAGCCGTTCGATGCGCGGAAGAAGGGGTATGTGGAATTCCAAAATGTCAGCTTCCGGTATCCGGGGGCGGATGAGGATGTGCTGACGGATATCAGCTTTGTCGCCCGGCCGGGGCAGACGACGGCCTTTATCGGGAGCACCGGCAGCGGGAAGTCCACGCTGATCAATTTGATCCCGCGCTTTTATGACGCGACACAGGGGAAAGTGCTCGTGGACGGGCAGGATGTGCGGAAGATCAGCCAGCACGACCTGCGCGCAAAGCTCGGTTATGTACCGCAGAAGGGGATCCTCTTCTCCGGCACGATCGAGAGCAATATCAAGTACGGCAACCGCGCCGCTGCGGACGGAGAGATGAAAAAGGCGGCCGCCATCGCGCAGGCAGCGGAGTTTATCGAGAGCAAGCCGGACGGGTACGAGGCAGAGATCTCCGAGGGCGGCACGAACGTCTCCGGCGGGCAGAAGCAGCGCCTGTCCATCGCGCGCGCCATTGCTGTGGACCCCGAGATCTATATCTTTGACGACTCCTTCTCCGCGCTCGACTTTAAGACGGACGCAGCCCTGCGTCAGGCGCTGCGGGAGGAGACGGACGGCAAGACGGTACTGATCGTGGCCCAGCGGATCAGCACCATCCTCGATGCCGATCAGATCATCGTCCTCGACGAGGGGAAGATCGTCGGACGGGGAACACACCGCGAGCTGATGGAAAACTGCGAGATCTATCAGCAGATCGCACTTTCACAGCTTTCAAAGGAGGAGTTGCTCAATGGCTGAGACACATGCACCCCGCAGAATGCCGCACGGGCCCGGCGGCCGGATGGGCACCGGCGAAAAAGCCAGGGATTTTAAGGGCACCATGAAAAAGCTGATCGCCTATATCGGCAAGTATAAAATCGGGATTCTCTTTGTCCTGATCTTCGCCGTAGGCGGGACGGTATTTAATATTCTCGGCCCCCGCGTGCTCGGGAATGCGACGGACGAGATCTTCAACGGCATCATGAGCAAGATTTCCGGCGGCGGAGGAATCAACTTTGAGCGCGTGGCCTCCATCCTGCTGACGCTGATGTGCATGTACATCGTCAGCGCCGTGCTCTCCTTTGCGCAGGGGCTGGTGATGACGTCCATCACCCAGCGCATCTGCTACAACATGCGGCGCGAGATCTCCGAGAAGATCAACCGCATGCCCATGAAGTACTTTGAGTCCCGCACGTACGGCGAGGTGCTCTCCCGCATCACGAACGATGTGGATACGCTCGGCCAGAGCCTGAACCAGAGCCTGACCCAGCTGATCACCGCCGTCACCATGCTCATCGGCGTATTTATCATGATGCTCACCATCAGCGTGCCGATGACGCTGCTGGCGCTGCTGATGATCCCGCTCTCCCTGATTATTGTCACCCAGGTCATCAAGCGGTCCCAGAAATATTTCCGCGCCCAGCAGACGTATCTGGGCCATGTCAACGGCCAGGTGGAGGAGGTCTTTTCCGGGCAGAACGTGGTCCGCGTCTTCAACGGGGAGGATCAGGTCATCGAGGAATTTGACCAGATGAACGGCCAGCTCTACCGCTCCGCCTGGAAGTCCCAGTTCCTCTCCGGCGCGATGATGCCGCTGATGCAGTTCGTCGGCAACCTCGGCTACGTGGCGGTGGCGATTTTCGGCAGCTATATGACCATCCGCGGCAGCATGACCGTGGGCGGGATCCAGTCCTTTATCCAGTATGTGCGCAGCTTTACGCAGCCCATCCAGCAGATCGGTCAGGTGACCAATCTGCTCCAGTCCACGGCCGCGGCTGCGGAGCGCGTGTTCGAATTCCTCAGCGAGGAGGAAGAGGACCAGACGGTAGAGCACCCGGTTTCCGTAGAGGGGCTGCAGGGCAATGTGACGTTTGACCATGTCCGTTTCGGATACAATCCGGATAAGATCATCATCCACGACTTCAACGCCCAGGTCCGCGAGGGGCAGAAGATCGCCATCGTCGGCCCGACCGGCGCGGGTAAGACCACCATGGTCAAGCTCCTCATGCGTTTTTACGATGTAAACGGCGGCTCCATCCGGGTCGACGGCCACGATCTGCGGGACTTTAACCGCAATGAGCTGCGCGAGATGTTCGGCATGGTCCTTCAGGACACGTGGCTGTTCCACGGCACCATTATGGAGAATATCCGCTACGGACGGCTGGACGCGACGGACGAGGAGGTCATTCAGGCGGCCAAGGCGGCGCATGTGGACCACTTCATCCGCACACTCCCGGGCGGATATCATATGGAGCTCAATGAGGAGGCGACCAACGTCTCCCAGGGGCAGAAGCAGCTGCTGACCATTGCGCGCGCCATCCTCGCCGATCCGAAGATCCTCATTCTGGACGAGGCGACCAGCTCTGTGGATACCCGGACGGAGGAGCGGATCCAGAAGGCGATGGATGCCCTCATGCAGGGCCGCACCAGCTTTATCATTGCGCACCGGCTTTCCACCATCCGGGATGCGGATCTGATCCTTGTCATGCGGGACGGCGATATTGTCGAGCAGGGCAGCCATGAGGAGCTTATGGCCAAAGGCGGTTTTTATGCACAGCTCTACAATTCCCAGTTTTCCAAGCAGGCGGGCTGATGGTAAAAAATTCAGGCGGAGGGGTACTTCCTCCGCCTTTTTGATATTTTTTACTTGAGGAACGGGTGAGAGTATGATTTAATAATACTATCATGATCCGGGAGGATTGAATTATTATGGATAAACTCGATCAATACATTTCCGCCGTCCCGAACCCACAGCAGAAAATTATTCAGGAGATGGGATTCAACGCCTTTATTCACTATGGCATGACGACCTTCACCGGGAAGGAGTGGGGGGACGGAAAGACGCCGCCCGCCACTTTCAACCCGAGCGATCAGGATACGGACCAGTGGGTCTCCGCGCTCAAGGATGCCGGCGCGCGGGGGATTATCCTCACCGCCAAACACCACGACGGCTTTTGCCTGTGGCAGACGGATACCACGGAGTATTCCATTAAGAACAGCCCCTATAAGGGCGGGAAGGGCGACGTTGTGCGGGAGGTGAGCGACTCCTGCCGCAAATACGGGGTGAAATTCGGCGTCTATCTCTCCCCGTGGGACCGCAACAGCGAATATTACGCCACTCCGAAATACAATGATTTCTACATTGCGCAGCTCACCGAGCTGCTCACCCGCTACGGCGAGATCTTCTGCGTGTGGCTCGACGGCGCCTGCGGCTCCTACATGGACGGCAAGCCCAAGCAGGTGTACGACTTCCAGCGCATTTACAAAACGGTGCGCGAGCTCCAGCCGATGTGCTGCATCTCCAACTGCGGCCCGGATGTGCGCTGGGTCGGGAACGAGGGCGGATACGCGCGCGAGAGCGAGTGGAACGTGGTGCCCAGATTCGCCTTTGACGTGCAGCAGATCGCCGACAATTCCCAGCAGGCGGATGATCAGGACCTCCAGCAGAAGGGGATGGATATCGTCTCCGAGGATCTGGGGAGCCGCAAGGCGCTGGAGGGCTATAACGACTTTATCTGGTATCCCGCGGAGGTGGATGTCTCCATCCGCCCCGGCTGGTTCTACCATCAGAATCAGGACCGCAAAATCCGATCGCTCAATAATCTGCTGAATATCTACTACACCTCCGTTGGGGGGAACAGCCTGCTGCTGCTCAACGTGCCGCCGGATACGCGCGGCCGCTTCTGCGACCGGGACGTAAAGCGCCTGCACGAGCTCGGCGAGGCCATCCGCAAGGGCGTGGAGAAGCCGGTCCGCATTGCGAAGCTGGACGCCTACCGCCCGGAGCAGGGCTTTGAGATCAAGAATATGCTCACGGAAGACGAGACTTGTTACGCACCGGAGCGGGAGACGCCGTATTACAAGGTGGAGCTGCACTTTGACCACCCGGTGACGGTCGACAAGGTCCAGCTCAAGGAGCAGTGCGATTACTCGCAGCGCATTGAAAAGTATGAGATCTACGCCCTGCTGGACGGGAAGGAAAAGAAGGTCTATGAGGGGACGACGGTCGGCTACAACCGCTTTGCCCTCTTTAAGCCGGTGCAGGCGGACGGGATCCGGCTGGTGATCATCTCCTGCCGCCGCAGGCCGTACCTGCGCCTGGTTCGGCCGTATGAGGCCAACGGATTCCTGCCGAAAACGCCGTGGTATAAGCCGCTCGTCCTCGCGGCGCACAAGCTCAATTATCTGATCTATATCACGCGTGAAAACCGCCAGAAGGCGAAGACGCAGGCCAAAAAGAACACGATGGCGGAGAAGGGGACTGTAGAACAGGCGGCCGAAGGCGAAGAAAAATAGACGGCGTCCTCCGGAATGCAAAAAACGATTAAAAATGGGACATAAATTAAAAACGCATTGAAGCAAGGGACGGCATAGCTAAACGGCTATGCCGTTCTCTGTGAGTTATGCCGAGTTCCTGTAATCCGTCGGCTTTTCCACCTCATCAGCCTCACTCCGTTCGACAGCTCCTGCTCCGCAGGCGAGCCCCCCTTTGTCCGCTTCGCAAACATTTCCCCTGTCAGAGGAATTGCCCTCAAGGGGAAGCCAATGTTCATTTGTACAGACCTTTACAGCCTTCCCCTCGAGGGGAAGGGGGACCGCTTGCGGTGGATGAGGTGGTTTCTGAGAGTAATACCGAGCTTCTGTAATCCACCGGCCTTCCACCTCATCAGTCTCACTCCGTTCGACAGCTTCTGCTCCGCAGGCGAGACCCCCTTTGTCCGCTTCGCGGACATTTCCCCTGTCGGGGCAATCTTCCTCAAGGGGAATCCTAAAGGGAATGTACAGGCATCACAAAACAACGCGCCCCTCAAAAGAAGCGGCTTTGGCTTCCTTTGGGGGGCGGATTTTGTGCGTTGTTTTTGGGGCAGGCTATTTTGCAACAGTCCCAAAGCTTGTTATATTTTTTGCTTTTTTCCTGACGGGAGGCGCCGTTTACCTTGACCGCCGGATCGGCTGGCTCTGCTATTGAGAAACAGGCTGATGGTTATGATTACGATAATCAAATAAATGACTGCACTTGAAATGGCGGACAGCGTGCGCATACTGTTTGTTTCGCCTGAGATTGAGTTGACCATGATCAATGTATTTTGAAGTGTCAGGATGGAAACCAGAGCGTCGATCAAATTGATTGTTCTCAGCTCGCGGATCAGCACATGATGTATCTTGCGTTTGCGCATATGGATGATCGCCATGGTGATTTTACAGGTTGTATAGGCCGCCATCGCGATTGCTGGAATTTTTCCTATATTGATTGGCTTTTTCTGAAGGACCATGAGCAAGATGGGTAAAATGAGCGCGATATTCAGCAAAAGCAGCAGTGCGGAGGTGACCCAAAAAATCTTCTGGCGCCGGGACTGTTTTTCCTCCTGGCTTTTAAGTTTTATATGGTGCTCTGTCAGCAGGATGATAGCCCGGAGGGCAACAAGCAGCAGGTAGAATACGCAAATACTGCCGTGCCATAATGAAGATAAAAAAATTCCTAAGAATCCATGATACAGGGCAAACAGGATCGTAAGGCAGAGGGACAGCGCAGAGCTGACGATGGTTTTGAAGCTGTAGTTTTCACTCCACTTTTTCCGGAGCAGCCGGATCTGCCAGTGTCGTATATATCTCACTGTACCTCCTTCCCTGTGTCCCGTTGGAGGGACGAACACATTCCTCGATCACGGCGGCAATCATTTCAACAGAGTCCCGGCAATCTGCTTTGAGCCACTCCTTTATGATGGCCATTGTTCCGTCTATATAGTAGGCAATATAATATTTCCAATAGGCATCCGGAACACCGAACCGCTTTAAAATCGGTTCCACGATATATTGCTTGATATATCTGTATTTTATATTGGCCTGCATTTCATTTGGATTCCGGAATGCCGCCCGATAAAGGTCTTTGTTTTCGCTGACAAACCGCAGATATGGCAGTAAATAGTCATGTGTAATCAGAACGAGATCGGGCAAATCGGTGTGGCTGATTTTATCTGCAATCCCTTTTGTATCTTCTGAAAAATAGGACAAAAATCTTTGGTTTACGGTTTCGATCGCCTCATTGACCAAATCGGCCACTGTTTCATAGTGAAGGTAGAATGTGGATCTGTTCACGCCCGCCTTCTCACAGATCTCCTTTACGGTGATGTATTCCAAATCCTTTACCTTCAGCAGGGAAATCAGGGCCTCGTTCATACACAGGGCGGTATTAAAATATTTACTTTCCGATTTGTTCATGGCGATACCGCCCTCCTGACCTTACTCTGCCTCTTCACTGATTTCTTTTGCAAGTTGTACGATTTCAAAGGCATATTTGTTTTTTCCGCTTTCCAACAGTTTTCGATAAACGGGATAGTTTATACCGACTCCGACAAGGCCGATCACGCCGACAATGACCCCTGCGATCATTGTACCGGAACCGCCGTTGCCCAGCACGCCCATGGACAGGCACATTCCCACACCCAATATCAGGGCCATCAGGATTCCAAAGGTATAGGCAAAAATGTTGGCTTTGCGTTTGGCTTTCCTGTCCAGCTTTTTCAGGGCCACAACCTTGGAGGTGCTTTTGGGCGCATATTCGTTTGCGATTGCCTCGGCAAAAATCTTATCTGTGTTCATGTCAATTCCCCTTCAGTAATAATTGATTTCAGCTCTTGCTGATATATTAAGCATAACGGTTTTTCCGAAGGAACTGAACCACACATTTTGAATTTTGCGTTGATTTCTGCATTTTCCATCCAGTGGCGAGCCGTCTATTCCAACACAATGTTCTCCGCAGTCAGAACCAGGTCGTTTTTGACAGAGAAAAAGCCGCCGTTATTTTTCGGCGGCTGCGCCCGCGTCGGGCAAATCTATTTGGTATATGTGGTTTATCGGGCTTTAATCCCCATCGCCTTTTGCCGCCGGCCGGAGCGGGAGATTGTTTGGTTTTGGGGGGAGGATCACTCAATTTCAACACTCTGGATGATCTGGACTGCCAGATCCACTCCCTGCTCCGAACTGCACTGTAAAATCATCAGATATCCGTCCTGGATCCAAAAGGCGTCGAGGCAGCCCATCGTATCGAAAAATTTTACGCCCACGTCCCCCACCTGCTGATTCCAGATCCTGCCGTGCTCATTGTCGAGCGACAGCGAGCCGGTGTAAAACACCTGCTGCTTCAGATTAAAGCTCTGCCCCTGGTCGTTCCGGTAGGTCCGGGTGATCTGATGGGATTCGATCCGCTCCTCCTCCAGGTGGTAATTTTCCGGGACGCTGCTCAGACGCATTTCGCGGTCCAGGGCGGCAGCCATATCGCCGGTGGGCGTCAGAGTGATGTACTCGGGGTGCGTCGTGACAAAAAATCCGGTGATGGCCTCCCGCACCTGCGGAATACTGAACGCTGTCCCGCAGAGCGCCAGCAGAATCGCCGCCGCCAGCAGCGCCTTTATGACGCCCGAACGCATCCGGCGGTGGTGCGGACGCCGCTGATCGCGCATCAATCGTTCCATCCTTTTTTCAAAGGCCGGGGAAAAGGTATGATCTCCATCTTGCTCGGGGATATCGGCAAATTCCGACGCGGCGTTTTCCCGCAGCGCCTGTTTAAACATTTCCCGATTTAATGGCATTGTCCGCACCCCCTTTCTCTTTTAAAATTTGGATGAGCGCCCTTTTTCCGCGGACCAGCCGCTGCTTGATGACGGAGACCTTTCGTCCCAGCAGGGCCGCCGTCTCCGGAATGGTGAATTCCAGCACAAAGTGAAAATACAGCGCCTCGCGATATCGGTCCCCGAGCAGGTTGATCGCCGCTACAACCTCCCGGTACGCAAAGCGCGTACAGATCATGTCCAGAAAAGCATCATCGCTGATCTCACTTTCCGCCGCAGCGCCGTCCGCATCGTCCAACTGCTCCCGCTTTGCCAGCCCGGGCAGCATGTTCATCGCACACCGCTTAGCGGACTTGAGCATGTAGCTGCGCAGGTCCTGTTCCTCCTGAATGCGGCGGATCAGCCCCATGTTTTTGGCGGCGGCCACAAAGGCGTCCCCCACCGCCTCTTCGGCATCGTGGTAGTTGTGCAGGACGGATTCGGCCACGGCGAACATCTGCCCGCGGTAGGTGTGGTAGATCGTCTCAAATTCCAGCTGTTCTGTTTTATTATCGATCAGAGCAAGATACGCGGCGAGCATCCGGGTGAAAACCTCCTTGGAATAGGGGAAATAAGAGAAGATATATTCCAGATATACAGGTGCATGCCATCATTAAAGCATAAACTGCCGCCAGTGTAAATATCTCTTTGGCATACTGTTCCGGAATCGAGGGCGGCCCATATATGGCCTTTCCATAAGAAGGACGTCCCGTTCCCGGGATTATCCGGAAGCGGGGCGCCTGAACGATCGGCTTAATCGGCATCCTGACCGCCGTCAATGTGTACCGCCACGCCGTTGACAGTTACGCCGCCCTCGGCGCGGATGACAATGCACTTTGCGCCGTCGATCACGCGCGTCTCCACCAGATCCTGCCGGTCGGAGTGCACCTGGATGGTCACATCCGGGGTGCTGACCTCAAATTTTTTATCGTCGATAATGTTTTTGGGGCTGAGAACGGCATCTGTGCCAAACGCCGCGTCGTATTTTTCTGTAAAGGCAGGGAGCTTTTCATCCGGGACCCCGGAGGCGGAGAGCACACGCTTGACCGCCTGACGCGAGATAAGCAGCGGCTCCACCTCTTTATTCTCCCTGTGTTCCTCAATCATGGCCTTGATCTGACTGTGGACGGACCCGATGACGTCATAGCTGCACGATTCGCCCAGGGAATCCTCCAGGACGGACTGAAACGTCTCTTTCTGCACCTTGGCCGGCAGGGGAAGAGGGCAGTGAAAGATGCTGTCCACAAAGGCGGTATAGCTCTCCGCAGTGCTGCGGGAGTAATAGAGCGCATTATAAATATTTGTGGTGCGGTCGTCAAAAGCGGGGAACAGGAATCCGAGCTCCGGCTTGGAGACCAGCCAGTCGATCCGGCGGTTGTGGAACTTCTGCTCCGTCATGTAGTAACTCAGGGTCGGCTTGCTCATCCGGACCGGGCAGATGCTGCACAGGATGTAGGAGTAAACCTCGGAGGAGGCGTCCGAAAAAACGGCGCCGTCCCCGCCGCGGTAGGGGATATCGTATGTGTCGTGGATCAGCAGGATCAGGTAATTCTCCCCCAGCTTCAGGGAGGAAGCGGCCTTTTGATAAAAGGCGTGCAGCGCCTCCTCGTCCTTTAGCGCGGAGTCGCGCAGCGCCATGAGCAGCTTGTGTTCCTCGCTGTCCACCACCTGCTGGGTCTCAAATTCCAAATCAATCAGGTTTTTGCCCAGCCCGCCCGACAGCGTGCGCTTGAGTGTGGCGAGGATGTTTTCCACCTCCTCCTGCGGGCTCGAGAGCAGGGACTGCTCAAATTCGGACACAATCTCCCCGTTTTCATTCACGCAGCAGCCGCGCAGGGCGGAGATGCTGTTCTTATCCGGCCGGAACCGGCGGCGGATTTCCGCCACTTCCTTTTCGTTCAATAGAGCTCATTCCTTTCGCGTTGCATAGGACTTCCATTATAAAGCCAATGGCGTCAGTTTGCAAGATCTTAGAACAGGCTCAGCTGTTTTGCCGGATTTTCGCGCCGTGTGCGCGCCTCCTCCCACAAGACCTCCGCCGGCAGCTCATCAAGGAACGGCGAAGGCTCCGGCGCGGCGGTTAGGATCAATTCCTCGCGGGCGCGGGTCATTCCGACATAGAATAACCTGCGTTCCTCCTCAATGTCGGCGGGCCGTCCCGGGGATTCGAGCGGCAAGGAGCCTGCCTTTACACCGGCGACGAACACCACAGGGAATTCCAGACCCTTGGCACCGTGCAGCGTCATCAGGCGCACGGCGCCGGACTTCCACCCCTTGCCGCACGCGCGGCTGAGATCCGGCTCCTGCCCCAAAATCAGCGCATGATCCAGCGCGTCGAGTGTCGGATAGAACACAGCCGTATTCTTCAGGCGGTTGAGCGTATCGGAGGGGCCGTGGGCTTCTATCCAGCGCTCGATCAGCTTGAGCGGCTTTTCGTGAGTGACAAGGGGGAGCCACTCCGCCGCACAGTCACACCAGAGTTCCAACGGCCCGTATCCAGCCACCTCGCCGCGGAGTGCATTCGGATCAAGCGAACCCATCCCCCGGCTGAGTGCGCAGGCTTTTTCAACCAAGTCGGCTGGGCAGTGCCACAGAGTGCGCAGGGCGGTATCCAGCGCACCGGTGTCGGTGGGATGGCGGAGGAAACGGAAAAAGGCGAGCACCCCGCGTACATCGTCCGCGTCTAAAAAGTCTTCGCGCCCACTGACAATACAGGGAATATCGTCGTGAATCAGACACTTTTCAATCAGTTCCAGTTGGCGGTGGGTCCGGCAAAGCACCGCGATATCCGAAAAGGCGCGCACGTTATCATCACGCCGTGTGCGCTGTGCCTCCAGCATATCCACACCGCCGGTCAAGCGCGCGATCTCCTTGGCGACGAAAATCCCCTCGGAGAAGTCATCCGCCGCCATCACCAGCCGGACAGCGGGGCCGGAGGGGCGGTTGGGGGAGAGAATGCGTTCTGCGCCCGGATTGTGCGCGATGACCGCAGTGGACGCGTGGAGGATCTCCGGAGCAGAACGGTAGTTCTCCACCAGCCGGATCACCTGCGTGTCCGGGAAATCCTCCGTCAGGCGTTCAAAGCACCGGCCGCTTGCACCACGGAATCCGTAGATGGACTGGTCCGGGTCGCCGATGACAAACAGTTTCCCATCGCGGCTCCACCGGCGCACCAACTCGTACTGTGTATCGTTGATGTCCTGAAATTCATCCACAAGCAGGTGATGGAACCGCTTTTGACCGGTGGGATCCAACTTGATCGCCTCGGTCAGCAGGTCGTCGAAGTCCAGCACGCCCCATTCTTGCAGCCGGGCACAGTAGGCGTCAAACTCCTCCTGCATAATCCCGCACGCTTCGGGTTCTATCCCATTTTTCACGCGGGAGACGGCCCGCACAAGTGACTTGGCCCGTTTGGGGTCGGAGCCGCAGGCTGTCAGGGCGTCGGCAGCCGCAGTCAATGCGTCACCCGGTGCAATCAGGCGGACATTACCGAGCAGCTTCAGGCAGATCGCATGAAAAGTCCCGATCGTCATATGCGCTGCGGCGCGTTTACCGCCCAGCCGCTGTTCCAACCGCTCGCGCATCTCCGCCGCCGCCTGATTGGTAAACGTAACTGCGGTGATCTCGTCAGCCTTGATGCCGCAATCCTCCACCAGGTGGGCGATCCGGGCGACGAGCGTTTTTGTCTTACCGGTACCGGGGCCGGCGATGACCGCCACACGGCGCCTGTCCGCATCAACAGCTGCCAGCTGCTGTGGGTTGAGCAACTCCGCAGGCGCCGTTTTTTCCGGTTTGTGATCCGGTTTGGGATCTTTTGGCGCCTTTTTCCTTTTGAGCTGCGGCGCTGCGCCATGGATCTGTAAAGCCTCCACAGCAAACAGAGATGTCTGGCCGTTCAGCCGCTCGATTTCAGACGGCGTGAGCAGGGAGATTGTGCCATATTCGCCGTCGAATCCCGCCCGGCGCTCGACCTTCCCGGCGCGCAGACGGCGGATCCCCTCAGCTAAACAGGGGCCGGCTATACGCTCAATATCCGTATCGGGTGCCTCACGCAGAATGTAAAATTCCGTCCCCAGTTCACTTAGCATCCGTTCATAGAGCATGGCCGTCTTTTTACAGGTGGCGGATACGCCGGTGCACGCGGCAATGACCTCCGGCAGCGGGGCCAGGCTCTCAAACGGTTTGGCTCCCACGGGCCGGAATCCGGATGCACGGTCGGCCAGTTCCTCCACACGGTGTTCCACGCCGACAGTCAACTTACGCCCGCATACGGGGCAGAGGCCGCCGCGCTCGGCCGTCTGTACCGGAGTCAGGCAGACGCCGCAGTTGCGGTGCCCGTCCAGGTGATACTTCCCCTCCTCAGGGAAAAATTCGATCGTCCCCAGGAAGCCCTCACCCGTGCGGATGGCGTGAACCATTCCGGGATAGGAGAGCGGGGTGTCCATCAGATTGGCCTCCCGCCCCAGTTTGGCGGGGGAGTGGGCGTCGGAGTGGGAGACGAGCGTGAGCCCGTCCAGCTGGGAGACGCGCCAGTTCATCGGCGGATCGGACGAGAGCCCTGTCTCCACCGCGTGGATGTGCGGCGTCAGGTCGTCAAAGCACTCCTCGATGGTGTTAAAGTCGGAGAATGCGCCAAACATGGAAAAGTGCGGCGTCCAGATGTGCGCCGGGATGAACTCGGCCTCCGGGCAGGTGTCCAGCGTCAGCTCGAGCAGATCGCGGCTGTCGAGGCCCAGGATAGGCCGCCCGTCGGAGTGGATGTTCCCGATGGCCTCCAATTTTGCGGACAGCTCGTCCGCCGCCTCCAGACTGGGCAGCAGGATCACGTTGTGCACCTTGCGCGTTTTGCCATTGCGCTTATAGATGCAGCTGATCTCCCCTGTCACGACGAACAGCGGGCGTTGTTCCATAGAACTCCCCGGCAGGCGGAATTCGTCCCGCAGCGTGTACACGCCCTCGCCCGCGGGGATCAGTTGCTCTTTGAGCTCTTTGCGCCATTGAGGGTGCGTAAAGTCCCCGGTGCCGATCACCTGGATGCCCTTGCGCCGTGCGGAGAGCTCCAGGTGCGGGGCGTCGCAGTCCTTGCTGGTGGCACGGGAAAAGCGGGAGTGTATGTGCAGGTCGGAAATGTACATCAAAGAGCACCCTCTGTCCAATTAAAATAAGATGGCCTCATTATAGTACATTTTGATTTTCAGCGCAACGTTTATATATCACTTGGGAATATAGCATTTTTTATATATTATTCATACTTTAATTCTTGAATTTGGGATAAGCCGGATATATAATAAACTTGCAAACATTAATAAGGAGGAATCCCTTATGGCAAATAGAATCATCTTAAATGAAACATCCTACTTTGGCAAGGGCGCGATCCAGGAGATCGCCAGCGAGATCCAGGCGCGCGGCTGCAAAAAGGTCATGGTCTGCACGGATCCCGACCTGCTGAAATTCAAGGTCGCAACTAAGGTGACCGACCTGCTTGATGCCGCCGGCATTGACTATGCAGTGTATGACGGTATCAAGGCGAACCCCACCATCGAGAACGTCCAGGAGGGCGTCGCATTCTGCAAGAACGAGGGCGCGGACGTGATCGTGGCCGTCGGCGGCGGCAGTGCGATCGACACCAGCAAGGCCATCGGCATTATCATGACGAATCCGGAGTTTGCGGATGTCCGCTCGCTGGAGGGCGCTTCCCCCACCAAGAATAAGTGCCTGCCGATCATCGCGGTATCGACGACCTCCGGTACGGCGGCGGAGGTCACGATCAACTACGTGATCACCGACGTGGAGAAGAACCGCAAGTTCGTCTGTGCCGACCCGCACGATATTCCGATTGTTGCGATCGTCGATCCCGACATGGTCGCCTCCATGCCCAAGGGACTGTGCGCCGCGACCGGTATGGATGCGCTGACCCACGCCATTGAGGGTTACATCACCAAGGCGGCTTGGGAGCTGACCGACATGATGCACATCAAGGCGATCGAGATCATCGCGAAGAACCTGCGGGCTTCCGTTGCAGGCGATGCAAAGGCGCGCGAGGAGATGGCCGTCGGCCAGTACATTGCGGGCATGGGCTTCTCCAACGTGGGATTGGGCATCGTTCACAGCATGGCACACCCGCTCAGCGCGCTGTATGATACACCGCACGGTGTCGCCTGTGCGACCATCCTGCCCACGGTCATGGCGTTCAACGCGGAGGCAACCGGTGAGAAGTATAAAGATATCGCTATTGCGATGGGCGTGCAGGGCGTTGAGAACATGAGCCAGGAGGAGTACCGTAAGGCGGCAGTCGATGCGGTGCGCCAGCTGGGGATCGACGTCGGCATCCCGCAGAAGGTCAGCGAGGTTGGCGTCAAGGCGGAGGATATCGACTTCCTGGCCGATTCCGCTATCGCGGATGCCTGCACGCCGGGCAACCCGAAGGACGTCACCAAGGCGGACGTCGTGGCGCTGTATGAGTCCATGATGTAATCGCATTTTTCTCCATATACAAAGTGAGGCGGACGGAGCCCAGCTCCGTCCGCCTTTTTCTGTTGATTGATCTGTGGGGGAGAGGGGCGCATCCCCGGTTTACGCTTTCAGCGCCTCGCCGATGTTCAGGATGTGGTCCCCCATGCGTTCAAAGTCGGTGAGCATCTCGGAGTAGAGCACACATTCCTCATTGGAGCACTCGCCGCTGCGCAGCCGCTTGAGCTGATTGTGGCGGAAGCGCCCGGTCATATCGTCGATGCGCTGTTCGGAGGCGGCGATCTTTTCAAAGGTTTCCTCCGTGATGGGCTCCATATTTCCAAGCAGGCCGAGCGCCTGAATGCAGATTTCGCGCATCTCACCCATCTCGGAGCGCGTGTCCTTCGAGAAGGTAATGGCCTTTTTCTCGATCCGTTTGGTGTACTCACAGATATTCATCGCGTGGTCGCCGATACGCTCAAGATTGCCGCAAATTTTAAAGAAGGAGCCGATGGTCTCGGAGTCCCGCTCGTTGAGCTCGTGTGCGATCAGATGGGAGATATAGTCCGAAATGCCGGCGTTGAGGTAGTCGATGTAGTCCTCGACCTCCTCCACCTCCCCCAGATGGCGCGTGGTGCCGCTGAGGACGCAGCGGTAGCTCATATCCACATTTGTGCACACCATGTCCAGCATGCGCGTCAGTTCCATGCGCGTGCTGCCGATGGCGATCGCGGAAAGGCCGATGTGATACTCCTGCGCGGTGTCCATGGGCTTAATGTACTGCAGGTGCTGGCCCGTCTCCTCATCGGTGAGCTTATCCGGCAGGATTTTAACGACCAGCCTTGCCAGCTGATTGCCGAAGGGGAGCAGCAGGAGCGTGGTGACTACGTTGAAAAGCGTGTGCATGTTGGCGATCTGGGCCGCCACGTTGTCCGGCGTCCAGGATTCCACAAAGGACGTCAGCGGGGTGAAATAGCAGATAATGGTGAACAGCACCGTGCCGATGATGTTGAACATCAGGTGGACGATCGTGGTGCGCTTGGCGTTGCGGGTGGTGCCGATGGATGCGAGCAGCGCCGTGACGCAGGTGCCGATGTTCTGGCCGAACAGCACGTATACGGCGCTGGGCAGCCCGATCACGCCGCTCATCGCCAGCGCCTGCAGGATACCGACCGAAGCGGAGGAGGACTGGATGATCGCCGTGAAAATCATGCCCACCAGGATGCCGAGTACGGGGTTGGAGAACCGGGTCATCAGATTGACAAAGCCCTCGGACTCCCGCAGCGGCATCATGGCGCTGCTCATCATATCCATGCCGATAAAGAGGATCCCAAGCCCCGCGAGAATCTGCCCCCAGTGATGGATGGAGTCGCGTTTGATAAAGACGATCAGCGCCACGCCGGCAAAGGCGATCAGCGGGGCGATCTCCCCGACGTCCAGCGCAATGAGCTGGCCGGTGATCGTGGTGCCGATATTGGCGCCCATGATGACCCATACGGCCTGATTGAGCGTCATCAGCCGGGAGTTGACAAAGCCCACTACCATGACCGTGGTCGCGGAGGAGGACTGGATTACCGCCGTGATGGCGGCGCCCACGAGCACCCCCAGAAAGCGGTTGGAGGTCAGCTTTTCCAGAATGCGCTTCATCCTGTCACCTGCTGCGGCCTCCAGACCGGTACTCATCATCTGCATCCCCATCAGGAAGAGTGCCAGCCCGCCGAGCAGGCCGAATATCAGTTTATAATCCACGTGTGTTCCCTACCCTTTTCTCTACAGCGTTTATATTAACATTTTCTTAACAAACACGATCATTATAAAGAAAAGCAATGGGGACTTCAAGATGCTTCATGTTAAAATTGTGTTAAAGATTTCTCGCCATTTTTTGCACAGGGGAATCTGTACATACAAAGCACCCGTCGGTATATGGCACTGCCGGGTGCGGAAGCGGCGGTCACTGCCGGAAGGCGACCAGAGATCCGTGTACATACCCCTGCGTCCCGTCCGAAAGCCGGACCTGATACCAGCCCGTTGCCGTCTCTCCGGTGACGGTAAAGCTCTGCCCGCGCTGGAGCAGGGCGAGAATGGCGCTGGAGGTGGAGGCGCTTTTCCGCACGCGTACATCGCTGCCCACGGAGTAGCCGGTGCGGTTGACGGGCGGACGGGTAAAGGTGACATAATCCCCATGGATATATCCGCTCCTCCCATCCGGGAGACGAACCTGGTACCAGCCGCTCTGTATTTCTCCCACGACGGTCCATGCGTCCCCCCGATTTGTCAGCGTCAGGATGGGTGCGCCTGTCGAACCGGCCGAACGCACGCGCACACTGTTGCCTGTGATATAGCCGGTGCGTTCAAGTACAGGGCGGGTGAAGGAGACATAGTCCGCGTGTACATATCCCTGCGTGCCGTCGGAGAGCCGGACGCGGTACCAGTCCCCCTGCACGTCGCCAATCACGGTGAAGGACTGACCAAAGGCCAGGTGGTTCAGAATTGCGGAGGCGGTGGAGGCCTGCGCGCGTACGCGGACATTGCTCCCGGAGGAGTAGGCCGTCCTTTCCCGCACCGGCTGGGTAAAGACAATATATCCGGCGGAGACATACCCCTCCGTTCCGTCCGACAGCCGGACCTGATACCAGCCGTCCAGTTCCTCCCCGACCACGGTGACGGAGTCGCCGAACATCAGGTGCGCGAGGATCTCCCCCTGCGTGGAGGGCAGTGCGCGCACCCGGACGCGGTCGCCGGAGGAGTAGGCCGGCGTCTCAGCTGCGGGCGGCGTCTCCTCCTCTTCCTCCTCAAGCAGGATATAGTCGGCGCTCACATAGCCGTACGTCCCGTCCGGCAGCTGGATGCGGTACCAGCCGTCCGTCTCCCCGACGATCGTCACGCGCTCCCCCTGCCGGTAAAAGGCAATGGTATCGCTCTGCGTGCTCGGGCCGCGCCGCACGCGCAGGGAGTCCGCTGTTACCGTGCCGTATCGGGCCGCCTCATCCTCCGGTGCGGTCAGCCATCCGCTCATGGCGGAGAGGATGGAGTCCGTCGCCTGATTGAGGGCCCACGATCCCAGCCCCTTCAGGTTGTATCGGTGGATCAGGTCCGCCTTTGCCTCCAGGGACTGCTCGTTTTCAAACCAGACGGTGTAGGTGCCGGGCGTCAGCTTTTTTCCGCCTACGGTATAGCTCGGATCCCCGCTGCGCACGGTGAAGGTTGCGACCGGGGACTGATGTTCCTGTGAAAAAGTGATCTCGGCGCGGTAGTCGCGCAGCATGTTGGACAGGACATTCAGACCGATTCCGTTCCCGTTGAAGGCGCCGTCCGCACTCCACATCCGCCCGTAAAACGGAATGCCGAGGACGATTTTTTCAGCCGGGGCGTGCTGCAGCGCATACCGGACGGACCGCTCGGCAAAGGAGAGGCTGGCCACCGGGCCCGGGTCGCTCCCCTGCCAGCTCTCATCATAGGCCATGATCATCAGATAGTCGGCGTACTGTGCCAGCGCGGCATAGTCGTAGGAACCATGCCAGCCGGTGGTCCATCCGCTCGGGTTGGCCGCCACCGCCACGGAGACCTCCTTTTCCGAGGGGATCGTCTCCCGCAGCGTTTTGACCAGCAGGGTGTACGCGTCCCGTTCGGCGGCGGTGACGTTCTCAATATCCACGTTTACTCCGTCGAGATCATACTGCTCCACATAGGCTGCGATCTGGCGCGCGAGGGCTGCGGGGTCGCGCAGGGCGAGCTGGCCGCCCTTCCGGTCCCAGTGGTTGCTCAGCATGGGGACCACTTTGATCCCCATCTCATGCATGGCGGAAATCAGGCGGGAACTGATGTTGTTGAGTACCAGTCTGCCTGAGGAATCAATATCAAAATAGCTCGGCGATACGGTCTGGAAGGAGCCGGCCGCCTGCACCTTGGCGATCTGCTGCTCCACGGTTCCGCCGTAGAGGTAGGTCATATTGAATTTGCTCCCGGAGAGCACCGATGCGCTGATCGACATTCCTGCGCCGGCTGTGAGCTCAGGGTGCGCCTGCGCGTACACCTGCGTGAACATGGCGAATGGGATCGAGGCAATCAGGATCCCGGAGAGGAAGACCTTTACCATGCGGATGCGGCCCTTTTTGCCCTGTTCATTCAGAAAGGCGAGAAAGCCGCTGTGACGTTCCGGATCGCCGCTGCTTGAGAGAAGATCCAGAGCAAACTCCACGTCCCCCGGATCGAGAACGACGATCAGATCATATTCCCGATCTCCGCGCTTGCTGACATAGTATCGAAACATGCGTTCCACCACCTGTGATGTTTTGAGTCGGCGCCCGCGCCGGACTGTCGGCGTGATAGGAGCACGGGCACAGCACTCTATGATTATCAGTATTCCCCTGCGGAGGCTGTATTTAAACATCGCGCATCCGGATTTAAAGGATTTCATTTTTGGGGAAAAGATGATACAATAGACACCACGGCAATATTTGACCCTGTAAAAACAATGAAGCCGTATCTGTATGAAAGGATGAAAATGTATGAAACGGAAATGGATTGCAGTCCTTGCCGCCATCTCGATCGTCTGTTCGGCGGCGCTCCCGGCGTACTCCGTGTTCGCCGCGGAGGGCGATGCCACGATCCGCATCGTCCACACCAACGATATCCACGGCTATTATACCGCGACAGACGGTGGCCAGATCGGATTTGCGGCGCTGAAGGCGCTGATCGATGCGCAGGATGCGGATCTTGTCCTCGATGCAGGGGACACTTTCCACGGCCAGGCGTTCGCCACGGTGGAGCAGGGCCAGAGCATTGCGGCGCTGATGCGCGCCGTGGGCTATGACGCCGTGACGCCCGGCAACCACGATTGGAGCTATGGCTGTGAACGGCTCCGGGAGCTCGGAGAGCAGAACGGCCTCCCGATTCTGGCGTCAAACGTGGTGCGGGAGGACGGATCGGCCTTTTTCGATACCCCGTATCTGGTCAAGGATGTGACTGCGGACAATGGGGAGACTCTGCGCGTGGGCGTACTCGGCGTGATTGACGACAGCTTTTATACCTCCACGCCGCCCCAGAATGTACAGGGGATCCGATTTACACAGGAGGCGGAGAGCGCCGCCCGGACGGCTTCCGTCCTGCGTGAGGACGAGGACTGTGATATCGTTATCGCACTGACGCATCAGGCCGACTGTGAGGGCTTTGTCTCGCAGATCCGCGGGATCGACGCGGTCATCGCCGGCCACGAACACAAATGCTTTGACGAGGTCTTTCAGGATGCGGACGGGAATCCGGTCCACATCGTGGAGGCCGGATACTATTTTCAGAATGTCGGCGTCCTCTCGCTGACGTATGATGCACGGTCCGGAGCGGTTGATTCTGCCAAAACAGAGGAGCTCTGCCTGAGCGCCGCGGATGTTCAGGGCAGTTCCGATCCGGCGATCGAGACGCTCATCGGAGAGCTGGAGCAGGGGCAGCAGGCAATTCTGGACCGCGCGGTCGGGGAGAGCAGCCGGGAATATGCGTACTCCTGGGAGGAGATCCGTATCCGGGAGCAGGAGATCGGCCGCATTGTCACAGCCGCTTACCGGGCGGCTACGGGGGCGGATATCGCCATCGAAAATGCCGGCGGGATCCGCGGCGGCCTGCCGCAGGGGCAGATCACCTATCGGGATGTGATCCAGATCTCCCCGTACGGGAACACAATCGTCGTCTGCGAACTGACGGGTGCACAGATATTGGAAGTCGTGGAGCACGCACTGGCCATCAGCATGGCATGTGACGCCGTCTATGAGATCCAGAAGGAGGCCGTTGCGGCGGGGGAGGACCCCTATCAGTACGCTTGGCCGGACAACAGCGGCAGCGCCCTCCAGTTTGGCGGCCTTCAGGTGGAATATGATCCCGCTGCTCAGGATGGCGCGCGCGTGCGTTCCATTTGCGTCAACGGGGAAGCGCTCGACCCGGAACGCCTCTATACCGTCGCGACGAACAGCTATGTGGTATCGGATTCGGAATATCCGGCCATTGTCGGTGCGGAGGTCCTCTACGAGTATGGAACGTGTGAACAGGCGCTGATTGATTTCATTCAGAATGGAGACTTTGAGGACGCGGCCGCTCACCCCGGCCTGACGCCGGTTTCCGCAGATGCGGAGCAGCCCGGGACGGATGTGCAGCCGGAGATGCCATCCCTGCCCCAGAATCCCGCCCAGCCGGATACGGGGGACGGCGGGCTGCCGGCAGTGGCGGCGGCTGTTGTGTCGGCTGCGGCAGTGCTGCTGCTCCGGCGCAGACGGAGGTCCGTTTAAAACACGATTTCAGGGGCGCTTTGGCGCCCTTTTTTTGTTTTGGAATTTCTAATTTTCCTAAAATCCAAGGTCCTCCTTTACGCAAGAGATCCCAATACACAGATGTGTGATCAGATGCCGATCGACAGACGGAGCGTTTCCTTCCCATCAGCTCCGCTTTCGGAACGCCGGGGGAGGCGTTCCCTACGAAAGTATGTACAGATTCCGGGCGGCATGTGTTCAGATTTGGCTTTACACAGGGGGATTTTAAGGCGCATGCTTCCTTTTTTGTACCATTCCACGGAGGGAACGCTGCGCCCAGCGTTCCGCTGTACAGATGGACGGCTCTTAGAATGAGCGTGAAAAATGAAATTTTTGTGAAAATTTACCGGAAATCTGATTGAAAACGACCGCGTAGTGTGATAAGATTGAGATATAAATTTAGCAGGAAGGGAAGAGGAAAATTGAAGCTGAATCGTACATTTAAAGCCTGCGCAGCGGGGTGCGCCGCCGTGATGATGGCGGCCGGACTGGCGGCCTGCAATTCCGCCCCCAAAGAGGATGCGGAATACTTTGATACCATCAGTTCCTATACATTTTGGGAAAACGAGGGATCCGAGGCGATCCCGCAGCCCAATATCGGGCAGATGGTATGGGATTTCCTGCGTACGCCGACGGATGACGGCAGGGCCAAAAAAGTCGCCTTTATCGGTTATGACGGTTGCCGGTCCGACGTGCTGATCCACTCGCTGGTCAGCGGCGCACAGGGCGGCGTTACGGAGAAGAACCCCAACAGTGCGCTGAACAAGCTCCTGGACGAGGGCGGCCATATCTACCACGCCTACGCCGGCGGCATTAAGGGAACGGCCACGGAGCAGCACACCAGTACGGCGCCGGGCTGGAGCGCACTGACTACCCGTGTCTGGGGCCAGCTCAACGGTATTACAGATAACGGCATGCCTAAGAATATCAACTATAAGACCTTTATGCTTCAGGCGGCGGAGGAGCTCGGCATGCGCGCCACTTTTGGGGCATCCTGGCAGCCGCACTTTACGGAGAACTACGTCGATGAGATCCAGTATGTCAAGGATCATCCCGAAATTCAGATGACCTATCATCTGGTCAAGGACGACGCCGAGCTGCGCGACTACCTGATCGACTGTGTGACGGCCGGCAGTGAAAATGAAAAGGACATCATCTTTGGAACGTTTGAGGCGACGGACCACGCGGGCCACAATACGGGCTTTGCCAATGACAACCCGGATTATATCGAGGGCTTCCTCTCCGAGGAGCAGATGGCGCTGGATATCCTCAACGCGATCGAAAGCCGGCCGACCTATAATCAGGAGAATTGGCTCATCGTCATTGTGACCGACCACGGCGGGATCGGCACCAGCCACGGCGGCCAGACGCTGGAGGAGCGCAACACCTGGGTTGCCTGCAACAGGGAGATCGGCAGGGAGTACATGAGCGCGGGCGGCTATAACGGGTATGCGATCGAGGCGACCACGGAGACGGCACAGTAAGGCGGCCCGCGGCCCCTGCAATGTAAAAGGAGCGATTGAATGAGGAAAAGTGTAAAAATCACCGCTGTCCTGGCGGCGGCCCTGATGGCGGTAACGGCCCTGTCCGCATGCGGCGGCAGCGGCCCCGATGAGACCCGAATCGTTACGGAGACGAACTTGGCCGAAGGCGCGCAGGTCGAGACCAACAGCACAAAGGGCAAGTTCGGCGGCGGCGCGGATACCTATTATACCATCCGGTTTGCACAGCCCACGGCGGTCAATACCGTCACGCTGCGCGAGAAGACGAGGGACGATGAGGGCAGCGTTCTGGGCTTTACGATCGAAGCCGGGCAGGACGGGAATTTTGAGACCATCTATGAACAGGATCAGGTGGGCACTTTCCGCTACTGCGCCTTTGATACCGTCACGGCGGATGCGCTGCGCATCACGGTGACGGATGTCCGCGATGGCGAGGATTTTAAGATCAACGAGGTTTGCGTCTATAATGTGGAGAGCTCCGATGCGCAGGATTTCCGGGTGACCTCTTACATTGTGGCCGGTAATGTGTACGATGCCGCCAACCTGACGCCGGAGAGCTTTGACGCGATCACAGATGTGATTTTCTTCGGCCTGACGTCCTTTGATGAGAACGGCAATGTTTTCTTCAACGATATCGAGACGGCAGACGGCGCTGTGGACGGAAAGACCGGGTTTGAGACGGCGCTGAAAAATGTCCGAGACGCCATCGGGGACCGTGATGTGAAAATTTACTGCAATTTCCTGGGCCCGGATGCCAAAACGCAGACCGATGACTGGAATGCGCAGATGTATGAGAAGGGCGATCTGCACATGAGCGCCATGAAGGACAATCAGGAGAAGCTCATTTCCGGTATCATGGACATCATGGATACATACGGCTTTGACGGCGTGTATTTTGACTATGAATATCCGCTCAAAGAGGAGCACTGGGCCATGTACAGCGACTTCCTTGTCGCGCTCAATGGCCGGCTTGGCGACCGCCTGCTGGGGATCGCGCTGGCGGACTGGAGCATCGGCCTGAATGACGCGGCCATTGCGGCCGTGGACCGCTTTGAGGTCATGTCCTACGATCTGTTTGACGCGGACGGGAACCACTCCCCGTTCTATGGCTGCACCGTCAATTCCCTGGAGAGTTTCGAGGCGAAGGGGATCGATAAGGAGAAGCTGGACTTGGGGCTGCCGTTCTATGCGCGTCCGGCAGACGGCGGCGCCTTCTGGTACAGCTGGTCCTCTGAGGCGGGGCAGCTGGGCAAATACGGGAACAGGGCCACGGGTAAGGCGAGCGATCCCGCCGATCCGTGCGACACGCGCTGGTATAACGGCTGGCAGATGATCTATGATAAGACGGCCTATGCGATGGATGCCGGGATGGGCGGCATCATGATGTGGCACTATAACTATGATCTGCCCTATACGGATGATCTCGCCCTGCTGCGGGCGGTGGATGCGGCAGTTCAGGCGCGCGCCTGACCACATATTGTGAAACTTGAATACAGATAACAGGAGCCCTGCGGATTTTCCGCAGGGCTCCCACTGTGATTTTAAAAATGTTAATTTATTTGCTGCCCGTGTTGAAGAACGGGGCCAGCGCCTGGGCGACGCCGCTGACGGGCATCGTCTGCAGGATGATGCGGCCGGGCCCGGTCACCACCGTGTTAAAGAAGCCCTCGCCGCCGAGGAACATGTTTTTCACGCCCTTGACCATCTGCGCCGTGATGGTGCAGGTCGCATCCGCCATGGCCAAATTACCGGTATCCACCACCATGCTCTGGCCGGGCTGAAGATCGTATTCCACCGCGTATCCGTCGATCTCAATAAAAGCCATGCCCCGGCCGTCGAGCTTCTGCATGATGAAGCCCTCACCGCCGAAAAGGCCGCCGCTCAGGCGCTTCTGGAAGTGGATGGACAGCTGAACGCCGGTCTCGGAGGCGAGGAATCCGGACTTCTGTACAATGACCGGGCGCTCGGGCGTGATTTCGATCGCGCGGATGGAGCCCGGGAAGCTGGAGGCAAAGGCAATCATTCCCGGGCCGCCCTGCGCCGTGTAGATGTTCTGGAAAATGGAGTCGCCGGAGAACATCCGCCCCAGCGCCTTGCCAAACCCGCCGGCGTTTGTCTTCATCTCCATATTGGGCGTCATCCACGCCATGGAGCCGCTCTCCGTGATCATCGATTCACCGGCATTGAGCGTACAGGTGACTACCGGCATGGGTTCCCCGAGAATTTGATATTGCATTGTTATTCCTCCTCACAAGTTTTATTTCTGTCTCCATTATAATATAGGACAGCGGCCGATTGCAATCCCAAATTTGGATAAATTCGGGCCAAATTTTTGCGGTCGGGGGCGCACAGGACCTTTGAAAATTGCAGAATGTGTAGAATAACCGATTTTTCGCGATAAATCATACCCTTGCAATGATTTTACGGGCTTCGTATAATGAAGCACAGGAGGCGATTTTTATGGAAAATAAAAAGAAAAAATCTTCTAAAGCGTTGACTATTGTGATTTCTGCCCTGATACCGATCGTTGTAATTGCCGTTGTGCTCGGCGTGTTTGGAAGCTGGGCGCTCGGTCAAATCGATACGTACGGCAAAGTGACACAGGATATCAAGGCCGAAAATTTTGCCTATGAAAATCAGACGGCGCTCAAGGGTCAGACGGTATTTGTGGGCGATTCCATCACGGAGTACTATCAGCTTGTCGATTCCTACGGCGACTACATGCAGCAGACAGGCACGCTGGTCTATAACCGCGGGATCAGCGCGGAGTGTACCGATCATCTGCTGGCGCGCTTTGACGACAGCGTGCTGAATATCGAGCCCAAAAACATGGTCCTGCTCATCGGGGTGAACGATCTGGGCCAGGGCGTCCCGGAGGATACGATCTACAACAATATCAAGACCATGATCGAAAAAACACAGTCCCAGTGCCCGCAGACCAACATCATCCTCCAGGCGCTGTACCCGATCGATGAAAACCGCCCGGAGTTCTACGACCGGTTTATGGTCGGTTCCGCCCGCACCAATGCGCAGATCCAGTCCCTCAACGCCCGCCTGAAGACGCTGG
>CASFCH010000051.1:0-80000 GCA_949293315.1 uncultured Oscillospiraceae bacterium | reverse complement strand
TGAATCCAAATTTAAGATCTATTGAAAACTTCAATGGCCATAAGCGTGTTCGTGAGTTTTATGCCATGTCGCCGGAGGATGCTTATTCTATTCTTTCTGCAATAGCAGAAATTCATGGATGCGAAGATAAACTAAAGTTGATTCCACCTAACGAATTTGAAGTTGAGGCTGCCGAGACTGCCGAGGAAATTGAGGAGCAGAAAAAAGAACGCCTTGCCCCTTTTGCGTTTTCATTATGTAAAATTCCTGTAGGAGCAACGATTACATACTGCAATCGTTCCGACCCGAAGTCGGGACTGACTTGCACGGTCGTAGATGACCACAATGTGGAATATAACGGAAAAATATGGTCTTTATCAGCCTTGGCCACCACACTCGCTCAGACGAAATGGGGCGTCGCCGGTCCCCGATATTTTAAATACAATGGTGAGTGGTTGAACGATATCCGCGAACGTTTAGGTGTTTAACGACTACTGATTGATTTTTACAGGGTGGAATCACAATGAAAATCATCGTATTCGACCTCGGCGGGACGCTGATGGAGTATCAGGGAATGCCGCTGAACTGGTCTGATTATTATGAAAAAGGATTTCGCCGGATTGCGGAACAATTTTCGCTTTCCGTCACGGCGGAGCAGTTGGATCAATCTTCCGCCGTGATGCGTGCGTGGAACCCGCGCATCCGCCCACGGGAAGAGGAAGCAGATCCCGGATTGATCTTTAAGCAGGCGCTGGCCGGATGGGACTGCATGATTCCAGTTGGGGAGGCGGTCGAGGCCTTTTTTGACGGACTGGAGCTGCGGTTGGAAATCTATCCCGATGTCCTTCCGGCACTCCGTCAACTTCGCGCGGCGGGATGGACGATTGCAGCGCTGACTGACCTGCCAACCGCCATGCCGGATGAACTGTTCAAACGTCACATTCAGGAACTGCTGCCGTATTTTGACTGCTATGGGTCCTCGCAGTCGTGTGGATTCCGCAAGCCAAATCCGGCAGGGCTGTACTGGATCGCCGAAAAATATCATGTCCCCGTCCATGAGCTGGTCTTTGCGGGGGACGAGGACAAGGATGAGCGGACAGCGCGAAATGCCGGCTGCCGGTTTATTCGGATCAAAAGGGAAAAAGAAATACAGGGGCGCCATGAGGCTTAATTTGCCTTAGCGCAGAGACTGCTAACCTGAAAATTTGATGCAGTGTTTTACAGTGTTTTACTTTGAATCCATTCTATAATTTTCCGCACATTGTCTTCAATGGGCGCCGTCCCATCCACACGGAGGACGGGGCAGTTTAGTGTTCGCACCCAGTCCTCCACGAGGTGCTCCGGCCTAGATTGGACAAAATCGAAAAAGCGCTCCTCCTGCTCCTGCAAATCCCCTCCGGGGAAAATGCGGTCTCCAAATTTTTGAAAGGATCGATTTTTGACCCGCTGCATCCGGATCTCTTTTGGGGTATGAAGAAAGACGACATACTGAAACAGGGAGCAGATGGGTTCACCGTAATTCCCTTTTACGGCAGTGAACACAAAGTCTTTATGCGCCACAAGTTCTTGCAGGAGAATTTTTTTTACTTCCTCATGCGTGCGCGGGGCGGTATAGGGGTTGAGGGCATCTGTAGCCGGGAAATAGAGCGTTTCGTGGTCAATCAAATAGAGATTTAATTTTTCAGCCAACGCTGCCCCCAGCGTGCTTTTTCCCACGCCGTTTAAGCCGCAGATCATAATTCCTGTGCCCATATTTTTTCTCCGTTCACTTCAATTTAATTGCTGCATTTTTGAGGGGGATGTCAAAATGAATCCATATACCAAAAATTTAAACCGGCTGGAATTCCTGGTCACGCTCGCCTGCACGGGCCGCTGTAAACACTGTTCCGAGGGTGAGCACCCGGCGGCAGGCCCATCCATTGACGGCGATGCTGCAGCCAACGTTATCCGTGATCTGTGCACACAATATGATATTCAATCAGTGATGACATTTGGCGGGGAGCCGTTGCTGTGCCGTGACACGGTGTACAAAATCCACGCCGTCGCCCGAGAAAGGGGAATCCCCAAAAGACAGCTGATTACCAACGGCTTTTTCAGCAGGGAGGAAGAGAAAATTCGCCAGACCGCGACCGGTCTTGCGCAGAGCGGCGTGAATGAAATCCTGCTGTCCGTGGACGCCTTCCATCAGGAGACGATCCCGCTGGAGCCGGTGAAGCTGTTTGCCCAAGCGGTGAAAGCTGCTGGTATCCCAATCCGCACGCACCCGGCCTGGCTGGTCGGTCCGGAGAACAAAAATCCCTATAACGAGCGAACGATCGAAATATTGGAGGAATTTTTGCGTATGGGGATTGCGGCATCCGAGGGGAACACGATCTTTCCGGGCGGAAATGCGCTCAAATATCTGGAAGAATATTTTGAACCAGGTGAAAATCCGGTCAGCCCGTATCAAGAAAAACCCGACGATATCCATGCGATTTGCATCTCCCCCGACGGGGATGTCCTCGGTGGAAATATCTATCGGCAGGGTATTTTGGAGCTCCTTGAAAATTACAGGCCATATGGGAGAAAGAGTGAATCCTGAGAAAATGTTGCGGTGCTTCAGTTTGCAGACGAAAGCCAAACATATCGCTGACGGGACGCCCTATGGCAACGCCAACTTTGGCCCACTGATCGCCGCCGGTGCTGCAGGATCGGATGCAGCGAGGTCGTGGCTGTGTACAAACCATTGATTCCTACCGCGGAACGCCGGGGGCGGCGTTCCCTACGGAAGATGGTACAAGGAAATAATTTGCAGAAAGCCGCTAATTTGTTTTAGAAGCATTTTGTATTGCGCTCGCCCGAAGTTTGTATGAACCCTCGTAGGGAACGCCGCCCCCGGCGTTCCGTCCGGCGCGAGCCGGAACAAATACCGGAAGATTACCACAGGGGGCGCATTGTAAAACGCAAAGCCTGTCACAAAAGAGGAAGATGTTTTGGACGATATTCCTACCCAATATATAGCCGAGTATGCTAAAAAATTGGGCTATGATGGCATTGTTTTTCGCAGTTCACTTGTTCCCGAGGCAAAATTTTGGAAGATGTGACACCATAATATCGTTGCTTTTAATTTTGATGAGTGCAGGCCTATTCAATCTAATGTTTTTGAAGTAACTGAAAATAGTTTTTCGTGCGAACAAATAGACGCGGACGACAAAGAACTACCGATCCGACCTCCCGCACTTACACAACGAACCGGGAGTTGATTTATGTGAAATACCCGGGTGGTTTTTAGTGAAGACATAATTAAGATTTTAAATAATGTTGGCGCTTGATGTGTTTCCAACATAGTGATAACGCCCGGATGGATTATTTGCGGGAAGCCATCCAGTTTGGCGGCTCTCCTCACTCGGCCGGTTCTACCTCAATTTCGCTGTCATGGTACTGTTCCTGAAAATGGACAGCCGCCGCAATTTCCGCGGGATCGAAATGGCATTCATCCGGAGCGGCGACGAGCTTATCCTCCACATCGTTATGGCGGTGGACAATGGCGATGATCCGGGCCGTGTAAGTCTCCACCGGGGCGGCTACACCGAGCAGATACACGTCGAGTTCCTCTCCATCTGCGGAGAAGACATTTGGAATATAGCCGTAATTGACCGGGTAGATCATGTCGGGGTGCTTGGGGTGCGCGCTGCCGATGGGCCGGTCTATTTTAATGGTGACGGTTTTTCCGAGATAGGACTGAACGAGCGCTTTTCGCAAGATGCCCGTGATAAAATCGCGCTTCCCCTCCGTGTACTTCTCCCGGCCGCGATCAATGGGCGCCTGCCGGGCGAGGGCGACCTTGAGCGCCTCATACGCCTTTGCGTCAGAAGGGTGGCTGTTTAGATAATCCCGAAAGTTGATATAATGGATCCAGTCCATGCTGTTCGTGTGGACGACGTGGATAAAGTGCGTCTGCAAATCGCCCGTGCCGTCGTAGCAGCTGCCCGACGCGAAGAGCAGCTGCTCGCCAAGATCGGACTTGGGCCGGTAATAAAATCCGGCGCTGTTGAGCTCCTTTTCAAAGGCGAGGACGCTGTCGAAATGATCGACCGCTACGGCGATATCAATGATCGGTTTGGCCTTGATGGCGGGGATGGAAGTGCTCCCCACGTGCTGAATATCCTGAATCACATCCCCTAAAATGGCTTTTAAACGGGAAATGGTGCGTTCTGCCTCCGTTTCCCATTCTTTTTCGTGTGCACACAGGCTTACCGTCCCTCTTTTTAAGCCGATCATCGTGTATCCCCTCCTGTTGATCCTGTTGAAAATGCAAAAATTGCAAAACAATTACAAATGATTCCAGTGCTGTAACGCTCCTTGTAAAACAGCTTGCCGCGCGGTAGAATGAGGATGGACGGAAAGCAAGCGGTTTCCGTATCACAAAAATTCAAAAAGCGAGGTGCCGAGCTATGAAAAAGCGTGCGTATACCCTGCTGATCCTGCCAGTTGTTGCGATCGTTTTGGAGGCGCTGCCGTATGGGGCGGTGCTTCAGTTTGCAGACGAAAGCCAGACGTACCGCGAGACCTTTTCCTACTTTGACGGGACACCCTATGCCTACGCCAACTTTGGCCCGCTGATTGCCGCCGCACTGACCTGTATCACGCTTTTGCTGGTAATCATCCTGCTGGCCAAAAAGAAAGAAACGCTCTGCACGGGCGTCGCCGTGCTCTCCGGGCTGGCGGCGGCCGCATCGCTGTGGGGAAACGTGATGGGATTTTCTGTGACCGGGCTGCTGATCACGCTCGTTTTGCTGGGGCAGTGCGTGCTGAGTGGGTGCCTGCGGAACCGGCTGTGGTGAAGCGGTTGCTGTGTACAAACCATTGATTCCTACCGCGGAACGCTGAGGGCAGCGTTCCCTACGGAAGAGGGTACAAAAAAGCAATCCGAGGAAGGGCAGTAGATTCTTTTGAGGCGTTTTGGATTGTATCCGCAAAAAGTTGGTAGCGACAGCGTGCCGTCGCGAGGGCGCTTGCAACCGAACAGGCGCGCCGAGCGTGACTTTTTGCGGTGAGGAGGAGCGACGGAATGAGCGAGGAATGGCGTTCCCCCGGAACGCTGTTCCGAACGATATGCAGTCCGCGACGACGAGAGGGCAGCGTTCCCTACGGAAGAGGGTACAAAAAAGCAATCCGAGGAAGGGCAGCAGATTCTTTTGAGATATTTTGCATCGTATACTGCCCGAAGTTTGCACAATCCCTCGTAGGGAACGCCGCCCCCGGCGTTCCGAAAAAGGGGGACGAGACTGGAAAACCATTGGCTTTCAGCCCAGGAAGCATTCCCCGTGTCGTCGTGGACTGCGTATTGCCAGGGGTGACGTTCGGAGGAGCATTCCCGCGCTTTCTGTCGCTCCTCTTTCCCGCTCCGCCGCGAAATTTTGGCCGATTTTTCGGTCTGTACCCGACTAAGTTCTGTCTGATCCCAATCTGTCACGGAGCCGATCATGCCGTTTGTGTGGTGGATAGATTCCGTGTGCCGGACGGTGATGACGTTTTTTATTGTGTTTTCCCCTCTGGAATGGGTTATTCTACCAGCCCGAACGCACGCACAGCCTCAGCCAGGCCGCCGTCTGACACGCTCCCGGAGACGTAGCGGACCATTTTGCGCAGCTCTGTGTTTCCCGGGCCGATGAGCGCGCCGTTGGGCGTAAACTCGAACATGGGGCGGTCATTGTTGCCGTCGCCGAAGGCATAACAGTTCTCCAATTTCAGCCCCAGCCGTTCCATCACCAGCCGCATCCCGGTGGCCTTGGTGTGCCCGGCGGGGACGAGCTCGCGGATACGGCCGCCGCGGTCGATAAAATCGAACATCCCGCCCCACTCCTGCGTAAAGCGGTCTAAGACTTCCGCCGACGGGAAGCGCAAATACATCGTGGTGAACGGGTCGTCCAGCTTGTCGGCCCGTTTGACGGTTGCCCCCTCCCGCCGGTAGCGCGCCCGGCAGGCGCGAAAGCCGAGGTTCGTGAACCGGCGCGTATAGTAGAGGACGTCCATTCCCTCCAAAAATCCCTGGATCCCGAGCGCCCGCGTCTGCTTTGCAATCTGCACACAGCGCTCCATGGGCAGCTCGTATTCGTACAGCGTCTCCCCATTCAGCTCCACGGCGCTGCCGCAGCCCAGGATGTACCCGTCAAAGGGCAGGGCGCGGCAATGCGGGTCGAGAAGCACCCGGGTGCGCCCCGTGTTCAGGAACAGCAGATGGCCCCGCGCTTTCAGTTCGCGGAACAGCTCCGGGATCTCCGCCGGGATTTTCCCCGTGCCGCCCGCGATGATCGTGCCGTCATAGTCAAAAAACAGCGCCTTTTTCTCCATGTATTTCGCTCCTTTTCATTCCCTATTCTACCACAGGAAGGGGATTTTTCAAGGGGGCTTTGTTCTGCGTTAGAAATGTGATAGAATGATTTTATCACTTGCCGGGCGGCAGAGGGAGTTCTCTGTTCCCGCACATTCGGAAGGGAGTTCATCCGATGAAACAGGTCAAAATCACCGTTTTAAAGACGACGCTGGACAGAGAGCTGGCGGCGGAATACGGCGTCGAGGGGCTGAAGGCCTGCCCGATGCTGAAGGAGGGGCAGGTCTTTTACGCGGACTACGCCAAGCCGGACGGCCTGTGCGACGAGGCGTGGAAGGCGATCTACCAGTACGTGTTTTCGCTGGCGCACGGAGCGGGAGCGGGCCTGTTCTACCATGGGGATTGGATCCGCAAGCCGGGCGTGGCGATTTGCAGCTGCAACGACGGCCTGCGGCCGGTGATCTTCAAGCTGGAGGCTACGGACCGGGACGCGGTCGTCGGCTATGAGCCGGTACGATAGCGCGCCGCATAACGCCGGAATGGCTTGCCCCCCTTTTCCGCTGTCCATCAGGAACAGAGATAACACGGATAAAAAGTGCGGCCATCTGATTCGGATGGCCGCACATATCTTTGCGCGTAAATAGAGTTTTGAAAATAGAACGCTGCTCCATGGGGTCAATGCGCGCCGGGCGCGGGGAAGACGAGCGCCATATCGTACCACACCGCGCCGCCGTGGACGGACGCGGACACGCCCAGGCGACGGTAGCCGAAGGCCTCATAGTAGGGGATCAGGTGTTCCTTGCAGGTGAGCACGGCTCCGGATTTGCCATCCGCCCGCGCCTGACCGAGCAGCGCCTCCATGAGCCTGCGGGCGATCCCCTGCCGCCGGTACTCGGGCAGCACGTTCAGCCCCAGCACGGCGAGCCGTGTTCCGTCCGGATCGTGTGCGGACGGGGTGGAGAACATCTCATCGCGGATCGCCGCGCGGTCCGTGCTCATCCCGTTGATGAATCCAACCGGTCGTTCCCCATCTTCCGCTGTAAAAAAGTATTCCGGGAACACGTCAAAGCGTTCTCTTAAAGTTTCGGCACTCGCCGCCTCCGCGGCGGGAAAGCAGGCGGCCTCGATCCGGCCCAGTGCGGGCAGATCGGCCGATACAGAGTGACGGATGATGATTGCCAATGCGGATCCCTCCCTGATTTAGAAAATTGGAATAAAACGCCCTTTTACAGTTTTTTGTAAAAGGGTGTTCCGGTATTCAGTATAGAAAATGGAGGGCCGTTTCATTCACGCGACCGGGGCTGAAAAATGAAATTCCGGGATTCCGGAGCCCTGCGGAAAGCTGACGATCAGGGTGTATTCATAGGACTCGCTGCGGTCCGCGTCATAGTAGGTGGTTACGGCGGAGATCGCCGTCGCCTCCTGCCCATCCGCAAAGGTGAGCGTGTAGATCCGGCTGTCCGGACTCAGCTGCGGCTGGGAACAGGAGGCAGTCCACTGCTCGCCGCTGTCTGTGTTGGTGAAGACGAGCGTATTCCCGTCCCCGCCGGTGCAGGTGAGGCGCAGCGCCTGTGCACCGCTTTCCGGATGGTCCGGGGCGGTATAGACGACACGCGGAGCGGCATCCGCTGTGGGATCGCCCAGCATCGCGCTGGTCATTGTCCAGGTGAGCTTCCCCGCCTCCGGGGGGATCGGTTTTTCACTGCCGCATGCGCACAGTGCCAGGCAGGCCGCACACCCGAGCAGCAGTGTGAGCGATACGCGAATCAAATGCTTCATGGTTTTTCCTCCGTAAATTTTATTTTGCCGGCACGATCTCCTGCCAGTAGCCGTCCGGGTCGGAGATAAAGTAGATCCCCATCTCCGGATTCTCGTAACAGATGCAGCCCATCTCCTTGTGCTTCCGATGGGCGGCGTCCATATCATCCACGGTGAAAGCCAGGTGGAATTCGTTGTCCCCGAGGTCGTAGCCGTCCTTATCCCAGTCGCGCAGCCAGGTCAGCTCCAGCTCAAAGCCGGTCGCACCGTCGCCCAGATAGACGAGGATAAAGCTGCCGTCACCGGCCGCCTTGCGGCGCACCTCGCGCAGGCCGAGCGCCTCCCGATAAAAGCGGATGGACTTGTCCAGATCCTTTACATTATAGTTGTAATGGGCAAATTGAAATTGCATGATGATCGCTCCTTTAAAACGGGATTATTGGATGAATTGTTCCCCGCGCCGCGTGATCGGGACGATTTTCCCCCGGTCGGGGCTGTCGGGGTGGGAGGCGAGCCAGCGGCCGATCACAGAGTAATCCTCCCAGCAGTGCATGGGATAGATCTTTTCCGCCCGTGCGAGCGTGAGAAAATAATTCAGTCCGCAGTCGCAGTCCTCTTCCTGACGCGGGTCGAGCGGGATAAAAGCGGCGTCAAACGACTGACCGCGCAGGGGTTCCATATTTTTGCGGAAGTTTTCCGCCATCTGGCGGTTCCAGTACGCCGGCTCGCCGCGCCACTGCCAGTCGTTCAGATCTCCGGCGTGGTAGAGGCGCATCCCCTCGCACTGCACGCAGAACGCCACGCCCTCATCCGTCGATTTGAGCGTCCGCACGGACAGCGCGCCATCTTCCCAGTGGGCGTTTGGCCCCAGGCGCACGGTACAGGCGGCACAGTCCGCCGGCACGCGGCTCTGCCAGATGTCATCCGACAGGATAAATTGAATGTCCGGATGGTCTGTCCGCAGCTTGAAAATCTCCGGGTTGAAGTGGTCCGGATGGCGGTGGCTGGCAAAGATATACGGCTTTTTCCCCGCGGGGAGTGAAAAGTCCCCCTGCCAGTAGTCGAACAGCAGCGCGGCGTGGCTGAGTTCCACCAGAAAGCCGCTGTGCCCGATATAAGTGATTCGCATCACAGTCCCTCCCCCAGGCTGCCGCGCCGTTTTCCTCATGATATCACACTTTCCCCGGACATGCAAGGTCACAGCCGGAACCATTACGGATAAGCCCGGCGGAGTGGCTTGTGTACGGGGAAAGTCCATGGTTTATGGGCGAAGCCTTGGGACAGTACGCTGACATTCGCGGATTGCACGGTCGTCCGGAAGGGAAGCGATCGCCCCCTTGCAGGACGCGGTTGTGGCGCCGGCGGCGTTGGCGTAGTCGATGCAGTCCTCCAGGTGATGGCTGCCGAGCGTTTCCGGATCCCCGTCCACTTCCAGCAGGCGGTGCAGAAATGCCCCCAGGAAGGAATCGCCGGCGGCGGTCGTATCCCGGATGATCGTATCATAAGTATTCAGGCCGCCGCTGCCGCTGCGCGTGTAATACTCGCAGCCGAGCGCCCCCTTTGTCACCAGCACAAGCCGCGCCGGAGTCCGGCTGAGGACACGCCGGGCGCCGTCCCGTATTGCAGAGCACCCGGTCAAAAAGAGGAGTTCCTCGCCGCTGAGCTTGATGATATCCGCATATTCCATTCCCTGGAAGGAGATTTCCCTGGCCGCCTTTAAATCCCCCTCCCACAGCGGAAAACGGAGGTTGGGGTCATACGCCTTCAGCACGCTGGACCCGCGCAGCTTTTCAAGGGTGTCAAACAGGGTGCTGCGGGCCGGATTTTTCGTCAGACTTACCCCGCCGTAGACAAATACGCGCGCCGATCTGATTGCCTCAAGCGGGACGTCTGACGGCCGCAGCAGCATATCCGCGCCCGGATTGCGGTAAAATGAAAAATGGCGGTTCTGCTCGCGGTCAAGCGTGACAAAGGACAGGGTTGTCCGGGCCTGATCGGTCCTGTGTATATATTGGGTGTCGATCCCAAGACCGGCGATATAGGCACACAGCCAGTCGCCAAAATAGTCGTTCCCCACCATGGAGACCAGCGCACATTTGCGGCCCAGCTTTGCCGCCTGCGCCAGCACATTGCACGGCGCGCCGCCCGCCGATCCACGGAAGCAGAGCTCCCCGCCCTCATTGAGCAGATCAATCAGGCATTCACCGAATGCGATTATATCCATGTCAAATCCCCCCTTTAATTGTCATGAAAAACGCTGTGCAGCAGGATCTCCCGTGCGGGAACATCCGGATGCGCGATCCGTTTCAGGATCTGCTCCCCCGCCATGGCGCCCATGGAGCCCGTGGGCTGTTCGATCACATGCATTCCCTGAAACAGCTCCCTGTACTCGGGAGAGTCCAGGAACGTGACGATTTCGTATGGCTCCGGATAGTGGCGAAGCACGCACAGAGACTGCACACACGTGCGGGAATTGCCAAAGAAAAGCGCTGTGCAGCCTTTTTCGATCAGTTCCTCACACAGGGGGACGGGATTGCTGTCCGCACGCGGCAGCTTCCGGATCAGGGACTCATCCGGGGACAGGCCATGCTCCCGGAAAGCCCGCAGGTAGGCGTCATATCGATTCTGGGTCGTGCTCAGGTGCGGCAGGCCGAAGATACAGCCGATTTTTTCGTGTCCCCGCCGCAGCAGGTAATCTACACTCTCATAGATCGCCCGATAGGATACGGTTTCAACCAGATCCGCGCTGTTATTTTCCAGGCGGCGGTCCACCAGGACAATCGGGAACTTTGGAGGCAGATAATCCTCCATTTCCCGATAGTCGGAAAGGGAGGAGGCGATAATCAGTCCGTCTACGATCCCCGTGCACAGGGACTGAAGAACACTGCGCTCCTTCTCACCGCTTTCACAGGTGTTGACAACCATCAGATGATATCCTCTTTTGGCAATTTCCCGCTCGATTGCATCGATCATTGTGGCAAAAAAGAGATTGGAGATATCCGGCACCAGGAAGCCCACCATTCGCTTATTTCCGGTTTTCAGGCTGCGCGCGGAGCTGTTCGGCGTATAGTGCAGTGCGTGTACCGCCTGCAGGACCCTTTCCGCCGTCTCTTCCCGGACGGGGCGGGAGCCGTTGAGTACATGGGAGACCGTTGCAATGGATACGCCTGCAAGTGCGGCGACGTCCGTGATTTTTGCGCCCATTTCAAACACCCCAAAAAAAATTAAACGTTTAAATTATTATAGCGAACCCCCTTGTTGCTGTCAATGGACGTTCGCACAACTCCCGCGACAATGTTTTATGCAATTAGCCCAAAAACAATTTTAAATAAGCATGAATATTGACAATCATATTGACTTTGAGCTAATATCAATACAGGTAAACGTTTACTATTTGTGATCGGAAGTTCCCATTAAATTTTCTCGGGAGGAGGAAAAGCAATGAAACTGAGCCCTCGTAAAAAAAGTTTTGTGGCACTGGCGATATGTCTGGCCATCTGTCTGGTCAGCCTGATCGCCTCCAATTTGACCGTGACAAATCTGGGCAGGGTGGACCTCCATAATCTGAATGTCTCCCTGCCCACCGGTGAGACGGTGCGGGTGCTGGAATACCGGCCGTCCAATGCCACGGTGGAAACACCTGCGCCCGCGATCGTTTTCAGCCACGGAAACGACAATACGGCCGAGACGTATCAAAACTATGCGCTGGAGCTGGCGCGGCGCGGATTTGTGGTGTTTGCGCCGGATCTGACCTCTGCCGGCCTGTCCTCTCCTGTGGAGAGCGATCAGACGATCGGTTACAGCATGTATGATCTGGTGGAATACCTGTACACAACGCTGGATTATGTGGACAACAGCCGTATTGGCATCACCGGATATTCCAAGGGCGGCGTGAACGTGATGGATACGATGAATGCCTACGGCGAGGAGCAGCGCGAAAACCCCGACACCTACCGGCAGCGCGTGGCGGCGGCGTTTGTCATGGCCCCCAAGTGGGAGAGCATGGAGGGGTTCGCCACCGGCGTCAATGTCGGGCTGGATGTGGGCATGTTTGACCCCTACTCCAGGCTGTCCTTTGCCCCGGTGGAAGGGCACTTCCCCGGCGATCTATCCGTAAAAACGGAGATCAAGGAGTTCATCAATCAGGGTGTCCCGGGAACCTTTACGCAGGAGCAGCTGACGGATCCGAACACCGCCGTTGAGATCGGTCATGTGTACGGAAGCTATGAAAACGGTACCGGGCGCGTGGTGTATAACGCCAAGGATTCCACCCATGGTCTGGGGTCCATCAGCAGCTCGTTTATCCGGGAGTGCACCCAATTTTTCATGGATACCCTGGGAGCACCCAACGCGATTGCGGCGGACAGCCAGGTGTATGGATGGAATTTTGTGTTTTCCGCACTGGGAATCCTGGCGGTGCTCCTCATGATCATCCCCCTGTGCGTTCTGCTGGCGAATCTTCCGTTTTTCAAACCGATCATTCAGCCTGTGGGAGAGCCGTGTGCACAGCTGAAGGGCGTAAAGGATAAGGTGATTTTTGTCGCGGTCTCGCTGATCGTCGCGTTTCTCTCGCCTCTTATTGCGCCCAAGATGTTCAGCCTGGCAAACAAACTGTTTGTCCTGGACGGGCACGCCGGTGTGAGCCGCTGGTTCCTGCTGGGGGGCATGGCCAACAGCGTGTTGACGTGGACGACAGCATTTGCGCTGATCAATCTGGCGGTGTTTTTGATCTTCTACTTTGCCATTCATCGGCGGAACGGCCTCCGCATGAAGGATTTCGGCGCGCGCATCACACTGCCGAATATCGGGCGTACCATTTTACTGGCCGCGCTGGTATTTGCAGTGTGCTATCTGGTGGCATGCGTGGGGGCCTATGTCTTCGGGGTCGGGTTCCGGCTGGTGGATATGTCCTGGCAGTTTACGTCCCTCTCCAAGCTGGGGCTGTGCCTGCGCTATGTCCCGTTCTATATCTTCTTCTGGTGTGTCAACTCCCTCATCATGAACGGCTGCAACCGGTTTAAAGGGATGAAGGAGAGCGTCAATCTCCTCCTGTGCATCGGGTGCAATATCATCGGGCTGGTAGTCATTGTAATTATTTACTATACCACCATGTTCACCACCGGAGCCGGCCTGGGTGAGTTCTCCGACTGGAAGGCCTACATGGCGATGCTGTATATGGTTCTGACGATGACGATCGGCACGATCGTCAACCGCAGGGTCTATCTGAAGACCGGCAGTATCTATCTGGGGCCGGTGGCCTACGCAACGGTTCTCACCGTGATGAACTATGCGACCTATATGATCCCGGATTATCTGTATTGATCCCCCTCAAAAGTGGGAGCTTTACTGTTTCAGTTGCTTCCGCATCTCAGCGCGCCGCAGGGTGTCCTGCGGCGCGCCGTTGTTTTTCTGAATCTGGAGGGCTTCACCCTAAAGGGGCATGCGATTTTTGATCGGATGGGGAATGACCTTTTACCG
The DNA here is from genome assembly GCA_949293315.1 of uncultured Oscillospiraceae bacterium. Taxonomy (GTDB): domain Bacteria; phylum Bacillota; class Clostridia; order Oscillospirales; family Acutalibacteraceae; genus Onthovicinus. Next base: position 66,472 of record CASFCH010000051.1, on the reverse strand, counting down.
TGCGTCCGCACGACACGGCGCGGGGGCTCTCCTTGGAGGGAGATCCCCGTTAAACAGGGAGTCTTTGTGTGATGAAATTTAAAAACTTCCTGCAAGATTGAGCGGCAGAAGAGTTTGATAGAGATTGTAGACGCCCGGAGGCGTGTTGACATCGGCTGCGGATTGTGATACAATACGGGCAGAATTGAAAAAGATTGGAGCTGAAAAGATGATTTCTCGTTCTCGCTGAATTGCTGCACAGGCGCGGCGCAAGGCCGTGTACACCTGTGCCCTTTTTGCGGGAGCGGCAGGGCCCGACCGGATCGGGCCGCGTCTTTTCAGGTTCTGTTGCCGGAGTCTCTCTTTGTACCGGCATCCCTCGGCGCGCGTTCCCGTGGTATGCTGATGAAAAGGGGGATTTTTTTATGTCCATGATAGATGTCGCGCACCTGACCTTCGGCTATGACGGCAGTGCGGAAAACGTGTTTGAGGATGTGTCCTTCCGGCTGGATACGGATTGGCGCACGGGCTTTACCGGGCGCAACGGCCGGGGCAAGACGACCTTTTTGAATCTTTTGCTGGGGAAATATCCCTACCAGGGGCAAATTCGATCCGCGGTAGAATTTGAACCCTTTCCCTATGAACTGCCCGACCGGTCGCAATGCGCGTGGGATCTGGCAGAAGTACTCTGCCCCGGATGTGAAGCGTGGGAGCTGCTGCGCGAGACGTCGCGCCTGGAGGTGCCGGAGGAGGCGCTGTTCCGCCCGTTTGACACGCTCTCGGGCGGGGAACAGGTCAAGATAATGCTGGCCGGACTGTTCCTGCGGCCCAACGGCTTTTTACTGATCGACGAGCCGACCAATCACCTCGATCTGTGCGGGCGACAGGCGGTGGCGGACTACCTCCGGAGTAAAAAGGGGTTCATCCTCATCTCGCACGACCGCGCGTTCCTCGACCGGTGCACCGACCACACCCTCTCCATCAATCGCAGGGATATCGTGGTCACGAAGGGGAACTTTTCCATCTGGTATGCGGAAAAACAGCGCCAGGATGCGCGCGAACGGCGGGAGAATGAAAAGCTGAAAAAGGATATCCGACGCCTCACGGAGTCGGCCCGCCGCACGGCGGACTGGTCGGACAAGGTGGAGCGGACCAAGACGGGCACGCGCAACAGCGGCCTGCGGCCCGACCGGGGCTATATCGGCCATCAGGCGGCCAAGATGATGCAGCGCTCCAAGGCGATCGGCGCGCGTCGGGAACAGGCGGTCGAGGATAAGGCAAAGCTGCTCAAAAACGTTGAATACACCGCATCTTTCCGGCTTCCGTCCCTGCCCTGCCGCCAGGAGACGCTGCTCCGGCTGGAGGACGCCGCCATGGCCTACGGGGACCGTGTGCTCTTTGAACACCTGAATTTTTCCATACGGCGCGGGGAGCGGGTGGCACTGACGGGGCGCAACGGCAGCGGCAAGTCGACGCTGCTGCGCATCCTGTGCGGGGAGCAGCAGCCGGATTCCGGCCGGCTGTACACGGCGTCCGGGCTGGTGATCTCCCACGCCGCGCAGGATGCCTCATCGCTTTCGGGCCGGCTGGAGGATTATATTGAGCAGGCGGGAGTAGATCCCACCCTCCTGCGCACCCTGCTGCGCAAGTTTGACTTCCCGCGCGAGCTGTTTGACCGCCCGCTGGAGACGTACAGCGCCGGGCAGAAAAAAGAGGTGCTCCTCGCCCGCAGCATGTGCGAGCCGGCCCACCTCTATATCTGGGATGAGCCGCTCAACTATATCGACGTGATCGCGCGGATGCAGATCGAATCCCTGCTGCGGGAGAACGGGAGCACCGCCGTGTTTGTCGAGCACGATCAGCGCTTTTGCGAGCAGGCCGCCACGCGGGAATTTGCACTGGAATGCCGGTAGGGGACTGCATTTTTTGCGCGGATATGATATGATAAATGTATCAGACACAGCGGCGGATGGCCGCAAACGTATGGAACGGAAAGGAGAACGGCATTATGAGGAAGAGGACGGCTCGGGCGGCGGCGCTCACAGCGGCGCTGCTGCTCGCACTCTCGCTGTCGGGCTGCGGGCAGATGCGGGTCCGGTATGAACAGACGCGCTTTGACGCCTTTATGGAGGACGTGTTCCGCGACACGGTTGGCGGGAACTACATCACCGCCCACACGCTGCTGGAAAACCCGGCGGATTACGGCGTGGACATGGAGCGGGTTCCCATCACCCTGGGAGAGCGCTATACGCAGGAGAATCTGGAACAGCAGCGGGATCAGTTGAGAGAGACCGAGGAGGCATTCCGCGCGTTTGACCGCAGCCTGCTCACCGCTGAGCAGCAGGATATCTACGACGTCTTCGACGAGCAGATCACGATAGAGGTCGGCCTCTCCGACGAAAAATTCGACTATTATGCGCCGCTCTTTGGGAGCATGACGGGGCTCCACTATCAGCTGCCCACCTTGTTTGCGGACTGGACGGTACGCAGCGAACAGGATGTGAAGGATCTGATCGCGCTGGTGCAGGACGTCGGGCCCTATGTGGAGAGCGCGCTGGCCTATACGCGGGAACAGGCGGACCGGGGGCTGCTGATGCTCGATCTGGATAATGTGGCGGACTACTGCGCCGGGATCGTCGAGGCGGGGGAGAACAGCGCCATCTTGTCCGCAATGCTCGAATCGGTCGAAGCGCTGGGGCTTGAACAGGGAGCAGACTATCAGGAACAGCTGCGCGCCGCCTTTACACAGTCCTTTATCCCGGCGTTCCGGCAGATCTGCGATACGATGGGGGAGCTGGAGCAGTCCGGCAAAAATAACACGCGCGGGCTCGCGCAGTTTGAACACGGCAGGGAGTACTATGAGCTGCTGCTGCGGCAGAGCGTCGGTGCGGATCTCTCCGCGCAGGAGGTGCGGCAGCTGATGGAAAATGCCGGTGAAACGCACGTGAAAAATCTCAGTGCGATCGCGCTGCAGCATCCGGAGAGCATCCGGACGCTGGCGTCCGGGGAACTTCCGGAGACGGGGTATGGCTCCTATGAGGAGATCCTGGACGCGCTGGGGGAGAAAATTTTTACACTTTTCCCGGAGGTGCGGGAGCTCAGCTATCATATTGTGGCCGTCAATGAGGAGATCGCCTCCGACACGGGGGTGGAGGCCTATTTCAATATTCCGCCGCTCGATGGGACGTCGCCGAAACAGCTGCGCGTCAATCCGAATACGGGGGACGTCTCCGCACTGTCTACGTATATCACGGTGGCGCACGAGGGATTCCCGGGGCACATGTACCAGTACGCCTATATGTACGAGAATGTGGCAAGCAACTATATCAAGGCCGTTGCCAATATGCCTTCCTACACGGAGGGATACGCCGTCTATGCCGGGTATGAGGCGCTGGAGCTGCTGGAAGGGATCGACGCGGCGCTGCTGGACGCCTATCGGGAAAATGAGCTGATCACCTACTGTGCGGTCATCGTGAGCGATATCGGCATCCACTATGAGGGATGGTCCGTAGAGGAGTTTGCAGATTACATGAATCAGTGGGGCTTCCAGATCACCGGAGAGAATGCACGGCTGCAATATGAGCAGCTGTGGGCGAATCCCTGCGCCTTTGAACCCTATTATGTGGGCTATGAACAGATCCGCACACTGAAGGAACAGGCACAGGACGCACTGGGCGATCGGTTCCGGGAAGAGGCGTTCAACGCGGCGATCCTCAAGAGCGGAAGCGCGCCGTTCAGCGTGGTGGAGCGGAATGTGGAGGCCTATATCCAAAATCCGGGTGTTTAAACTCGAATGGCGGGATGGATAGAAAAGCGTAAAAAGGCCGGACGGCATCGTCGCCCGGCTCGAATGCTGCCGAGAAGTCAGAAAACAGATTATAGGTTCGATTCAGCCCTCCCGCCTTCCTACTCAGTGATCTGTTCCATGACGGCCTCCAAACAGGGGAATTATTCTGTACAGGATAGTTGTCTGTTACAAACAAGCTCGAGTTCTGGAAACCTGAGAGGGAACGGCTGCCCACAGTGTCCGGAAATACTGGACGGAGTTTTCGAAAGTCCCTTGCTTTTCTTCGGCCTCTTAGTAAAATTTTCGTAAATAGTTTCAGGCCCTGCAGATGATGCAGGGCCTGAGTGCTTTTATGAGTTTTTAATACGTATAAAAAAGGGTCGCTTGAGGGCGACCCTTTTTGTTATCCCATGGTGTTTTTGGTAGGAAAATCAGGCAAATGTGACTGAACCTGTGCCCCAAATAGTAGCATCGACGGGAAGGCCTAAAGCCTTAGCCTTACCCTTAACGGTTTCTCCAAACGTAAAGGTCAGTGCCGTTGCTTTACCAGAAGTTTTATCAATGGTTACATTGATTATGCCGTTTTCCAGTGCAAAGGACGCCCCATCCTTCTGAAGCGTAATATCCAGATTGAACTTAGCCTTTCCGATCGATTGAATTAAATGACCGGCATCATTATACGTGATGAAATAAGGATAACCTTTCGCACCGTAAGCAGCAGAAGCATCAACCGTAGCGTTTTTCAGTTTAAATTCAATTGTAATAGAATTGCCAGAGGTACCAGGCTTGACACTTGAAACGTCAGAAGCATTCAAGGAAGCCGGCTTAACATTAAATGTCTCAGGCTTGTTGAATTCCTCCGCAACACCACCATTTCCAAGAGTGGGACCATTCAAATCGCCAAGAGTGGTATCAGATCCGCCCCATGTACGCTGAACGTTCGCCTTGGTGAAGCCGGCTTTAGAAACAGCACTGTTATACAGGGAAATAGCTTCATCAACATTGGTCGGAGCCTTGACGCCGGTGTCAGCAGGCGTTTGCTGACCGCCGCCCTGGCCATCGTTGCCTGCATCGGCGGACTCAGACGGATCAGCAGCACTGGCGGACTCGGACGGCGTGGAAGCATCGCCGGAAGCCGGCTCGCCCTCATCGACAACAAACGCCGCCGGGGTGGTATCCTCGGTGGTGGTGGGCTCATCCGTGCCGCCGCACGCCGCGAGCGAGAACACCAGCGCGATGGACATGCCAAGCGCAAGCAGTTTTGCAATCTTTTTCTTCATAGTGGTTCCTTACCCCTTTCAAATTGTTCCCCATGAGGGGATCCGATTCAAATTTCCCGCTGCAGCACCGCTATGTAGGGGCTTGGAAAAGGACCCTGCGGCACAGGGGGAATTACAAATATTAAGGTACATCATTCCGCCCGTTTTGTCAATAGAAAAATAGGAATTTTAATATTTTTACCGGTTTTATACACCCGATTTTGATAGTATTTGCCAACAGGACGCACGGCGGACAGAACAGATGGCGGCCTGTAAAAAACAGGCTCCGGGAACCCCGGAGCCTGTCGGATTTTGAAAGCGAATCAGGCCTTCTTGTCCATGTCGCTCTCGTCGTCGCTCCAGCTGTACATCTTGCGCAGCTCCGCGCCGACGGACTCGAGCTGATGCTCGGCGGCCAGCTTGCGGCTGGCGTTGAAGTGGATCCTGCCGTTCTTGTTCTCCGCGATCCACTTGGCTGCGAAGGTGCCGTCCTGGATCTCGTGCAGGATCTTCTTCATCTCCTTCTTGGTCTCGTCGGTGATCAGGCGCTTGCCGGTCTCATAATCGCCGAACTCGGCCGTATCGGAGATGGAGTAGCGCATCATCTGGAAGCCGCCCTTGTAGATCAGGTCTACGATCAGCTTCATCTCATGGATGCACTCGAAGTAGGCGTTGCGCGGATCGTAGCCCGCCTCCACCAGCGTCTCAAAGCCTGCGGTCATCAGGGCGGTCACGCCGCCGCAAAGGACGGCCTGCTCGCCGAACAGGTCGGTCTCCGTCTCCGTGCGGAAGGTGGTCTCCAGCACGCCTGCACGTGCGCCGCCGAGGGCGAGCGCATACGCCAGGCCGATGTCGGTCGCCTTGCCGGTGTAGTCCTGCTGGACGGCGATCAGGCACGGGGTGCCCTTGCCGGCGACGTACTCGCTGCGGACGGTGTGACCCGGCGCCTTGGGGGCGATCATGAACACGTCCACATTCGCCGGCGGTTTGATCAGGCCGAAGTGGATGTTAAAGCCGTGCGCAAAGGCGAGCGCCTTGCCCTCGGTCAGGTTCGGGGCGATGGACTCCTTGTAGATATCCGCCTGGCGCTCGTCGGGCGTCAGGATCATGATGATATCGGCGGCCTTGGCTGCCTCAAAAGCGGTGGTGACCTTCAGGCCGGCGGCCTCCGCCTTGGCCCAGGACTTGCTGCCCTCATACAGGCCGACGACGACGTTCACACCGCTCTCCTTCAGGTTCAGCGCGTGGGCGTGGCCCTGACTGCCGTAGCCGATGATGGCGACCGTCTTATCCTTGATATAGTCGAGATTGCAGTCGCTTTCATAGTAGATTTTTGACATAACAGATTACCTCCTGTTTTTCACAAGTCCGGTGGGCCTGTGTTGAAATTAAACCTGTGCGCGGAAAGCCGCGCTATCTCAATCCGGCTGCCCGGATGAAATCAAATGGATTCCTTATCCGCTTTGGGGCGGAGGGAGGAGTCGGGGCCGACTTCGATGGCGATCTGCCCCGTCTGGACGAGTTCGCGGATCCCATAGGGGCGCAGCATCTCGATAAATGTCGCCTTACGCGAGTCCGTATCCGTAAACTCCAGCGTCAGGGAGGACTTGGACACGTCCACGATCTTTGCGCCCATGAGCTCGGCGATCTTCATCAGCTCATGGCGGTTTTTCGCATCCGCGGAGACCTTGACGAGCGTCAGCGCGCGGCTGATATAACAGCCCTCCTCCAAAACCTTGACCTTAATGACGGGGATCAGCTTATTCAGCTGCTTTTCCAGCTGCTCGACCAGATACTCGTCCCCGTTGACCACGATCGTGATGCGGGAGATGGCCGGATCGTTTGTAGGGCCGACGGCGAGAGAGTGAATATTGAAGCCGCGGCGGGAGAAAAGGCCGGTCACCTTGGAGAGGACGCCGGGGCTGTTTTCAACAAGTACGCTCAAAGTTCTTCTCATTTTATCGTTCCTCCTTTTGCGGTCAGTTGTAGGAGCTCTGCGACGGATCCACGTGCACCTGCATCAGGAACGGCCCGCGAGAGGCGAGCATCTGCTCGATCGCCGCAGGGACGTCTTCATCCGTGCGGACATCCGCACCGGGGATCCCGTACGCCGCGGCCAGCGCGATAAAGTCCGGGCTGCCGTTGAGGTCCACCGCGGTCTCGCGCCCGCCGTACTGCTTGTCCTGCAGCTCGCGCACCATGCCCAGGCGGCAGTTGCGCATGACGATGATCTTGACATCAATGCCGTCCTGCATGAGGGTGGCCAGCTCCATCATGGACATCTGGATGGCGCCGTCGCCCATCACGGCGACCACGGTGCGCCGCGGTTTGGCGAGCTTGGCCCCCATCGCGGCGGGGAGGGAATACCCCATCGTGCCCATGCCGCCGGAAGTGATGAACATGCCGCTGCGCAGCTTATAATTGTTGGAGGCCCAGATCTGATTCTGCCCGACATCCGCGACCATGATATCCTTCTCCTTCATCGCGTCGGAGAGCGTGCGGATAAACCGGCGCGGCTCCACGGAATGCTCCATCGGGCAGTAGGCCGTATTTTCCTCGCACTCGGCGCGCAGCGCGGCGGCCTTTTGCGCCCAATCGTCGGGGCAGCGGAAGTCCAGCCGTTCCAGCAGCGCCTCCAGCGCGGGACGCGCCTGTGCCACGATCGGGATGAAGGTGTTCAGATTTTTACCGATCTCCGCGGGGTCCACGTCGATATGGATAATCTTGGACCGCTCGGAGGTGCGCTCCGGATCCGCGATGGCGCGGTCCCCCACGCGGGCGCCGATGACCAGAATCACGTCCGCCCGCTTGACGGCGGTGTTGGCGCACCGCAGGCCGTACATGCCGAGCATGCCCAGATAGAGCGGATGGTCAAACGGCAGCACGCCGATCCCCATCATGGTGGCGGTCACGGGGATGTTGGCCCGCTCCGCGAAGGTGCGCAGCTCCCGTTCCGCCCGCGCCCCCAGGACGCCGCCGCCCGCGATGATCAGCGGGGAGCGTGCCGTCTTCAATAGGGCGAGCGCCCGCTTGATCTGGAGAATGTTGGGCTGAATACGCGGCTTGTACCCCATAATGCGCGGCGCTCTGGGGTATTCGAACTCCTTTTTAAGCGCCTCCTGCTGCACGTCCACGGGCACGTCGATCAGGACGGGGCCGGGCCGGCCGCTGGCGGCGATGTAAAAGGCCTCCTTGAAAATGCGCGGCAGATCATCCGCGCTGGTGACCAGGTAGCTGTGCTTGATAAACGGTGTGACGGCGCCGGTGATGTCCGCCTCCTGGAACACGTCGCGCCCGAGCAGATCGCGGCGGACCTGGCCGGTGATGGCGACGATCGGGATCGAGTCCTGATACGCGGAGGCGATTGCAGTGATGAGGTTGGTCGCGCCGGGGCCGGAGGTCACCACGCACACGCCGACCTCCCCGCTCGCGCGGGCGTAGCCGCTGGCCGCATGGCCGGCGTTCTGCTCCTGACGCACCAGAATGTGGCGCATGGATTCCTCCTGGAGCAGCTCATCGTAAAACGGGCAGATCGCGGCGCCCGGATAGCCGAAGAGTACCTTGACGTTCTCCTCCTTTAAACAGCGGACCATTGCCTGAGCTCCGTTCACACCCCTCATCCCTTTCCATTTCAGATTTAAATGCGCTTTTTTGGGAAAAAGCGCCAAGTACGCGGCTTGATTTGCCGGGAACTCTATTGATTGTTTACTTATCATTATACCACGGGCGGGGCGCGCGTCAAGGATTTTCGCGAGAAAAGAATGTCAAAATTACCGCGGGCGGACCGGGGGATTTTGTGCGCGAAATAGGTTTTTCTCCGCCGGGGGATAAAATGTATCAGCCCATAATGACAAAACGGCAAAAAAGTGCTATAATCCTACATTGGTTATTTATTGCCTTTTGGGGCGGAGGAAAGGTCTGGTTACAGTGGAAAAAACGGATTGGTACGGCGGGCTGTGCTCGCTGATGATTTATACGGAGCGTGAGATCCCCGCCGTCGGAAAGCTGACGGAGCTCTTCCGCGCGCAGGGAGAGGCGGAAAAACGGTGCGCCTACGCCGCGTTTTTCCGCGAGCTGGCGGAGGCCGGGTTTGCCGATGACCTGAGGGGATATTTCAGCAGCCGGGTCCTGTACAGCGATAACCTTTTTGCCCGGGAGGCGTCCTGCCGTGACGAGGTCGATCGGATGCTTATGCGCGCTGCGGAGCACGATCTGGAAATTCTCGAAAAGCTCTGTGCGCTCACCCCGGCGGACGCCGGACTGCCGGCGGAGATCCCCTTCCCCGCGGCGGGGCGGGGGCTCCGGCCGCTGGAAGATGCGCGCTGGGGCGGCAAGGTGGAGGCACTCGCAGCATTCCACCGCAAAAACGGCTGCGGGCTGTTCGCGCGGAACAAGGCGTTCCTGTGGCGGGACGGCGATCTGGTCCCCGTGACGCACACCAACGAGATCACGCTCGATGATCTGAAGACGTATGAGGAGCCGCGCCGGCGCGTGCTGGAAAATACGCAGGCGTTCATGAAAGGGCTGCCCGCGAACAACGTGCTGCTCTACGGCGACCGCGGGACGGGGAAATCGTCCACCGTGCACGCGATCCTCAACCGCTATGCGCCCGAGGGCCTGCGCATGATCGAAATGCCCAAGAGCGCGATTGCGGAGTTCCCCAAGGTGGTGGAAAAGCTGCGCGGGACGGCGCTGAAGTTTATCATCTTTATCGACGATCTCTCCTTTTCCACCAATGACAGCGGCTACGCCCAGCTCAAGGCGGCGCTCGAGGGCGGACTGGCCGCCCGGCGGGACAACATGCTCATCTACGCCACGAGCAACCTGCGCCATCTGGTTCGGGAAAAATTTTCCGACCGCGAGGGCGATGAGCTCCACCGGCGCGACACGATGCAGGAGCAGCTCTCCCTTGCCGACCGGTTCGGTCTGATGGTGACCTTTATCAACCCCGGGCGGCAGCAGTACTATGACATCCTCGACGGCATCGCGGCAGACCGCAAGCTGCCCGTCAGTGCGGAGGAGCTGCACGCGGGGGCGGAGCGCTGGGCCCTCAGCCGCGGGGGGCGGAGCCCGCGCACGGCGCGCCAGTATATCGACCACCTGGAGGCACGGATCAAGCTGGGCCTGGGTGTGGACTGAAAATTGGGAGAGAACCATGAATCATTCCTTTTTTGCCCTGATGGGGCGCATGAAATATATTACGCGCTGGGCGCTGATGCGCAACACGCATCCGGAGAATCTGGCCGATCACTCGCACGAGACGGCGGTGATCGCCCATGCGCTCGCGCTGATCGGCAACCGCAAGCTGGGCAAGCACTACAATGCGGAGCGCGCGGCGCTGCTGGGGCTTTATCACGATGCGCCGGAGATCCTCACCGGCGATATGCCCACACCGGTCAAATACCACGACCCGGAGATGAAGAACGCCTACCGCCGCGTGGAGGAAAAGGCGCAGGAGACGCTGCTGGACAAGCTGCCGGACTACCTGCAGGAAGATTTCCGGCAGATCCTGCGCGGGGAGGATGCGCAGGAGGGCGATACGGAATTGCGAACCCTGGTCAGGGCGGCGGACAAGCTCTGTGCGCTGATCAAGTGCATCGAGGAGGAAAAGGCCGGCAACACGGAATTTGTGCAGGCGGGTCGCTCCACGCGCCGGATCCTGGAGGAGCTCCACTGCCCGGAGGCGGAGATCTTTGTGCGGGAGTTCCTGCCCGCCTACTCCATGACGCTCGACGAGCAGAAGTGACAAATTCGGCCGCGGCCGTTGTGATACGATGAAACTGTAAAAGTGCGAGAGAACAAGCGGGGAGGCGTCGCCATGCTCGACGGCAAGCGTCAGGCGGATTTTGACCGGTTCCGGCGGGAATATCCGGTGTTTCAATATCAAGAATATGAGATCCTCCGCGGGGAGGGGACGGTGACGCTCCGTTATACCTTTGAGATCCCGGGGCTGTGTTCCTTTACGCCGCAGACCACAATAGAGACGGCAAATTTAAAGCTGCTCAATGAGCCGGACTGCCCCGCGGCGCGGGAGCTGGCGTTTTCGCTGGGGATGGTAGAGGCCGTCAGCTATCTGAAGGCCGCCTGTTCCCCCCGGATGGAGGTGCTCTGCGGCGCGCTGGATGCGGACGATATCGCCTGGTGGCAGAGGCTCTATTGGGGCGGGCTGGGCGAGATGATGTACCGCAACGGGATCGCCTGTGAACAGGAGGAGCTGTTTGAGATCATCGCCCCGGCGCGGCGGGCTGCACGCCCCGAGGAACCTGTGATTGCGGGCGGCAACCTGATCCCCGTCGGCGGCGGGAAGGATTCCGTCGTCAGCCTGGAATTGCTCCGGGGGATGCACGCCGAAAACCGCTGCTTTTTTATCAACCCCAAGGGGGCGGGTCTGGGCTGCGCGGATCGGGCGGGCTACGGCGCAGACAGCCGTGTGATCACCCGCCGCACGATCGACCCCAATCTGCTGGAACTGAATAAGAGAGGATTTTTGAACGGTCACACGCCGTTTTCGGCGATCGTGGCCTTCCTGTGTGCATACTGCGCCGTGCTCACCGGGCGGGAGCATATCGTCCTCTCCAACGAGTCGAGCGCCAACGAGGGGAATGTGGCCGGGTCCACGGTCAATCACCAGTACTCCAAGTCGTTCGAGTTTGAGCAGAATTTCAACTGGTACCTGAAAAAGAACGTCACCGGGTGCGTGCGTTACTTCAGCCTGCTGCGCCCGTTTAACGAGCTGCAGATCGCCAAATACTTTGCCGGCCATGCTGAGAAGTACCTGGATGTATTTAAGAGCTGCAACCTGGGCAGTAAGACGGACAGCTGGTGCTGCAGCTGCCCCAAGTGCCTGTTTGTCTATACGATCCTGTCGGCGTTCCTCCCCCCGGAGCGCGTGGAGCGGGTCTTTGGGCAGAACCTCCTGGAGCGGGAGGAGCTGGCCGGCTATTTTGACGGGCTGACCGGGTTCAGCGCCGTCAAGCCGTTTGAGTGCATCGGCACCCGCGAGGAGGTCGGCGCCGCGTGCAAGCTCGCCTGCGGTCAGTACGAGCGGGATGGGCGGCCGCTCCCCCTGCTGCTGCGCCGCTATGCGGACCGCGCGGGCACGGCGCTCACATTTGATGAAAAGCTGCTCTTTCGGGAGTTTAACAGCATCCATCATATCCCGCCCGCATTTGAGCCCTGTGTGAAGGAGATGTTCGACTTTGTCTCGCAGTCAGATTGCTGATTTTTTCAAAGGAAAAAAAGTGCTCATCCTCGGCTTTGGCCGGGAGGGGCGCTCCACGCTTGCGTTTATCCGGGGATTCTTGCCGGAGCAGGAGATCACCGTGGCCGACGCCAATCCGGTGCAGGTGGAGGATCCAAACGTCCGCCTGATCTGCGGGCCGGATTATATGGACGGCATCAACAGCTATGATGTCGTCATGAAGAGCCCGGGCATCTCCGTGCGGGATGTGAAGATCTCCCCGACGACGCTCGTCACCTGCCAGACGGACCTGTTCCTGCAGTATGCGGACTGCGCGCGCACGGTGGGCGTCACCGGCACCAAGGGCAAGACGACGACCTCGTCGCTGATCTACGCCATCTTGCAGGCGGCGGGCGTGAAATCGAGCCTGATCGGGAATATCGGCGTGCCGGTGTTCGAGTGCCTCGGCGATACGGCCGGCATGACCGCTGTGATCGAGATGTCCTCCCACCAACTGGAATTCTGCCGCCATTCGCCCGATATCGCCGTGCTGACCAACCTGTACCCCGAGCACCTGGACCACTACAACGGCTATGCCGGGTATGTGGGCGCCAAGCTGAACATCGCCCGCTATCAGAGGGCGGGAAATCTTTTCCTTATTAATGGGGATCAGGATGTGTCGGATGTGGCCGATCTCACGCGATTCCCGGCGCGGCTCGAGCGCATCTCCCTGAAGGAGCAGGCGGATCCGTTCGCACAGGAGCTCTTCGCGTGCAACGACTACCTGCGCGGCGAGCACTTCCGCTATGATATCCTGTTTGCCATGCACGCGGCGCGCGATCTCGGGATCGGCGATGCGGCGATCCTGAAGGGCGTTGCCTCTTTCCGCGGCGCACCGCACCGCCTTCAGTTTGTGGGGGAGTACGCCGGGATCAAATGGTATGACGACGCCATTGCCACCATCCCGCGCGCGGTGGAGTGCGGCGTGGAGGGCCTGGGTGATGTGGATACGCTCATCATCGGCGGGATGGACCGCGGCCTGGACTACACGGAGTTTGAAGACTATCTGTGCCGATGTGCGGTGCGCAACATCGTCTGCCTGCCCGATACGGGCCGTGCGATCGGGCGGAATCTGATCCAAAAGCGCTGCGGGAAGATGATCTATCAGGCGGAGGATATGGAGCAGGCCGTGCAGATGGCGGCCAATATCACGGAGAAGGGGCGCTCCTGCCTGCTCTCCCCGGCGGCGTCGAGCTACAATGTCTACCGCAATTTTGAGCACAAGGGCGACGATTTCCAGCGCCAGATCCGCCGGCTGGGACGTTAGGAAGAGAGCTGTTTGTGCTGTTTTACCAAAAATAGGGCGCTGTGTTTGTCACACGGCGCCTTTTTTTATGACATCGTTCTATTGTTTTGTGTGGGTGGATGTGATATAATTTTCGGTGAAATGTATAAATAATTATATATTTTGTCGAATCTTCATCTTTTTTAAGGGGGAATTACCTTGAAATCACACAAAGCAGGTTCCATCCGTAACATAGCGCTTGCGGGCCACGGCGGCAAGGGCAAAACGACCGTGGCGGAGGCCATGCTCTATCTGGCGGGCCTGACGGACCGCATGGGTACGGTGGCAGAGGGGACGACCGTCATGGACAGCGATCCCCTGGAGAAGAAGCGGAAATCCTCCGTATCCACAGCACTCGCCGCAGTGGAGTGGAAGGATGCGAAGATCAATATATTGGATACGCCCGGCCAGTTCGACTTTGAATGCGGCCAGTGTGAGGGCGTGCGCGCGGCGGACTGCGTGATCGTGGTGACGAGCGCGGGTTCCGACTGCGATATCGGCGCACAGAAGGTCTTTTCCTCCGCCAAAAAGCAGGGGAAAGGGCGCATGTTTGCCATCACCAAGACGGATTCCGACCACCGCAGCTTTTACAAGACGTTCGAGGCGCTGCGCAGGGTGTACGGCACCCTGCTGTGCCCGGTCGTCGTCCCGCACATGGAGGGGAATATCGCCGCCTCCTATGTCGACCTGATCCACAAAAAGGCGTTTGCCTATCAGGACGGGAAGGCGACAGAGGTCCCCATGCCGGAAAATGACGAGAATTACGAGGAGATGCTCGAGATCTTCCGCGAGGCGATCGCGACCACCAACGATGAGCTGCTCGACAAGTTTTTTGAGGGCGAGGCCTTCACCCCCGAGGAGATCATCACCAGCCTGAAGCAGGGCGTGGCGCAGGGCAGCCTGTATCCGGTGTTCGCCCTCTCCGGCCTGACGGGGGCGGCGGTGGATCTGCTGCTCGACGGGATTGAGGAGTTCGCACCGTCCGCTGCGGATAAGGCGAGCGAGCTGGCGGCGGACACGGAGGGCAACCTGCTGGAGATCCCCTGCGATGAGGCGGAAAAGCTGGCCGCCCTCTGCTTTAAGACGATCGCCGACCCGTTCGTGGGGCGGATGTCCTTTGTCAAAGTCATCTCCGGCAAGCTCACCCCGGGTATGGGCGTGGTGGACGCCCGCACGGGGGCGGCGGAAAAGGCGGGCAAGCTTGTCGGAATGGTCGGCGGTAAGCAGACCGATCTGACGGAGATCTCCGCCGGCGATATCGGCGTGCTCACCAAGCTCGACAAGGTCCGCACGGGTGACACCCTCTGTGATCCGTCGCGCGTGGTCAAGCTCGAGGGCGTCACCTTCCCGCATCCGTGCCTGTCCATGGCCGTCACCCCCGCGAAGAAGGGCGAAGAGGAGAAGGTGGCCTCGGGCCTCATGCGCCTGATGGAGGAGGATCCGACCATCAATTTCTATACGAATAACGAGACGCACGAGCAGATCCTCTCCGGCCTCGGGGAGCAGCATCTGGACGTGATTACCAGCAAGCTGAAGACGAAATTCGGCGTGGATATCGTCCTCAAACAGCCCAAGGTCGCCTACCGCGAGACGATCCGCAAGACGGTGCAGGCGCAGGGCCGGCACAAGAAGCAGTCCGGCGGGCACGGCCAGTTCGGCGATGTGTTCATCCGCTTTGAGCCGTGCAGCAGCGAGGAGCTCGTCTTCGAGGAGGAGGTCTTCGGCGGCGCGGTGCCCAAGAACTTCTTCCCCGCGGTGGAAAAGGGCCTGCGCGAGAGCATGGCACACGGCGTGCTGGCGGGCTACCCGATGGTAGGCGTCAAGGCCGTGCTCTATGACGGTTCGTACCACCCGGTCGACTCGTCGGAGATGGCGTTTAAGCTGGCGGCCAACCTGGCGTTTAAGAACGGCATCCCGAATGCGTCGCCTGCGCTGCTCGAACCGGTCGGTTCCCTCCACGCGACGATCCCGGAGGACACCATGGGCGACATCATGGGCGACATCACCAAGCGCCGCGGACGCGTGCTCGGGATGAGCCCCTCCCCGGAGGACAGCTCCATGCAGGTGATCGAGGCGGAGGTCCCCATGGCGGAGATGGCCGACTTCAGCACCATGATGCGTTCCGTCACCCGCGGGCGCGGCAGCTTTGAGCTCGAGTTCCTGCGGTATGACGAGGCGCCGCAGGCCGTGGCCGACAAGGTGATCGCCGAGCAGAAGGCCGGTCAGGACGCGTAACGGCCGGTGCACCATACAGCTTTGCGGGGAGGCGTATGCCTCCCCGCTTTTGCAGTTTTTATCAGAGAAACGTTTGCGTAAAAAATACGCTTGAGATTGACCTTTGGGGCCGGAATTGGTACAATATGATATATACCCCGTCAGGGGGACCCGAATTTTCCTTTAAGGAGTGATCGCGCTGGAGATCAAAATTGCGCCGTCAATTCTCTCATGCGATTTTTCGCGGATGGGGGAGGAGTTCAAACGGATGGAGGATGCCGGGGCGGACTGGCTCCACATTGATGTGATGGACGGGCTGTTCGTGCCGAATCTGACGCTGGGGGCGCCGATCGTCAAGTGCCTGCGCAGCTCCTCCGCCCTGCCGTTCGACGTTCATCTGATGATTGAAGACCCGATCCGGTACGTGGAGGATTTTGCGCGTGCGGGGGCGGATATTATCAGCTTCCATGCGGAATCCAAGTCGGATGCGCGTGCGACAATCAGGCGGATTCATGACGCCGGGTGCCGCGCCGCGCTGGCCGTTAAACCGAATACGTGCGCGCGCGCCGTGCTCCCGCTGCTCGAGGAGCTGGACATGATCCTGGTCATGACGGTGGAGCCCGGCTTCGGCGGGCAAAAATTCATGGCCGATATGATGCATAAAATCACCCGCCTGCGCAGGGCGTGCGACGAGGCGGGGCGGCAGATCAATATTCAGGTGGACGGCGGTATCACGCCGGAGACCATCGCGCAGGCGGCGCAGGCGGGGGCGAATGTGTTCGTCGCCGGGAGCGCCGTATTCAATGCGCCTGACGCCGCCGAAATGATCCGGCAGCTGCGCGCGGCCGCGTCAAATGCCTGACAGCCTGCGTGCGGCGTTGCCGCAGCAGAGCAGGCGGCCGTGTTCGCGGACGGCCTGAATCGCCGCGGGATCCGCCCCGCACGGGGATCCGTACTCATTCAGGACGGTCCGCACGGCCCGATCCCCTTCCGGGGGATACAGAATCAGGAAGTAGTCCTCCCCCGCCCGGTAGAGATCGCTCTCCGGGCGGACGGGCAGCGCGGCGCAGGCGTCGAGCAGATCGTCCATCTTGCGGAAGATATACGCGTAGGCGCTCCGGCGGCGTTTGATCATCAGACGCAGCCGCCCTTTCTCAGGGGGGAGCGTATAGACGATCCGGCACCCGCCGTCGTGTTCGGCAAAGGCCTCAATAATCATGCGCCCGTGCGTGTTGGCGCTGATGTGCAGCTCGCGGCAGGCGCTGTCCAGCAGGGCGTGAATGGCCCGGCGCGTATGGGCGTCGGAATAATCCATGGCCTCAAAGGTCAGGTGCATTTTGGCCAGATCGGCCCGCGTGAGATGCGTGGTGATCGTGTGGCTGTCGGGGGAACGGAATTCCATCGTTCACACAGCTCCTTTCGGTCAGAGGTAATGCTGATTTTATGATAGCGTGGAACCGGCCGTTTGGCAATGGATAAATACTGGCGCCGCTGTCAATCCCTGCCGGGATTGCCCCTTCGGCGGCGCGGATCAAACAGGAAAGGGAGATGCGGCTTTTGGACAGAAACAGGAATTTACCCGAGAGGGAGCGCAGGCGCGCCGCAGTGGACCGCGGGACGCGCTCCTATATGATCGATATGCTCATTATGATGCTCCCGTTGGCGGTGATGGCCGTGGTTCACTACGGGCTGCGTGCGCTTGGGATCATGGCGCTGAGCGTGCTCAGCGCTGTGGTGATTGAGCGGATCGGCTATGCGCTCATGCGCCGCCCCGCGGAGCTGGGCGACTTTTCGGCCGTGTTTACGGGGTTGGCGGTTGCGCTGGTCATGCCGGCAAGCGCTCCGCTGTGGCTGCCTGTGGCGGGGGTGGCGTTTGCCATAATTGCGGTCAAGCTGCCGTTCGGCTCGGCATCGGAGTCGCCCTTTGTCCCCGCGGCGGCAGGGATCGCTTTTTTGACGGTGTGCTGGGGGGATCTGCTCTTTACGTACCCGGCCGTGGGCACGCCGGTGGCGGTCACGGGCTCGGAGGCGTTCATCCGCGGCGATTCTCTCGCCGCAATGCTCCGCGTTGGGGATTCCGGCGCGCCGACGCTGTTTAACTTTTTCAATATCGTGTCCGGCGGGATCGCGGGGCCGATGGGCGCCACCTGTACGATCGCCCTCTTTGGCGCCGCGGTCTACCTGCTGATCCGCCGCCCCTCCCAGATCATCGCGCCGGCGGCATTTGTGGCGGTGTGTTCGGTGTGCGCGGTGATCTTCCCGCGGGTTCTCTCCGGGCGGAAGGCGTCCCTGACGATGGAGATTGCCTCCGGTATGCTGGTGTTTGCGGCGCTGTTTTTTATGAGCGATCCGGCCACCAGCCCCAGGAATCCGATCGGCAAGCTGATCTACGGCCTTGCCGGTGGGGGGCTGTGCATGCTGCTGCGCTACTTTGGCGCGTATGAGGAGGGGGCGTGTTTTGCCGTGCTGCTGATGAATGCGGCGTGGCCGCCCGTCTCCCGCGCGATCTTTCTGCGCAGGAGTGCGGATGTGCCGAAAAAAGAGGAATCGGCCCCGGTGCGGGAAGGAGGGGAGGTTCTGCCATGACAAAGCGGGAAAAGGACGCTCCGGAAAAGGAGCTGAGCTATGTTCAGATCTTCCGGCAGGGGGTCTTCAGCCGGAATCCCGCGCTGGTGCAGGCCATCGGGATCTGCCCCATCGCGGCGGTGGCCGCCGATACGAAGACGGCCATCATACTGGCGGCTATTTCGGGGGCGCTGCTCATATTTGGCGAGCTGCTCGCGAGCGCCCTTTACAAATATATCCCCCGCTGGCTGCGTGTGGGCATCTACGCGGTGACCTTTATGGCCGCGGTGATCCCGATTTCGCTCGTTATCGATAAATACATGCCCAATATTTATATCAGCATCGGTGTTTTCCTGCCGCTGATGGCGGTCAATTCCCTGCTGATCTACCGCTGCGACGGATTTGCGGTAAAAAACCGCTTGCGCAAAAGTCTGGCGGACGCTATATCTTATTCCATCGGCTATGCGGCGGTGCTTGTGATTGTCGGCGCCGTGCGGGAAATCCTGGGCAAGGGGATGTTCTGGGAGCTTCCGCTGACCGGCACGCCGCCGGTTCCGGCGATCGACACGCCGTTTGGCGGCTTCCTGGTGCTGGCGTTTCTCTCCGCGCTCCTGTGGTGCCTGCTGTACAGGCGGGACCGCGCGCGCAGGGCGGGGGCGCTGGAGGATACCGCCGACGAGGAGCTCAATGAGGAGGCGATCCTCTCCCGCGTCAAAAAAGTATCCGCCGGCGTGGTGGAGACAGCCGTCGGCGTATCCGCGGGGATGGAGCCCAACGCCAAGGACGGCGCTGCGCCGCACGATGAGAAAGGGGGCGGGGAGAAGTGAGCGCATTTTTGAATATGGTGACGATCGCCCTCTCCGTAGCCCTGCTCCAGAATGTGGTGTTATGCGGAGCGTATGGCATCACGGAGGTCCTGCGTGTGGCGGCCAAGCCGCAGCGGATCGTGCGGATGAGTTTGTTTGTGCTCTTTTTTGCCGTGGCCGGGAATGCCGCCACCTCCGCGCTGAATCTGATCCCCGAGATCCGCGGCGCGAGCAATACGGTGCATCTGGTCCTGTATACAGGCGTGATTTTTGCCCTGTATTTTATAGCCGTGATCGTGTTCAGATTCGGCTTTCATTCCACGCACAGCTTTCTGCGTCAGATCGGCGCGGCGGCGTTCAACACGCTCGTGATCCCGCTGCCGCTGCTCTCCTACCGGGCGGCCTACACGGTGACGGAGGCCGTCGGGGCGGGGATCGGGACCGGGGTTGCCTTTTTTGTGGCGACGGTGCTGCTGAGCTTCGGCATGAGCCGGATCACGCAGAACAAGCGCCTTCCCGCTTCCTTCCGCGGGATCCCGGCGCTGCTGCTGTACACGGCGCTGCTGTCCCTGGCGTTTATGGGCTTCTCCGGCGAGAGCCTGATCGTCTGATGAAACCTGCCGCGGAGGTGGATGGATGAAACGGAAAAAGAAAAACGCAGAGGGCCTTCCGTCCGGGCGCAGGAGCTATTACGGCTTTGTCCGCGACTACCCCGGGAACGAGCCGGTGGAGAGCGGCTACAGGAGCGACGTGGAGAAGAAGCAGCGGCGCGCCTCCGCGGTCAAGTGGGTATTTGCCGCGCTGGGATTTGTGTTTGTATTTGTAGTCGGCTATTTTTCCGTCACGCTGATGCTCGACGTCTCCCATCTCCCGGTAGTTGCCGAGTCCCAGCCCGGGGAGACGGCGGCCCCGGGGCAGGAGGCGGGGGACGATCAGGCGCAGCCCACGCAGGATAACGGCTCCAACGGACGCAACGCGATCTATCTCCCGGCGGAAAAGCTGGCGGATACGCAGGCCCTCAACACCTTACTGGACGGCGCGGCCGCCGCGGGGATCAACGCGGTGGTGCTGGATATCAAAAATGCGGACGGCACAATCAACTATGCGTGCGCCGTCCCGGAGGCGCTTGCGGCAGAGGCGCCCGCTGCGGATGAAAATCTGCTGCCGGCGATCGATGCGGTGCGGCAGCACGGCATGGATGTGATCGGCCTGTTTCACTGCTTTGATGATCCGCTGGCCGCGTCCTCGCTCGAGGGCGGCGCCGTATATTATGAGGATACGGATCAGCTCTGGCTGGACGGCGCCCCGGCAAAGGGCGGCAAGGCGTGGCTGAACCCGTATTCTCAGGCGGCGCGCAGCTATAATATTCAGATCATCCAGGAGGCGTTCGGCGCGCTGAATCTGGATAAGGTGCTGCTCACGGGGGTGCAGTTCCCCGCCGGATACTCCATGAATAAGGCCCGATTTGACGGGGAGGAGAGCAGCTCCGCAGGGCGCAACGCCACCCTGAAGAGCTTTGTGGACTCCGTACTCGACGCCGTGGGCGGTGCGGATAAGATCCTGCTGTATGTCACGGGCGACAGCGCGCTCAACGGCGATGCGGAGCGCTATGACGGCAGTCTGCTCGATGCGAGCGCCCGGGTCTGCGCTCCGGATCTGCGCCAGGCGCAGCTTCCGGACCCGATGCAGGTCGGCGAGGAGGAGCTGTCCCCGCAGGCGGATATGAACGCGCTGGTTGAGGCCGCCTGCCGGCAGATCGTCAGCCGGGCGACGCTCGGGGGCAGGAGCACGGGGATCATGCCGGTGCTCGACGCACAGGATGCGGCAGAAACGCAGGCATATATTCAGGCGGCCGAAACGGCCGGCGTGAGCGGATATATTCTTTGGAGCGATACGGGCGACTACGCCTTTTAACGCGTGAATATATTGAACAGAAGGAAAGAGAAACGGAAAGGGAGCGTTCGGAAATGAAATACGAGCATCTTTTTACCCCGGGGAAGATCGGATCGGTTGAGGTGAAAAACAGGATCGCCATGGCGCCGATGGTCATGGGGACGGCCAATATGGACGGCACCCCCGGCGAGCAGATGATCCGGTACTATGAGGAGCGCGCCGAGGGCGGCGTGGGCCTGATCCTCACGGAGGCCACGCGGGTGGACGAGCGCACCGGCGTGCTCGCGCCGCGCCAGCTCGCCATGTCCTCCGACCGCCACATTGAGCCCTTTGCCAAAATGGTGCGCCGGATCCACCGGCACGGGACCAGGATTTTCTGTGAGCTGCACCATCCGGGGCGGCAGACGCTGTCCATCCTGACGTCCACCTGGCGCATGAGCAGTGCGTTCGGCAGAGCGTTTGACAGCTATTGGTCCCTCTTCTTTAAAATCGCACAGAAGCGCGATCTGGTGGAAAAGACGCATCTGCTCCCCCCTGTGGCGGCGCCCAGTGACGTCCCCTGCCGCCTGGAACGGCAGAGGACGCGCGCATTGACAGTCAAGGAGATCATTCAGATCGAGGACGAGTTTGCCGAGGCTGCGCTCCGCGTGAAGAAGGCGGG
Organism: uncultured Oscillospiraceae bacterium; assembly: GCA_949293315.1. Taxonomy (GTDB): domain Bacteria; phylum Bacillota; class Clostridia; order Oscillospirales; family Acutalibacteraceae; genus Onthovicinus. Next base: position 44,783 of record CASFCH010000051.1, on the reverse strand, counting down.
CGGAGACGGCGTGGAGCTGCACGGGGCGCACGGCTATCTGATCCAGCAGTTCCTCAGCCCCTATACGAACCGGCGCACGGATGAATACGGCGGCTCGTTTGAAAACAGGATGCGCTTTATCACCAATATCATCCGCAAGATCCGCGAAAAATGCGGGCCGGACTTCCCTCTGATCGTGCGGCTGTCCGTGGATGAATTTTACCGTGAGATCGGCGAGCCGGAGAATGGCTACACCCTGGAGGAGGGGCTGAAGATCGCCAAACGGCTGGAGGAGCTCGGGGTGGATGCGCTGGATGTGTCCAGCGGTACATACGAGACGATGAATTACTGGCTGGAGCCGACGGAGTTTGAATGCGGCTGGCGCAAGAACCTGGCCCAGGCGGTGCGCAACGAGGTGAAAATTCCCGTTCTGGCGGCCAACCTGATCCGCAGCCCGGAGCAGGCGGAGCAGCAGCTGGCCGACGGGGTGCAGGATTTTATCAGCCTGGGGCGCCCGCTGCTGGCGGACTCCCAGTGGGCGCGAAAGGCCGCGGCCAACCGCGCGGACGATATCAAGCGCTGCATCTGCTGCCTGTGGTGCTTTGAGAGCATGCTTGACGGCGCGGAGCGCCGCCAGGCCGGGCAGTGCACCGTCAACCCGCGCGTGTGCCGGGAGGTCGCCGTCCCCATGGAGCCGCCGCGCGACGGAGACGGGCGTCATGTGATCATCGTGGGCGCGGGCCCGGCCGGACTGACGGCGGCCGAAGTGCTCGCCGGGCGCGGCTTCCAGGTGACGGTCTATGAAAAGGAGGCGCGCGCCGGCGGACAGCTCACCCTCGCGGAGCTGCCCCCGCACAAGGAAAAGCTCGGCTGGTGTGCGCAGGATCTGGAGCACGCCGCCCGGAAAAATGGGGCCAAGATCGTGTATGATCACGCCGCAACGGCACAGGAGATCCTGGCTCAGAATCCCTATGCCGTGATCGTGGCAACGGGTGCGGTGGCCTGCAAGCCGAAGGGGATCCCCGGCGCAGAGCGCGAGAATGTGCACACCTCCGACTATGCGCTGCGCCATGGGAAGGATTTTTCAGGCCGAACAGTCGCGGTGATCGGCTCCGGGATGACCGGTCTGGAGACGGCGGAGCTGCTGGCCGACAACGGGGCGAAGGTGTTCATCATCGAGATGGCGGAGCACATCGCTCCCGGTACGTATCACCAGCATCTGGATCGCGCGGTGCCGCTGCTGCGCTCCAAGGGCGTGGCCATCCTCACGGGGCAGAAGCTCAGCGCCGTGGAGGACGGCAGCGTCACCTTTACGGACAGCAAGAGCGGCGAGAGCCAGACGCGCCAGGCGGACGACGTGGTGATCGCCATCGGCGTGGAGCAGGTCAACGCCCTGTATGACGAGCTCAAGGGAAAGCAGGAGAACCTCTTTATAGTCGGCGACGCCGCGCAGAAGGGGCGCATCGCCGGTGCGACGCGCGCGGCGTTTGACTGCGCCCGGGCGCTCCGCTGATCAGAACGGTAATTTGAGGAAAAACAGCTCCCGCCGGGATTTCGCACAATCCCGGCGGGAGCTTTGTGATGGAGAAAAGTCCGTCGTTCGGGGCGGGAATCAGCAGCTTCCGCCCTCCGGCCGCCAATAGAACAGGCTATACGGCGGGAGCTGTGCGCCGCCCTCGAGCCGGACGCGCGCTCCGGAGAGCAGGTCCTGCGCATCCGTGTGCACGTCGAACCGGGCGTCAAAGGGGTCTCCGTCCGCATTGACGGCGATCAGGATCCGCTCCCCGCCGAACGCCCGCTCAAAGATGAACTGGCGATTGGTCAGGAAAACGCTCCGGTAATCCCCCCGGATCAGGGCGGGGGACTGTGTGCGCAATTCGCCCAGACGGGCGATCAGACCGGTCAGATCGTTCCACTCCGGCGCGTCAAAGGAGGGGCGCAGCGCGTCGTCGCTGCCGTTTTGCCTGTCGCCCTCCGCTCCCCACTCACTGCCGTAGTAGATGCACGGCACGCCGGGCATCCCGTACAACATCCCGTACAGCAGGGGCAGATGGCGTTTTTCACGCAGGATGGTGGCCGCGCGCGTGACGTCGTGATTGTCCACAAAGGAGAGCAGGTGTTTGCCACGGTACAGGGCGTAGCCGTCGCCGCCAAACTGACGGTTGAGGGAGTGCGCAAACTCGAACAGGTTCAGATCGTTCAGGCTGGAGTAGAGGCTCTTGCGGCACTCGTAGTTGGTACAGCTGTGGAGCATGGAATCGTTGACGATGCGGTTGTAGTCGCCGAACAGGATCTCCCCCAGCAGCAGGAAGTCCGGCCGGAGCCCGTCGCAAAAGGCGCGCAGCCGCCGCATAAAGTCCTCATTCAGGCAGTAGGCCACGTCCAGGCGCAGGCCGTCGATTTCAAATTCCTCCACCCATTGCTTTACGCACCCGAGTAGGTAGTCCACCACCTCCGGGTTGTACAGGTTCAGCTTGACCAATTCAAAGTGGCCCTCCCACCCCTCGTACCACAGGCCGTCGTTGTAGCAGGAGTTGCCGCCAAAGTTGAGGTGGAACCAATCCTTATAACGGGAGCTTTCCCGGTTTTTCAGCACGTCCTGAAACGCCCAGAATCCGCGCCCCACGTGGTTGAAGACCCCGTCGAGCACCACGCGGATGCCGCTTGCGTGCAGGGCCCGGCACACGTCCGCAAAGTCCGCGTTCGTGCCCAGACGGCAGTCGATTTTGAGGTAGTCGCGCGTATCGTAACCGTGGCGGTCGGATTCAAAGACCGGGGAAAAATACACGGCGCTGATATGCAGCTTTTTCAGGTGGCCGATCCAGTCGAGCACCTTCCGGATCCGGGGCACGGGAATGCCGTCGTTCTCGTGCGGCGCGCCGCAAAACCCCAGCGGATAGATCTGATAAAAAATGCTTTCTTCAAACCATATCATATAACTTTCCTCCTGAATAGTGCTGCCCCGTTTATGGCTGCCCGGCATCCCCGGGCGGGGACGGCTGGCCATACAGGGCGTGGTACTGGCCGGGCGTCATGCCGTACTCATTCTTAAACGCTCGGAAAAAGTTGGTGTAATCGTGGAATCCGCTCCGCTGACAGACCTGCGCGATCGGGAGCCCCTGTTCGATGAAGGAGCGGGCCAGCGAGAGCCGCTTTTTCAGGATGTACTGGTGGATGGTGACATTGGTCTGCTCCCGGAACAGGCGGGATAGATAGTACTTGTTCAGGTATAGCTGGTCCGCCAGTACATCAAGGGAGAGGTCCTCCGTCAGATGGGCGGCAATGTAGTCGATCGCCTGTGTGACGGCTGCGTGGCTGATGCCGGACTCGGGGGTGCGCCGGCCGCGCATGTATCGGCACAGCTCCAAAAAGATGTTTTTGAGCAGGATCTCCGCGCGCAGGTCGTCCCCGTACCTGGACACCGCAGACCGGGTAAACGTCTCATCCAGCCAGGTTCCGATTTTCTCTGCAAAGGAGATGTCCCGGATCAGGTAGGCGCGGCTCTCCGCACACAGGCGGAAGCACTCGGTCAGATCGGTCTGCCCGGTACCGAGCGCACGCAGGTACTGCGGCGTGATCCACAGCACAATGCGCTCGTACAGCTGGGAGCTGTCGGTCATATCCAGCTGGTGGAGTTCCCCGGGCGGGATCAGCAGCAGATCGCCGTGGCGGAGCTGATATTTTTTGTTTTCAACAATATAGGATGCGCGTCCGCCGATAAAATAATACAGCTCGTAGAAATCGTGGCTGTGGGGCATGACGGTCTTAAAGTCTTTGTCGCCGTAATGGTTGATCTCATAGGTGGCGTTGCGCATTTTCTGGGACAGGGTCCACTGTGTCCAGATGATTTTGTTTTCCATAAAAATACCCGAAAAAATTAAATTATTAAATTTTATTTTAAGGATATTTTATCAGATCAAGTCAATTTTTACAAGTATAAAAGCAATTTAAACTATTGTATTAACAAAAATTGAGGTGTATGATGATACTATCATAATAGGGGAGGTCTGTTCCGTTGTGAAAACCTTTATGAATGAGGATTTCCTGCTGGAGAACGGGATGGCGCGGATGCTGTACCGGCGCTTTGCACAAAAGCAGCCGATCTTTGACTTTCACTGCCACCTCAGCCCGCAGGAGATCGACGAAAATAAGACGTTTTACAATCTGACGCAGCTCTGGCTGGCGGGTGACCATTACAAGTGGCGCCTGATGCGCATTGCGGGTATCGATGAACGGCTGATCACGGGAGACGCGCCGGATCGGGAGAAGTTCCTGGCCTTTGCAGCCTGCCTGCCGCACTTTGCGGGGAACCCTGTGTATCAGTGGGCGCACCTGGAGCTGCAGAAATACTTTGGGATCCATACGCCCATCGGGCCGGAGACGGCGGGGGAGATCTGGGATCAGACGCTGGCACAGATGGCGGACGGCCATTTCTGTGCGCGGAAGTTGATCCGATCCTCGGGCGTGGAGACCGTGATCACCACAGACGATCCGGCGGACGATCTGCATTTTCACCGCAGTCTGAAGGAGCAGAATACGGGCTTTTCCGTACGGCCCTGTTTTCGCGCGGACAATGTGATCCATCTGGAGAATGCAGGATTCCGGGAGTATCTGACGCGATTGGGGCATGCGGCCGGACTGGAGATCCGTGATCTGGACAGTCTGAAGCGCGCCGTGGAAAAAAGGCTGGACTTTTTTGTGCAGAATGGGGCCGTGGCCGCCGATATGTCCGTGACGGATTTCCCGGGAAAAGGAACGCCCGGCCAGGCGGAGCGGGCGCTTGGCAAGGCGCTCGCCGGCGCGGCTGCCGAACCGGAGGAGATTGCGGCCTATCAGTTTGAGCTGCTCTCCTTTATCGGAGCGGCGCTCACCCGGCGCGGGATGGTCTGGCAGCTGCACTGCGGCGTGCTCCGCAACCTGAACCCCACCCTGTACGGCCGGGTGGGGGCGGACTGTGGATGCGACAGTGTGGGGAACGTGATCGATATTGAGCACGCGGCCGCCCTGCTCGCCTCGGTGGAGCAGTCCGGCGGACTGCCGCGGACGATGGTCTACACCCTCAATCCGGGGGCGTACTACCCCATCGCCACCCTGCTGGGCGATTTTGCCGGTAAGACTCCCGGCAGGCTCCAGCTGGGTGCGGCGTGGTGGTTTCTGGATCATGCGGACGGGATCCGCGAGCAGCTGCGCCTGACATCGCTGACCGGCTCGCTCGGCTATTTTAACGGGATGCTCACGGATTCGCGCTCCTTTGTATCCTATGCGCGCCACGATTACTTCCGGCGCGTGCTGTGCAGCGTGATCGGAGCCTGGGTGGAGCAGGGGCTCTATCCAAACGATCCTGCACGGCTCGGCCGCCTGGTAGAGAATATCTGTTACCGCAACGCCAGGAGTTATTTTCAGCTTGAAGACAGGGAGGTACAATCATGAAATTAGGATTTAGGTGGTACGGGGCGGACGACCCCGTCACCCTGCAAAAAATCCGTCAGATTCCAAACATGCACAACATCGTCACCGCGGTGTATGATGTACCCGTAGGCGAGGTGTGGAGCCGTGAGAGCATCCGCGCCCTGCGCAGCCGGATTGAGGAAAACGGCATGGTGATGGAGGTCATCGAGAGCGTGCCGGTGCACGAGGATATCAAGCTCGGCCTGCCCACCCGCGACCGTTATATCGCGGCGTATCAGGAGAATATCCGCCGTCTGGCGGCCGAAGGTGTCAAATGCATCTGCTATAATTTTATGCCGGTGTTTGACTGGACGCGCACGCAGCTGGATAAAGTTGCCGCGGACGGTTCGAATTCGCTCGTCTACTACGCCGAGCAGCTCAAGGGGATGGACCCCCTCAGCGGGGAACTCTCCCTCCCTGGGTGGGACAGCAGCTACAAAAAGGAGGACATGCGCCGCCTGTTTGAGCAGTATTCCCACGTGGACAGCGAGGCGCTCTTTGATCATCTGAAATATTTCCTGGAGGCAATCATCCCCGTGGCTGCGGAGAACGACGTCAAAATGGCGATCCACCCCGACGATCCGCCATGGCCGATCTTTGGTCTGCCGCGCATCATTACCGATGAGAAGAACATCGACCGGTTTTTAAAGCTGGTCGACAGCCCCTACAACGGCCTGACGCTGTGCACCGGCTCCCTGGGCGCGGACCCGCACAACGATGTGGTGCATCTGGTGGATAAATATTCAAAAATGGGGCGCATCCATTTTATGCACGTGCGCAATATCAAACTGGTGGAAAACGGTTTTGAGGAGACGGCGCACGACCAGAACTGCGGCTCGCTCGATATTATCGGTATCATGAAAGCGCTCTCCGATAACGGATATGATGGATATATCCGCCCGGATCACGGCCGAATGATCTGGGGCGAGACAGGTAAGCCCGGCTATGGTTTGTACGACCGCGCGCTGGGGGCGTCGTACCTCAACGGCGTGTGGGAGACCCTGCAAAGGATGAAATAAAGCCCTCCCCTTGAAGGAATCCCCGTATTAGGGAAATCCGGGAGGCAGAAAGGCGGGCGGCGATAGCCGCCCGGGTGAGGTGCAAGGCTGTGTATTTTACAGTGCGCCCCTGCGGGAATCGATCGGTCATTTGTTCCGGCTCGCGCCGGACGGAACGCCGGGGCGGCGTTCCCTACGAGGGTTTGCGCAGACTTCGGGCGGGGTGCAAAATAGTGTGAAACAATCTGCCGGCTTCCCGCAAATTACTTTTTCGTACCAGCTTCCGTAGGGAACGCTGCCCTCAGCGTTCCGCAGCAGGACTTGATGGTTTGTACACAGCACGGCTTCACCGCAGGGACGGATTGAATAAACCGCTGGAGGCCGACAGGTCGGCCGCTCCACCAAGGGGGGCTAAACATCCCCATGGCAGCGTGGGATCCGTCACCTGCGTACCGATACAGCCAAACACATATCAGATTTTTACATGAGCAAAACAGGAGGCATATCATTATGGATTTGAATTTAAACAATAAAGTTGTCGTCATTACGGGCGCAGGCGGGATCATCTGCGGCGGCATCGCCGAAGCGCTCAGCAAAACGGGCGCCAAGCTCGCCCTGCTGGATATCAATCAGGAGGCTGTGGAAAAAGAGGCCGAAAAGGTGCGCGCCATGGGCTGTGAGGCCAAGGGCTACCGCGCGGACGTGCTGGATAAGAAGTCGCTGGAGCAGGTGCGCGAGCAGCTGCATGCGGACTTTGGCAAGTGCGACATCCTCATCAACGGTGCGGGCGGCAATAACCCGCGCGCGACCACGGATAACGAGTACTCCGCCGAGGCCGCCGAGGGGCTGAAAGATTTCTTTGCGCTTGATCCGGACGGTGTGCGCTTTGTGTTCGACTTGAACTTTATCGGCACGTTCCTGCCCACGCAGGTGTTCGCGCAGGATATGGTCGGCCGCAAGGGGTGCACGATCCTGAACGTCTCCTCCATGAACGCATTCCGCCCGCTGACCAAGATCCCGGCCTACAGCGGCGCTAAGGCTGCGGTGAGCAATTTTACGCAGTGGCTGGCCGTCCACTTTGCCAAGGACGGGATCCGCGTCAATGCGGTCGCCCCCGGCTTCTTTGTGACAAATCAGAACCGCGGCCTGCTCTTTAACGAAGATGGCACCCCGACGCCGCGCACCGGTAAGATCCTGGCCGCCACGCCCATGGGGCGCTTTGGGGAAATTCAGGAGATCATGGGCGCCGTGAAGCTGCTTCTCTCCGAGGAGGATGCGGGCTTTATCACCGGTGTGGTGATCCCGATCGACGGCGGATTTAACGCCTACAGCGGCGTGTGATACCGGGGGAGGTTTGACGGTTATGGCAGCGGATTACAGTTTTTTGGAGAAAAACAGGGTCGTTCCCGTGGTGGTATTTAACGATCTGTCGGAGGTTGTGCCAAAGCTGACGGCGCTCGACAACGGCGGCATCCACGCGGCGGAGATCACCTTCCGCACCGCGTGTGCGGCGGATGCGATCCGGTTGGCGGTGGAGCAGTGCCCGCAGATGGCGATCGGCGCGGGGACGGTAATCAACGCTGAACAGTGTGAGGCGGCCATCGAGGCGGGCGCGCAGTTCATCGTCTCCCCCGGTATGGCGGAGGATGCGGCGGCTGTGTGTTCGGAATATGGGATTCCGTATCTGCCCGGCTGCGTCACGCCGACGGAGATCGTACGGGCGCGGGCGATGGGCTTTGAGATCATCAAATTTTTCCCGGCCGGGGTCTACGGCGGGCTCAAGGCCATTCAGGCGCTCGCGCCGGTGTTCCCGGGGCTGCGGTTTGTGCCCACAGGGGGCGTGGATGCTTCCAACCTGGCGGAGTTCCTCGCCTGCCCGGCGGTGGCGGCGGTAGGGGGCAGTTTTATGATGAAGGGATCGCCGGCGGAGATCGAGGAGCAATCCCGCACGGCTGCACAGATCGCAAAGGGGTGCGGAAGATGAAAGTTGTAACTTTTGGCGAGCTGCTGCTGCGCCTCGCGCCCGAAGGACACCTGCGCTTTTTGCAGGAGCCGCGGTTTGAGGCCACGTTCGGCGGCGGGGAGGCCAATGTGGGTGTCTCCCTGGCTGAGTTCGGGGCGGAGAGTGTGTATGTGACGCGCCTGCCGGAGAACGATATCGCCCAGGCGGCAATCAATCAACTGCGCTCCTTTGGCGTGGATACCACAAAAATAGCGCGCGGCGGGGACCGGATGGGCATCTACTTTTTGGAGAAGGGGGCGGCCCAGCGGCCGTCCAAGGTGATCTACGACCGGGCGCATTCCGCAATCGCGCAGGCAAAGCCGGGTGCGTTTGACTGGGATGCGATTCTGGATGGAGCGGACTGGTTTCACTTCTCCGGGATTACGCCCGCGCTCTCCGATGATGCGGCGCAGATCACGCGTGAGGCGCTGGCTGCGGCCCGCGCGCACGGAGTCAAGGTGTCCTGCGATATCAACTACCGCGCAAACCTCTGGAGCCGGGAGAAGGCAGGTGAAGTCATGCGCCCGATGATGGAGTATGTGGACCTGTTCATCGGCGGTGCGGAGGATGCGGAGCAGGAACTCGGGATCAAGCCGCCGGAAAGCGAAGTGCTCGAGGACGGGCTGACCCACGCGGGCTATGAGTCCGTTGCCCGGCAGCTGATCGATACATATGGATTTAAGGCGGTGGCGTGTACCCTGCGGGAGAGCATCTCCGCCTCGGATAACAACTGGGGCGCGATGCTCTACACGGGCGGCCGGGCTTATTACTCCCGCAAATATACGATCCATATCGTCGACCGCGTCGGCGGGGGAGACAGCTTTTCCGCCGGACTGATCTACGCGCTGCTCGACGGCCGCCGGCCGCAGGACGCTGTGGAGTTTGCCGTGGCGGCCGGGGTGCTCAAGCACTCCATTGAGGGCGACTACAACCGCATCACCGTGCAGGAGGCGGAGCGATTGGTGCGCACGGGCGGCAACGGCCGCGTGAGCCGGTGACGGCCCCGCCAACCTCTCATTTTAATTTTGAAAACGGAATAACGCGCAAAACTCTGACCCTACGCAAATATTTGGCAGAAAGAAGAAGTTTCCGCCCGCTGCGGCGGGCGAAAACCTTATTTTCGGATAACAATCCAAAAATATTGTTGAGGAAATGGGGTTCTGACTATGAGACAGAGGCAATCATCCGCCGCGTTCGGCGTGCGGGATAAGATCGGCTATATGATGGGCGACTTTGGATGCAATATGTCCTTCCAGCTCATCAGCTCCTATGCGATGATCTACTTTACGCAGGGCATGGGACTCTCCCTGAGGGATTGGGCAATTATCGTGGTGCTGGCAAAGGTGTTTGACGCCATCAACGATCCGATCATCGGCGCGCTCGTGGACCGTCGGAAGCCGTCCAAAAACGGCAAGTTCCGCCCGTGGATCTTCTGGGGATCGTTTGCGATCCTGCTGACCACATTCCTGTTCTTTATCGACATCCGGGCATTCAGCCATGGCCTGCGCTTTGCGTACTGCCTGATCCTGTACTGCCTGTGGTCGATCGCGTACACGGCGACGAACGTGCCGTACGGCTCCCTGAACGCCGTGCTCACGGACGATATCGCCCAGCGCGCCTCCCTCTCCTCCATTCGGAATATCGGCGCCGGGCTGGCGGCCGGGCTGCTCATGATCGGGATGCCCATGCTGATCTACGGGGAGGAGGATGCGGTCACGGGCATCTCCCCCATTCTGCCGGAGCGCTTCATGTGGATCGCGCTCGGCGCCGGGCTGATCGGCATGATCGGCTTCATGATGCTCTACTTCATGACGCGGGAGCGCATGGGCGCGGCGGAGAAAAAGGAGAAGTATAACTTTAAAAAGGCGCTCCTCTCCTTCCTGAAAAACAGGGCGGCCATCGGCATCAGCGTCGCCTCCTTTGCCTATCTGGCCTTTTTCGCCTCGACCACGACGATGGCGCAGTATGTCTATCAGGTGTACTTTAAAAATACGGACATGATCATCGTGGCCACGATCGTGATCGCCGCCCCGATGATCGTCCTGATCCCGTTTGCCTCCAGGCTGACAAAGCGCTTTGGCAAAAAGGAGATCAGCACCTGGCCGATGATTGGGGCCATCGCCATCCTGGCGCTGATGCTGCTCATCAAGATCCCACAGACTGCGGCGGGCTCCTGGATCTATCTGGTGCTGCTCGGGCTGGCAAACGGGTGCAGCGGCTTCTTTATGCTGCTGATCTGGTCCTTTGTAGCGGACGCCGTGGACTATCAGGAGTATGAGACCGGCCGGCGCGAGGAGGGCACGGTCTATTCGATCTACTCCTTTGTGCGCAAATTGGCGCAGGCGGCCTGTCAGGGGCTGATCTCCGTACTGCTGGCTGCGGTCGGCTTTGATACGAATAATGTTGTCGCCACCACAGACGCGACGGCGCTGAGCGTGCTGCGCCTCTCCATCCTGCTGCCGCTTGTGGGCGCGGTATTGATGTTCCTGTCCATGATGTTTATCTACAATCTCGACAAGAAAAAGACGATCGCGCTCTCCGAGGCGCTTCATGCGCGCCGCCGGCAGGAGAGCGCCGCAGCGGATCAGTGAACGGAAGGGGTGCATTGTTATGAGAACCGTACTGAATATCAATGAGAACTGGACTTTTGAGAAGGAGGGGGCGCGTGAGACTGTCACGCTGCCCCACAGCTACAACGCAGTCGACGGGCAGGAGACGGCAGATTACTACCGCGGGGTGTGTACATACACGCGCACATTGCCAGAGCTGCGGGGGCGGACGTACCTGGAGGTGGGGGCGGCCAACTCGGTGGCCGCAGTCTCCGTCAACGGGAAGCGTGTGGGCGAGCACCGGGGCGGCTATTCGCTCTTCCGCTTTGATATCACGCCCTACTTGAACGCCGGCGGGGAGAATACGGTTTCGATCGCAGTGGACAACCGGGATCAGGAGGATGTATACCCCAGCCAGGCGGACTTCACCTTTTACGGCGGGATCTACCGGGATGTGAATGTGATCACCGGCCTTTCGGACTGCCACTTCAGCCTGATGGACGGCCTGTGCGGTGTCTCGGCCGTGCCGGTCAAGGGGGATGGGGCGGATTGGGAGGTCCATCTCACTACCCACATCGCCGGTAAAAAGGAGAATGTCCAGGCGCAGTATACCCTGCTTGACCGGGACGGGAACACAGCCGGCTGGCTGGAGGCGGACGCCGCGGTGCAGGATGCCGTCCTGTGCGTCAAGGATCCGGTCCTGTGGAATGGGATGCGGAATCCGTACCTCTACACCCTGCGCGCCGTTTTGATGCGGGACGGGGTGGAGATCGACGCCGTTGAGACGCGCATCGGCTTCCGCACGGTCACATTTGACGCGGAGAAGGGCTGCTTCCTCAACGGGGAGCCCATCAAGCTCAAGGGCGTCTCACGCCATCAGGACCGCTACCACAGGGGTAATGCGCTCACGGTCCGGGAGCACCGGGAGGATCTGGAGCTGATCCGGGAGGTCGGCGCCAACTCCATTCGGCTGGCGCACTACCAGCACGACCAGCACTTTTACGACCTGTGCGACGAGATGGGGTTCCTCGTGTGGGCGGAGGTGCCGGTGATCTCCCGCTTCTCGGAGAAGAAGCAGGCAAATGCCCGGCAGCAGCTCACGGAGCTCATCACCCAGAATATCAACCACGCGAGCATCTACTGCTGGGGCGTGGAGAATGAGATCACCATGGGTGGGGCCGCCAAGGCGCTGGAGGCCGGGATCCGCGAGCTCAACGATCTGGCGCACCGGCTCGACCCCTCCCGCCCGACGACTTGCGCACAGCTGATGATGTGCGGGATCGATTCGCCGATGAACGGCATCACCGATATCCAGGGCTACAACCTCTACTTCGGCTGGTATTTGCAGACGTTCAACGCCATTGACAAGTGGCTCGATCAGTTCCATGCCCAGCGGCCGGAGATCAAGCTCTGCCTGTCCGAGTACGGCGCGGAGGGAATCTTAAAGTACCAGTCCGAGCACGGGGAGCAGGGCGACTACAGCGAGACGTACCAGGCGCGATTTCATGAGCACTATGCCCGTGCGATCGCGGAGCGCGACTGGCTGTGGGGCAGCTACGTGTGGAATATGTTCGACTTCGGTGCGGCCAACCGCGATGAGGGCGGCGTCAAGGGCCGCAACAATAAAGGTTTGGTGACCATTGACCGCAAGACCCGCAAGGACAGCTTTTATGTATACAAGGCGTTCTGGTCCGACGAGCCGTTTGTGCACATCGGCGGGGAGCGGTATGTGGACCGTGTTGCGGGGACAACAACCGTGCCGGTATACAGCAATCAGCCGGAGGTCACGCTCACCGTGGGCGGCTACACCAGGACACTGGCTTGTGACCATGTCGTCTACTTTGAGGATGTGCCCGTCGCACTGGGGGAAAATACCGCCACTGCTGTGGCCGGGGCCTGCACGCACACGATCCGCATCAACGGCGTGGAGACGGCGAACCCGGACTACGTGCTGCCGGGGGAGTGTAAGTCCTTTGTGCGCAACTGGTTTGATACGGACGGCGGCCTGCGTGAGGGGTATTTCTCGATTGAGGACCGGGCCGGCGCCCTGCTCAAGAGCCCGGAGGTCCAGAGCCTGATCCGCATGGCGCTCGGAGGCAAGAAGATCCCGCCCGTGCTGCTGGCGCTGGCAAAACCATTTAAGCTCAAGACGCTCATGAAACTGGTGCGTATGAGTTCCATGGCCGATATCGCCAACCAGTATTTACAGACGATCAAAAAATAGATCAGGGCAAAAAAGGAGGGGTAACCCCTCCTTTTTCTTATGACGGCAAGATGACAATTATTTACAGCTTTGTCATATCTGTTGCATTGCGGGGCGCGCCCTCCTATAATGAAGCTGAAGAAGAGTATGCAGCTTTGGGAATCGGGAGAGAGGTGTTTGAGATGCGCCGTAGAATGTTGCCCGCACTGTTTTGCAGTCTTCTGATCGTGTCGATGCTGCCCCTGAGCGCCAGTGCCGATATGGGGCCCAAACCCTCCGTCACCGTGACGGTCGAGGGGGTGGAGGCGGATACGGTCTACTATGCCACGCTGCTCTCATCGGATCCGTCCAACGGGCCGCTCCGTGCATACAGTGAGAGTGAGACAACCCCCTATGATGAAGATCCGGTTCGATATGAAGTGCTGCAAAAATTTGCCCAATACCGGGATGGGGACGGCTACTATTTTTTGCCGCAGTTTTGGGTATGCCAGGGGGAGGATACCTTTGTCTGGGGATACTATCCGCCGGATCCCTTTAAGGTGCTGCTCTATTTCCCGGCGGAGGAGCGTTTTGTCGTCAGCCAGAGCTATACCGCCTACGCCTTTGACAGCTATTATACCATCCGTCTGGAGTACGGAAGCCTGCCGGCAGAGGGCCTCCCGATTGCCGCGGAGGAGAGCTATGATCACTCCGGTGAAGCGCTCAATTTTACTGTGCGCCTCCTCCTCACCATTGCGCTGGAGATGGCAGTCGCGCTGATCTTTGGCCTGCGGGAGCGGAAGCAGCTGCTGTTTATCGGAGTGGTCAATGTTCTCACACAGGTGCTGCTCAATTTGGCGCTGAATCTTTCCGCCTACTACAACGGGGAGTGGGCGGCCACCGGGACGTACGTGCTGCTGGAGGTGTGCGTCTGCGTGGGGGAGGCGTTGCTCTATGTCTTCCTGCTGCCCCGGTTCTCCCAAAAACGGGCGGGCGTGGGCCGGGCGGTGGGGTGCGCAGTTGCAGCCAACGCTGCCTCCTTTGCCGTCGGGCTGGGTCTGGCCCATCTGATTCCGGGTCTTTTTTAAATGAAGTGATTGCGGAGAAACCCTACGCCGCCTTTTCCGGTGAGCGTGGCGGTATTCGGCCGAAAGCGGACCGCAGGAGCGGAGGAAAATACCTGCTGCCGGGCCCTTGGGAGAAGCAAATATTTCACAGGAACAAGAAGGTCTCCACCCGAAGCCGTCAGGCTTTGAGCGGAGACCGGTTTTATATCGGCTTGTATTACGCCAGCAGGCTGCACAGCAGGTCCGTGTAGGCGGTGGGGTCCTCGATCTCGAAGCCCGCCATCAGCATGGCCTGGTTGTAGAGCAGCTGGGCGTACTTGGCGGCGGTGTCCGCGTCGCTCTCGTAGGTCTCGGAGAGCTTTTTCACCAGCGGATGATCGGGGTTCAGCTCCAGCACCTTTTCCGCCTTGGGGGCGTTCTCCATGGCGATGCGGCTGAAATACTGCTCCATCTCCAGCGTGATGCCGCCCTGGCTCGCGAGGGAGACGGGATGGGAGCCGAGCGCGTTGGAGAGCTTGACATCCGCAACCTTGCCGCCGAGCTTCTCTTTGACAAAGCCGAGCACGCCCTCGAGCGCCTGCGCCTGCTGTTTCTCCTGCTCCTTCTCCTCGTCGGAGCGCTCCTCCTGGTATTCGCGCACGTTGACAAAGTTCTTGCCGTCCTCGTTCAGGAGCGTTTTCATCACGAACTCGTCCGCGTCGTCCGTCAGGTAGAGCACCTCGAACCCTTTGGCCAGCAGCGCCTCCGCCTGCGGCAGGGCCCTGGCCTTGTCCACCGTCTGCGCACAGGCGTAGTAGATATCCTTCTGAGCCTCCGGCATGCGGGAGATATACTCCTTGATCGTGACCAGCTTGCCCTCAAAGGAGGATTTGAACAGCAGGAGATCCTTCAGATCGTCCTTGTTCTCGCCGTAATCGCTCACCACGCCAAACTTGAGCTGAAGGCCGAATGTCTGGAAGAATTTTTCGTACGTCTCGCGGTCCTTCTCGAGCAGCTTGGTCAGCTCGCGGCGGATCTTCTTCTCAATGCTGCGGCTGATGGCGCGCACCTGCGGGGATTCCTGCAGCATCTCACGCGAGATGTTCAGGGACACGTCCTGCGTATCCACAATGCCGCGGATAAAACGGAAATATTCGGGGATCAGGTCGGCGCATTTATCCATGATGAGCACGCCGTTGGAGTAGAGCTGCAGCCCGCGCTCATAGTCCTTGGAGTAGTAGTCGAATGGCGCGGCGGACGGGATAAACAGCAGCGCCTCATAGGAGACGACGCCCTCCGTGCTGATGTGGATCGTCTTGAGCGGGCGGTCAAACGCGCCGAATTTTTCGCGGTACAGGGCGGCATAGTCGTCGTCGGAGACCTCTTTCGGGTTCTTGTGCCACAGGGGGACCATGCTGTTGAGCGTCACGTTCTCCGTGTACTCCTCGTAGCTGGGGGCGTCCTTATCATCGTCGCCCTCCTTTTTCTCCACCGGGCGCGTTTTGGTCATATCCATTTTGATCGGCCAGCGGATATAGTCGGAGTACTTTTTCACCAAGCCCTGGAGCGTGTACGGATCCAGATAGCGGGTGTAGTCATAATCCTCCGTATCCTCTTTGATCTTCATGATCACGTCCGTACCGGCGGATTCGCGCTCGCACGGGGTGATGGTATAGCCGTCCGCCCCGTTGGACTCCCAGCGGTTGGCCTCGTCGGCGCCGTAGGCCCGGCTGATGACGGTCACCTTGTCCGACACCATAAACGCCGAGTAGAAGCCCACGCCGAACTGGCCGATGATATCCGCCGCGTCCGCCTCCGGGTGCTCCTTGTCCGCCTGGACGGCCTGCTTGAAGGCCAGGGAGCCGCTCTTGGCGATCACGCCCAGGTTCTCCTCCAGCGATTTGGCGTCCATGCCGATGCCGTTGTCGCTCACGGTGAGGGTGCCGTTCTCCTTGTCGATCTTCAAGTCAATGCGATAGTCGTCGTGCTTGAGGGTGACGGAGTCGTCCGTCAGGGAGCGGTAGGCGAGCTTGTCAATAGCGTCGCTCGCGTTGGAGATCAGCTCGCGCAGGAAGATCTCCTTGTTCGTATAGATGGAGTGGATCATCAGATCCAGCAGCCGCTTGGATTCGGCCTTGAATTGTTTTTTTGCCATTTTATCCGCCTCTGAAACAAGTTTTAGCACTCTTTTGTTTGGAGTGCTAAAACTATAATACGCCATTCCCCGGAAAATTTCAATGAATAAAATGTAAATAATCCACCCGAAACAGGAGGGGCCCCTTGTGAGTCCGTGCTTGAAGCGGCCGCACGGGTGTGATAAAATTGATTTACAATCAGTACAGGCGAAAGGGATGAGGAGAATGGGAGACCGGTTTCGGCAGCGGGTGGCGGCGATCCATGATATTTCCGGTGTGGGGCACTCCGCGCTCAAGGCGGTGATGCCGGTGCTGTCCGCCATGGGGATCGAGGTCAACCCTCTTCCCACGGCCGTGCTCTCCAGCGATACGAACGGGGATGCGCCGTACAGCTTTGTGGACCTGACGGACACCATGGAAGCGTATATCCGCTGCTGGAAGGCGCTCGAGATGCGCTTTGACTGCATTTATTCGGGCTTCCTTGGCTCCCCAAGGCAGGTGCGCATTGTGGAGGACTTTATTGCCGCTTTCGGCGACTCAGATACGCTGGTGGTTGTGGATCCCGTGTTGGGGGATGATGGGGAGATCTATCGCTCCGTGGAGCCGGAGATGGTGGGGGAGATGCGCCGCCTCGTCTCCCGCGCGCAGATCATCACGCCCAATTTTACGGAGGCGGCACTGCTGCTGGGGGAGCGCTGCCGGTCGGAGATCGAGATGCCAGAGCTGCGGGACTGGCTGCTTCGCCTGACGGAGATGGGCCCGAAAGCCGTAATTATTACCAGCGTCCCGGACGGCGCGGAGCATATCGCGGTAGCGGCGATGGATTCCGCCTCCCGCAGGGCGTGGAAGTTCAGCAGCCGGCGCATTCACGCGTCATATCCCGGGACCGGAGATATTTTCACCAGCGTTGTCACAGGGGGGCTGATGCAGGGGAACGGTCTGCCCGAAGCGATCGGGCGCGCCGTCGAATTTGTAGGGCGCTGTATTCGCGACAGCAGTGCTTATGTCTACCCGGAGCGCGAGGGCGTGCTGCTCGAGCGGGAGCTGCCGCTGCTGCGCGAGCCTGTGCGTTCGGTGCGGTTTGAGACGTTTTAAACGGACTCCTGTTCCCGGTGTGAAAAATATAGAGCTTTCGGCATGCAGACGGCCGGCGCCTGATGGCGCCGGCCGTCTGCGTTGAAAAGGGTAAATTGCCTGAATAGCACGGGAAATACTTATCGATACTCCGCAGTCAGATCGTAATTCAGATCGGCGTTGATCTTAATGGCGATCAGATAGGTCATAGTGGCCCGGACATGCTGCCTGGCGGTGAATTTGACCGAGGACACCTTGGAGAAGTCGCTGCTGAATTCCACCGTCAGCGTACCGCCGCTGAGGCTGTGAGAGGCGGAGTCCACCTTGACGTTTGCGTTGGAGAGATTGACCAGATCCTTAACGCCCTGTACCAGCTCCAGCGTCCGGTCGCGGTCGATAATATTGACGTAGCCGCCAACTCCCTGTGCGGCGGAGTCATGCGTCGCGGAGGCATCCTTGAGCTTGAAGGTGACGGTGGTGCCGGAGACGCTGGTCGACGCCACATTTCCGGCGCTGAGGGAGGGGAGCTGTGCGCCGCCGGAAGCTGTCTTTTCAAACTTGGCGCGCAGCGCCGTCTGATCGGGAGCCAGCGCGTCGATCGCCTCGTCTGTTTTATCCCCCATCCAAAGTTTGCCGGCTGTAAGCGTCTGCGAGGAGGAGGTGCAGCGCAGGTTGACCGCCCCGCCCTGATTGAACGCGGCGATGAGGTCCTCCGTGCTCTGCGGCGCAGCCGGTGTCTGGAGAGAATCGTTTGGCTCCGTCTCACCGGAGACGGGCTCGGACTGGTCGTTGGATTCGGCAACGGGCGCGGCATCCTCCGGAGCCGGTGCGGTTTCGCTCACCGATACACTTTCGGAGCTGGAACCCGGCGTCTCTTCCCCGCCGCATGCGGCCAGAGAAAACAGCATGGCGGCAGAGAGCCCGAGCGCTAAAAGTCTGATCATTTGTCTGCTCATTTTTATACCCCTTAAATTTTCACTAAAATTGAAAAATTTCCGGAAATGATTCTATCTAAGATTATATTCAGGAATAAAAAGTGTATCAAGGGTGAGAAAAAAGCAAAAAAATCGGTTATTTTTATGACGCCGTCTATACACTGCGGGGCGGGATGATCCAAAAATCTGCCCGGGGATGGTCCGGGACAGGGGGATGAAAAAATAGGAGGAAAAGTTTCTGCCCGATTGTTGTCAAGTCAAGATGCTAAGGGTATAAAAACATAATAAAAATTGGCGGATAGACTGTGCAAATTGATGTTTTTTGGGCAATAATGGAAAAATTGAAAGAAAACAGTGTTTTATTTGATAAATATCGTGTAAAATGTATGAGTAACGGTTTTCTTTGTAGACAGTTCACCTCATAAAAAGCGGACAAAAAATGAAAGTAAACCGAATGAGTGGATGAAAATAATTAAAATCACGATCGACATGAAAATCCTAAATTTGACAAACGTAAATAAGGCGAATATAATATCGTCATACTTTGCTTTTGAAGAAAAATAACGGGGAGGCTTCGGGTGTGCTTGCGTTTTATTTAACACTTGTGGATTCGGAAGAGGATCGGAAAAAGGTGGAGCAGCTCTACTATCAGTACCGGAATCTGATGTTTTATGTGGCGCGGGACGTTCTGCGCGATGATCGCCTGGCGGAGGACGCGGTACATCAGGCGTTTGTACGGATCATCAAGCATTTGGACGGAGTTGAAGAAATTGTAAGTCACAAAACGCGATGCTTTGTGGTTATAGTTGTTAGAAATATCTCCAAAACGATGTATGTAAAACGCAAGCACGAACTCGGATTTGCAGATATTGAAGAGTCACAGGGCCATGAGTTTGTGGACCAGCAGAATGTGGAGACACAGGTTGTGACCCAAATGACAATCGATGATATCAAAAACAAGATCGCAGATCTGCCGCAGATCTATCGCGATGTGATGGAACTGAAATATTATTACGATAGGGATGAGATGGAGATTGCCCAGCTGCTGGGCATCAGCTATGCCGCGGCGCGCAAGCGTCTCCAACGGGCCAGAGAACTGGTCGGCAGGAGACGCCGGAAGAAAAAGGGGGTGTAGGGCCTTTGAAGAGAGATAAAAGCGGGGAACTGATGCTCAAGCAGGCGGTGGCCGCCTATATGGAAGAGGAATTCGCGCGTCTGCCGTCGGAGGATGAGATCGGCGAGCATCACTTTTCACCCGAATTTGAGCAGAAAATGGAGGCGCTGCTGACCCGCGGAATCAGGCCTTACCGAAGGCGGACTGCGGGCAAACGCGTGGCGGTTCTTGCCGCTGTGATCGCACTGCTCGCGGCCTGTATGCTCAGTGTCGGCGCCGTGCGCGAGTCGATCGTCTCCTTCTTTACGGAGGTCTATGAGGAATTTACCGCGATCATTTTTGAACAGCCGGAGGAGAGCGTCCAGACAGATGCGGCCGTCTCGATCGACGAGATCGAGATTACATATATCCCGGAAGGGTTTGAGTTGGTGAGTGAGAGTAAAGATGATATTGCAAGACGAGTGGAGTATGCAGATAATAGTGACAAGCGAATAATTATTCGTCAGACATTGAACGGAAACATGCAAAGGAGCATAGATACAGAAGGTATTAAAAGTGAAGAGGTTTTTGTTTGGGGTCAAAAAGGAATCTACTTTGAGAATAAGGGTGTGTCAACGATAATATGGAATGATGAAAAGCAAGTGTTTTATGTTTCTGGAAATTTGAATAAAAACGAAATAGTAAATATTGCTGAAAGTATTTCTATAATTGCTTAATAAAGACAGATTATTTTTGCTAAACACAAAATTTAAAAAACTTTGTCACAATTTAGATTTTCGTCAGTTATATATTATGTAAGGCGTTTAAAAGCTTGGATTAACAGAAACAAGGAGAATATTTCAATGGTCAAAAAAATTTTCAGTATGTTGCTTTGTCTTGTCTTCTTTTTGCTGACAATGACTTTTGGCGTGAGTGCCAAAATGGTTCAGGAAGAGGAGGAAGAAATTCAGGTTCAACCGAGATATTCTTATACAGTGTCTACAGGTACTAGTTTGTATATGTCCAATGGATCACTTATTTGTCATGGAGAAGTTGAAGGATATTATGGTGTTGCCACGAAGGTGACAATAACGCTACGTCTTCAAAAGAAAGTCCTCTTCTGGTGGAGTGATGAGCAGGAGTGGACAGAGACCTATAATCAATATTATGGATCTTCTACAAAAAGCAAGGCGAATCCAAAGGGAGGTACCTACCGGACCGAAGCTGTTTATACGGTGTACAGCGGGTCCAGTTCAGAAACTATCACCGGTTACAGCTCAGAGCTGAAAATATAGATCCGGGTTGCAACCGGGAAACCATCAGCTTTGATGAGCGGGGCTAACTTCCCATGGCCCCGCTCATCGGTTTTTATAGGGTGAATTTTATGTTTTACTATTTTTTTGAAGATTATAAAAAGAAAATATTCAAGGGAACACGTGAAAAAATGTCAGGGAAGCAACGGGTTATGCTAATTATCCTGTTTTTTTTAATTGTAGTAACAATGGTTTGCTCCTGTTTTAACCATTTTGCCGTGTATATTTTCCTAGCAATAACAGTGGGATGCGTGTTCTTTGTTTGCAAAGGTGCAAAAAAATATGAGAAGAAACAATGGGCTGAGCATATAGAAAATTATAAAAGAAAGCATATCAATGAATTAATTAAACTGCTGAAACGATCACAATATAATCTGTATAGTCAGGAAGGAATAGAATGGCTTCTATCTTGCTGTAATAATAAACTTTCACAAGTAGAAGAGTCCAAAATTTTTAAAAGTTTAAAGGCTTTTTTGATAACTGCGGTTTATCCGGTCATAACGCTTATGTTAGGCGTCTTGTTAAATAAAATCCCCGTAGAGCAAATCAAACACTATGTGGCAATAACAATTTTAGTTTTAATTTGTTTTTATGGAATGTTTCTGGCAATAAGTCCATTTTTGTCTTTTTTGTTTTTTTCGGAAAAAATGCCCCTTCAATATTTGCAAGAGGATTTAGAGTATATTAAAAGTCAAATTGACAAAGATCAAGCAGGAAATTAAAAAAAGCGAGTCCTTTCCGAAAGTCTATCGGGAGAGATTCGCTTTTTACAGGTTCAAATTTTTCAAAAATAAATAGATGAATTTATTTTACTCCCCCCGCACGCGTTCGCAGGCGGCGCGCATGACGGTGCGGGCGACGGGCATAGCCACGCCGCGGCCGCTGCCGCCGTTCTCCACGACGACGACGAACGCAAGCGGCGTCTCCTCATTGCGGGAAAAGCCCACGAACCAGGCGTGATCCTCCTTGTCCCCGCCGACCTCCGCGGTGCCGGTCTTGGCGCACAGCTCCATATCCGGGAAGTTGCCGTCCCCATAGCTGTTGACGACGTTTGAGCGCATCAGATCGGAGAGTTCATCTGCCACCTCCTCGGAGAGATAGGCGTCCCCCTCCTGCGCACGGCCGCGCTGCTTCAGGATTCCGGAGGGCGTCTCCACACCCGAGACGACGTAGGGCATGACCGGCGTACCGCCGTTGGCGATCGCACCCATGAGGACCAGCTCATGGTAGGGGTTGACCAGATCGCTGTACTGGCCGATGCTGGCCCATCCGAGGTCGGCGTTTGTCGCCTGGGAGACGTCAAACGAGCTCTGCGCGGCGGAAATTCGGTCCATATACAGCGTATCCGGGGTGGAATCAGAGGTCTTAAAGCCGAGCTTTTCCGCCTCACGCTCCATATTCTCCGCCCCGATCTCAATGCCGATCTGGGCAAAGGCGACGTTGCAGGAGTTGTTCAGCGCCTCCTCAAAGGTCTGCGTGCCGTGGCCGTGGCGGGCGTTGCAGATGATCGTGCCGCCGGAGGTCTCATATTCCCCGGTGCAGGTGAAGGTCTGGTCCCAGATGTCGGGCAGATACTCCAGCGCGGCGGCAGCCGTGACGAGCTTGAAGGTGGAGCCGGGCGTATAGACGCCGCTCATGAAGCGGTTGAGGTAGATGCCGTCGTACCGGCCGGTGTCGTCTGTGTCGATGTCGTCCGGCTTGTCTTCGGGATCATACGTCGGGGAGGAGACCATGCACAGCACCTCGCCCGTCTTATAGTTGTACACGCCCACGGTGCCCTTGTTCCCGCCGAGCGCGCGCAGTGCGGTGACGCACAGGTCCGCGTCGATCGTCAAATGCAGGTTGTTGCCGATGCTGCCGCCGTTTACGGAGTAGACGCCGTTGACAAAGTTGTACCCCACCAGCTCATCCTTATAGGTGGTCTGGAGACCGGAGGAGATGATCCCCGCCGTATCGCCCAGCAGGTGCAGCGTGGCCTTTCGAATGGACGCATCGCCGTTGTAGGCGCGGCGGCCGTCCTTGGATTCGACGAGGATGGTCCCGTCCGCGTCATAGATGGTCCCCGCGTTTTCGAGCTCTCCGCCCACAAAGAGGTGCTCGTTGATCGGCTGCATGGCCCAGTCATCCGCATGGATGACAAGGGTTCCGCAGAAGAATGCCAGGCCCAGCACAAAGAATACCACCAGCGCATACAGGGCGGCGGCGCGCTTAGATGTGGTTTTCATTCAGGACCACCTCCGGTTCGTTATAGAGCTTGGGATAAGAGCGGATATCCGCGGCCTTGATATAGGCGAGCAGACACCAGCAGCAGATCATGCTGGTGCCGCCCTGGCTGATAAACGGGAGCGTGACGCCCGTCAGCGGCAGCAGGTCCGTCACGCCGAAAATATTCAGGCAGGCCTGGAAGAGCATCATCCCCGCCGCCGAGCAGGAGGCGATGGAGTAGAAGCAGGAGCGGGAGGTGGGGGCGCATTTGACCGTGTAGACGGCCAGGAGCGCGAAGGTCAGCACCACGATGACCGCGAAGATCAGCCCCCACTCCTCGCACAGCATCCCGAAGGCGAGGTCCGATGTGGAGGCGAACACGTCCGCCAGCTTCCCGCGCCCGATGCCGGCGCCGAACAGGCCGCCGCTGGCCGCATAGGTGAGCACACGCGTCTGCTGGTAGCCCGTGGAGTCCATATATTCCCACACATGGCGGTACGCCGCGAACCGGTCCGCCACATAGGGCTTCATGTACAGGATCAGGGCCGCGCCGATCAGGGCCGCGCCGCAGATGAGCATGATGGACTTGATATCGCCCGAACGCATGAATGCGATGATGATGAACGTGAAGAAAAAGATCAGCGCCGTGCCGAAGTCCTGCATCAGGAAGAGCATGCCCACACACGCCACGGCGAAGAGAATATATACCGTCAGGCTGCGGGTGGACTGCAGCTTTTCCAGCGTGGCGGCGCCCACGAAGACGAAGGCGACCTTGGCCAGCTCGGACGGCTGGACGGAGATGCCGCCGATAAAGAGCCAGTTGGTGGCGCCGTTGCGCGCCTCCGCAAAAATCACGGTGACGAGCAGCAGCAGGACGGCCGCGGCCGCGACGGGCATGCGCAGCTTCATCACCCGGTCGGTATCCCCGATCAGCCAGGTGAGGATCACGAAGCCGATGATCCCCAGCACTGTGGCGGCCACCTGCTTGAACAGGTCGCCGGGGTTGACACTGGCGACCACGGCCATGCCGATCGCCGTCAGGAAAAAGCCGATCCCCTCAAGTTCAAAGCTCTTTTTTTTCAGGATCAGGCCGCTGATGATAAAGTAGAGGTACTCGATCGCCATATAGGCGGCGCACGCGATCGCAGCCGGACGGACGAGCTCTCCGTTTTCAAAGAGGACCTGGGGGAACACGATCAGGTCGAACACGGTCAGCAGGATCAGGATCGTGGGCGCATGGATCGGGTGGTGACGCCCGGCCCGCCGGGCCGGACGCTTTTTATTCTGTCTGGAATTTTCCGCGACGGAGCGGGTCATGGGTACACCTCCTGAGGCACTTATGCGGCCTTTTATTCCTGATAGTGATCGTAATAGGTCAGATCCATGCTGCCGCCGACGGTGATGGTATCCCCGGAGTGGAGCACGATCTCGTCGTCGGCCGGGCTGCCATTGACAAAGGTGCCGGATTTGGAGCCGCAGTCCACGATGCGAAAATGGCGGCCGTCGTGCCGGATGACGGCGTGGCGGCGGGAGACGGCGGGATAGGTGATGCGGATATCACAGTCCTCCCCGCGCCCGAGAAGATATTCCGGGCGCGCTGTATCCAGATAGACCACATTGCCCGAGGGATCCACGATCGCGGGACGGCCGCCGCGGGTATTCCTGGGCGGTTCCGGCACGGAGACGGTGTCCTCCTCCGGGACGGCGGCGTCCGGCGCGGAGAAAAACAGGACTGCGTCCCCGAACATGATCGCGTCGCCGTCGTTGAGATACGTCTTGCCGTTGATGCGCTGGGCGTTGACAAACGTCCCCGAGTGGGAGCCGGTATCCGTGACGGTCCAGCCGTTGCGCCGGCGGGAGATCACCGCGTGAAAGCGCGAAACCGTTCCGTATGCCAGCGTGATATCGCACGATTTGCTGCGGCCGATGGAGGTCTCCCACTTGTCGAGGAAGATCTTATCGCCGTTGATGGCGTTGACAAGGATGCCCATCGGTTTGTTGCGCGGGCGGTTGCGGATCAGCGAGATGGTGCATCGCAGCACCAGAATCACCGCGATTACCGGCAGTACGATCCGCCCCGCGGCACCCAGATAGCTGAGCGTCTGGCTGATATCCATTTTTCCGCCCCCTTCCGGTAAATATTGGCCAAAGCCCGAAAGATAGAATCTATTCTTTAAGAATAAGTCAAAAATGTGTAAAAGTCAAATGACAGCAGGCTATTTTAACTTTTCATTCACATTTTGGTAAGAAATTGAGGCCGGTAATTTTAAAAAAGTCATAAGTCCCTCATAACACGGTTTTAACGTGAATGCGGTATGATAACAGTGTCCCCGGGAGAGACCCGGGAAAATCAGGAGGAATTTGTGATGAAAAAAATACTTTCGGCAGTTTTGGCAGCGGCGGTGGCGGGTACCGCGCTTCTGTTTGCGTTTACCGGATGCGGCAGGGGCGCCGCCAACGCGGGGACCCCGGTCGAAGGGGCGGACGCGTCCGGGTCCCAGGTGAGCGGGACGCTCAATCTGACGGGCTCCACCTCCATGGCGGATGTGTGCAACGCGCTGACGGAGAAATTTATGGAAAAGAACCCCGATGTCGACGCAACCGTCGGCGGAAACGGCTCCGGGGAGGCTCCGACGGCGGTGGACGGCGGTACGGCGCAGATCGGGCTGCTCTCCCGCGAGCTCAAGGAGAGTGAGAACCCGCAGAATTACAATGTCTATCAGATCGGCCTCGACGGGATCGCGATCGTCGTCAACCCGGAGAACGGCGTCTCCGAGCTGACGGTGGAGCAGATCGGACAGATCTATACCGGCGAGATCACCAACTGGAAGGAGCTCGGCGGGGCGGACCTCGCCATCGTGGCGAACGGACGTGAGGCGGCCTCCGGGACGCGCGGCGCGTTTGAGGAGATCGTCAAGGTCGGCGGGGCGGACATCGTGGACCGCTGTACATACGCCAACGAGTACAACTCCACCGGCGCGCTCAAACAGGCGGTTGCGGGCAATCCCGGCGCGATCGGCTACGTCTCGCTCAGCTCCGTGGACGACACGGTGAAGGCGGTCACGGTCGAGGGGGTCGCCCCCAGCGAGGAGACGGTGAAGGACGGCAGCTACAAGATCCAGCGCCCCTTTATCATGATCACCGGAAAGGAGACGGATGCGGTGACGAAGGCCTTCCTGGAGTTTATCGCCTCCGACGAGGGGCAGCAGATCATTCTCGATGACGGCGTCGTCCCCATGCCGATCACGGTGGCATAAGGGAAACATGATGAAACATGATGTTCGGCGGAGGGCCTCCCTCCGCCGATTCAGGCGTTATAAAGGAAAGGGATCGCATGAAAAAAATCAGTCAGAATCCGGCGCTGCGCGGGCAGTCCGGTCCCCGGCGGGGACGTATGCTGAAAAAGGGCCTGGCCCTGCTCCTCTCCTGCGCGGGAGTAGTGGGGCTGTTCCTGCCCGCGGCGGGCTATACGACGGATACGACCTACTACTCGGTGACGGCGTTCGGCTCCGTGTTCTCCCATTTAGTATATGAACATACGGCTGTGCCGTTCCCGATTTTCACCAAGCTTTTCGCGCTGGCCATTCCGATGCTGATCCTGGCGGGGGCGGTCCTGTTGCTGTGCCGCCGGTATAAGCCGGCGGCGGCCTGCTACGGCTTCGGTGCGCTGGCGGCCGCGGCGTGGATGCTCAACGCGGATGCGACTGCGGCCAATTTGACGGAATACGGCGCGCGCGGGGCAGAGAGCGCCCTGCTCCCGGGGGCGGCGCTGACGCTGGCGGCCTGTGTGCTGGCGGCCATACTGGCACTGTGGACGGACCGGACCGCCGAGTTTTCGGAGACGGTGTTCCTGCTGCTGGCGTGCGTCAGTGTGGGGAGCGTGGCCTTTATCACCTTTTATATGTTCTTTCAGGGGCTCCCGGCGATCTTCCGGATCGGGCCGGCGGACTTCCTGTTCGGGACGCGGTGGGCGCCCACGGCGGCGGAGCCGTCGTTCGGGATCGCATACATGGTGCTCGCCTCCCTGTTCGGCACGGCGGGGGCCATTGTGATCGGCGTGCCGGTCGGGCTGATGACGGCCGTCTTTCTGGCGGAGCTGGCGCCGCGCTGGGTCACCGCCGTCGTGCGGCCGGCCGTGGAGCTTCTCGCGGGGATCCCGTCCGTGATCTACGGCTTTTTCGGGATGCGGGTGGTGGTGCCGCTGCTGCGGGAGCTGTTCCCGGGGAAGACAAACGGGGACAGCCTGCTGGCCGTGATCCTGATTTTGAGTATCATGATCCTGCCCACGATCGTCAACGTGGCGGAAAACGCGCTGCGCGCGGTGCCGCAGTCGTATAAGGAGGCGTCCCTCGCGCTGGGGAATACGCAGATCGGCACGATCTTCAAGGTGCAGATCCCCGCCGCGCGGTCCGGCATCCTCGCGGGCGTGATTTTGGGCGTGGGACGTGCGATCGGGGAGACGATGGCGATCATCATGGTGGCCGGCAATATCGTGCAGTTCCCCGAGCTGCTCGGGGCGGTCCGGCCGCTGACCTCCGGCATTACGTTTGAGATGGGGTATGCCACGGGGCTCCACCGGCAGGCGCTGTTCGGCATCGGGCTGGTGCTGTTTGCTTTTATCATGATCATCAACATCGTATTCAATCTCATTTCCAGAAAGGGGGCGGTCCGCCGTGCGTAATAAAGAGGCAAGCGTCCATGCGTCGGGCTCCCTGCATGTGCGCCGCAGGCGCCCGGGGGACGCGGCCCTGCGCGGGGTGATCTGGGCGTGCGCGGCCGTGACGGTGCTGATCCTCGCGGTGATTATCGGGCATATCCTGATCAACGGGCTGCCCAATATCACCTGGGAATTTCTGACCTCACGGTATTCGGCGGCCAAAAACGGCTCCAAGGGCATTCTGCCCATGATTATCAACACGCTGTATGTGGTGATCCTCACACTGCTGATCGCCGCGCCGGTGGGGATCGGCTGCGCGGTCTATCTGACGCAGTACGCCCGGCAGGGGCGGCTGGTGCGCCTGATCCGCTTTACGACGGAGGTGCTCTCCGGGATCCCCTCGATCATCTTTGGCCTGTTTGGCTACGCGTTTTTCTGCATCAAGTTCCAGTGGGGGTACAGCATTCTGGCCGGATGCTTTACCATGGCGATCTGCATCCTGCCCACCATTGTGCGCACCACGGAGGAGGCGCTGCTGGCAGTTCCCTCCGGCTATCTGGAGGGGGCGATGTCCCTGGGCGCGCCGAAGCTGCGGGTGATCTTCACCATCCTGCTGCCGTGCGCCATGCCCGGCATCCTGACGGCGGTGATCCTGGCCATGGGCCGGATCGTGGGGGAGACGGCGGCGCTGCTGTTTACGGTGGGCGTCTCCGGCTACCGGCTGCCGGACGAGGTGTTCGGCCACATCATGGATCAGGGGTGTACGCTGTCCCTGTTCCTGTACAACTCCGCCATGAACGGCAAGGACCCCATCGGCATTCCCTATGCCACGGCGGCGGTGCTGCTGATTCTGGTGTTCATCCTCAACAGGTTCGCGGGGCTGCTCGCGCGCCGTCTGCGCAAGCAATAGCGCGATCATGAAAGCGGGAGGAAAATTGATGGCAACGCAAACGAAAATATCCATTCGTGAACTGAACCTGTACTATTCCGATTTTCACGCATTAAAAAACATCAGCATGGAGATCCCGGAGCATCAGATCACGGCCTTTATCGGGCCGTCCGGCTGCGGAAAATCGACCTGTATCAAGACGATCAACCGCATGAACGATCTGGTGGAGGGCTGCCGGATCACCGGGGAGGTCCAAATCGACGGGGAGGACATCTACCACCCGGATACGGACGTCACGCTCCTGCGCAAGCGCGCGGGCATGGTGTTCCAGAAGCCGAACCCCTTCCCCATGAGCGTGTATGACAACATCGCCTACGGGCCGCGCGTGCACGGCATCCGCAAGCGCGCCCAGCTCGATGAGATCGTGGAGCGCTCCCTGCGGGAGGCCGCCCTGTGGGATGAGGTGAAGGACCGGCTGAAAAAGCCGGCGCTGGGGCTCTCCGGCGGGCAGCACCAGCGGCTGTGCATCGCACGGGCCCTGGCCGTGGAGCCGGAGATCCTGCTCATGGATGAGCCGACCAGTGCGCTCGATCCCATCTCCACGACGAAGATCGAGGACCTGATGACGGAACTGAAAAAGAAGTACACCGTCGTCATCGTGACGCACAACATGCAGCAGGCGGCCCGCATCAGCGATAGGACGGCCTTTTTCCTGCTGGGCGAGATCGTGGAGTACGACGATACGGCCGTGCTGTTCAACATGCCGCACGACCGGCGCACAGAGGACTACATTACGGGAAGATTCGGATAACGGGAGGGTGTGACGATGCCGAGAAATTTATTTGAACGCGAGATGCAGCAGCTGCGGGCCGGGATCCTCGATATGGGGCACGATGTGGACATGGTGCTGGGGGATACGATGCACGTGCTGCGGGCGATGAACGGCGAGGACGCCGCGCAGGTAAAGGAGCTGGAGCTGGCGGTGGACCGGTATGAGCACCGTCTGGAGGACATGTGCGTGAACATCATCGCGCTGCAGCAGCCCCTCGCCTCCGACCTGCGGACCATTACCGCCGCATTAAAAATTGTAACAGATATGGAAAGAATCTCCGATCAGTGTTATGATATATGTGAGATGATCCGGACGTTCTCCGCTGGGGAGCGGCAGGACAGGACGCCCCCGTATCTTTTTGAAATGATGCGGCGGGCGCGGGAGATGTTCAATCTGGCCCTGCAGTCCTTTGCCGAGGGCGACGTGGAAAAGGCCGCCGCCGTGTGCGGGAGCGACGACGCGGTGGACCGCCTCTTTTCCCAAGCGGTGGCGGAGGGCTGTTCCAACCTGTCCGGCAGAGTCACCGGGATCCCGCGGGAGGTGGACTATATGTTCATCGCCAAGTACATTGAACGGATCGCGGATCACGCCACCAATATCGCGGAGTGGGTCCTGTTTATCAGGACGGGCAGACACCCGGACTCCGGCGAGGAAAAGGATGTGTAAACATGGCGCTTATTTATGTAGTGGATGACGAGGCGAATATCCGGCGTCTGGCGGCGCTCGGACTGCAGGATGCGGGGTATGAGACCGCGGAGTTCTCCTCCGGCGGGCAGATGCTCGCCGCCCTGCCCGACCGCACGCCGGACTGTATCGTGCTCGACTGGATGATGCCCCAGCCGGACGGACTCGAGGTTTGCCGCAGGATGCGCGCGGACAGCCGCTGGCGCCATGTGCCCGTCATCATGCTCACCGCCCGGGCCGACGAGGTGGATAAGATCCTCGGGCTGGAGCTGGGTGCGGACGACTATCTGACCAAGCCGTTCAGCGTCAAGGAGCTCGCGGCGCGCGTCAAGGCGCTGATCCGGCGGGGGGATTATCTGGCCGCAAGAGATGAGCGCCTGTGCGCCGGCGAGCTGGAGCTGGACTCGGCCCGCCATATGGTGACCAAGCGCGGGCAGGAGGTGGCGCTGAGCCTGCGGGAGTACGAGCTGCTGTACGAGCTGATGAAGCACCCCGGACGGGTGCTGACGCGGGAGATCCTGCTCAACCGCGTATGGAAGACGGACTTTGTGGGCGATACGCGCACGGTGGACGTACACGTCCGCTACCTCCGCCAGAAGATTGAGGACGAGCCGGAGAACCCCCAATATATCCTCACAGTGCGCGGCGTGGGCTATCGGTTTGCCGAGCTGAAGGGGGAGGATAAGGCGTGAAGCGGCGTTTTATCCACATCGCGCTCATCGCGGTGACGGTCAGCCTGGTGATCGCGCTGGCGCTGGCGGTGCCGCTTGTCATGCGGATCTATTCCCGCGATATCCAGACCGAGATGAAGGGGACGCTCGTCCTCATCGCGAGCGATGAGGAGCAGATGGAGCGGGACCCCGTGGAATTTGCGATCGCGCGCGGCGATATGCTCCGCGTCGACGACCGAGAGATCCGGCTGACCATTCTGGACCGCGACGGCATGATTTTGGCGGACAGCCACACGGCGGACCGGTACAGCGAGGCGGATGAGAAGGAGATTGCCCAGGCCATTGAAGAGGGCTGGGGGTTCGATATCCACAAGAGCAGCCGGACGGGGACCTACTGCTACTATGCCGCCTATGACAGCGGGAATTATATCTACCGTCTCTCTCTTGAAATTTCACAGATCGCCTATGCGATGATCCTGATCGGGCTGAGCTGTATCGTCGGCGCGGCGGCCGGGATCGTGGTGGCGGTGCTGCTGTCCCGCTATTTTGCCAGGCGTTCGGCGCGGGAGGTGCACACGCTGGCCAAGGTTGCAAAAAAGGCGGCCTCCGGCGATTTGACGGTGCGCGCCCGCATGGATGAGGACAGCGGAGAGCTGCGCGATATCGGCAACGCCGTGAACAAGATGACCAAGGCGCTCGCGCGGAAAAACCGGGAGCTGAGCGCCGCAAACGACAGCCTCAACGCGATCCTGCAGGGGATGAAGGACGGCGTGATCGCGGCCGACGGTGAGGCGGGCAACATCATTATCCTCACGGAGACTGCGCAGCGGATCCTGGGCGGCAGCCCGCAGAAGGGGGAGCCGCTGGAGACGGTGGGCCCCAACTACGCCTATGTACGGGATGTGATGAATCGCTCCTGCGCGGAAAAGCATCCGGTCCAGTGCGATTTTACCATTGCCGGATCGCCGGAGAAGACGGTGAGCATCTGGGCTGCGCCGCTCCGGCAGACGGAGGGCGCCATCGCGGTGATTGAGGACGTCACCCATGTGCGTGCGCTTGAGCGGATGCGCCGCGACTTTGTGGCCAATGTCACGCATGAGCTGAAAACGCCGCTGACGTCCATCCGCGGGTATATCGAGCTGCTCAGCTCCGGGAACCGCGACGAGCAGACGGCCCGCCAGTTTTATGAGATCATTGAGATCGAGGCGCAGCGGCTTGCAAATCTGATCGACGATCTGCTGGAGCTCTCGAGCATCGAGCAGACAAACACCCGGCCGAAGGCCGAGGAGATCTCGGTGGCGCAGGTGGCGCGGGAGATCGTGGAACAGGCCGCGCCCATGGCGGCCAAGACGGGTGTGCAGATTGAGACCGATATCCCGCCGGAACTGACAATGCGGATGATGCGCAAACATCTGCAGGAGCTGCTGATGAATCTGACGGATAACGCGATCAAATACAACCGGCCCGGCGGCCAGGTGTATATCCGCGCCCGGCGGGGCACGGGGATGACGGTGCTCTCCGTCTCCGACACGGGGATCGGAATCCCTGCGGAGAGCGTGGACCGGATCTTTGAGCGGTTCTACCGCGTGGATAAGGGGCGCTCGCGCGAGCTGGGCGGCACGGGGCTCGGGCTCTCCATCGTCAAGCATATCGCGGGGCTCTATGCGGGCGCCGTACAGGTGGACAGCGTCCTGGGTGAGGGGACGACCTTTACCATCCGATTCCCGGACGCGGAGTAGGGATGCCAATACCGGAAAATGAAAAGGGCATTGGGCGGGAGGAGTCCCGCTGAAAAATACGAGAGAGAATCAGGAGGGTTGTCTTTATGGAAAAGTACGTACCACGCAGGGAGTGGATGGCCTATGTGACGGGCGCGCTCGGGCAGGGGATGGTGTATGCGGTGATGAGCTCGTATATCTCCGACTTCTACCTGAACGTGCTCAAGCTGACGCCGGTCTTCGTCCTCATGCTGACGCTGCTGGCGCGGATCTGGGATTCCGTCAACGATCCCATCATGGGGTACATCATGGACCGCGTCCACCCCAAAAAGGGCAAGATGCGGCCGTACCTGCTGTACACGCCGATCCCCATCGCGATATTGACGGTACTGATGTTTTCCGCCCCGAAGATCTCTCCCACGGCGCTGATGGTCCTCGTCACCGTGACGTATGTGCTGTGGGATATGATCTACACCGCGAGCGATGTGCCGTTCTGGGGGCTGCCCAACGCGATGACCCCCAATCCGGCGGAGCGCGGCGTCATCATCAGCCGGGGCCGTACGGGCAACGGCGTGGGCTCCGCGATCCCCATGGCGTTCTTTATGGTGCTGGGCTTTGTGCTGCCCGCTCTGGGGCTGAGCGGCACGCAGCTGGAGGAGACCAAGTACATGTCCATCGCGCTCTTCTGTGCGATCGTGGGGAATATCCTCTTTGTGGTCGCGTATTTCGGAGTCAAGGAGCGCGTGCGCGTGCCGGATCCGCCCAAGCGCAAGAAGGGGGACCGCACGGCGCTGGGGATGATCTTCCGCTGCAAGCCGCTGATGCTCACGGCCCTGATGGGTGTGCTGTCCGCGGCCCGGTATCTCTATCAGGCGGGCGCGGTCCATGTGGCGCGCTACAGCTTTTATATCGGCGAGGATCTGACGGGATTGACCACGGCGGAGCGGGAGGCGGCGCTGCAGTCGAATATCTCGCTGGTCTCCACCGTGTTTCAGGTGGCGGCCGCCGCGGGCATGTTCGGCACGATGCTCGTCATGCCGCTGCTGTTTAAGCGGTTTAATTATAAGCAGATCCTCATCTTTACCTCCCTGCTGGGGTCGGCCTCCAGCTTCATCGTCTATTTTATTGGGTATGAGCACTTCTGGGCGTGCGTGCCGTTCTTTGTGATCTCCTGCATTCCGCTGGGCGCGATCAATGTGTGCATCGGCGCCATGGTCGGCGACAGCCTGGACTACATGGAGTGGAAGACGGGCGTGCGGCTGACGGGGCTCGCCTCGGCGATCCAGGGCTTTGTGAGCAAGTTTGACAACGCCATCGCCACGAGCTTTATCATCGTGATGTACATGATCGTGAATCTGGACGTCTCCTCCATCAGCGCCAGCGTGACGGCCAACCCGCTGGAGATGACCGAGACGGTCCGCCAGGGGATGTTCAGCCTGGTCTCCCTGATTCCTGCGATCAGCCTGCTGCTGTGCACGGTGCCCATGTTCTTCTACGATCTGGTCGGGAAGAAAAAGGAGCAGATCACCAGGGAGCTTGGCGAGCAGCGCGCGGCGCGCGGGATGACGATCGCGGAGTAAGTCCTCGAGAACCATTCGGCATACAGAACACGGATGGCGTGAGGGAGGGGCCGCTGAGCCCTGCCGGTAATCGGACAAAAAGCAGCCCGGCCTCTGCGGATTTCCGCAGGGGCCGGGCTGTTTCAATGCTGCATTTTACATCCGTTCCGGGACTTCGAGCTTGAGCATGGTGAGGACGTTTTTCATCGTCTCCTTCACGCACAGGCACAGGCTGATGCGCGCCTGCATGAGCGCCTCATCCTCCACGCTCACGCGGCACTCATTGTAGAACTTGTGGAACAGGCCCGCAAGATCCACGCAGTACCGGGTGATGCGCGCGGGGTCGTACTTCTGCGCGGCGAGGATGATCTCATCCGTCAGGGCGGAGAGATGGCGGATCAGCTCGCGCTCCTCCGGCGCGTTCAGGCGGCAGAGCTCCTCCCGCGTACACTTGCGCGGTGTGATCCCGTCCGCCTCCAGACGGCGCAGGATGCTGCAAATGCGCGCATGGGCGTACTGGCAGTAGTAGACCGGGTTCTGGGAGCTCTGCTCCACCGCCAGATCGAGGTCGAACTCCATCTGGGATTCCGGCTCGCGCATGTTGAACAGGAAGCGCGCCGCGTCCACGGGGATATCCTCAAACAGATCGCTCAGCGTGATGGCCTTGCCCGTCCGCTTGCTCATCCGGACGACCTCGCCGCCGCGCGTCAGGCGAACGAGCTGCATCAGGATCACATCCAGGCGGGAGGGATCGATGCCGATCGCCTCGAGCGCGCCCTTCATCCGGGCCACGTGGCCGTGGTGGTCCGCCCCCCAGATATCGATCGCCTTATCGAAGCCGCGCACCTCCAGCTTGTTGCGGTGGTAGGCGATATCGGCGGCAAAGTAGGTGGGGTTCCCGTTGGCGCGGATGAGGACCTCGTCCTTCTCCCCGCCGTGCTCGGTCGCCTTGTACCAGAGGGCGCCGTCCTTCTCGTAGGTCAGGCCCTTCTGCTTCATGAGATCCAGCGTCTCCTGCAGCTCGCCGTCGCTGTGGATGGTGCTCTCCAGGAACCAGGTATCGTAGTACACGCGGTACTTGTCGAGCACCTTGTGCATGTTCTCAATATTTTTGGGCAGGGCGTAGTCGATCAGCGCCTTGCGCCGCTCCTCCACGGAGACGTCCATAAACCTGTCCCCGTTGAGGTTGTAGAACTCCTGTGCGCGCTCCTTGATATCCTCGCCGTGGTAGCTGTCCTCGGGCAGCTCGGCGGCGTCCTCGCCGCGGCAGATCTGCGTGTAGCGCACGTCGAGCGAGAGGCCGAACTTTTCGATCTGGTTGCCTGCGTCGTTGACGTAGAACTCCCGGCTGACCCGATAGCCCGCCTTCTCGAGCACGGCGGCCAGGCAGTCGCCCAGCGCGCCGCCGCGCGCATTGCCCATGTGCATGGGGCCGGTCGGGTTGGCGGAGACGAACTCCACGTTGATCTTCTTTCCCTTGCCGTAATCGGAGCTGCCGTAGCTTGTCCCGCTTGCGAGCACATCCGATACGATGTCGGCGAAAAACGCATCCTTCAGGTAAAAATTCAAAAATCCCGGACCTGCGACCTCACAGCGGTCGATATAGGTCCCCGTCAGGTCCATGTGCGCGGCGATCGCCTCCGCAATGGCGCGGGGCGCCTTTTTGAAGGCGCGGGCGCTGGCCATGGCCGCGTTGGAGGAGAGATCGCCGTTGGCGCGGTCCGCCGGCACCTCCACGTGAAAGTCCGGGATCGGCTCCGCCGCAAGCTCCCCCGCCGCCACGGCCCGGCCCAGCGCGTCCAGAATCGCGGTGCGCACCTGCTCCCGCGTATCGGCCACTAATTTTGACATGCTCCCTCATCCTCTCTGTTGAGTTTTTTGATGTGAATGTGCAGCTTGTTCCGCGAGGCCAGATGCTCGTTGGAGTCGAGCGTGTAGGAGACCTCGATCCGCCCGCTGCCGTTGCGGATCCGGTGCTCCACGCGCTCGGCAAAGACGCCCAGCAGCAGATCCCCGTAGGGGGTGGAGTAGCTGCAGGTGTGCCGCCGGCCGCGCTCGAGCACCATTTCGGATGCGTAATCGCCTGTGCGGAGCATCTCCATCCTGCCGCCCGTCACCTTCAGGCGGGTCTCCGCTCCGGCCAGAGGGCCGTCCCGTTCAATATAGGATACGGCATAGCCGTCCGCAAGCTCCTCGAGCGTCCCTTTGGCGGCCATCTCCACATGATCTGTCTGGCCGTCCACGAGCTGTTCGCCGCGGATCGTAATAAAAACATCGTGCTTCAAAATATCATTACTCCCGTCTCACTTTTTCGCCCGGTCGAGCGCCAACTCAATCAGCCGCGTGATCAGTTCCCCGTAGGGAACGCCGCAGCAGTCGAACAGCTTGGGGTACATGCTGATCGGGGTAAAGCCGGGCATGGTGTTCGGCTCGTTGAGCAGTACGGCATTGTCACCCCTGCGGATGAAGAAATCCACGCGCGTCAGCCCTGCGCACCCAAACGCCTTGAAGGCCTTGACCGCCATGGCGCGCACCTGCGTGCTCAGCGTGTCGTCGATATCGGCGGGGATCTTCAATTCACTCGTGTTGGAGACGTATTTATCCTCAAAATCATACAGCTCTCCGCTGAGCGCGATCCGGCCGACGACGGAGGCCACCGGTTCCTCATTGCCAAGCACGGCGCACTCGACCTCCAGCCCGTCGACGGTCTCTTCCAGGACGATTTTGTCGTCCTCCCGGAAGGCTTTGAGCACGGCCTCACGCAGCTCGGCCGTATTTTCCGCCCGGCTGACGCCCACCGAGGAGCCGGCCCGCGCGGGTTTGACAAAGATCGGGAAGCCCAGTTCATCGGGCGCCTCACTCAGGATATAGTCCGGGTCGCGGTCATAGTCGTGCTTTTTCAGGCTCATCCACTTGGCCTGCGGGATCCCGGCGCTGTCTGCCACGGAGCGCTCGATCTCCTTATCCATACATACGGCGCTCGCGGCGGTGCCGCAGCCGACGTAGGGAATCCCCGAGAGGTCCAAAAGCCCCTGAATCGTGCCGTCCTCTCCGTTTTTTCCGTGCAGCACGGGGAAGACGACATCGACCGGGAAAATCTTGGCGCGGTCTGCGCTGAATTGGATAACGCCGTGGTGCTCCGTGCTCGGCGAGATCACCGCCGGGGTGATGTGCGCGCTCTGCGCCCAGCGATCCCCGCCGAGCAGGTCGAGCGGCCCGTCGTAGAGGAAGCTCTTCCCCTCCCGGGTGATGCCCATCATCAGCAGATCGAATTTTTCCCTGTCCAGATTTGCGATCACACCCTGGGCGCTGATCAGGGAGATGTCGTGTTCGCTCGAAACGCCGCCGAAAACGACTAAAACTGTTTTTTTGCTCAAAATGCATCCATCCTTTAGTTCCGGTTCAGGCGGGGATACGCCCGAAAACCTGTAAAATTCATTGTACCACATCAAATAAATAATGACAATAAGCCTTTTATATGATATAGTATTATAAAGATTCTGATTTTTAAGGAGAATGTACAGCCATGGAGCTACTGGAAGTACTGGCCAATATCGATAAGGGGCTCGGCGATACGCTCAGGGCCACGGAGATGACGCTGATCGCGCCGGAAAAGCCGAAGCGCGGCGAATTGCCCGTGCGCACGGACGGCAAGAAGACGATCCTCGATTACAGCGGCCCGCGCGGCTGCGCGCGCATCATTCAAGAGGAGAAGAAGATCACACTCGCCTGCACGAACCTGACCGCGGACGAGGCCGGGGACGAGGATTTTACCGACGCCGCCGTGACGGGGCTGGACCTCTCCTCCTGCGACGACCGGGATGTCAAATATATTGTCAACGAGTTCCGTGAGACGCTGGAAAAGCACTTTGGGAAGAAGACCGCGCAAAAGCGCACCAAGGCCAATATGCCTAAGCCGATCTCCAAATCCGCCGCCAAGAACGGCATCGCCGCCTACGATGCGAACACGCTCGGCAGCCGCTTCGTCTCCCTGTTCCCGGAGCTGCGGGAGGCCTATCACGCCAACGTGGAGAAGTACGGCGAGTTCCTCGCGGCCGAGTTTTTTGAAAATCAGGGCGGAAACAAGGCCGTGGCCGACACGCTGCGCGGCAGGGATCCGGCCAAAATCAAAAAGATGATCAATCTTTTTAATGAGATCTATGAGGACGGAACAAACGAGACGCAGTCCCTGCTGTGCGTCACGGTGCTCGGCAGTCTTGGCAATGATCGGGAGATGCTCGACAAGGCCTCGGAGTTTATGAGCGACGCGCTGAAAAAGGAAGTGCTCTATATCAATAAATATCTCACCTCCGGCCTCGGGCGCGGGAAGCTGAACAAGCTGAAGAACCCGCCCCCCTACAAGCCGAAGAAAAACAAAACAAAGCGCCGCGCGGCCTCCCCGCTCGGGATGTAAAAGCAGGCTCCTCCCCACACGGCGTCGGGGAGGAGCCTTTTATCATATGAAAAGCCGGTATCGGGCGGGGATTGTGAAAGAAGCTATTCCTCTGTGTGCATGTCGCCCCAGATGTAGCCGTCCTCCTCTTCGGGGGACTGTGCGGCCTCCTCCGGCGACAGCGGGATCATGCGGATGGCCTCAAATTTGGAGCAGCGCATCCACAGCGACGGCGTGACGCGCGCCGTATAGCCGCATCCGCTGGGGGCCATCCACTCGTGCGGCGGGGCCTCCGGCAGGGCGAAGGCGGCAAAGATCGTGGAGATCACGCCGCCGTGCGTGATGATGACGGCGTCGTCCGTCTCCGTCCGGATGATGCCGCCGATAATTTTCTCCATCGTCTCGCACACGCGCTTTTGGAACTGGGCGTTGCTCTCGCCGAAGGGCGGGGCGCTGTCCGGCCCGCCCTTGAGCCAGGCGGTGAAGAGGTCAGCCTTTTTGCCGCCGAGGAGTTCGTCGGCGGATTTGCCGTCAAACTCGCCGAAGTTGTACTCGATCAGCCCTTCCATCTCAATGGGCGAACGGCCGGGATAGAGAATCTGCGCGGTGTGGACGCACCGCCTGAGCGGGCTGACGAACAGTGCGCCCGCATTGGGGTAGACCCTGTCG
Organism: uncultured Oscillospiraceae bacterium; assembly: GCA_949293315.1. Classification (GTDB taxonomy): domain Bacteria; phylum Bacillota; class Clostridia; order Oscillospirales; family Acutalibacteraceae; genus Onthovicinus. Next base: position 5,752 of record CASFCH010000051.1, on the reverse strand, counting down.
CGCTGCAGGTCCTCCAGCTGAAGGATCCCGTCCCGGGACAGGTCCGCGTCCGTGTGACCGATATAGCGCCCTTCCTCCGCGCCCTGGGTCAGGCCGTGGCGAATAAAGTGAATCCGGAATGTTTTCATGCTTTCCTCCAATCATTGCCGTCGGAATTTGGTCAACTTTATTATATACAATCCGGCGGCAAAAAGCTATAATGAATTACAGCTGAATTTTATCAGAAGGAGTATGAGAAGATGAACCGATTCCCGGCGATCCTGACGCTTTTGCGCCACGAGCGCGGACTGACCCAGAAGCAGGCTGCGCAGGATCTGGGGATATCCCAGGCGCTGCTCTCCCACTATGAAAAGGGGATCCGTGAGTGCGGGCTTGACTTTTTGATCCGGGCGGCGGATTACTACGGCGTGACGTGCGACTTTCTGCTCGGGCGGGAGGAACCCGGGACCCCGCGCTCGGGGGCTGCCGCCGTATATGAGGCGTATTGCGCGCTCAACGGGCTGCTGCCGGCGGGGAGCGAGTGGCGGGCGGATACGCTCGGGGTGCTGAACCTGTACGGCACGATCACCGCCATGGCGGAGAGCGGGAAGTGCCCCAAAAATTGGATTGGGCTGAAAAAACGCGCCCGCCGCCTGACGCCGTATATGACAGGGATGGCGGAGGCGAATCTGATCGCCCAGGTCCCGGAGAAAATTACCGGCGATCCGCCGGAGAGCCTGAAGCGGATCGTGGACCGGGCCGAGGAGATGATCGGCCGCGCCGCCCTGACGATGGGGGATGAACCGCTGCGCCATGAGGGGCGGCCGGTGGCGCCGGCGCGCCGCCGGGACTGACGCGCGGCGTGTTGATTTTTGACCTCCGGTATGGTACAATAAGGCATCAGGCAGGCGCTGCCGGGGCGCGCCCCGGGGATGGCCTGCATCCGGTTTATCACAAGAAACAGCCCGGCGCTGAGCGGGATTTTCTGCTCAATGCCGGGCATGATTTTAAGGGGAGGTGTCCGCATGGCGGGAGGCCACGGGAGCGCTCAGCGGCGCAGGGAGATGCGCAATCTCGGCATGATGGCCGGGGCGGCGATCCTGCTGTTTTTCTGCGTGCAGATGCTCTGCAGCTTTGTGATCAATGTCACACCGCTGCTGGAGCTCTATCAGGAGAGCATGGCGGTGCGCTATATCTGCTCCTGCGTGATATCCGTACTGAGCATCGGTCTGGTATTTTATCTGATCCGCATGCTGGAGGGGCGCCTGCTCGGGATCCGATATCCGCTTCCGATGCGTCCGGGCCGTTGGACGCCGGTCGTTCTGGCCATTCCGGCGGGGTTTGCCCTGTGCCTGAGCGCCAATTACGCCGCCGCACTGGTGGGCGCGCTGACGGAGAGCGTCGGAGTGGAACTGACGCAGCCGGAGCTGATGCTCCCCAAAGATCCGGCGGGAGTGATCGTCTACGTTGTATCCGTGGTGGTGATCCCGCCGCTGGTGGAGGAGTTCGCCATCCGAGGCGTGGTGATGCAGCCGCTGCTGCGATACGGCCGCGGCTTTGCCATCTGTGCCTCCGCCGCCGTATTCGGCCTGATGCACGGGAATCCCAAACAGATGGTGTTCGCCTTTATCTCCGGCGTGGTGATCGGCTATTTTACGGCGAGCACCGGCTCTCTGCTCACCGGCGTGGGGATCCATCTGATGAACAACGGCGTCGCCGTCCTGCAAAATTATCTGGTACAGGGCGGATATACGATTTTTGCGGGTTTGCTCATGATCGGTTCGATCGGGATCGGGATCAGCTTTTTGATCGCGTACCTGATCCTCTATGCCCGCGGCGGCGCACGGGAAAAGGTTTCGGGCGGGCGCTGGCGCTTTTTTATCAACCTCGTCTTTATTCTGGCGGCGGCGCTGATGCTGCTCAACGCCTCCCAGTACGTGCAGACGGCGGGGTGATCGGATGACGGAGCGGGAGTTGATGGCGCGTGCGCTGGAGCTGGCCCGGCAGGCACAGGCGGAGGGGGAAATCCCCGTGGGCGCGGTGATCGCGCGGGGCGGAGAGATCGTCGCCGAGGGGCGCAACGACCGCGAGCGCGCGCACAGCGCGCTGGGCCACGCGGAGATCCGGGCCATCGATGCGGCCTGCCGCGCGCTGGGGCGCTGGCGGCTGAATGACTGTACGCTGTATGTGACGCTGGAACCGTGTCCGATGTGCGCCGGGGCGATCATCAACGCCCGGATCGGACGTCTGGTCTACGGCGCCTTTGACAACAAAATGGGCGCCTGCGGCGGCAGGGTTCACCTCTTTAAGTGCGGCTTCAACCACACGCCGCAGATCGAGTGCGGCTTTATGGAGGAGGAGTGCGCCGCCGTGATGCGCGAATTCTTTCAGAAAATCAGGGGTGCGGACGCCAAGGCGCCCGTACCGTCAGAGAAAAAGGAGATTGATTGAAATGGCAGAAAACAAACCGGAGGGGTGCAGCGGGAGCTGCGACTCCTGCTCCAAGGACTGCTCCAGCAGGGCGCCGTCAAAGCTCCCGCAGAATCAGTTCAGCAGTGTAAAAAAGGTGATCGGCGTCGTCAGCGGAAAGGGCGGCGTGGGCAAGAGCCTGGTGACCTCGCTGCTCGCGTGCGCCGTGCAGGCGCGCGGCATGAAAACAGCCATTTTTGACGCGGATGTAACGGGGCCGTCCGTCCCGAAGGAATTTGGCATCCATCAGAAGGCGAGCGGAAGTGAGCTCGGCCTGGAGCCGGTGGAGACACATCTGGGGATCAAAATCATGTCCGTGAACCTGCTCCTTGAGCAGGAGGACGCCCCGGTCGTATGGCGCGGCCCGGTGATCTCCGGCGTGATCAACCAGTTCTGGACGGATGTCCTCTGGGGCGATGTGGATTATATGTTTGTGGATATGCCGCCCGGGACGGGAGACGTCCCCCTGACGGTGTTCCAGTCCATCCCGCTGGACGGGATCGTCATCGTGACTACACCGCAGGATCTGGTGACGATGATCGTGAAAAAGGCCTATCACATGGCGCAGATGATGAACGTCCCGGTGATCGGCCTGATCGAGAATATGAGCTATATCGCCTGCCCGGACTGCGGCAAACACATCCCGCTTTTTGGTGAGAGCAAGGTGGACGCGGTGGCACAGGAGATGGAGCTGCCGGTGCTGGCCAGGCTGCCTGTCGATCCGAATACGGCCTCCCTTGTGGATAAGGGCGGAGTGGAACTCGCCAAGGTTCCCGGCATTGACGAAGCCGCGGGCTATATCATGGAGCATTTTCCGGTAACGGAGTGAATAAAAACGGGGGAGACGACGGATGAAAAAGAGGCTGACAGGAATCCTGGGCGTATCTCTGGCGCTGACGTTGGCCGCCAGTCCGCTCTGCATGGCAAAGGAATCGTTCGGCGGTACTCTGGCGGTGGATCCGACCCAATACGCGGAGGAGACGATCCGCGCCGAATTGGAGGCCGATAAGGAAAATCAGCTGGTGCTTGCCTCCGGACGGGAGACGGCGTACCGCGTCGTCTATCCGGCGCAGAGCGCCAAACTGAAAGCGGCGGCGCAGACACTCGCGGATGCCCTCACGGAGATGACGGGCGCGTCATTCGCCTGCATCCCGGATTCGGAGGATGAGACCGCGGAGGAGATCGTGATCGGTGATACGAACCGCCCGGCCCCGGAACTCGATCCGGCGCCGGGGACGGATGCCTACCGCATCGTCACACAGGGGGAGAAGCTCTTCCTCTGCGGGGCGGACGAGCGTTCCTCCGCCTATGCGGTGTACGGGTTCATGGAGGATGACCTCGGATGTGTGTTTATCAACGGGTCGGAGACCTATATCCCGCACAGCGCAACCGTGAAGCTCGCGCCCCTCGACCGCACGGAGACGCCGGCCATGCAGTGGCGCAATGTGTACGCCTACGAGACCAAACAGTCCGACGGGTGGTATGAAAAGCTGCGCCTGAACGGGATCGAGGCCGATCCGGCCGACACGGAGGACGGGATCAACGAGTATGCGGGGTGGGGGACCTGGTGCCACTCCTACCTCAGCTTTGTGGATCCGGACGAGTATTTTGACGAGCACCCGGAGTACTTCGCCATGAAGGACGGCCAGCGGGTCAAAACCGATACCGCAACGGGGCTGGAGACGCAGCTTTGCCTGAGCAATCCGGAGGTGCTCGAGATCGTCAAGGAGAAGATGGCGCAGCGGATGGCCGAGAATCCCGACCAGAAGTACTGGGATTTCAGCGTGATGGATAACTGGAATATGGCGGGCTGTGAGTGCGAGCAGTGCCGGGCGCTCGACGAGGCCGCCGGCAGCGGCATGGGGTCGCTCCTGCCGTTTATCAACGAGCTGGCAAAGGCGTTCCCGGATAAGATCATCTCCACGCTGGCCTACTTCCATACGATCAATCCGCCCACAAACGGCATCAAGGCGGAGGAAAACGTGGTCATCAAGCTCTGCTCCATGCCGGGGGATCAGGGATCATCCTATCTGCAGGGGGCGACGGACGGCGCCAAGCAGTTCCAGGATCTGGTGAAAAACTGGCACGGTGTGTGCGACAAGATCATCATCTGGGACTATGTGGTGGATTTTGAGCATCTGCTGCTGCCGTTCCCCAATTTTGCCGTACAGCAGGACAATCAGAAGTTTTACGAGGACAACGGCGTGATCGGGGTTTTCCATCAGGCGTCGCGCGAGAAGGGCGACGAGTTTGCCGAGATGCGCGCCTGGCTGCTCTCACAGCTCATGTGGAAGGGATCTGCGGCCGATGTGAGCGATCTGCTGAGCAGGTACATCGCGGCGGCCTATGGGGATGCCGCACCGGATATCGCCGAGTATGTCAACGCCCTGGCCGCCAATTTCCATGAGGAGCAGAAGCCGCTGGGACTGTATGACGACCCGCAGGCCCATAAGGACGGCTATCTGTCCAAAAAGAACATCGCCGTGTATCAGGAGATCTTTGCCCGCGCGGAGGAAAAGGTTGCCACCAATCCCGTCCTGCTCGCGCGCGTGCGCAAGGCAAAAATGCCCGTGCTGTACGCGAAGATGACGGAGACCTCCACGGATAAATCCGGCAAACTGGCTGCGGCGGAGGAGTTTTACCGCCTGTGTGAGGTGAACGGCGTCACCCGCATCGACGAGACAAAGACCACACTCGAGGACTTCCAGGCGCAGTTCCCCGCGATGATCGCGCAGATGAACGCCAGGCTGATCGGCATCCCCGTGGGCGTGACGGCAGGCGTACTGCTGATCCTGGCCGCAGCCGCGATGATCGCCACCCTGCGCAAACGGGCCCGGCGTCTGGGCAACCGGCTGATCGACTACCGGCCGGATCAGGAGGATAAAGGGTAGATCAAGATGATCGCCGGGACTGCTGCAAAACAGCCTGTCCCAAAGATAACGTGCAAAAACCGCCCCTCAAGGGAAGCCAAATCCGCTTCTTTTAAGGGGCGCGTTCTTTTATGATTCCGTTTTGGGACAAGCCACTGTTGTATTTTTATTTTGGAACGCGCCCGATCACGCGGATGCGTGGCCTGAAGGGATTCCGGATGACGGCCGGCGCCCTCTGTTTCCCGTCAGCCCCGCAAAAAGTTGGTAGCGCCGCGGAGACGTCGTGAGCGCGCTCGCAAGCGAACAGACGCAGCAAGCGGGACTTTTTGCGGCAAGGAGGAGCGACGGAATGCGCGCGGAATGACGTTCCGTTGGAACGGCGTTCCAAGCGATATGCAGTCCGCGACGACGCGGCGGCGTTCCCTACGAAAGTG
>CASFCH010000050.1 GCA_949293315.1 uncultured Oscillospiraceae bacterium | reverse complement strand
TGATGGTGTTCTCCTTGTCAACCTTCACCTGGCGGGCATGGCCCAGCTGGCTCATATCGGTGTCCTTCAGCTCAAGGCCAAGCTCGGAGGAAATGACCTGGCCGCCGGTGAGAACGGCGATATCCTGCAGCATTTCCTTGCGGCGATCGCCGAAGCCGGGGGCCTTGACGGCCACGCAGGTAAAGGTGCCGCGCAGCTTGTTGACGAGCAGCGTGGCGAGCGCCTCGCCCTCGACATCCTCCGCGATGATGACGAGCTTCTTGCCGGACTGGGCGATCGGCTCGATCAGCGGCAGGATCTCCTGAATATTGGAGATCTTCTTATCCGTGATGAGGATCAGCGGATCGTCAATGACGGCCTCCATCTTATCGGTATCGGTCGCCATGTAGGGGGAGATATAGCCGCGGTCAAACTGCATGCCCTCGACGACGTCGGAGCCGGTCTCAGCCGTCTTGGACTCCTCAACGGTGATGACGCCGTCCGCCGTGACCTTTTCCATCGCGTCGGCAATCAGCTTACCGACATACTCATCGGCAGCGGAGATCGTCGCAACGCGCGCGATGTCGTCCGTGCCGTCCACCTGCTTGGAATTCTTGCGCACGGCCTCGACAGCCGTATCTACTGCGAGCTGGATGCCCTTGCGGACAACCATCGGATTCGCGCCGGCAGCGACATTGCGCATGCCCTCGCGCACGAGCGCCTGCGCCAGCAGCGTAGCCGTGGTGGTGCCGTCGCCCGCGATATCGTTCGTCTTGGTGGCAACCTCTTTGACGAGCTGGGCGCCCATGTTCTCAAACGGCTCCTCGAGCTCGATCTCCTTGGCGATGGTCACGCCGTCATTCGTGATGAGGGGCGCGCCGTATTTTTTGTCAAGGACCACGTTCCTGCCCTTGGGGCCGAGGGTGATCTTGACGGTATCGCTCAATTTATCAATACCTGCCTGAAGGGCCTTGCGGGCCTCTTCCCCATAGATGATCTGCTTAGCCATAATACATTACCTCCAAATATAATCTGATCCGCTTATTCGACAATGGCGAGGATGTCGTCCTGCTTTACGATCGTATATTTCTCGTCGTCCAGCTTAACCTCGGTGCCGGAATACTTGCTGGTGATGACCTTATCGCCCACCTTGACATACATCTCGACCTTCTGGCCGTCCACAGTGCCGCCGGGGCCGACTGCGATAACCTCCGCTACCTGGGGCTTTTCCTGTGCGCTGGCCGCCAGGATAATGCCGCCCTTTGTTGTCTCTTCCGCTTCAACGAGCTTTACTACAACGCGGTCCGCAAGTGGTTTAATCGTCATGATGAATTCCTCCCAAAAAATAATCTCCAAATCAGTATCGGGGAAGTGAACTTTCACTGCCTGAAAAGCGGTTTAGCACTCATCATCCCCGAGTGCTAACACTATTGTAATCACTTTCCAAGTAAAAATCAATACCATTTTCCAAAGTTTACAATTACGTCATAAATGGTCAAATTCTCTCCGGGAGATCGTGTTTATCCCACAGCGGGACACTTGATTTTCTCATATCGGACTGATATAATGGTGAAGCAATATGCGGGTATGGCGGAATTGGCAGACGCGCTGGATTTAGGTTCCAGTGTCCTGGACGTGCAGGTTCAACTCCTGTTACCCGCACCACGTCGGAGCAAAGTCCGCTTTGCTCCGGCGTTTTTTCTGCCTGCGGCACAAAAAGCGCCATCCGCCCGCTCCCTTGCTCCTCCTCTCCGCAAAAAGTCACGCTGTGTCTTCGCTGTTCGCTTGTAAACGCGCTCACTACGCTCCGCCTTGCTAACAACTTTTTGCGGTATCCATGCCCCCTACCCAAAATGTTATAACCGTTTTTTGCCCGCTGCCCGTTAGCTCGCCAGCCCAAAGTCCGCTTTGCTCCGGCGTTTTTTCTGCCTGCTGTTTATTTAAACTGTATGCAAAGGGCACGCCAACAGCGCCCTCTCACCCAAAACGGCAGGTCTCCGGAAGACCTGCCGTTTTCAAATCCATTTTTTCAAATATGATATTTTATGCAGTTATGCAGAAGTGTTCTCTCTGTTCTGATCCCCTGTTTCAATGAGGGGCGCATCATGACTTGGCTTGACGCTGCTGGGATTTGCAACGGAGTTCGTAATTGTATCGATGATTCGCATAAAAGCTTCGGGGGTTGACTGCTTGCGCGCCGAAATGCTGAAGGAATACTTGGCACGTGTATCAGTATGCCTTGTCTGCTCTGAGCTATGGGTGACGTTTCCGGTAAATTTTGCAGTAACAGGGGTCCACCAGGATTTGTATTCTGTAGTCACATTTGCATCGTTCGCGTTTTTGGCAGTATCCTCCTCCGCTGTAGACACCTCCAGATCAAAGGCGATATCCGCCGAGTCTATCGCCATATTGGGAAGACCAGTCATGGCCAGGAACGGCGCCTGAATGTATCTTTCCGTAGAGACGGATTTTTGGGGATCCTGCGGATCGGCAACATTTTCTTCGTACTTTAAAGTGACCATACGCATATTGCCGTCTTTATCAATACCAACATCCTGTATAAAATGGGCAAGTGACAGGCTCATTTCACTTTGGGCCTGAATCGTTGCGACAAGAGGCGCGGCTACCATTTTTTCAATAGGCAGTGCGTTGACAATTCCTCCGACAATCTCGTGATTCATGCAGACTCCTCTCCTTTATATATATTTTTTAATTGCAGCATATTGTTCAGATGATCAATCAGGCGTGACAGCGCTTCGGGAGGATCTTTGCGTTTGAAAACCATTTCAATTTCCGCAAGGGAATTCTCCCGGTTCCTATTTTGGATATCCCCCAGTGATACGGAGAGCGAGCCCCTTGTAAATTCATAATTTTCGGCACCATAACTAAAATCTGTTTCCACGGTCTTTTGCTGCACATCGCTGATTTTCAGCTGTGTTTTGATCCGCATCTCCTCAAAATCCAGACAGCTGTGGCTGCTCATACAAATGAGCGGCAGATCGAGCTGAACATCATGGTTAAGCCTGATTTTCTGGGTGATCGGCGTTCCGTCCGGGTGAAAAAACTTCTCAAGTGTTTTTACATAATGCTGTTCCGCGATTTCCGCGCTCGAATTCACGCAGTACTGAATTCCCCGGACCATGTCCGAAAGGGTCAGACCATTTTGCCTTTTTGCCATTTCACTTCCTCCTTTTGTTCATGTATATGTACGAACCTTTTTTCATATTCATTTCATAAATAAAAAGCGAAAAGGGAGTGGAATATATGCCGCCCAAAATCATAAAGCCCAAGCCCCAAAAGAAGCTCCCGCCAACGTTTAAGACTTCAAGTCCGGGGATCGCATTCTATAAAAATAGCAACTATCATTTAATCAATCAATATTTGCGCACAGGTACTGTTCCGTACGGGAAGGACCCGGAGATCCTTGACAGATATATTCGGGATATCCGGCAGACGATGAAGGCCAATACAAACGGGAGATATCCCGAGCTATACCGGGGAACAGATTGCATGGAGTTTAGACTCAGAACCCCCGATCAGGTACGGGCCAAACTGAGTCCCCTGCCGATGGGCGGAAGAATCATTTATAGGAATTATACATGGAAAGGCTTTGTCTCCACCTCCTGTGATATCAGAAAGGCAATAGCTTTTTCCAAGGGAATACTCCTTGTGTTTAAAACAAACGAAAACACAAAATCGGCTGATTTAACCCTGTTTTCAAATTTAAAATATCAAGGTGAAAAAGAAATCCTGCTGGATCATTTAACAATGGGCCGGATCACAAAAATTATTCCCGACTGCAGCGCCGCGGGAACAAAGTCCTTCATGCTGGTGGAGGTTGAACTGTTATGAGCACAGTCATTACGTCCTCCGCGTCTTCGACCATCACAAATTGATACGGCCCGCTCCCCCTCCCTGTTCAATCCGTGCTTGAAATTCCTCCGTCACTATGGTAAAATCAAGTTGGTATCTGAGAAAAAAATTTATGGGAGAGAGCAAAGATATGGAATTTATGCTGCTCACGCTGGGGGATTCGATCGACCGCATTTTTTATCAGTTTGATATCGCCATATTCCAGTTTTTTGCCGCGATTCAAAACTCGTTTTTAACGGTCGTCGCAAAGCTTTTCACCTCTTTCGGCGATCAGGGCTTTATTGTGCCGATGGTTATTCTCGGGCTGGTGATGATTCTCTTTAAAAGGACGCGGAAGTTTGGCTTTGCGCTCGTGTTTGCGATTCTGGTGGGCACGATCCTGACAAATGTGATCATCAAGCCTACTGTTCTGAGGATCCGGCCCTATAACACCCTTCAGGACGTCGATTTTTACTGGCAGGCATACCTCGGGGCGGGCTCGCTGAGTGAATCGGACTACTCTTTCCCGAGCGGCCACACGACGGGCGCGTTTGAGATGGCAATCGCGGTGTTTCTGGTATTCTGGTCGGAGGGCAAGAAGAAGATCGCCTGGGTTTTCCCGGTGCTGGCACTGTGCACGATGGGCAGCCGCATCTACCTGATGGTACACTACCCGACCGATGTGCTCGCAGGTATGATCGTGGGCATTGTTGCAGGCATCGCGGGCTATTATATGATGAAGGGCGTTATGCACCTGATCGGAAAGTCCGACAAGCTCAAGAATGCCGATCTGGCAAATGTGAAATTTATGAGGTGGTGTCAGGGAACGGCCGGGGCCATCCTGATTGCGGTATTTGTATGCGGCGCGTTTTTGTACTCCTTTATCCCCGTACTCAGCGAGGGCGGAGAAAGTGCCGTGCGCTGCGCCTATGACGGCGAATACGACTGTTATAACGCCGCCAAAGTGGACGATCCGGACTATCCCCCGATCGACGGCAAGGCGTACTGCAAGATCCACTGGAAAGAACTCACGGGAGAATAACGCATATCTCCATATCGGCGCGGGATTTCCCGCGCCTTTTTATATTTTCGATATAAACGGACACAACGAAAACAGGCGCCGGAGGGCTGATGAATCAGCCCTCCGGCGCTCTCTTCCCGATTTGATTTTTAAAACGATTGGCCTCACTTACTCCTGGATGCCGGTGATCGTCATCTCATCCCGGATCTCACGTCCGTCGAAGGTTCCCGCCGCGGCAATCCTGTTTTCCCCGATTTTAAGCGAGACTCGCTTTTTCAGGATGAAGGGAGCGCTCCCGCGCCCCTTCAGAATAAAGCTCCGATCCCCGCATGTCAAGCGGACCTGCGGCAGGTTGGTATAGAGCTTTATCAGCGTCTTGCCCGCAGGGCGGCGGTCAAATCGGCGCGAGGCGAGGTGCAGCACCGGATCCCTGCTCCACGCGGCCTGATAGACATAATAGGCGTCCTTTTTCACCTTTCGGTCAAAGGTGACCAGGCCCTTGTCATTCACGCCATACCGGTCGCCCTCATGGCGGCGGTTGGAGCCAAAGTCAAACAGATTCCAGACAAAGGTAGCCCACAGATAATTGCGCCGCTGGATCTGCCGGATAAAACTCTCATGGCAGAGCGCCTGATACTCCTCCGGGTGCCACTCCCCGTCATGGGCCGGCTGCCGTTTGCTGAACGTGTGCTGATGGATACTGCCGCCCGCCCCGTACTCGGAGATGGCGATCGGCTTTTTGACCGCATGCCGCTGCGAATCCATGAAACGCCCCAGCGCGTGCCGGGATGCCCCATACCACCCGGGGTAGTAATTCCACGCATAGAGGTCCGACTGCCACTTGCGCCCCGTCGGATGATTGATCGCATGCGTGGTCAGGCGCGTATCGTCCTCCCGGTGCGCCAAAACATCGAGTTCCTCCATCAGCGGGAGCATCACCTTATCAAATCGAGCGGCGACCTCGTTCTCCAGCCCCCAGAAACAGATGGACGGGTGATTATAGTTCTGCCGAATCATCTCCACCAGCTGGGAGCGGACATTTCCAAAGAACGCCCTGCGCTGAGCGTCCGGCTGATCGTACGTGCCGTCCCCGCCGACCGTATTGACAAAGGGAATCTCCGCCCAGACGACAAGGCCGTACTCATCGCACAGTTCATAGAACAGGTCCGCCTGCGGATAGTGGGCCAGGCGCACGGCCGTAGCACCGATGTCGTAGAGAATCTGAAAATCCTCGCGGTGCTCCTTCTCCGTCAGCGCGTTCCCAAGCCCGTCCCGATCCTGATGGCGGCTGACGCCGCGCAGCGGATAGGCCTCCCCATTGAGGAAGAAGCCCTCTTTCGGGTCCACATGGAAATATCGCAGCCCGATATGCGTCCCCGCGCTGTCGCATTCCGCATTCCGGACGAGCAGGCGAGCCGTAACCTGATAGCGGAAAGGGTCCCTCCTGCCGTTCCACAGGCGCGGATGCTCCAGGGTAAAGCTCTCCTCCGCCCGCACGCTTTCCCCCGCGCCGATGTGGATCGGGCGCTCGGCATGTGCGACGGTATTTTCCCCTTCCCGAATGGCAATCTCCAGTACGGCATCCACATCCTCGGAAAGATGGTTCTCCGGCCAGAGGATGACCGTGACAGCCGCCGAATCCCGGCTGACGCTGTCGGTATGGACCTTGATCTGCCTGTAGCTCTTCTCCTCACTGCCCAGGCATACGCTCTGGCGCGTGATCAGGTGAACATCGCGATAGATGCCGCCATAGAATGTAAAATCCGCATCGAGCGGGGCCACCGTCTGAAGATGGGCGTTATCCACCCGCACTTCAAGTTCATTTTCCCCCAGTTGAACGAAATCGGTGATATCGACCTGGAAGGCCGTATAGCCGCCGGCATGCTCACCCGCCAACCGGCCGTTGACAAGGACGCGCGCCACGGAATTGACCCCCTCAAACAGCAGGTAGATCTGTTTGCCGGCGCAGGAATCATCCAGCATCAGCGTGCGGCGGTAACGGCACTCCCCGCGCCAGTAATCAATATTAAACTTCCCGCGCTCATAATTCTGGACGCCGCGCTGCCCGTCCACGCTGTTCCAGGTGTGGGGCAGCGTCACAGATTCCTCTTTCCCCTCCTTTTCAAATATCCATCCGTCGTTGATCGTCATGTATACTCCCGTTCCTCTCTGATCCCGTTCAAATTCTCACCAAATACTGTTTTCCATCAGTATAGAATAAACCCTGCAGAAAATCAAGTGCCCCGTCACATCTGCGGGCTATTCGCCATATTTTAATTTAAAGAACCTGTGAATACATGTGAAAGGGGCGGATGCGGATGACTATCAGCCTGTGTATGATCGTAAAAAATGAGGAGCAGGTACTCGCGCGCTGTCTGGACAGCGTGCGCTCCTGCGTGGATGAGATCATCATCGCGGACACCGGCAGCACCGATCGCACCGGCGAAATTGCCCGGAAATATACGGATAAGGTCTATCCCTTTTCATGGCGGGACGACTTCTCCGCGGCGCGGAATTTTTCCTTTTCAAAGGCAACAATGGACTATATTCTGTGGCTGGATGCGGACGACATTCTCACGCCTGAAAACGCCCGATTGCTGCGGGAACTCAAAGCTGCGCCTCCGCCCGCCGACATCGTGATGATGAAATATCACACGGCGTTTGACGAAGATGACAATCCCATTTTTTCCTACTACCGCGAGCGCCTGATCCGGCGTGCGCTCCGCCCCGTGTGGCGGGGACGCGTCCATGAGGCGCTGGAACTGAAAGGGAGCATTTTCTACTCCGATATTGCCGTGACGCACCGATCCGTAAAAACAGCGTATTCCGACCGAAATCTTCGCATCTATGAGCGTCAGATTGACGACGGAGACCCGCTCTCCCCGCGCGATCAGTTTTATTACGGCCGGGAGCTGTACTATCACGGGCAATATGAACGGGCTGAGGACGTACTGACTCATTTTTTAAAATCCGGTCAGGGATGGGTTGAAAACTGTATTGAGGCGTGCAGGTTCCTCTCCTATTGCCGTACCGCGCTGGGCAACCCGGACGGGGCGCTCCGCGCGCTGACGGAAACCTTCCAATATACCGCTCCGCGCGCGGAAGTCTGCTGTGAAATCGGCAATCACTTTATGGAGCAGGAAGAATATCAAACAGCCGTCTTCTGGTATGAGACGGCCCGCACCCGCCCGCGTCGGGAGGAAAACGGCGGATTCATTTGCGAGGACTGCTATGGATTTCTGCCGTGTATCCAGCTGTGCGTCTGCTATGACCGCCTGGGTGACCGCGAAAAAGCGGAGTTCTATAATGCACTCGCGGGATCCTTTCGCCCGCACGCACCGGCCTATCTGTATAACCTGCGCTATTTTGCACGGCATCCATCCTCTCCCGCCGCTAAAAAAACGGACGGCGCACAACAGGAACAAGCGCGGAATATATTGATATAAAGGGTGAGCGGTATCGGATCATCCCACTACAAGCCATAAAAGGAGCGTGCAACTATGAAAACCCATATCTACAGCGGAGAGGCCGGTTGCTGTGGCAGCGCATCCACACAGCCCGCCGGATTCTGCTGCCCCTGCTGCTGCCCCGGCGGCCCCACCGGGGCCACCGGACCCACAGGCCCGACAGGGGGAACCGGTCCGACAGGTCCAGGCGGGGCGACGGGTCCAACGGGTCCAACGGGACCGACCGGAGCCACCGGACCTGCGGGCGGGCCTCCCGGCCCAACAGGAGCCACCGGTCCAACCGGACCGACCGGCGCAACCGGTCCCACGGGGCCGACAGGTCCGACAGGAGCCCCCGGTATAAACGGCGCCATGGGGCCCACCGGGCCGACCGGTCCATCCGGCATAAACGGAGCAATGGGACCGACAGGGCCAACCGGCGCTACAGGCGCAACGGGCGCAGCCGGCACAAACGGCCAGATGGGGCCCACCGGGCCGACCGGGACTACAGGCGTTACCGGCGCCACCGGTCCAACCGGCCCTACAGGGCCCACAGGCGTCACCGGACCTACGGGAGCAACCGGAGCCACCGGCGCTACCGGCACGCCAGGCACAAACGGTCAGCTCGGACCAACAGGACCGACCGGGCCAACCGGGCCCACAGGTCCGACCGGAATTACCGGGCCAACTGGTCCAACCGGGCCGACAGGTATGACCGGACCGACGGGCCCAACCGGGCCAACGGGTGTGACCGGACCGACAGGTGCGACCGGGCCGACGGGTGCAACCGGACCGACGGGTGCAACCGGGCCGACAGGTGTGACCGGACCGACGGGCCCAACCGGGCCAACGGGTGCGACCGGGCCAACGGGTCCTACTGGGCCAACCGGTCCTACGGGCCCCACCGGCAGCGACGGAGACGCCGCCACCATACAGGTGGGGACTGTCACCACAGGGGATCCCGGAACTCCGGCACAGGTCACCAATTCCGGAACGGCACAAAACGCGATTTTCAACTTTACGATCCCGCAGGGGCAGAGCGGCAGCGGCGGCACAGCAGTCAATCTTCTGTCTGCCTATTCCACGCCTCCGCAGGCGGCATCCTCCGGAGCTCCGCTCCTGTTTGACGTTAATGCCCTGTCGTATGGCACGTCAATTTCCCATACGGCGGGAAGCGGAAACTTCACCGTGAATCAGCCGGGTGTCTATACGGTCTCCTTTTTTGGTACCATTGCCCCGGCCTCCGGCGTGACATTTCCGCTGAGTATCAACCTGCTGCTTCAGCAGAACGGCGTATCCGTCCCGGGCGGCGGCGTCCTGCACGTCTTCCACACCTCTACGGAGAATACCACCCTGACGCTTTCCATTCCGGTGGCGGTCAGCTCGGCTCCGGCCACGCTCCGCATCGTGACGAGCGGTGGCAATATTTTGTATACCGGCGTCACCATGACGATTTACCGCCTCGGAGATATCCCGACAACGTGATTATAACAGGGACTGCTGCAAAACAGCCTGTCCCCAAAACAACGCACAAAATCCGCCCCTCAAAGGGAGCCAAACCCGCTTCTTTTGAGGGGCGCGTTGTTTTGTTGATCTTATACATTCCATTCGGCTTCCTCTTGAGGGCAATTCCTCTGACAGGGGAAATGTCCGCGAAGCGGACAAAAGGGTCCCGCCTGCGGAGCAGGAGCTGTCAGCGAAACTGGCGATGAGGTGGAATACCGGTGGATTACAGGAACCCGCATAATCCACAGAATCCACCTCATCCACCGCAAGCGGTCCCCCTTCCCCTCAAGGGGAAGGCTTTAAAGGGTCTGCACAAACGAACAGTGGCTTCCCCTTGCAGATACGAGTTCCCCTCGTATTCTATTTTGCAACGGAGCCTTTTAAATGATATATATAGTTTATTATATTCCACTTTTTGCGGGTAATCCATACTCCGTCAGAGTACACCAAACAAAAAAATAATATTTTATCCAATTCTCTTGACAACGCCTCATTTCCCGGGTATATACTATTAGTGTAACGGGAAAAATCGACATTTTTACGCATTTTTCTCTTTGAGGAGGAGGAAAATACCCTTGAGCAGGTTGTGTACAAATTGCGGCCATTCGATACCGGAGGAGTCCAATTTCTGTCTGTATTGCTTTACTGTTCAACATGACAAATCGGATGCGGAGGCCCCGCCCGCAGTCACACGGTCCACCCGCATCAAGCATGCGTTCCGCCGGAACAAGAGGCGGATTGTTGCCGCCGCCTCCGCCGCACTGTGTATGTTTCTGGCGGCGGGCATTCTGCTCACGGGGCTTACCCGGCGTCCCGAGGGTCCTGCCGTGGCAGCAGCCGACGGGACGATCGTAAAACCGCAGGAGGAAAAAAGCAAGCTGGAAAAAATCGTCGATAAAATTTTCCACCCGGATGACGAAACGTCCGAACAGAGCGACGAAAGTTTTTTTGATATTCTCTTTGGCGATGACGAAGGTCCCTCCCAGGCAGATACCCAGCCCGCCGATGGCGGCGAGGAAGAAAGCGGTGGGTGGGGAAACTTCTGGGACAAGCTCTTCGGCGGCAAGGATCAGGAGGAGAAGCCGACCGAGCCTCCGGCGGACGAGCCCGGTGAAAACACGCCGACCACGCAGGGGCCGACAGAGCCCAATGAGCCGACGGAGCCCGACACCCCCGCTGAACCGGAATTTGACAGCTTTGAATATGAACCGGACCCCTCCTCGTCCAAGGGTGTCCGCATCACCAAATACACGGGAAATGCCACGCAGGTCACCGTCCCCGCCGTGCTGGGCGGAAAGTTTGTGACAACGATCGGAGAGGGTACCTTCCAAAACAACTCAAAAATCACAAAGATCACCTTTGAGGGAATCGATGACCGTCCCTCTCTCTCTTTGAACTTCAAGGCCATTGATAACCTTTCCGCTCTGACTGAAATTGAGTTACCGGATGAAAATTTAGGAATATCGCTTAACTCTATCTTCTCCTGTCCACGCATGCGAAACATTGTGATGCCGGATAATTTTCAGTTTCGGTTCTGGGAGGGCGGCCTTTATT
Organism: uncultured Oscillospiraceae bacterium; assembly: GCA_949293315.1. GTDB lineage: Bacteria > Bacillota > Clostridia > Oscillospirales > Acutalibacteraceae > Onthovicinus. The sequence goes on along the minus strand of CASFCH010000050.1, from coordinate 9,793 downwards.
ACTATAGCGGCAAGGAATGGAGCATGCGCTATTACTGCCCCGACTATCCGGCTACAGAGCTCGTGATTCCCTCCTGGTCCGTTGGAATTGAAAGTTTCGATGATTTCAGGCTGGCAACACATATTACAAAGATCTACTATCACAAAAATGTCTACCGCTTCAACGGATCACGTATTCCGGAAACGCTCGAATCCTTTGAGGTTGAGGACGGAAATGTGTATGCATATGATGTAAACGGCTATTTAGTAGCAAGCACGTCATATTTGAGCACAATCTATTGTCCTCCTCAGAACAAAACGAAAATTTTCCATATGCCTGAAAATTGCGATTTTGATACTTTTGGTGCCATTCCCAACCCCTTTCTGGAGGAAATCTACGTTCCGGCATCTTCCCGATTCACATTAAGCAGAGATATATTCCCTAATTTAAGCACTCTATACTTAGAGGAAGGACATGTCCAGGAGTCCTATTTACGCTCCAACTTTAAGGGCAACATTTACATCTACTAAACACAGAAAGAGGGAAGCAAATGAAAAAATCGACGCAGGATCTCATGAACGAGCTCCAGCAGAAGGGCGTCTCCCTGCAGGACTATCTGGACCAGAACGAGGACGCCATGGTTCTTCTGGATATCCGGGAATTCTGGAACAGACTGATTCAGAAATCGAACCGTTCCAAGTCGGACATTATCAACAAAAGCGATTTCAGCTACTGCTATTTTTACGATGTGATCAAGGGGAAGAAGATCCCCTCCCGGGACAAGATCATCCGCCTGATTCTGGCGATGGGCGCAAATATGGAGGACTGTCAGGAGGCGATGAAAATCTCGGGAAAATCGCCGCTCTATCCGCGCATTCGCCGGGACAGCATCCTGATCTATGCGATTGAAAACTCATGCACCGCTTTTCAGCTCTCCGAACTGCTCAACCGGTACGGGGAGGGAGAACTGAAATGAGCGCAGAAAAAAACGAACTGCTCGACTACATTGAAAACGCCCTGCGCGAGGCGTACCGCAAAGTCGCCGTGATGAGGAAAAACGATGTGGACTGTATCGAGGTATACGAACATCTCGAATCCGGTAAAAGACTGGTCAAACGGACGCAGAAAAACCGCAATGACGCGGTGTATCGCCTTTTAAAGGGCTTCCGCTCCAATCATCTTCCGACGATTTATGAGGTCTGTTCCACCCAGGCCGGACTTTGCGTGCTGGAAGAGTATATTGAGGGAAAAACGCTGGCGGAGCGCCTGAAGGAGGGCGCGCCAAACCGCCATACGGCATGCAGGCTTATCGCGCAGATCTGTGACGCACTGACGTTCCTACATGCGCGCGGAATCATTCACCGCGACATCAAGCCGGACAACATCATGATCCGTCCGGATGGATCCGCCGTTCTGATTGACCTGAGCATCGCGCGGTGCGCAGGTGAAGACGAGGAGTGCGATACACAGAATCTGGGCACCGTCGGGTTTGCCGCGCCCGAGCAATTCGGCCTCTCGCAATCAGGTGTGGCCACGGATATTTACGCGCTGGGCGTTCTGCTGAATATCCTGATCTCCGGGGTCCATCCCATCATGGATCTGCCGCGCGGCCCCCTGAAGCGGATCGTGAAAAAGGCCACCGCTACCCAGATCTCCCGCCGCTATCAGAGCGCTCAAAAGATGAAGAGGAGCCTGTGGATATACTGCAAAAAGATCCCTGCTGTACGATAGACACAGCGGGGATCTTTCACATACCGGGACTTACAGCTTTCGATTGCAGGCGAGGAAAGTCATGCGGTCCTCCGTCTTTTGCGTCCCATGGCCCCGCCCGTGGCCGCCGTGGTCCGAGGTAGCGATCAATAACCAGTCCTCATCTTCATATTCCGGTCGTGATTGAATATGCGTCATCAGCTCATAGGCATAGCGGTCCGCATTTGTGACACCGACAACATACCGGTAATTGTCCGGTCCAAACCCGCTCCCATGGCCATTGTGATCCGGGAATTCGTTGATGCCGAAGATCACGTCTGTCCCCCTGTCGATTTCCGCAAGCATAGCTGCCTGGAGTTCTTCCTCATCCTTTACCTGTAAAAAGGTCAACGGGATCTTTTCCTGTTCGGCCAACTTGATCTCCCCGGCATAGGTGACGGTGAAATGATCCGGCCAGCAGGAGGAAAAGAACGATGATTTGCCGCGGCGCGCTGCCTCAAGCAGCACCGTGGGCACACTGTCTTTTTTGGTTACATGTTGGACGACGCCGTTATCAATCCCCCACTTCCCCGTCAGGATGGCGGACCATCCCTGCGCTGTGCTCGTGGGCTGAAGCGTCTCCGGACGGCTCTTATCGCCGCCGGCGTAGGTCAGGTAGAGCCCTCCCTCCTGTTTCAGTTGTGTCACATAACTGTAGGGGCTGTGCAGATTGTGGCCCGTCAGCTTCTCATTTGTACTCGGAATCAAATAGAGCATACTATCCGCGCGGGCGCCGTCAAAACCAAAGATCAACACCTTTTTCCTTTTTCCATTTTCGTTTGTAAGGTGCTCGCGCACAATCCGAGCCACCACCGTCTGTGGAAAGGCCTGGTCAAACGTATTGTCAAAAACGCCGACGCCGTTCACGGATGCGACATATTGGAGATTTTCCTTTTGCTTTTTTCCGAAAAGGCCCATGGTTCAGTCCCCCTGAAATCGTTCATTTTTTTTGGAAAAAGAGGTTCTCTTTCCCGACAAAATGTATTATAATAGAGCGGCGCAATTTTTGCAATATTTTACAATGGGGTTATTTTTACAATGGACAAGACGAGATTTGGTTATACAAATGTCCACAACGGAACACTTTTTTTTCTGTGCTGGATCGCTTATTTTTCCACTTATATCTGCCGGCTCAACTATTCCGCCGTGATGCCCGAACTCAGCGCGAGCGGCCTGTTCTCCGAAAGTCAAATCGCCGCTGTTTCCTCCGCATTTTTCATCTGCTACGGACTGGGGCAGCTGGTGAGCGGTGCAGTTGGGGACAAGCTCTCCCCGCGCCACATGATCTTTGGCGGGGTGCTCATTTCCGGCGTGAGCAATATCCTGATCTTTCTGTTTCACACGTCTTATGCCGCACTACTCCTGCTGTGGGGGCTCAACGGGGCGGTGCAATCCATGGTCTGGTCGCCCATTCTGCGCGTGGCCGGTGAATATTTCGGCGGGCACGAGAAGGAAAAATTCGGTATCGACATCGCCACTACCGTCCCGCTTGGAACGCTGGCAAGTTATGGCGTCAGCCTGGTGACAATGCTGTTCCTCCCCTGGCACTATGTATTCCTGACCTGTGGGATTATTGTGCTGATTGCGGCAGTCTACTGGTTCCTCGGGACAGGACGCCTGCTGCCGCACTTGCAAAAGATCGACTATCATACGCAGGAACCCGAAAAACAGGGGAAGGCCCTTCCCCTGAAAAAGCTGGCAGGGATGATGGTCTCCTCCGGAATCGTGGTGCTGATGCTCTCTATTGTGATCCAGGGAACGCTCAAGGACAGCGTGACCCAGTGGATTCCAACCTTTTTTGACAGCCAGTTCCATACAGGGACAAGCATCTCCCTCGTGATGACGATGGTGCTCCCCATTATCAATGTGACGGGCGCCTACTTTGCCCGCATGATCGACCGGCGAATCCGCAATGAATTGACAACCTCCGTGATCTTCTTCGGCATTGCCGCCGCATTCCTTGCCGTCCTGTTGTTGTTCGGATCCAAAAACATGATCCTGGCGCTGATCTGCATGGCTGGTGTGACAAACTGTATGTTTGCGATCAATGTGATGCTGATCACCATGGTTCCCCTGCGCTTTAGTAAATTTGGCCGTGTGAGTACGGTGGCAGGGCTCGTCAATGCGATGGCCTATATCGGCTGCGGGGCGCTCAATCTCGCGGCAGGTGCGTTGCTGGAGAGGACCGGGACGGAGTGGAACATCCTGTTTATCCTTTGGCTCTGTCTGGCGGTCGGCGCCCTTGTTCTCACCGGCTCCTGTGTGATCCCCTGGAAAAAATTTGTGCAGCGCGAAAAGCTAAACGAGGCAGAGCAGGAGTAAATTTCCCCTCTCAAGGAGGAACCGGGCATGGAATTCTATATTCGTCCCTGCCGGACTGATGACGCCGGTGCGATTTACGAGCTGAACAAAAGCAGTTTGGGATATCATTACCCACTGGAAAATACCAGACAAAAAATCAGTCAGGCGCTCAAAAGCCGGACTACCTTTATTACCGTTGCAGTATGTGAGGATCACGTAATCGGCTATATTCATGCCGTGGATTACAACGTCCTTTATGCACCGCCGATGAAGGATATTCTGGCGCTCGCCGTCAATGAGGAATACCGGCGATTTGGTGTGGGACGGGCTCTGCTGCAGGCGGTGGAAGCCTGGGCCGTGGAGAGCGGCGCAGCCGGAATCCGCCTTGTCTCCTGCTCCTCCCGAACCGAGGCGCATGAATTTTACAAAAAGTGCGGGTACATCTGCTCCAAAGAACAGTATAATTTTAAAAAAATGATTTTGTAGACGAAAAACCAGAGAGCTGGGAAATCAGCTCTCTGGTTTTCTTTATCAATAGAGTCCGCTCCGCGCGAAAGGAAGCAAAAACGTACAGACTTCCAAATTTTCCCCGTAGGGAACGCCGCCCCCGGCGTTCCGAAAGATGGGGCTGACGGGAATCAGAAGGCCAATGGCTGTCAATCGCCCTCAGTCCACATTCACGTACCGGATTCCCTTGTGTTAAGGGGAAAGGTTTGAATTTGAGCGGATTTCCAATTTTATCCTTTTCATCGTCATTCTGCGAAACGTCCATATGTGCGGCGGAACGCTGAGGGCAGCGTTCCCTACTATATTGTGCGCACTTACAGCTTGTTCTTTGGGGCCTCGCTTTTTCTCTATTATAACTCCGAAAGTTATTCCATACAATACCGCGATGCAAAAGGCGCAGCCGAAAAACGGCTGCGCCCATACACATTTTAATTACTTTTTCCGTGCGCCATTGGCGGCAAATACGCGTTTGACCGTATTGGAGACATACGGGGCAATATTCAGTGCGCCGCCCTTGTAATCCGGCACCTGAATCTCCGGTGCGAGAACCGGGCTGCCGGCATTGCTCCAGTAGACCGGATGCTTGCCACAGGCCATACAGCCGGTGTTCCGAATCCCGATCGCGTGGCACATCGCCATTGTCACTGCGTGCAGGGAATCGTAGCGGAAGGAGTCCGGCTGGAGGGCATTTGCCGCCTCCTGGATCATCTGCCAGGACATCCGCCCACACGCCGGTTTTACCGACGGGCACACCCCATTAAGCCTGCGCTCCGCGCTGATAAACGTGCCGCCGCACTCCGTGGCCGCGCTCAACGGGAACAGGAGATCTGCCCGCTTAGCCGTGGCACCCATCATGCAGTCGAATACGGCAGTAAACTCGAAGGCGGCATCCTCCGGCAGCTCCTCACCAAAGCTGACAACGGCCTTGACACCGGACAGATCCATCTCCGCGGCCGGTTTGACGCCGAGGATATCAAGCCCTTGTGCATTGGCCCCATCCTTAAAGAGGATAATGCCATTATAGGCGCGGCCGATGTGGCCGCCATTTGCGAGAATATCGCCGATGGCACAGGCCGCTTCACGGGTGAGCGTCGCCTCGCGGCAGACGATCATGGCGTTCTTCGCATCGCGGTACAGTGCCGCAATCTCCTGTGCCTGTCCGTTGTCAACCGTTTCGCCCTTGAGCGCTCCGGCAACCGCCGTCAGGAAAGAGGTATCTGCACACTTGACCTTGATCGTTGCCCAGTCATCCGCGCGCGTGTCGCTGCTGCCGATGACAACGAGCTTGGCGCCCTTCTCAACGGCCTGCTTGACCTTCATCAGGCCAATATAAGAGGCGCTCATCAGATCCGCCCCGATCAGCAGGATAACATCCGTGCCGAGCAGTTCGTCAAATGTATTGGTAGAGGCGTCCACGCCGAGAATATCGGCAAATGCGGCATGCGCCTTGGAATACGTCATGACCTGATCCGTCCCCACAACCTTGCGTGCGAATTCGGAAGCAAGATACGCCTCCTCCATCGTCAAGCGGTCGGAGAGGGTAAAGGCAATCTCCGACGGCTGATACTGTTTCAGCCGCTCCGCCAGCGCCTGGAACGCCTGCGGGTAATCCGCCTTCTTTCCGCCGACGGCAGGTTCCTCCACGCGGTCGCCGTACTGGAGTGCGCCAAAGCCGAAGCGTCCGCCCTTACAGAGCAGGCCGTCATCTGCCGGAAGGGCACGCCAAAGGGTATTACCGACGGAAGCCATATCGATCTGGCAGCCGACAGAGCAGAACGAACAGGTGGTACGGGTAACCGTCTCCTGTGCGGGGACGCTCTTTTTCGCCGGTTTGACCTCCATGAGTGCGCCGGTCGGGCATAGTGCCACGCACTGGCCACAGTTGACACAGTCCGTCTGATCGAGCGGCAGGTTGAACTCCGGAGCAGCCAGCGTATCAAAGCCGCGGCCGATCAGGCCGAGGGCCGTGTTACCCATGACCTCGTCGCATACGCGCACGCACAGGCCGCAGAGGATACACTTATCGGGATTGCGGACGATAAATTCATTGTGATCGGGGTGGTTGCGGTGATGCTTCTCGCCCTCGAGCCGCTTGGGCTCCACGTGATACTCGTTGGCCAAATGGATCAGCTTGCACTCGTAGTAGTCATGGCAGCCGCACTCCAGGCAGCGGGATGCCTCGCGCTGAGCCATCTCCGGTGTAAAGCCCTGGACGACCTCCTCAAAGTTATGCTTGCGCTCCTCCGGTGCAAGGTGCGGCATCGGCTCGCGAGCCACTTTCTCGCGGTCTTTCAGATCCTCTGCCGTGACCACTCGCTCCACGACAAACGGCTTTTCGTAGCCGACCGTGGCGCCCTTTAAATAGCTGTCGATCACATTGGCTGCCTTCTGCGCCTCGCCAATGGCCTCGATCGCGATGCTCGCACCGCGGTTTGTCGCGTCGCCTACGGCGAACACGCCCTCCATAGAGGTGCGGAATGTCTTCTCATCCGCGCTGATCGTATTCTTCCGGGTGAGCTCCAGTTCCTCAAAGCCGGCGGGATTCGTCCCCTGACCGATCGCCATGATAACGGTATCGAGCGCCAGCTCTTCAAACTTGCCCTCCACGGGGACAGGACGGCGGCGGCCGCTCTCATCCGGCTCACCGAGCTCCATCACCTGAAGGCGAACACCCGTGACTTTTCCGTCCTTACCGAGGATCTCATCGGGATTGGTGAGGAACTTGAAGGTGACACCCTCTTCCTCGGCCTCCGTGATCTCCACCTCGTCGGCGGGCATCTCGGCACGGGTGCGGCGGTAGATCACGTAGACCTCCTCCGCGCCCAAACGCACTGCGGTACGGCAGGCGTCCATCGCTGTGTTGCCGCCGCCGCAGATGGCCACTTTTTTGCCAATCTGAGGCTTGTTGCCGAGGATCACGTCCCGCAGGAAGTCAATTCCGCCGACAACACCGGTAAGATCCTCACCCTTGACACGCATATTCATGCTGGTCCACGCGCCGATGGCGACGACGACCGCGTCGTTCTCCCCGCGCAGTTGGTTGAGGGTGATATCCGTACCGATGCGGACGTTATTCTTCATCTCTACGCCCAGGGCGGCGATGGAGGCGACCTCCTCATCGACGATCTCCTTGGGCAGGCGGTACTGCGGGATCCCGTAGCGGAGCATGCCGCCCATGTGCGGCATCGCGTCGTAGACGGTAACCGCATGGCCCTTGCGGCGCAGGAAGTTGGCCGCCGTCAGGCCGCCGGGGCCGCCGCCGATCACGGCGACGCGCTTGCCCGTATTCGGCGCGCAGGGCGGCATGTACGGATCCTTGGACGCGCGGTCCATATCGCCCGCAAAGCTCTTGAGCCACGCGATGGAGATCGGCTCCTCCACCAGTTGGCGACGGCATGCCTTCTCGCACGGGTGCGGGCATACACGTCCGATGGAGGACGGCAGCGGGATGCGATCCTTAATCAGGCGGATCGCCTCCTTATATTCCCCATTGGCGATCATGCCCACATAGCCCTGGCAGTCCGTGCCCGCCGGGCAGTTCAGGGAGCAGGGCGCACGGCAGTCGCCGTCGTGGTCGCTGATTAACAGCTCCAGTGCGATCTTGCGGGACTCGACCACACGTTTGGTATCCGTGTGGACAACCATCCCCTCCTCGGCTTTGGTAGCACAGGCGCGCAGCAGCTTACGGTTGCCCTCCACCTCAACGAGGCAGACGCCGCATGCACCGTACGTCTTGACGCGTTCGTCGTAGCAGAGGGTCGGGATCTCAATCCCGTGCTCGCGCGCAGCCTGAAGGATGGTGTTCCCCTGCTCTGTATAAATTTCATATCCATTGATATTCAGATGAATTTTAGCCATAGGTTCCCCTCCTTACTCCGCCTGCACCGCGCCAAAGCGGCAGACCGTCTTACACTGTCCGCAGCGGATGCAGACCTCCGGATCGATCGCGTGCGGCTGTTTGACCGTGCCGCTGATCGCGTGGACCGGGCACTTGCGGGAGCAGAGCGTGCACCCGGTGCACTTGCTGCTGTCAATCGAATAGTGCAGCAGCGCCGTACACTGGTGCGCCGTGCAGCGCTTGCTGCGGATGTGATCCTCGTATTCATTACGGAAATAGCGAATGGTGGTCAGGACAGGGTTCGGCGCCGTCTGGCCGAGGCCGCACAGCGCGCTGCTGCCCACGTTGACGCACAACTCCTCGAGCAGCTCGATATCGCCCTCCTTGCCCTCGCCGTTTACAATGCGGGTGAGGATCTCGAGCATACGCTTGGTGCCCAGGCGGCAGTGTACGCACTTGCCGCAGGACTCCTTGGCGGTGAAATCGAGGAAAAAGCGGGCCATCTCCACCATGCAGGTGGTCTCATCCATGACGACCATGCCGCCGGAGCCCATGATCGCGCCGGTGGCGGCCAGCTCGCCGTAATCGATGACGGTATCAAGCTTATCGGCCGGAATACATCCGCCGGAGGGGCCGCCCATCTGAACCGCCTTAAACTCACGATCATCCCGGATGCCGCCGCCGATACCGAAGATGACGTCGCGCAGGGTCATGCCCATGGGGATCTCCACCAGGCCGCCCTTTTTGATTTTGCCCGTAAGCGCGAAGACCTTGGTGCCCTTACTGTTCGGGGTGCCCATGGCCGCAAACTTGTCGCCGCCGTTGAGCATGATCCAGGCGACGTTCGCGAACGTCTCTACGTTATTGATATTGGAGGGCTTGTACCAGTAGCCCGCCGCCGCCGGGAAGGGTGGCTTGAGGCGCGGCATGCCGCGCTCACCCTGAAGGGACTCGATCAGAGCCGTCTCCTCGCCGCAGACAAACGCGCCCGCGCCCGCTTTAATGCGCATGGAACAGGAAAAATCCGTCCCCAGGATGTGGTCGCCGAGCAGACCGCGCTCACGCGCCTGCGCCATGGCGTTCTCCAGGCGCTTGATCGCCAGCGGGTACTCCGCACGCACGTAGACGATCGCCTCCCTGGCGCCGATTGCATACGCGCCGATGAGCATGCCCTCGATCAGGTTGTGCGGGTCGCTCTCAATAACTGCGCGATCCATGAACGCACCGGGGTCGCCCTCATCCGCGTTGCAGATGAGGTACTTTTCCGTACCGGGTGCACTGCGCGCGGCATTCCACTTGAACCATGTTGGGAAGCCGGCGCCGCCGCGCCCTTTCAGGCCGGAGACCTTGATCTCCTCAATCACCTGTTCGGGTGTCATCGTGGTGAGCACCTTTTTAATGGCCTGATAGCCGTCATCT
>CASFCH010000049.1 GCA_949293315.1 uncultured Oscillospiraceae bacterium | reverse complement strand
GGATCGACAGCCATGGTGTGTGCCTATATCCGCCACTATCTGCACGCCTTTTCCATCCGGTTCCGTCCCAATTTCGTTGAAATCCATACCGGCGTCTTTCTCCACCGGAGCATCCTGGTGCCGGCGGAGGATCTGATCTTTACAGATATCCGGTCCACACCCGTCGAACACAAGCTCGGCCTGTGCCGGGTGCGGATTTACGGGTGTGGTAAAACAATTCGAGTCCCCTGCCTGCCCCGCACACAGGCAGAAAAATTCCAGCGCCCGCCGGAGGTGATCGCATGAAGCTGCGCCCCCACTATTCGGACACTGTGATCCACTTTTTCCGATACGGCTACCTGCTGCTGATCCCACTGGTGCAGCTGCTGATGCCTGGCGCCGGGCGGTGGAACCGTGCCGTTTTTCTCCAGCTCTTAACCGCGTGCGGGATGCTGCTGTTTTTTGACCTGCGGCGGAGGAAAACGGTCCTTCTGCTGTCCGGCAGCGTCCTGACGCTCCGGCGTGGAATTCTTTTTGATTCAAGGCTCCAAATAGACTTGCAGCAGACAGTCCTGCACCTAAAGGCGGAGCCGCTCCTGCGGCTGCTTGGCGCTGTCCGCCTGATCCCGGAGCCGGACACCGTCAAACAAAAAAAGCCCTCCTTCTCATGTTACTTGCGGCTGGACGATGCGCGCGCGCTGGCATCCGCACTCGAATTTTCTCCGGACTCGCTGGCGCTCACCGCCCGGTACGGATTTCGTCAAGCGTTCATTTGCGCTGTGTTTTCCTCCAACTCCCGGATCGGTTTCCTGGCGCTCGCCCCGCTCTTCCAGGGGATCGGGCGGCTGTTCGCCATCGACCCGGCCACCCCGCTGCAGGGTGTGGTCTCCCGCTTGGAGCAGTTCCTGGCCGGTTTTATCCCACCGCTTTTCACCGGAATTGCCGCCCTGTTGATCGCCGGGTATGTACTCAGCATCCTGTATCTGACGGAGCGCAACTGCCGTTTTCATCTATACACAGCACCCGGCCGGTTTGCCGTATCGCACGGTGTGATAACCCGATGGACGACCCTGCTGCCGGAAAAGGCAGTCCCGGCCATCACCACGCGCGCCACCACGCTGATGCGCGCCTGTTCCCTGGTACAGGCTATCGCCGTCACCCCGAGCCCCGCCCTATTCGGTGGACGGAACACCTTCCTGATTCCTGCGGATGCGTGCCGGGAGACGGAATCCCACCTCTTTCCGGCGGAATCCGGCGCTGTGCAAATCCCAAAATCGACCGTATGGCGCGTCTATCTCCCGGTGATTGCATTTGCTGGTGCGGGGTGTGCGGTTGGATTTTTAGGCGGGGAATTTCTGCCGGAACTGCGTCCCGCTCTTGTCGGGATCACCATTCTGTTTGCGCTGGCTGCGGTCATCGCCTTGATTCCCTGTTCCGTGCGGGAGCGGTGCGCTTTTCTCTCCCCACAGGGGCCGCAGGCACGCAACACGCAGGGGCTTTCCCTCCTGCGCACGCGCCTGACCCATCCCCCGGCTGTAATCATTGTGTCGCAGTCCCCAGGCCAGCGGCGGGAGGATCTCTGCACCGTTGCCCTGCGGCCGCACAGCGGCGTCCCTTTCCGGCTGTCCATCGCACACGTGCCGCTCCGCGCCGTACAAAAAACTTTTTCTCCTGCGGTTGCAGTGCTCCGCCGCCCGCGCTATAATAGGGCTGTAGTCCGGGGAATATGGAAAAATCCGGACGGCAAGGGGTTGAGACGGTGAAAAAGAAAATCATGATCCCGATCTGTGTGATCGCCGCCGCGCTGATTGCGGGGGCCGGAGCGGGATTCTATTTTGGCGTATATGCGCGGGACTTTAAAGTGACGTCGGGCGATATCTTCCCCGATGTCTACCCCGGCGATTTTTATGAGGGGATCCCGTTTTCGGATTACCTTACCGATGTGGAACCTCCCGCGGATGCGCTCGACATCCGTACATACGGCGCCGTTCCGGACGACCCGGATACAAACAACAGCGATGCTGTCAATCAGGCCATTGCGGACTGTGCCGCGGCGGGAGGCGGAACTGTATACGTAGGCGGCGGAGCCTATACGGTCGGGAGCGTCGAATTAAAGAGTAATGTCACGTTGTTCATTGATTCTGATGCCGCCCTAATTGCCTCACACAACAGCAACGACTTTGACAAGGGCTGCCTGCTGCTGTGTGAAAATGCGGAAAACATTCGTCTGACCGGGGGCGGAAAAATCTGTGGCGAGGGGAACCACTACTCCCTCGCGCCCAAGGAGCAGCCCCGCCTTTTCCCGTTTGAGGACGCGCTTGGCGTGTGGGAGATGCGTCAGGAGTACCGGTACCGCATCCGTTTTGCCCATGAGAGCAAGTATGGCAATCTGGTTCGGTTTGTGGGCTGCTCTGGCGTCACGATCGACAATTTTATGCTGGAGAATTCCGCCGCGTGGACACTGGAGCTGGGCGGCTGCAGCGGCGTCCAGATCCGGGATTTCATTGTCAATAACAACCGCCATGTGGCCAATACGGACGGGATCGATGTGGCCGGATCGTCAAATGTGGTGATGGAGCACTGCTTCCTCTCCACCGGCGACGATGGGATTGTACTAAAGCACAGCGAAGACCTCGGCGGGAACATGGAAGTCATGGAGAATGTCACGGTGCGGGACTGCAAAATCACCTCCTGCACCAACGCCTTCAAAATCGGAACGGAGACGAGTATGGACATCCGTCACGTATTGGTGGAGGACTGCGAATTTTTCCTGACGGATCTCTATCCGGGGGGCGTGTCGGGGATCTCCATCGAGTCGGCCGATGGGGCCGTGGTTCAGGATGTCACCATACGCGATATTCGGATGGAGGGCGAGCTCTGCCCGCTCTTTATCAGCCTGAACAACCGCAACCGGGACGGCGGAAAAGACAACACGGGAGCCATCAGCGGGATCACTGTGGAAAATGTACAGGCCAGCGGCATTGAACTGCCAGTCATTCTCACCGGCACCAAAAAGCTGAATATCGGGGACGTGACGATCCGCAACTTCAGCTGCACCTACGCCCCGGGGGAGGATTACTACGACTACCGCCCGTTTGTCCCCTCGTATGAGAAGAGTTATCCGGAGTGCAACCGGATGCGCAACCTGAACGCCTACGCCCTGTGGGCAAGGAATGTCGACACCCTTACAATAGAGGACTTTTCCGTCATCCCGCGGGCGGATACCCGCAGGGAGGAGCGCATTCTGAAAAACGTGGCGCATTTCGCAGTCGAAGGCGCATAGGGCAAAGCCGACGTGTACGCAGGATTGTGCGGCGGAGACGTTTTTATGGCGGTAACGGATGGGAAAGGCGCATTTACGCGAAACCGAGCAGGGTCGGGATCTCCCGCGGGGCGCGTGCGAACGGACCGGGAGGCGGGCGGTGTGCCGGCGATCCCTCCTGATAGCCAAACCCGTATGTGACGGGGAGGAAGGCGCTCCCTGCCTCCGCCGCGCCCTCCGCGTCAAACGGACTGTCCCCCACGAGGACGGCCTCCTCCGCGCACACATTCAGGGCGGAGAGGCAGCGGCGGATCAGATCCGCCTTTGACTGGGTGTCGCCCCCATCCATTCCACAGACGACGTCGAACAGCCCGAGCAGCTCCTGCGCCCGCAGGATTTCCCGGGCAAACGCCTCCTTTTTCAGCGTGGCCGTGCCCAGCAGAAGGCCGGCCCTTTTCAGTGTGAGCAGGGCCTGACGCATCCCGGGGTAGGCGTGGGCCTGATGCAGGCCGTGCGCGGCGTAATATTTCCGGTAGAGCTCCGCCGCACGCCGTGCCTCCGGCTCCCGAAGCCCGCAGACATTCCGGAAAACGGAAAGCAGCGGCGCGCCGATCACCTCCCGTACCAGCAGATCCTCCGGGAAGGGCATCCCCATTCGGTCAAAGGCAAAGCGGTAAGAGGCGCGGATCCCCGCCATGGAATCGACGAGCGTACCGTCCATATCAAACAGGACGCAGCGGATCATGCCTCCCCCTCCGGATCATAGGCGGACGGGGTCAAAAAGGTGATGGATATTTCCTGAGCCAGCTCACCGATCTGCTCCCGGATCTTCTCCTGACGCTCCCGCGCGCGGGAGCCTGGAATGTCCAGCTGCATCTCCCCGCTGTAATAGAGCTCCGGCGCGCCGGTGTCAAAGCCGTCAAATCCGGCCAGGCAGACTGCCTGCGCACCGCAGCGGCGCAGGAGACGCAGCAGCATAAGCCCCGCGTTGTCGGAAATGGAGGCCTCACCGCCGGTGTAGCTGTCATAGTCAACGTAGAGGCAGTTTTCCCGGCCGCTCCCCGCCAGATTGGAGGTGAGGATCAGCCGCAGGTCGTGCAGACTGCGCAGCTCCTGCCCGATGATGTCCATGCGCTTGTGATTGCTGACAAAGCACGCGCCGAGGGGGAAGCGGCTGTCCGCAAAGTTGACGGAGATAACGTATGGATTTTCCCGCCGGATGAAGTCCAGGATCGCCTCATACTCCGCGGTGAGCGTGGCGCCCGGCGCGAGCAGGAGCAGGCGGCGGCCGGCGATTTCCCGGCCGATGGCGGCCACGGCGGCGGAATCGTCGATCTTCCGGCTCTGGAAGCTGCTGTACAGGCGCTCGATCAGGCTCCGGTCGTACACGACCTTGTAATCCGGCGGGATGGACAGAATGATCTTCTCAATATCCTTCATGGTCAGCGTCTGCCGGTCGATCAGATAGGAGGCGTAGTTGGGGTGGCAGACGTGGTGCGCGGCGATATGATACGGCATGGAGTACCCCCACTCGTGCTCCCGGCGGATGGGGGCGATATATTCGTCGTAGATATCCATGACCATTGTCACGTCGTAACGGGAGCTGATATTGCGGTTGATATACTGGGTGATCAGTTCCGTGGGCAGGTTGCCCGCGCCGCGCCCCATCCCGTACACGGAGGAGTCGAGGATCAGCGTGCGCTTGGTCTGGATTTTCCCAAGGACCTGCGCGTTGGAGAAGGCGAGCTGCATATTGTTGTGGCCGTGAAAACCGATATGGATCTCCGGCTCCATGTTTTTGTCGATCAGATAAAAGCGGTGCGAGGCGTCGTTGCGGTACATGCTGCCGAGCGTATCCACAATATAAAACGCGTAGGGATTCAGGCGGTTCATCACCTCCACGAGGCGCAGCAGCTCCATATCTGTATAAAAGACGGTGCCGACCGGCTGCATGAAGACGCGGTATCCCTTTTCCATGATGATGTGCGCCCAGTCGACCGCCTGGGCGATCTCGTCCTGATGGAAGGTCAGCCGGATCCCGCCGATGCTCTTGCCGTCGCACGGGGCGAGAATATCCGGGTGCAGCTCCTTTTCCCCGATGGCGATCATCGCCACGAACATCGCCTGGCGCGCGCGCGCGGGGAGCACCTCCGCGATCTCCGCCACGCTGCCGAACAGGGAGCGCTCACGGTCGTGAACCATCCCCGTGAGGAAGCCGCACTCGATGATATCGATCCGGGCGCGGTCGAGCTTGTCCAGAATAGAGGCGATCGTCCGCCGTCCAAAGTGCCAGTCATTGATATAGCCCCCGTCCCGCAGGGTGCAGTCGAGGATCTGAATACTCACAGGAGGATCTCCCCTTTCGCAATTTTTTCCCCGATCACGGTGCGGACGTGTTCGAGGTCGCGCGGCGTGTCCACGGAGAGGGATTCGGCCGCTACGCGGATCATTTTCAGCCTTTTCCCGTGTTCGATAAAGCGCAGCTCGTTGATATCCTCGATCCGCTCGTTCTCCCCGCGCGGCGTCTGCGCGAAGAAGTGCAGCGCCTCCATCGTGTAGGCGAGCACGCCCAGATGCTTGCAGTATTCAAACTGAATGCTGGCCTTGGGGTGCGGGATCGGGCTGCGCGAGAAAAACAGGGCGTATCCCTGCGCGTCTGTGACCACCTTGATATTGCTCTCATCGACGGCCTGAACGGGGTCGTGGATCGGCGCCATCAGATTGGCGGCAAAAAAGCCGTCCAGCCGTTCCGGGACTATCCGGTCCACCGTATCCGGTTCAATGAGGGGTTCGTCCCCGTTGACGCACACGTACACGTCCGCGGGGATCTGCTGCGCCGCCTCCCGGATCCGCTCCGTGCTGGTGCGGTGATGTGTGGAGGTCATCAGGGCGTCGATCCCCCATTTGCGGCACTCGTCGAGAATGGCCGTGCTGTCCGTGGCGACAGTCACGCTGTCAATGCGGCGGCACTGCCGCACCTGACGGCACACCCACCAGATCATCGGCCGGCCGCAGATGTCCGCCAGCGGTTTGGCGGGGAAGCGGGTGGACTGATAGCGCGCGGGAATGATCGCTGCTGTTTTCACGGATTTTTTCCTCCTCTGTGGATGATCCGACCCAGCGCACGGACAGGCTTTGTCAAACGCCAGCTGGTGGAATTTTCATAGGCGGCCATGACCTCCTGTGTGCGGCGGTCCAGCGCGCGTTCGAGCTCCGCCGGGGAGATCCCCGCGGCGGGCGGCGGTTCGGGGGCGCTTTTGCGCTGGGCGGGCGGCAGCTTGCCGAGCGCCTGCTTATAGAGCGCCCAGTTTTCCAGAATACGGTCGGACCACATTTTCAGCGCGCTCTCCCCAATGACCTCAAACCCCTCCGGCGCGGGCAGGTCGGCGCGCTTGCAGCAGTTTTCGCCGTCCTTCATGTCATAGGCGAGCACGTCCGGCAGATACACCTGGATCTCGTGCTTTAAGAGCTGCTTGCGCCCGTTGGGCTTGAGATGGAAGTTCAGGATCAAAAAGTCGCGCAGGCGGTCCTTCAGCGGCAGCAGGGCGCGGTTGTGGATACAGGCGCCCTCGTAGGAGTCGAGCAGCGCGCGCACGGCGTAGTGGTCCGCCACGGCGCCAAAGCAGCCCGCCGTGAGCGCCTCCTGCCCCTCAAAGCCGAAAAAGACGGTGTTCAGCCGCAGTTTTTTCAGATTCAGGTTGGCGCGCATCTCCGGGGCGAGGACGATCCCGCCCTGCTGTGCGAGGATCCGCAGGGCGACATATTCCTCCGCATAGGCGGTTTTTCCGGTGCGCAGAGCCTCCCGCACGCTCTCCGGGAGGGTCTCGGCCGGGAACGTTGTCTCATCGGCTTCAATCAGCTCCGCATAGGGGAAATCCCGGGAGATCTCCGCCCGGTACGCCTCGGGGATCGGGCGGCCGATATGGGCGCAGATGATCCGGTCCGGGATCACCGGCGTCTTCATATAGTCCAGCAGTTTTTTGACCCGCGCATCCGATCCGATATACGGATTGAGCAGGAAGTCCTGCCGGTGCGACTGCAGAAAGGTGATAAAGTCCGCCTGAAACAGCGGGCGGGACTGCGTGATGTTCCACAGCAGCTGCTTGGCGATGCAGTAGACGATCTCCTGCCGGAGGCGGGGATTTCCGCCGGCGAGGAAGAGCTCAAAGGCCCGTACAATGTCCGACGTCGCCCCGACGGCGGAGGTGGAGAGGGTATCCGGCCGGCGGTAATAGTGGTAAAAGGCCTTTGGTACGTAGCCGATGCGCGGGTGGCGGGTGACCAGCGCGGGGATCAGCGCAATATCCTCAAAGAGCATCTTCTCATACCGGACGCCCTCCCAGACGGAGCGGGCAAACAGCTTGTTGACGCTGTAGGTGATGTTGTTGCCGCGGGCGATGTAATCGGCCAGATCGATCTCCCGCCGGGGATAGGTGGACACGGTGCTCGTGCGGTCCTCCCCCACGTAGTGGATGCACACGTCGCACATCACGATCTCGTCCCCGTCCGCGCAGGCGCGGCGGTACATCTCCTCGCACATCTGGGGATCAATCGTATCGTCGGAGTCCATGAACAGAATATACGCGCCCCGGCACAGATCCAGCCCCGCGTTGCGAGCCATCCCCAGCCCCGCGTTTTCCTGATGGATCACACGGATCAGATTTGGGTAGGCCTGGGCATAGCGGTCACAGATCGCGGGGGAGCCGTCCGTGCTGCCGTCGTCTACCAGAATGATCTCCTTTTCTGTAAGCGTCTGTGCGATCGCCGAGTCCACGGCGCGCTCTAAAAAGCCCTCCACCTGATAGACGGGGATAATGATCGAAACCTTTGGATCATTCATGCTTTTCCTCCTAAAAACCCGAGAATTTCACGCAGCTCGTAGACCGTGCGGGGGACAAAGTAGTTCCGCCCGGCAAACTGCAGCTGAAAAGCGCGCAGGTAGCGACGCAGGACGTCGTCCTCCTTCCAGAGGACCCGGCCTTCGAAGAGCGGGTAGAGCATCACGGTATTCAGATCCATCCCGAACACGATCCGGGGCGTCAGCGCCGCGTTGGAGCATACGGTGATGACCGTGCAGTGCGCGGCCTCCCCGTTGAGCAGGGAGAGTTCCCACGGCACGCCGGCGGGATATCGGTGCGTCAGGCCCAGCAGCGCAGGGAGGTCGTCCGTGTTGCGCGGATGCGGCTTTACCGTAAAGCGCTCCGGCCCCACGGCATCCCGGCACAGCCGCATGAGGTCGAGATCGTTCGTGCGGATGTTCTCCGCGCGGAACGACTGCTCCAGAAAGATAAAGTCGGAGC
Source organism: uncultured Oscillospiraceae bacterium (assembly GCA_949293315.1). GTDB lineage: Bacteria > Bacillota > Clostridia > Oscillospirales > Acutalibacteraceae > Onthovicinus. Next base: position 13,162 of record CASFCH010000049.1, on the reverse strand, counting down.
GGATCTCCGGGGGCCTATACGCGAAGATTTCATTGAGCAGCTCCCGGAATTCCGCATCCCCGGCGGAGATCTGCGGGATTCTGTGGTTTTCCAGATCGTCCCCGCGCATGGCGAGCCGCGGCTCGTACAGCAGCACGGCGCGCACCTTGTCGGCGATTTTTTTTCCTTCGGGATGGCGGTTGACAGGGGCGCGGTCCGGGCGCAGAAAGTCGATGACATAAGTGGAAAATCCGTCCTCATAACAGATAAAATCGCACGCCGGTGCGTAATAGCAGCAGGCCAGCAGACGCGTGAAGGGATCAAAGTTGGAAAAATAGATCTGATCATAGGCGCCGAGCGCGCCGTCCACCATCCATCCGAGCTTTCGCGGGATGTCCTGAAAGGCGGGGTCCAGACCGCTGTCCCTCTGCCCGGCAAATTCCCGGTTGAAATTCGCGCAGTCCGCCCGCAGCACGCGGGTGAACAGGCCATGCGGCGCGAGCCTCTCCGCCAGGCGGTCCCGGTCGGGGATCAGGTCTGTCAGCAGCAGATCGGCCTGTGCTCCCGAGAGCAGGGTGCGCCGCAGGTGCAGGGCCGTGAGCAGCTGATAGACGGAGTTTGCAACGATCAAAATGCGTGCGTCCATGCCGGGTCATCTCTCCATTCGTATGATCTGAAAGTGGCTGCGCAGATTTTCACATCCGGTGGAATCAAAGGTGTAGATCTGCGTGGGGCTGCGGGTGAACACATAGGGCAGCAGTTCGCTGGGGAATTTCTGCCGGAGGACCTGTGCATGGGGAAAAATCGGCCGGTAGTCGAGGGTGTCGTCCGGATGCGGCTTGACGATCAGCCGGATCCCGTGAAGCTGCTCCGCCGCGCGCGTATACAGGGCGCGCTGCTGCGGCGGATCCATCACCCCGAGCCCCGCAAAGCGCTGGGTGAGCAAAATCGCCTGTGCCCGCGTGTGGATGCGGCGCCGCAGAAAGAGGCGGATGATCTTTCGCCGGGCCTGAGGGGGCAGGGCCTCCAGGACGTCCTCCACGCAGAAGTTCTCCGCCCCGTCCGGGCAGAAGCCCTCCGCCTGTGCGCGGCGCAGGCAGATCCTCCGGAGGACAAGGGGATTGCTGCCGTCGAACAGTCCATACCGCAGGGCGATCGCGGCGTGCAGGGGAAAATCGCGCGCAAGGGGCCGGTACAGCGCCTGCGGCCGGCTGAGCATCCCCGCAGCGTCCTCGAAAAACACAAAGGGGACAGAGCGGCAGATGGGCAGGAGGGAAAAATAAAAGTGCGCCCCCGCCAGATAGACGGCGCTGAAATCCTCCAGCGCGTACGGAACGGTCTGATCGTACCACTGCGCAACGGCGGCGGTGACGGTGGATTCGTCCGTGTGGGGGATGCGCAGATAGGGCAGCAGGTACACCTTGTCGAAAAATCCGCCGCGTGCAAGCCTGCGGTAATGCGGATATTTTCGGGTGATGAAATCTGGCAGAATCAGCACAGCCCTGCTGCCCGGCCGGCGGACCATCCGGTGCAGCAGCACCTCAAGCAGCTGATAGGAACTCACCGCGTGGTACAGCACGCGATCCGCCGGACGGTCAGGCGAGGTGAATTTCATCAAGCAGCCCCTCCAGTCTGCGCCGATAGGCGCTGTTTTTCCGGCTGAGGACGGCGCGCATCGGGGCGTAGGCGTCCCGCCCGCTGACGGGGATCTCCATCCCCAGACGGCGCTCTGCATCCAGAAACAGGTCTACAAAATCGAGAATCCCGCGGTGGATCTCACAGATACGCTGCGGATCGGTGCGGTTTTTCCGGAACACGAGCCGGAAGGAACCGTTCCCGTCCGGGTAAAAGCCCCGCAGGCTCCCCTCGGGGGCGGAGAGCAGCAGCTCCCAATACAGATTGTGGCCCAGAGCGGGATCGTGAAACGCCCAGATATCGCGGTTCATCTGCTGGGAGTAGAGATAGCTTGTCAGCTTTCCGTCAAACAGGAACGGCTCTGCATCATCCGGCTCCGGGCCGGAGCGGGTATTTGTCCCGGCGAGAATACCGGTGACGGGGCAGTCCATTCCCCAGATTCGATTGACCGCCGCGTCGAGCATGAGCGCCCCGCTCCCGGCCCATCCGATATCGACTGCCGCAGCCCTGCGGCATCCGCGCAGCAGTCCGCTGTAATAAAGGCGCGCGGCCTCCCGCTGCGGTCGGTAACAGTCGAGCACCTCCTGCCACCGGTCCAGTAGATATTGTTGAATCTGTGCGGCGTTTTTATGCGTCAGTTCATCATCGGGCCCAATTTTCAGATCACGGCACAGCGATTCGGCCCAGTCTGTCAGCTCCATTCCGCCCAAAGCATCCCGGACGGAGAGATCCTGATCGGCCCGGTGAAGGAGAAAGCGGCGGAAATACTCCCCCCGGAAGCGGTCGGCCGTCACCTTTACGGCCGCCGGACGGGACCAGTAGGCGTAGCAGGTCCGCTCGGCCTCCTCGGGGTACATGCGCCGGTAGACCTTCAGGAGGACTGCGCCGTCCCGCGCCAGAAAGAGGATTTTATCCATTCGGTTTTCCAGGGCAACACGGTGGATAAACCGGCAGTAGCCCGCCGCGAACAGTCCCCCGCAGGTGAAGCCATACTCATATTCGGGGGAATAGACGGCCGCTCCGCAGTGGAGATGACCGTTGACGATCCCGCGGTACAGGCTGCCCGTGACGGGTGACAGCTCCCGGACCCGAAAGCGGTTCCCGGCGCTGCCCGCATTCCGATAGGGGAAGGCGTCAAAGCCGTGCTCCCGCGCCCGCTGCGTATCGGCGAGGCGGTTATCCCCGATGTGGCAGTACTTTCGATGAGCTCCCAGCCGGCTGCGGATGTGGTCGTACAGGCCGCCGTCATGCTTGGAGGCTCCGAGCTCACAGGAGATGAAGTACTCCGAAAAATCCGGGTAGCCGCAGGACGAGAGCAGCGCACGGATATCCGCGCGGCCGAGATACATGTCCGAGGCGGCGATGCATCGCTTTCCCTTTCGGCTCAGCAGCCGGACTACGGCGAGCAGATAGGGGTTGGCGGTGCAGCAGCGCCGCTCCCAGGTGCGTTCACGGGCCTCCCCCTCTTCCTTCGGAATGCCCGACATGCGCTCCAGTACGCGCCAGATCTCCTCAAGCGTCACCTCCGAGCCGCCGGAGGCGCGGCGCTTGGATACCCGCGCCGTGCGTTCGGCCGCCATGCGCATTTTCCGGAATCCGGGGCAGCCGAGATCGGCTCCGACCAGATCAAATACGTCCTCGGGTGCGGCGACTGTGCGGAGGATCAGCGTATCGAAGACGTCAAAGGAGATCACGTCGTATGCGGCCAGTTTTTCCGCGAGCACCTCCGGCCGCGCGCATGGATCCAGCGCGGATTCACAGGCCCCGGCGGGCAGCTCCGGCATCTCCGCCGCACGGCGGGAGGGGAAGAGCATCCAGGCGATATTCAGGCGCAGCAGCAGAAACAGCGCGCGCAGGCGGCCCATGCCCGGGTCGGCGCTGCGGCGCTCGCGGTAGGCCGCCAGCACCTCCGGCCGGCGCGTCAGGAGGGCGCGGATACGGGCGCGCATACCGGTCACCCCCTCATCTTTTCATAGGCGCCGCAGACCTCCTGCGGATCGCCGTCGGCGCGCAGGCGGCCTTTTTCGATCCAGATTGCGCGGGAGCAGTTCTCCCGAATGACGGACGGCGCGTGGGATACGATCAGTACGGTGGAACCGCCGTGGATCATCTCCCGGATGCGGGCCTCGCTCTTCTTTCGAAAAAAGAGATCCCCCACGCTGAGCACCTCGTCAAGGATCAGGATTTCCGGGGTGTCCTGCGCGGTGGCGATGGCAAACCCCAGCCGGGAGACCATGCCGGAGGAGTAATTGCGGACCTTTTCCTCCATGGCGTCCTCCAGCTCCGCAAAGGCGACGATCTCCTCATACTTGCGGTCGATAAATGCGCGTGAGTAGCCGATGATCGCGCCGTTGAGGTAGACGTTTTCCCGCCCGGTGAGCTCGGGGTCAAACCCCGTCCCCAGCGTGAGCAACTGCACGCGGTCCCGGTCCGTAAACACGGCTCCGCGCGTGGGGATCAGCGCCCCGGCGATGATCTTGAGCAGCGTGCTCTTCCCGGAGCCGTTTGTCCCGATGATGCCGACCACCTCGCCGCGCCCCACACGGAAGCTGACACGGTCCAGGGCGCGGAAGTATTCATACTTTTTTTCCCGCCGCAGAGAGCGGACGACCCATTCCTTGACGCTCGACGGCTCGTCCTTTGCCCGCCGGAACTGCATCGTCACGTTTTGAACCAGAATATCGGCCTGCGCATCCCCCGGGACGGGGGAGAGTGAGGCGGCGTGATGTTTTCGTGCCATGGCGATTTTCCCCTTCTCAAATTTTCTGCATGATGCGGTTTTTGCTCCGGCGGAAGATCAGCGCCCCCGCCAGGCAGATCCCCGCGCCCCACAGGATCATCTGCGCCCACTCGGCCGCGGAGGGCAACTGTGCGTACATCACAACCTTGCGCATACAGTTGATGTAGGCGAAGAGGGGATTGATCCCGATCACGGTGCGGATGGGGCCGGTGAGCTGATCGGCCGGATAAAAAATGGCGGAACAGTACATCCACAGCGTCAGAAACACGGAGTAGAGGTGGCGGACATCGCCGAAAAAGACATAGGCCGTAGACAGGATATAGGAGATCCCCAGCGAAAATAACAGCAGCAGCAGGAGGATCACCGGGGCCAGCAGCGCGGTCAGCGCCGGCGTGACGCGGAAGACCGCCAGCATGACGGCGTATGCCGCCAGCGAGTAGAGGAGATTGACCGCCGCGGTGTACACGCGCGTCAGGATCAGCAGGTCCATGGGGAATTTGACCTTCATCAGGAGCGGACGGTTGTCCGCGAGCGCCGTCATGGCGGAGGTGGTCGCGCCGGTAAAGGTCTGCCACAGGATATAACCGGTCAGATAGTAGATGGGGTAATTTTCGATCGACCGGCGAAAAAGCTGGGAAAAAATGAGCGAGAGCACAGCCATGGAGAGCAGCGGATTGAGCACGCTCCACACGATGCCGAGATAGGAGCGGGCATATTTGCGCTTGAGCTCCCGGGCCGTCAGCTGACGGATGACGAAAAGATACTGGGAACGCCGCTGGGACCGTGTCATGGCCGCGCCCCCCTTCCGCCGCGCAGCAGATCCCGGCCATGGCGCGCGTATTGGTACAGGGTATATCGGAGCGTCGGCCCGGTTTGACCGGAAAAGCGCGCCCGGCTGCCGGCGTGCCAGGGCTCTGAGCGCGGGAGCAGTCCTGCGCCGGGTGGGGGTGCCAGATCGCGTTCTGCACCGGGGAGGACGTCGTCTGAAAAGGGCAGCGTGCCGAAGCAGACGGCCTCCGCCTGCGTCGGGCGAACCATCCATTGCGCCATCAGCCGGCGGATCACCCGCCTGCGCGGGGCGAAATCCGCGCCCAGAAAATCCGCTGCACTTTGCGTGTCCAGAAAGGCGCGTACATACCGCAGCATCAGGTCCCCGAAGTGTTCGATCCGCTCGCGCTGTTCCGGCGCCATCGGAGCGTACACGGGCAGAAATCCCCCCTCCGATTGTACGTAATGTGTGGTTGTCCCGTGCGGTGCGGTCATAATGGCCTCAAAAAGATTGTTGCCAAAGCGCACCTTCTCACGCAGACCGCTCCCGGGAGCGAAGAGATAGCAGTGATAGGTCTCCCGCCGGGCGCCGCGCGGGAGCGTGTACAGGCCAAAATAAAATCCCGTAACGGGCTCACTGCGGCCGATGAGGGCGCATGCATCGGAGAGAGACTGCTGCAGCGTCCCCGTCCAGCCGCTGTCCACCACGGCGTCCGGAACGGGATCCGTCAGGCCCTCCTGCCGCAGATAGCCGGTCAGTCCGGGCAGCGCCATCCGAGAGTGAAGCCGCGCGAGCGCCAGAAAGGGCGGGCACCGGTTCAGCGCAGCGTGAAGATTGACAAGCTCGGCGCGGGTGAGGGGCTCTCCGGAACGGCGGGAAAGGCCCAAATCGAGCAGGACAAGGCGGCGCTCCGGAGGTTCAAGGCCGGCTCGGGCGAGCAGGCGGTTTGGCGTCAGTCCGGGACTGTACGCACAGATGCGGTCCAGCGCCTCGGGCAGATTTTGGTGCATCAGCGGCAGGCGCAGGGACTGGCGGGAGCAGCTGAGGTAGCGGCACTCGATCTCAAGGGCGTATTCCGCGCAGAAGAGCTGCGCGGCCCGGTACATCCACCAGCCGTCCCGCGCGAGAAAGTACAGGCGTCTGACTCCCTGCCGGAGGGCGCCTGTGAGCACCCAGCGGACAAATTCCGACAGTGCGGGGCCCATCACCCAGCAGAGCGCGGGGGCGGCGGGGTCGTTCCGGGGAATCCCGGCGTCCTTTGCCGCGCGCAGCAGATCGGGGGATGCCTTGAGTATTTTCAAATAGCGGTTTGCATACAGGGCGTCCATCTTTTCCTCCTCATCGATTCAAATACCGGTCCGCCGCGTGGCGGATCCCCGGTGGGATCAGTCCGGCTACGAGCGGTTTGATCACATAGGGCAGGGTGGCCGTGCGCAGCAGCCCCAGACTGCGGAAGCCGTCCAGGCGCAGCCGCGCCTCACGGATGCGGCGGCCATAGGTCCTGCGCCGGAGCGCAGCCCGGTCCTCCCGATAGCGGAGAAGCGGGTGGGGGATATTATAGCCCCGCTGTCCGGCGGCGTACAGGCGCATGAAAAGATCATAGTCCTCCAGCAGCCGCAGCGCAGGATCCGTCCGATAGCCGCCGGCTGCCTCCAGCACCGTGCGGCGGAAGAGGACGGACGGATGGATAAAGGGGGAGTTGAGGAGGAAATCCTCCGGCTGCGGCGTTTCGGGTACGCGGCGGACTCCCCATGCACCGTCCCCGTCCGTGAGCAGCGCCCAGGACCCAACCCAGCCGTATTGATTTTCCCGCTCGAGCAGGGCGTATTCCTCGGCCAGCCGTTCCGGAAGCGATTCGTCATCGTCGTCCATCCGGGCGATGTAAGGGGAGGCGGCGCGCCGGATACATACGTTGAGCGCGTGTGCGAGCCCGCGGTTGATCTCTCCCCTCAGGGGATGGATGCGCACATCCGCCTCCGCGGCCTCAAGAATCTTTCGCGCATGCGGCGGATCCGATCCGTCGTCGTACAGCAGCAGCTCCCAGCCGGTAAAACGCTGCCGGATCAGAGAACACAGGGACCGCTCCAGCAGTGCTGGCTGTGGATTGTAAACGCCCATTGCAATGGTGATTTCAGGATTTTTCATATGCTCTCTTTGCGGCGCGTTGCGCCGCGTCCTCATAGATCCGGCGCATGATGGCGGCGGTATGTTTCCGGTCAAACGGCTCCACACAGGCGCGGCCGCGCGCGGACATGGCCCCGCGCTCCTCCGGCGAGAGGGCGCGCATGGCGTCGATCGCCCGAATCAGACCGTCCGCATCCCGAAAACCGAAGACAAACCCGTTCTCCCCATGCGCCATATATTCCCGCGTGCCCCGGTTGTCCGAGGCGATGACGGGCGTCCCCACGGCGAGGGATTCGAGCCCTGCCATCCCCAGCCCCTCCCGCTTGGAGGGGAAGATGGAGGCGTCCGCACAGCCGAGCAGCCGTGGAATATCTGTGCGGTGTCCGTACAGGGTGACAATCCGGTCCAGGCCCTCCCGACGGATCTGCCCGGCCAGCCGGTCCCGCAGGAATCCGTCACCGCAGATGCCATAGCGGATGCAAAAGTGCGCCGGATCCTCGCGGCGCATCCGGGCGAGCGCGTCGAGCACGAGCCGGTGGTTTTTGTTGTCGTTGAGCTCCCCGACCGACAGCAGGAAAAATTCCCCATCCCCAATTCCGAGCGACTGACGCATCCAATGCCTCTCTTCGTTAGAAAGGGGCCGGAAGCGCTCGCGGTCCAAGCCGGTCCCGGGGATCCGATAGACAGATCCGCCCTTTTTCAGCCGGAAGCGCCGCGCGTTTTGGCAGTCCTCCCCGTTGATGAGAATGAGAATATCCGTGTATCGGGCCAGCAGCTTTTCCACCCTGTAATAGACAGAACGGTTGACGAACGGGGCCCCCTGATAAAAGTGAAAGCCGTGCGCCGTATAGAGGATCACCGGATCGGAACCCGTCAAAAGCCGCCCGGCCAGCCGCCCCAGCACGCCGCCCACGGGCGTGTGGCAGTGCAGCAGGCGGATCGAATAGCGGCGCATAATCTGCATCAGCTGGCCGAGGGCGCGCATGTTGTCCCGCAGCAGATAGGGGGATCGGGCGGCGTCGATGTGGTGCGCCAGTACGCCCATTTTCCGAAAGCACCCCTGCCCGCGGAGATAGTCCGGCTCCTGCAGATTGGCGGCATAGTGCACCGTATAGCCCATCTCCTGCAGGATGCGAACGTTTTCCCGCTCAAATTTCCAGAGAAAATCGCCCGTCGTCGCGAGAATTAAAAAGTGTTTTTCCACACGGCCGGACCTCCTCCCGCTCTCTTTTGCACAGGGGCCTTCATCACACAGTGTCGGCCGCGGAGGAACATTTTATTCCCCCGGAATGTCCATCATTGCTCTTGTCGGATCCACGTGATATACTGATGGTGTCGTTGATTCAAAAGGGAGGCGATTTTCATGCTTTATACATTTTGCTTCAGCCCCACCGGGGGCACGGAGAAGGTCCTGCGCGCGCTGACGGAGGGAATCGGCGCGCCGGACCGGGAATGGGATCTCTGTGATCGGAAAGTCGATTTTTCCGCCGTAAAGGTCTCGCAGGAGGATCTGTGCCTGTTTGCCGTTCCGGCGTTTGGCGGGCGCGTGCCCGCCCCGGCTGCGGAGCGGATCAGAGCCCTGCGCGGGAACGGTGCGTCCGCGGCGGCTGTGGTCGTGTATGGCAACCGGGCCTATGACGATACGCTCGCGGAGCTTCAGGATCTGCTGGAGGGCGCCGGCTTCACCGTGTCGGCAGGGGCTGCGGCCGTGGCGGAGCACTCCATCGTGCGCACCATCGCGTCCGGACGCCCGGACGATGCGGACCGCATGGAGCTGAGAGAATTTGGGATAGAGCTGCATGCGGCGCTGAAAGAGCGGCGCCGCGTCCTCCTGCCGGGGAACCGCCCCTACCGGCCGATGCACATCGGCCCGATCGAGCCGGAGGCTCCGAACCGATGTGTGCGCTGCGGGCTGTGCGCGCGCGTCTGCCCCGCGGGTGCGATCCCGGAGCAGAATCCGGCGGCCACGGATCCGGCGCGCTGCATCTCCTGTATGCGCTGTGTCCGACTCTGCCCTTCAGGAGCCCGCGAAGTCCCGGAAAAGGTCCGGTTGACAGCGTTGAAAATCGAGGCGGCCTGCGCGGGACGAAAGAAAAATGAACGCTTTCTCCCAAAGGCGTAAATATCCGGCTCTATTTTGGCTTTTTTACGGCAAAAGTACGCAGGAAAATTTTCGCATGGACCGGGGATTGCCGCGGGGCAGGAACCGGGATATAAAAACGGTCCCCTGTTCCAAAACGAAACAGAGGACCGTGCAATTTTATTTGAGTCAAGGCGTTACAGCTCCCAGACCTCCGGCAGCGTGCTGGAGATGGCCGCGGCCCCGGCGGAGAGCGCGGTGATCACGTCCTCCTTATCCGCGATCATGCCGCTGGCGATCAGCGGGCAGGGCAGCTTTTCGCTCAGGCGGGCGATCAGCTTCGGCATGAGCCCCGGCAGGATCTCAATAAAATCGGCAAAGCTCTGGCTCCCGGAGCGCCGCAGGTTCTCCAGCGCCAGACTGTCGAGCAGAAAGGTGCGGTGGACGGTGATCATCCCCAGCCCATGCGCGTGGCGTACCAGGGCTGCCTTGGTACTGATGATGCCGTCCGCCCGGGTACTCCGGTGCAGATAGTCCACGGCGGCCTCCCGTGCGGACAGCCCGTCGAGCAGGTCGATATCCACAAAGACGTATTTGCCGGCCTCTTTCAGACGGCGGACGATTTCCGGGATGGTAATGACCGACCCGTACAGCACAAAGACGACCTTTTTATCGCATCGCAGGCAGCGCTCCAGTCCGGCGTCGTCCTTGACGGCGATGATGATCGGCATATCCTCCAGTGTTGACAGCAGCTCCTGATTCATGGTGTGAAACTCCCGTGTTTTCAGTTTCCGGGGCACAGGCCCCTGATGCCTATTATACCAGATGTTCCGGGATAATCCAAGAGTGGCGGAATACTCCTGCGCAGGCGGAAAAACAGTGCGGATGTCCGGAAAACAGGGGATGGGCTGTTAAAAAAATATCAATTTCGTTGTGCATTCCGCTGATATGAAGTTTTAAATTTTAGGCAGATTGTCTCTTGCTTTTTGTGCGGGAAGCCGTTACAATAAAGGTGAAAACAAAATTTGAATATCCTTGCATTTCTGAATGAGAGAATAGAGCAGCAGAAACGCGCCTGAAGGCAGGCGTATTTTTGGTGCTCTTTTTCATTCCGCGCAGGGAAAAGGAGGAATCAGAGGGATGACGGATGTCGCGATCATCGGCTGCGGCGTCATCGGTGCGGCGGCGGCCTATCACCTGTCCCGGTATGAGATCGGGGTGCTGATCCTGGAAAAGGAAAACGATGTGTCCATGGGTACCTCGCGGGCGAACAGCGCCATCCTGCACGCGGGGTACTCCGCGCGGCCGGGGACGCGCATGGCGGAGCTGAATGTGCGGGGCGTCGCCCTCGCGCAGGAGATCTGTGCGGCGCTGGACGTGCCATACCGCCGGACGGGCAGCCTGGTGCTGGCGTTTGACGATGCGGATCTGGAGCATCTGGGCCGGCTGTACGATGACGGACAGCAGAACGGCGTGCCGGCTCTGGAGCTGCTGGACAGGGACGCGGTGCTGGCGATGGAGCCGAATCTCTCGGAGCAGGTGCGGGGAGCGCTCTACGCGCCTACGGCCGCGATCGTCAGCCCGTGGGAGTATACCCTGGCCATGGCGGAAAATGCCGTGGAAAACGGCGCGCGGCTGGAGCTTGAGACGGCGGTGACCGGGCTGGAACCGCTCCCGGCCGGGGGATGGCGCATCCATACGCGGCGCGGAGACTTTGAGGCCCGCTTTGTAGTCAACGCCGCCGGGGTGGAGGCGGACCGCATCCACGCGATGGCGGCGCCGCCGGACTTCCGTACCACACCGTGCAGAGGAGAGTATTATCTGCTCGACAAATCCGAGGGGCGGACGGTGCGCCATATCATTTTCCAGTGCCCGACCCGTGCGGGGAAAGGCGTACTGGTGGCGCCCACGGTGCACGGCAATCTGATCGTGGGGCCGAACGCGGAGAATATCGACGACGGGGAGAATACCGCCACCACGGCGCAGGGGCTCGCTTTTGTGGCGGAGGCCGCACGTAAGAGCGTTCCGGGTTTGCGCCTGGGCGCCTCGATCCGGAACTTTGCCGGCGTACGCGCCAATACGGATGTGGGGGACTTTATCATCGAATGGGCCGCGCCCGGGATGCTCGATCTGGCGGGGATGAAGAGCCCGGGCCTTTCGGCAGCGGCGGCTGTCGGAGAGCGGGCGGTCGATCTGCTGCGGGAGGCGGGCCTCCCCCTGCGGAAGAAGGCGCGCCCCGTCACGGGCAGAAAACGCGTGCGTTTTCGCGATATGACCGTACCGCAGAGGGCCGATCTCATCCGCCGGGAACCCGACTACGGCCGTGTGATCTGCCGCTGTGAGACGGTCACGGAGGGGGAGATCATCGCGGCCTGCCATACGCCGATCCCGCCGCGCAGCATCGACGGCGTCAAGCGCCGGACGCATGCCGGCATGGGACGCTGTCAGGGCGGCTTCTGCGCGCCGCGCGTGATGGAGATCCTCAGCCGGGAGCTGGGCCTGGATCCGCTCAAAATTCCACAGGACCGGGCGGGCTCATTTCCGCTGACCGGGCGGACAAAGCAGGGAGGGGATCATCATGCGTGAGACGATCTATGATGTTGTCGTGATCGGCGGGGGCCCCGCCGGGCTGGCGGCTGCCCTGAGCGCCCATGAGCACGGCGCCGAACACGTGCTGATCCTTGAACGTGATGCCGAATTGGGCGGTATCCTGAACCAGTGCATTCACAACGGCTTTGGGCTGCACTATTTTCAGGAGGAACTCACGGGCCCCGAGTACGCAGGGCGCTTTGTCCGGATGCTTGATGGCACCGGGATCGAAGTGCGGACGGACACGATGGTCCTTGCGCTCGACGCCAACGATCACACCATTCACGCCGTCAGCCGGGCTTACGGCTATCAGATCCTCCGGGCGCGGAGTGTGGTGCTGGCGATGGGCTGCCGGGAACGCACGCGCGGGGCGATCGCGATCCCCGGGACGCGTCCGGCGGGCGTCTTCACAGCCGGGACGGCGCAGCGCTATGTAAATATGGAGGGCTATATGGTCGGGAGGCGCGTGCTGATCCTCGGCAGCGGCGATATCGGCCTGATCATGGCGCGCCGGATGACGCTCGAGGGGGCGGAGGTGCTCGCCTGTGTGGAGGTCATGCCCTATTCCGGCGGACTGAACCGAAATATCGTGCAGTGCCTGGAGGACTACGGAATCCCTCTGTACCTCTCGCACACGATTGTGGAGATCCGCGGGCGGGACCGTGTGGAGCAGGCAGTGGTGGCGCAGGTGGATGATCACCGCCGCCCGATCCCCGGTACAGAGCGGGTGTTTGACTGTGACACGATTCTGCTCAGCGTCGGCCTTATTCCGGAAAACGAGCTCACCCGTGCTGCGGGAATCCGGATTGATCCCCGCACCAACGGCGCCGCCGTGTATGAAAACATGGAGACGTCCGCGCCGGGGGTGTTCGCATGCGGGAACGCGCTCCATGTGCACGATCTGGTGGACTATGTCACGGCGGAGAGCCAGCGGGCCGGCGCCGCTGCCGCCGCCTGTGCGCTCGGGGGGCGGCAGAATGGAGCGGAGACGGAGCTTTTGGCGGGCGAAGGCGTGGGTTACACAGTCCCTCAGCGGGTGCGGGCTGAAAACGTGGATAAAAATCTGGAGATCTTTTTCCGAGTACGGCGCGTGTTCCGGAACGCGGCTGTCGTGGTGGAGAGCGGCGGCGTTCAGCTCGCCCGCTACCGGCGGGAGCACATGGCGCCGGGGGAGATGGAGCGGATTTCCCTGCCGAAAAAGCTGCTCGACCGCGCCCGGGGGCCGATCACCGTTGCCATAGAGGAG
>CASFCH010000048.1 GCA_949293315.1 uncultured Oscillospiraceae bacterium | reverse complement strand
TTACTGATTCCGGTGTTTGCCGTTCTGTTTTATAACGGCGAGTATCTTTGGGCTGTGTTTGTCCTTTTTCTCTCCGGCCTGAGTGACTTTCTGGACGGAAAAATTGCGCGCCGTTTCAATCAGGTGAGCGCGCTGGGCAAGGTGCTTGATCCCGTGGCGGATAAATTTACGCAGATTACGATTGCAGTCATGCTGTTTCTGGAATTCCGTCAATCCACAAGCGCTGCCCTGCAGGCCTTCAGCTGGGTGTTCCTCTTCTTCCTGGCGAAGGAGGGGATCATGGTGCTCGGCGGAGCTTTTATGCTCGCAAAGGGATTGCGTCCGAGTGCTGCGGAAATTTATGGGAAAGTGGCCACCTTTGCCTTTTACGGCGTGATGCTGCTGATCATCGCCTTCGCGCCCGGATTTGGCGCGTTTCACGCCTGGTGGACGATGCCGGAGTGGTTTATCATGACGCTTGTTGTGATTTCGGCCATTCTCACCCTGATCGCGCTGCTCAGCTATCTGCCCGGATTTTTCAAACAGGTAAAGTATCACGTGGTCAACTATGAGGACCTGAAGGAGATTGAAGATAAAAAGAAATAATTTGTCCGCGCTGCCATATGGTGCGCTGCGGCGGTTTTCAGAATTTTAACAGGCGTGTGGAACCACACAGATACACGCCGGAGGAGTACTTGAACGAATGAAAAGAATACTTTGTTCCAGATGTAAAAAAAATCCGGCCATGATTTTTATTTCAAGACCGGATTCCAAGTCGGAGCCCGAAGGGCTCTGCCTCAAATGTGCGATGGAGATGAATATCGGCCCGATCAAGCAGATGATGCAGAGCATGGGTATCTCGGAAGACGATATGGAGAATGCGACCGAGCAGCTCAACGCCATGTTTGATATGCAGGACGGCGATGAGGATTTTGAGCAGGGCGGGGCGCCGGTGCTTCCGTTCATGCAGGGCCTTGTTAAAATGGACGGCTCGGAACAGCTTGAGAAACCGGATGCCCAGCCGCCGGCCGTACAGGAAAACGGAGGCGGGAAATCATCCGGCGGTTCGGCACGCCCCAAAAAGAAACGGGATAAAAAGCGCAAGTATCTTGATATGTACTGTACCGATCTCACCCGCCGTGCGCGCGACGGGGAGATTGACCGGATCATCGGGCGCGATAAGGAGATCTACCGCGTGGAGCAGATCCTCTGCCGCAGGACCAAAAACAACCCTTGCCTGATCGGCGAGCCCGGTGTCGGAAAGACGGCCATTGCCGAGGGGCTCGCCCTCAAAATGGCCGCAGGAGATGTCCCTGCCCGCCTGGCTGATAAGGAGCTGCACCTGCTGGATTTGACCGCGCTGGTGGCCGGCACGCAGTTCCGCGGCCAGTTTGAGAGCAGGATCAAGGGGCTGGTGGACGAAGTCCGCCAGGAGGGGAATATCATTCTCTTTATTGATGAGGTCCACAACCTTGTCGGCACCGGAGACGCCGAGGGCTCCATGAATGCCGCAAATATACTCAAGCCGGCGCTCTCCCGCGGGGAAATCCAGGTGATCGGGGCCACCACCTTTAATGAATACCGCAAAAATATTGAAAAGGACGCCGCGCTCGAGCGCCGCTTCCAGCCGGTAAAGGTGGAGGAGCCCTCGATCGAGGATACCTATAAGATGCTTCAGGGCATCAAGTCTTACTATGAAAATTATCACCACGTGCAGATTTCCGATGCGCTTGTTCACCGGGCCGTGGAACTGTCTGAACGGTATATCAATGACCGCTTCCTGCCGGATAAGGCGATCGATCTGCTCGATGAGGCCTGCACCTGTGCCAATCTGCGCAATCCGGCGATCAGTGAGGCCGAAATCACCCGGCGCAGAATCACCGGATATACACAGCAGCTGGAGGAGTTGGAGGCAGAAACGGAAAATCCTGACTATGAGGAGATCGCCCGAATCAAATCCGAGATCCTCAGCGATCAGAACCGTATGCCCGAATTGGAGGAGGCGGCCTCCCACAACGACGTGACACAGGACGATCTGGCTCATGTGGTCGAACTGTGGACCGGAATCCCCGCAAGCAAGGTTGCTGAGGGGGATATGCGTAAGCTGCGCGATCTGGATGTCCGGCTGAAAAAGAGGATCATCGGGCAGGATGAGGCGGTGGACGCCGTTGCCGCGGCGATCCGCCGCAGCAGGGTCCAGATCAGCCCGCGCAGGCGCCCCGCCTCCTTCATCTTTGTCGGTCCCACCGGCGTCGGAAAGACGGAACTTGTCAAGCAGCTGTCCATGGAGCTGTTTGACACGCCGGAGACGATGATCCGCTTGGATATGTCCGAATTTATGGAAAAGCACAGCGTCTCCCGGATCATTGGGTCGCCGCCCGGCTATGTCGGTTACGACGAGGCCGGTCAGCTCACAGAAAAGGTGCGCCGCAAGCCGTATTCCGTGATTCTCTTTGACGAGATCGAAAAAGCTCATCCGGATGTGATGAATATCCTGCTCCAAATTTTGGACGAGGGCAGAATCACGGACGCACAGGGCCGTGTGGCCAACTTTGAAAATACAGTCATTATCATGACTTCGAATGCCGGCAGCGATAATCGGGAGAATGCGCTGGGGTTCAATAAGTCCACCGAGGATGCCTCCAAGGAAAAGGCGATGAAGGCGCTCTCCGAATTCCTGCGCCCCGAGTTTATCGGCCGCGTAGACGAGATCATCGTCTTCCGTCCGCTCAATGAGGAGGACTTTACGAAGATCGCGGAGCTGATGCTCAACGAACTGGTGCAGCCGCTTGCGGATAAAGGGATTCGGCTGGTGTGGGCGGATCGTGTGCCCGCGATTCTGGCGCATCGTGCCATCTCCGGAAAACGCGGTGCGCGCGAATTGAGCAACCTGATCCGCCGCAGTATTGAAAACAGGATCGCGGTGATCCTGGTGGATTCCTACGATCACCCCGTGTCCGTCATTCGGATCCAGGATGATGATGAACTGACAATCTGTACGGAATAGTCCTTGACACAGCGGCGTTAAATGTGATATACTGTTTAACGCCGCTGAGCAGGATATGCGGGTGTAGTTCAATGGCAGAATCCCAGCCTTCCAAGCTGGTTGTGTGGGTTCGATTCCCATCACCCGCTCCACACCGCCGCAAGTGATAGGAAGCTTGCGGCGGTTTTTCCTTTTCATAAAATAGGAGAGGAGTGCACATACTGATGAAAATTGCGGTGAGCGCCTGTCTGCTCGGGGAAGCATGCAAATATAACGGCGGCAGCAATTTGGACCGACGTCTGGTGGAGCGCCTCTCCAGTGAAGCGATTCTTCCGATATGTCCGGAGGTGCTTTCCGGCGCCGGGATCCCGCGCAAGTGTGTCGAGCTGCGGGATGGGCGTGCCGTCAATTTCGACGGAGCAGATGTAGACGATCTTTACCGCGCCGGCGCTCAAAAGGCGCTTGAACGGCTTCTCTCTTTCGGCGCGGAATGCGCTGTCCTGAAGTCGCGCAGCCCGACCTGCGGCGTTTATGAGATCTATGATGGAACTTTTACCGGAAAGCGGATCCCCGGATCCGGCATTTTTGCGCAGATGGTCCGTGATGCGGGGATCCGCGTGATCGATTCAGATAAGTGGGAGGAAAACCTGTGAGTACCTTTGAACGGATCTATGCGGTTGTCAGGCAGATTCCGCGCGGTAAAGTGGCGACGTACGGTCAAATTGCTCTGTTGGCCGGGAATCCGCGCTGGGCGCGTGTAGTCGGCTATGCGCTGCACGTAAATCCGGACCCGGAGCACATTCCCTGCTTTCGCGTAGTCAACCGGCTTGGAGCGGTATCGTCCGCCTTTGCCTTCGGCGGGGAAAATATGCAGATCGAACTGCTCAGGCAGGAGGGCGTGACCTTCACGCAGGAGGGCAGAGTGGATTTGAAAAAGCATCTGTGGCATCCGGAAAAAGAAGGAGGAGTATGACATGACGGATCACTTTATGAATTTGGTGAATGCGCGCTACAGCTGTCGGGACTACGATCCCGAAAGGCCTGTAGAACATGAAAGGCTGGTACAGTGTATCGAGGCGGCGCGCCTCGCACCGTCCGCGTGCAACAGCCAGCCATGGCATTTTACAGTAATTGAGAACCGCGAAAAGCTCTTGGCGGCATCAAAGTGCCTGCAGGATTCGGGGATGAACAAATTTGCAGACAACGCCGGCGCGCTGATTGTCGTCAATGAGGAGCCGGCCACGCTCAAAGCTGTTATCGCGGAGAAGATGGACAGTCAGGCCTATGCTCAGATCGATATCGGCATTGCTGCGGCTCATATCTGTTATGAGGCGGCGTCACTCGGCCTGAACACCTGTATCCTCGGCTGGATGGATGAGGAAAAATTGAAAAAAACGCTCGGGATCCCGGAGGAAAAGAGAGTCCGTCTGGTGATTGCCGTCGGTTATGCACGCGAAGAAAAGCACTATAATAAAAAAAGAAAAGATCTTGAGGCGATCTGTGATTTTATTCGGTAAGGTGTCCGCTATTCGTGCAATTTGCGCTTTTGTGCAAATTGCACGTTTTTTTTTTTTTTTTTGAGGATTTTTTATTGTAATATGGGATAAATTGTGATATACTGAAAGCACTTTTTTGCAGGACGGGAATCGATGGCAAGACGAACGCCAAAAATTTGGAATCCGCGGACACATGAGACAAAAATTCGTCTTTATGAATGCAAGAAAACAGACGGGGAGGGAATCGCACATGAGGGGCGGAAAAGAACTCCAAAAACAAACGGTCCACAGTCTGTGGGACAATTTTCAATACATGATGCGGCACTGGTGGAGATGGAACAGACGGAGTATGCTGTGGGTTTTGCTCACCATTCCGGCAACCGTCGCGCTTCCTGCGATCACCGCGCTGATCCCCAAGCTCCTGATCGACTACATCAGCGAACAGGCGCCGGTCGGCAAGATGATTGCGATGGTCTGCCTGGTTTCACTGCTGGTTGCGCTACTCACGTGGATCGGCCCTTTTCTCTCCAGTCTGCTGGAGGCGGACACCATGGAGATCAAGATGCGCTACCGCATGCTCGTCTTTGACAAGCTGCTGTATACGGATTACGGCAATATTGAGAATGAGGAGAACCGCCTGAAATTTGAGCGTGGGAAGGACTTTGTTTTTACAGGTGCAAACAATGGCCCCTGCACCTACTTTTTCTTCTGCATCACGCAGCTGTTGACGGGGATCGTGGGGATCTGCTCCTTTTTAGGCCTGCTTTCGGCGCTGAAAATGTGGACCCTGATCATCATCCTGGCCACCTGCGTGTTTGACTACTTTTTGAGCTTTAAATTGACGCGGGAGGACTATGCTGCCACCGATAAACTGGCGCCGTTTTATCAGCGCCTGAGTTATTTTTACAGGCTGGCCAACAATGTTCCCTCCGGGAAAGACGTGCGTATCTATGGCGCAAAGGACTGGTTTCTCCGCTCGATGGCGGAGTGCCTGGCGGCGTATGTCAAGCTGCTCGGGAAAGTGGGACATACTGCCATCCGTGTATCGGCCGGGCGGGCTTTTCTTTCTCTGATCCGCGATCTGATTGCCTATGTCTATCTGATCTACTGTGTCGTCAGCGGGGAAATTTCCGTCTCCGACTTCATCTTTTACTTTGGTATCATCAATGGCTTTTCAACATGGGTGCTGAACGTCTCCTATACGATCAACGACCTGCGCCGCATCTGCGTCGAGTGCGACCGCTACCGCGAATTTGTTGAGATCCCCGAGCGCAGGGAGACACAGCGCCATTACGTTCCGCTCCCAGGGGCGGATTCGTTCCCGTGTGAAATTGAATTTCGCCATGTGACATTTCAATATCCCGGCGCGCAGACGCCGGTGATCCATGATACGAGCTTCCACGTCGGAAAAGGGGAGAAAATCGCCATTGTCGGGGAAAACGGCGCGGGCAAGACCACACTCATCAAGCTGCTGTGCGGCTTTTACCGTCCGACGTCCGGGCAGATTCTGATCAACGGGACCGATACTGCAAATTTTGATCCGGATGCATATTTCGACCTGTTTTCCGCCGTTTTTCAGGACTATAACTTCCTGCCGCTGAGTATTGCGGAAAATGTCTCCGTCTGCCTGAAAGAAAAGGCGGATCCGCAAAGGGTCGTCACTGCTCTCCGGCTCGCCGGGATCTACGACCGCATCATGCGCCTGCCCCAAGGGGCAGATACGCTGATGAATAAGCAGCTCAACGACGATGCAGTCGACTTGTCCGGCGGTGAGCAGCAGAAACTGCTGCTGGCCCGGGCGATGTACAAAAACGCGCCCATCCTGATCCTTGACGAGCCCACGGCCGCGCTTGACCCGATTGCGGAAAATGAAATGTACCTGAAGTACAACGATCTCTCCCGGGATAAAACCTCCTTTTTTATCTCTCACCGGTTATCCTCCACGCACTTCTGCGACCGCATCCTGCTCATCGATGACGGACGGATCGCAGAGGAGGGGACGCACCGCGAGCTGATGCGGAAAAACGGGAAATACCGCCATATGTTTGACATGCAAAGCTATTACTACAGATTGGGGGCGGATGAAAATGCGTAGAGCGGCACAGCCTTCTCTTGTTTGGCGGTCTATTCAGGATGCACGCAGGATTTCGCCGCATATTTTTACTTTCATGGCACTTCAGACTATCTCGATCTCTGTTTTTCCGTTTGTCAACGTCTATTTTACGGCGGAAATCATTGATGTTCTGACAAATGGCGGCGGAGCCCGGCAGGCGGCGCCGCTGGTGGCAGCCGCAATCGCACTCAACTGCGTGCTGTATTTTGTTCGGAATGCCGTCGGATACCAGTATCAGATCCGGCGTTATACGCTCAGCCGTGGAGAAATGGCGCGCATCAATGAAAAGGTCTTCACCATGGATTATGCGCTTCTCGAAAACCCGGAGATTTACGCGGCCATCCGGCGGTACGACGACGACCGGAAGCAGCACGGCGTCTCCTCCTGGCGCCTGCAGTATTCGCTGCAGTCCCTGATCCTTGGAACGATCACATTGCTGGTCGCCATCGTCATGCTGTGGGAATTTTTCGGCGCGATCTTTCGGCGGACAGGCGATTCCTTTATCGAGGGGCCGTGGCTTGCCGCCGCCGTGCTGGCGGTGATTGCGGTCGGCGCGGGTATCGTCGGTATTCTCAACATGATCAGTCAGAAGCGATATTACCAGTACAATGACGCCTTTTTAAAGGTCGATAAGGAGTTTAATTTTTACTCCGACATGATCGCCAATTATCGGACCGGACAGGAGATCCGCACTTATCATGAACAGGATCTGATCAAGCGCCACGCCTGTGACAAAATGATGACCAGAGGCGTTTTCCTGCTGAAAAAGATGTCCATGAACACGGCCTTTTCAGGGTCTATTATGGCAATCATCAGCGCCGTTCTGGCCTGCGGCGTCTATATTCTGATCGGTTCCAAGGGACTGCTCGGGGTATTCGGCGTGGGATCCGTAGTCCGCTTTTCCGGCGCTTTTTTGCAAATCGTGCAGGGCGTGATCAGTCTGGCCGGATTCGTCGGACAGATCAAGGTCATGCGCGAGAGCCTGAAATATTACTATGATGTCATGGATATCCGGCCGGTACAGAAAAGCGGGAGCCGTCAAATTGATTTTGATCCGGACCAGGCGCGGATCGAGTTTAAAAACGTCAGCTTTAAATATCCGGGCGCGGAGACCTACGCGCTTGAGAATGTCTCCGTCGCATTGGAGCCCGGTCAGCGCTATGCGGTTGTGGGCAAGAACGGATCCGGGAAAACGACGTTCATCAAGCTGATCTGCCGCTTTTACGACGTGGAGGAGGGGCAAATTCTCATCAACGGCACCGATATTCGGGAATACGACATCGGCGCTTATCGCCGGCTGTTCTCGGCAGTATTTCAGGATTTTGATATCTTCTCCTTTACCGTGGGGCAGGATATCGCCGTGGCGGAGGAATATGCGCCCGGGCGGCTGTGGGATTCACTGGAGAGCGCCGGGCTGAAGGAGAGAATAGAGCGCCTTCCGAAAAAGGCGGACACCTACGTCACACGCGATCTCTCCGATGAGGGCGTGGATTTTTCGGGCGGAGAACAGCAAAAGCTTACGCTTTCACGCGCCCTTTATAAGAATTCTCCAATCATCATTCTGGACGAACCGGCAGCCGCCCTCGATCCCATTGCGGAATACGATATGTACACCCGTTTTAACGGCTTTGTCGGGGATAAGACGGCCGTGTATATTTCGCACAGGCTCTCATCCTGCCGCTTCTGCGCCAATATTATCGTGTTTGATCTGGGGCGTATCGTACAGCTCGGCTCGCACGATGCGCTGCTCCGGGACACGGACGGAAAGTACTGCGAGCTCTGGCATGCACAATCCCAGTACTATGCGGAAAAATAAACAGCGATAATAACCTGATTGCCGATTGACAGCAGGATATTATACCCCCACACAGCCGGCAGGGAATCTTCAAGACGTTCCCTGCCGGCCTTTTCTGCGGTGAGGCAGACCGTTCCGTTCCCATACAGATCATCCGAGTTTTACCGGACAGGTACAACAGGCATTTTTGAAAGAAATCACTTGAAGTAAAAAAGAGATCATAGTATAATTATATAATAACGAATTTGTACCCATTGGGGTGCGAATCCGTTTCAGATACCACATTTGGAGGTTTCAAATTGTCCGGAGATATGCATTTTCCCGCCCGGGTCAGCCCTGACGAGCTCTCTATACAGGCGGAATATTCGGAAAAGGTGCGTGAGCTCCTCTCCCTGAAATATAGTCGGCGGCCAATGGCGTTTGTGCATACGTACGGCTGTCAGGGGAATGTCTCGGACAGCGAGCACCTCAAGGGACTGCTCGCCGCAATGGGCTATGGCTTCTGTGCGCAGGCGGAGGAGGCGGATCTGATCCTGCTGAACACCTGTGCCGTACGCGAGCATGCCGAGGACCGCGTGATCGGAAATATCGGCGCGCTCAAGCAGTATAAGGCGCGGCGCCCGGATGCCGTGGTGGCCGTCTGCGGCTGTATGATGCAGCAGGAGCACATGGCGCTTCGGGTCAAGAATACGTTCCCCTTTGTCAACCTGATCTTCGGCACGCATGTGCTCCACCAGCTGCCGGAGATGCTCTATACCGTCCTGAGTCAGGGGCGGCGGATTTTGAGAGTCCCGGATGGGGCCGGTGTGATCGCGGAGGGGATCCCCGCGGTGCGCGACAATACTTTTAAGGCATTCATTCCCATTATGTACGGCTGTAATAATTTTTGCAGTTACTGCATCGTGCCGCATGTACGCGGACGGGAACGCAGCCGTCGGATGGAGGATATCCTGGCGGAGGCGCGTGACCTGATCGGACGTGGATATCGGGAAATCACCCTGCTCGGGCAGAACGTCAACTCCTATGGGAAGGACCTGAACGGAAAACCGATGTTCGCAGAGCTCCTGCGCCGGATCAACGCAATGGAGGGGGATTTTATCATTCGGTTCATGACCTCGCATCCGCGTGACTGCTCGCGGGAACTGATCGATACAATCGCCGCATGCGATAAGGTCTCCCGCCATCTGCATCTGCCCTTCCAGTCCGGCAATGACCGGGTGCTCAAGGCGATGAACCGCCATTATACGCGGGAGAAGTATCTGGATATCGTGCGCTATGCCCGGGAGAAAATCCCGGATCTCTCCCTGACAAGCGATGTGATCGTCGGCTTCCCCGGGGAGACCTATGAGGAATTCCAGGACACGCTCTCCCTGGTGGAGACAGTGGCGTACACCTCACTGTTTACCTTTATTTTTTCCCCCCGTGTCGGAACACCGGCCGCCGCAATGGAGGACCCCGTCTCGCATAAGGAAAAGACCGTCTGGTTCAAGGAGCTGACCGATCTTCAGGAGCGTATCGCCGCCCGCCGTACCGCTGAAATGGTCGGCAAGACATACCGCGTACTGGCTGAAAACACCTCGCGCGGTGACAATTCCGTGATATGCGGCCGCACCTCCGGGAATATTATTATCGAGTTTCCGGCGCCGCAGTCGGTCATTGGAACATTTGTCCCCGTTACGGTGACGCAGGCGCGCTCGTGGATCGTCACAGGGGCGCTGGAAGATCATCAATGCAATTAAAAGATAAGGAGTTATCAAGATGAATGTAGAAGAACTCACGCGTGAACTTGGCAAGGCCATTCAGCAGGACGACCGTTATAAGGATTACGTAGCGGCGAAGGCCGCCAATGACGAGGATAAGGACCTCAACGAGCTGATCGGAAAGCTGAATCTGGTACAGATGAACTACCAGCAGGAGGCGGGCAAGGACACGCCCGACGACGATAAGATGAAGGGCTATGATAAGGAATTCCGCGATCTCTATACCCAGGTGATGCAGAATCCGCACATGCAGAACTATGAGCTCGCACGCGGGGCGATCGATGATATGATGAACCGCTGCATGCAGATCCTGACGCTCTGCGTCAACGGTGCGGATCCGGAGACGTGCGAGCCCCAGCCGCAGTCCGACTGTACGGGCTCCTGCTCTACCTGCGGCGGATGCGGCTGATTCAACCTGAAACGAAAGGAGGCGGAAGCGGTGGAGTACACTTATGACAATGTTGACGTAGAAAAGCTTTCCCCCATGATGCAGCAGTATCTGGCGATCAAGCGCTCCAATCCGGATGTGCTCCTGTTCTTCCGCCTGGGGGATTTTTACGAGCTGTTTTTCGACGATGCGCGTCTGGTCTCCTCGGAACTGGATCTGGTGCTCACCGGGCGGGACTGCGGGCTGGAGGAACGCGCGCCGATGTGCGGCGTGCCGTTCCACAGCGCGGATACATACATTGCCCGGCTTGTGGAGCGGGGGTATAAGGTGGCCATCTGTGAGCAGACAGAGGATCCCAAAAAGGCAAAAGGGCTGGTCAAACGGGACCTGACCCGCATCATCACGCCGGGAACCGTGATCGACTCGAGCATGCTCGACGAGGGGAAGAATAACTATCTGGCCTGTATCTATATACAGGGGAGGAGCGCGGGTGTCTGCTTTGCGGATGTGTCCACCGGTGAGGTCCATGCCACAACTCTGCAGGGAGAAACGTATCTGACGGATCTGATCGGGGAACTCGGAAAATTTTCCCCCAGTGAAATCCGTTACAATCAGGCGGCCGAAGCGCTTCTTCCGCTGAGAAATTATCTGGACAAGCTTGAAAACATCTCCGTGGAATGTGTCGATGAGAGCGAGGCGGACCGCGCCGGATGCGCACAGGCGATCTGTTCCGCAGTGGGCGAGGGGACGCTGCGCCATCTGGAGGAGAAAAAGGACGAGGCGCTCATTTTTGCACTCGGGATCTGCCTGACCTATCTGACCAAGACACAGATGGCTGCGCTGGAAAATATCCGGGAGGTGGACTTCTATCAAGAGAACCAGTTCATCCGGCTGGACGCTGCCGCGCGCCGGAATCTGGAACTGACGGAGACCATGCGCAGCCGTGAAAAGCGCGGGACCCTGCTGTGGGTGCTGGATCGGACCAAGACCGCCATGGGCCGCCGCCTGCTGCGCGCATGGATTGAGCAGCCGTTGCTCAGCTGCGGGAAGATCCTCGCCCGCCAGAACGCCGTGGGCGAGCTGGTGGACCGTGGGGAACTGCGCGAGGATCTGATTGAGCAGCTCGACGGGATCCACGATCTGGAGCGGCTGATGGCGCGCGTCGTGTACGCCACGGCAAACGCCCGGGAGCTGCGCGCGCTGGCGGACACCTTCAAAAAGCTCACGCCGATCAAGCAGCTGCTCGCCGGTGCGGAGTGCGCGCTGCTGAAAACGCTTTGCGAATCCATCGATCCTCTGGAGGACCTCTATGATGTCATCGACCGTGCCATTGCCGAAAATCCGCCCTTTTCCGTGCGGGAAGGCAATTTGATCCGGGACGGCTTTGATGAGGAACTCGACTCCCTGCGCCACATGATCGGAAACGGGAAGGAAATCATCACGCAGGTTGAGGAGAGTGAGCGCGAAAAGACCGGCATCAAAAAGCTGAAGGTCGGGTATAACCGCGTGTTCGGATACTATATTGAGGTGCCCAACGGCTCAAAGGATATGGTCCCGGATAGCTATGTCCGCAAACAGACGCTCGCCAACTGCGAGCGCTACATCACGCAGGAACTCAAGGAGTTGGAGTCTAAAGTGCTCGGCGCGCAGGAACGCAGCGTACAGCTTGAGTACAACCTCTTCACCCAGGTGCGCCAGCAGGCGGCTGATCAGTTCCTGCGCATCAACCGCACCGCCAAGGCGATCTCCGTCCTGGATGTTCTCTGCTCACTGGCGCTTGTCGCTTATTCGGGTCACTATACCTGCCCGCTGGTGGATACATCGGACTGTATCGTCATTGAGGAGGGGCGCCATCCGGTAGTCGAACGCGTGCTGCGGGATGTTCCGTTTGTCCCCAACGACACGCTGCTCAACAGCGGGGAGGACCGCTGTGCGATCATCACCGGCCCGAACATGGCCGGCAAGTCCACCTACATGCGCCAGGTGGCACTGATCGTCATTATGGCGCAGATCGGCTCCTTCGTCCCGGCGCGCAGCGCACACATCGGTCTGGTGGACAGCGTGTTTACCCGGGTGGGGGCGGCGGATGATCTGGCGTCCGGTCAGTCCACATTTATGGTGGAAATGAGCGAGGTGGCAGAAATCCTGAAAAACGCC
The DNA here is from genome assembly GCA_949293315.1 of uncultured Oscillospiraceae bacterium. GTDB lineage: Bacteria > Bacillota > Clostridia > Oscillospirales > Acutalibacteraceae > Onthovicinus. The sequence continues at coordinate 16,762 of CASFCH010000048.1, read as the reverse complement.
ACGGATAAGAGCCTGATTATCTTTGATGAAATCGGGCGTGGCACCTCCACCTTTGACGGCATGAGTATCGCCCGGGCTGTGCTGGAATTTACCTGTTCCAAGCGGACGCTGGGGGCAAAAACGCTCTTTGCCACCCATTACCATGAACTGACGGAGCTCGAGGGCCAGATCGACGGCGTAAAAAATTACAATGTCGCCGTCAAAAAGCGTGGGCATGATATCACCTTCCTGCGCCGGATTGTCCGCGGCGGTGCGGACGGGAGCTACGGCATCGACGTCGCACGGCTTGCCGGCGTTCCGGATAAAGTTGTGGCGCGCGCGCGGGTGATCCTGAAATCCCTTGAGGAGCAGGAGATTTCCTTTGGAAAAATTGAGATGAAGAGCCTTCCGGAGGAGGATGAAACCGAGCAGGTGACCATCGGTTCACTGGCCGAAAAGGAGATCCTTGAGGATCTGAGGGATCTGAGTATCAACGATTTGACGCCGCTGCGGGCTCTGGAGGTTTTGGACAGCCTTTCCCGGCGGGCTAAGAGCATATAATTTTTTAGAATAAACCATATTTAAAAAAGAGGTGATTCCATTGCCGGATATTTTACTGCTGCCTAAAAGCGTCTCCGAATTGATTGCGGCTGGTGAGGTGGTTGAGCGCCCCTCGAGCGTTGTCAAGGAGCTGTTGGAAAATTCCATAGACGCCGGCGCCACAGCCGTTACGCTGGAGATCCGGCGTGGTGGAATTACCTATATCCGAATCACGGATAACGGCTGCGGGATCTCCCGGAAAAATGTGCCTGCCGCTTTCCTGAGCCACGCCACGTCCAAGGTGCGCACGGCGCAGGATCTTGACTCCATCTACACACTCGGGTTTCGCGGGGAGGCGCTGGCTTCGATCGCGGCCGTCTCGCGCACGGAGATGCTCACCCGTGTCTCGGGGGAAGAGATCGGAACGCGTTATGTCATCGAGGGATCGGTGGAAAAACTGATCGACGATGCAGGCTGCCCCACCGGTACAACGATTGTCGTGCGCGACCTTTTTTACAATACGCCCGCGCGGATGAAATTCCTGAAAAAAGACGTCTCGGAGGCCAACTCCGTGGCCGGGGTCGTCGACAGGATCGCGCTCTCCCATCCGGATATCAGCTTCCGTTTTATTCGGGAGGGGAAGGAGACGCTTCTCACCCCGGGCGACGGGAAGCTCTCCAATGCACTGCGCGCAGTATATGGCAGGGATTTTGCCGCCGGAATGATCCCGGTGGACTACACGCTCAATCAGGTGCGTGTGTGGGGCTTTATCAGCAAGCCGGTCCACTCCCGGGGAAACCGCGCCATGCAGACGGTTTTTCTCAACGGGCGCTATGTCCGATCCGCCACCGTGACCGCGGCGGCGGAGGAGGCCTATAAGCGCAGCATCATGGTCGGCCGTTTTCCGGCCTTTGTGCTCAATCTTGAAATTCCGCATGAGAGCGTGGATATCAATGTCCATCCGGCGAAAATCGAAGTGCGCTTTTCAAATGAAAAGGCTATCTTTGACGCGGTTTATTATGCGGTGCGCGGCGCTATTGAAAAGCTGGACACCCGGCCGCAGATGGACCTTGGAGCGCGGCGCGGTACGCAGGCGGCGGTACCCGTCCTGCCAAAGGCGGAGCAGGTTTCCATCCGTGTTCCCGCAGCGCATGAAGTTTCCGAAGAGAAGGGGGCGGACATCGTCTCTGCGGAAAACCACACTCCGCAAACAGCGAACCGCCGATCCTCTGAGGGGGCACTGCCGCCGTCGGGATTTTCCGTACGCATGATCGTGCCGGATGCGCCAAAACGCGATGCGGGCGCGGCTGTCTCTTCCGGTATAAGTTCGCCGCTGCGCCCCTGTGACCTGCAGACGGCTGTGGGGGAGGGTGCCGCGCAGCCTCTCCGGCAAGAAGCGCCGCCGGCGGCCTCGGAGAATCCTGTAGCGCAGCCGTACCGGGTAATTGGCGAGGCATTCAAGACGTACATCCTTGTCGAGAGGGGAAGCGAACTGCTTTTTATCGACAAGCACGCCGCACATGAGCGAATGCTCTATGAAAAGCTCAAGGCCGCGCACGGCGGAGAACATGCCCAGCTTCTGCTCAAGCCCGTTTCCGTCACCATGAGCAAGGAGGAGTATACCGCTGTTCTCGAAGGGCTGGATATCCTGCGCAGCGCAGGCTTTGATGTGGAGGATTTTGGGCAGGGCAGCGTCGTGGTGCGCTCCTGTCCGCTGGATTTGAGCAATGAGGATATCGTCCCCCTGTTCACGGAGGCGGCACAGTACATGATGGAGCACCGGCACGAGGTTGAGCCTGCCAAGCTGGACTGGCTTTACCACAATGTGGCGTGCCGCAGCGCGATCAAGGCCGGGGATCAGACCAATCGTTATGAGATGGAGCGCTTCGTCTCCCGCCTGCTCGCAGATGATTCCATCCGCTACTGTCCGCACGGCCGGCCGGTGCTGATCCGGCTCTCCCGCGGGGAAATCGAAAAACAGTTCGGAAGAGAGTGAGTGCCATGGCAGAGCAAAGAATTCCGCTGCTCGCCGTTGTGGGCCCGACCGCGTCCGGCAAGACGGCTCTTGCGGTAGAGTTGGCCCTGCGCTGGGGCGGAGAGGTTGTATCTGCGGACTCCATGCAGATCTATCAGGGGATGGATATTGCCACTGCAAAACCGGATACGGCGGAGAAAAAAGGCGTCCCTCATCACATGATGGATTTTCTTCCTCCGGATGTGTCATACAGCGTCGCGGACTACGTGCGTGACGCGCAAAAGTGCATAAAAGATCTGACCCGGCGCATGGTTCTGCCGATCGTCGCCGGAGGGACCGGACTTTATATAGATTCGCTGCTGCGCAATATCCGATTTACGGACCTCCCGGCAAATCCGGCCGTACGCACTGCATTGGAGCAGCAGGCGGAAACGCAGGGGAACGCTTCCCTGCTGCGCGAGCTTGCGGCGGTGGATCCCGATACCGCGGGCCGTCTTCACGTCAACGATCGCCGCCGTATCGTCCGTGCGCTGGAGGTCTTCCGGACAAGCGGTGTGACAATGACAGAGTACAACCGCCGCTCCCGGATGCAGCCCACTCCGTACCGGGTTTTCTGGATCGGTCTCCAGACGCGGAACCGAGAGGCGCTGTACCGCAGGATTGACGAACGCGTGGACAGGATGATCGCACAGGGGCTGGTGGAGGAGGCGCGCGCCTTTTGGCACCAGAATCCCTCCGCAACTTCAATTCAGGCGATCGGCTATAAGGAACTGATACCGTTCTTTTCCGGTCAAAAGACGCTGGAGGAATCGGTGGCGGATATCAAACGGGAGACACGCCGCTATGCCAAGCGCCAGCTCTCCTGGTTCCGCAGGAATGAGGAAATCCACTGGTTTTATCCGGACGAGTATCCCGCATTCGACCGGTTATTCTCCGACGTCTGTAATATGATAGAAGAAAGCTGTGATTTCATTGGCGACCGTCGCCCATCCCAAAAAGAATAGAGCGGCCCGGATCGCGCTGATTGCGGTGGCCGTAGCGCTGATTCTCGCCTATGCGGGATATCAGATCTATCTGATTGCGGTTCCAAGCGTCAGGACGCAGACCGCCTTTCCGGTAAGCGAATATCAGGCTGTTGACACAAAGGTTTACGTGATCCGGCAGGAAAGCGAGATCACCGGCAGTGTATCGGGCGTTGTAGTGCCCGCCGTGGAGAACGGTTCCCGCGTCGCCAAGGGCGATACGGTGGCCTATGTCTTTGCCGATCAGGCATCGGCGGAGAATTACGCCAAATCCTTAACCATACGGGATGAAATTGAGCGCTGTGACAGCTTTGCGTCCAACAATGCCGCGCCGTCGGATGTAGAGCGCCTTGACGATGACGTGGACGAGGATTTTCTGACGCTGATCGAGGCACTGGACAGCGGAGATTTTCGTGCGGCCGGAGATCGTGCGTCGGAGTTTGACGACACGCTGACACGCTTTAAAATCGCCACAGGCGAACAAATTGATTTTACCCAGAAGCGGGCTGATCTGCAGGCCCAGTTGGATACGCTGACCGCCGCTATTCACCAGAATTCCGTTATCACGGCCGGCGGCGCCGGATATTACGTGGGGAGTACGGACGGCTATGAGCACGCAGTGGACTATGCGTCGGCCGCCGATCTTACTGCATCGCAGGTGGAGAACCTTTTGAGCGATGAAAACCGGCCGGACGGGAGTGAAGGCAGCACCCTCGGAAAGTTGATTGAAAATTTTGACTGGTATCTGGCCTGTGTCGTGGAGACAGAAAAAATAGCCGATCTTCAGGCAGGGGACACTGTCCAAGTAGCGCTTCCAAACGCGGTATCCGGCCGGATTAAGACTGTTGTAAAGGCAGTGAATAACAGTACGGACGGCCGATCCGCTCTGATTCTGGAATGTAATTTGATGAATGCACAGCTGGCCACGCTCCGTGCCGAGGAAGCTCAAATTATTCTGGCGGAGTATGACGGACTGAAAATTCCCTCGGCCGCCGTTCGGGTAAATGAAGAAAACGAAAAAGGCGTCTATGTGATCAAAGGGAATATTGCACTATTTAAAAAAATTGACATTTTGTATTCGGACGGGGAGTATGTGCTCACCGATCCGAATTCAGAAAATAATGAAGTCAGGATCTACGATCAGGTTGTGACAGAAGGAAAGGATGTCAGCGATGGAAAAATCATTGATTGACCGCCGGTTTGAGGACATTGAAGAAAATTTAAAGGTCATCCGTGAAAACATTGCGCAGGCCGCTCTGGAATCGGGGCGCGCTGCCTCCGATGTCCGTCTGATGGCCGTCACTAAAACAGTGGAGCCGATTTTTATCAATCACGCAATCGATCTGGGGATTGATCTGATCGGCGAAAACAAGGTGCAGGAACTCGAAAGCAAATGGGAACACCTGCATCTGGAGCACTGTGAGGTGCATTTAATTGGTCATTTGCAGACCAATAAGGTCAAAAAAATTGTAGGCAGGGTCTCCATGATCCAGTCCGTAGACAGCACCCATCTGGCCCGTGAAGTTTCACGGCAGTCTGCCGCCCGCAATGCGGCAACCGATATTCTGCTGGAGGTCAACATCGGCCGTGAGGAAAGCAAGACAGGGTTTCTTCCCGAACAGCTGGAGGAGGCGCTGGGAGAGATTTCCGCGCTGCCGTCCGTCCGGGTACAGGGACTGATGGCAATTCCTCCCATTTGCGGCAGCGAAAGCGAAGCACGCAAAATTTTTTCCAATATGCATCAACTGTTTGTTGACATATCGGCAAAAAAATTAGATAATATCAGTATGAATATCCTCTCAATGGGGATGTCGGGCGATTATCGTCCGGCGATTCTTGAGGGGGCAAATCTGGTGCGTATCGGCTCCGCGCTGTTCGGCGCAAGAATGTATTAAAAGGAGTTTTTAACAATGGGATTTATGGATAATATTAAAAAGATGATCAATGTTCCCGAGGACGAATACTATCCGGAAGATGAACAGGACAATCCGGATCTTCCCTATGAGGAGGAAGAGCCTGTGGAGGAATCCCCCCGCCTGTTCCGCTCCAAAAGCAGCGGCAGTTCCTCCAATGTTGTCAATATCAATACCACCGCCAAGCTGCAGGTGGTGCTTGTAAAGCCTGAGCGTTTTGAAGATGCCAGTGCGATTGCGGACCATCTGAATGAAAAACGCACGGTAGTCCTCAATTTGGAGGCCGCCAACCGCGATGTGGCCCGCCGGCTGGTGGATTTTATCAGCGGCGTCGCCTATGCCAATAAGGGGCAGATCAAGCGCGTGGCAAACAGCACGTTTATCATCACCCCCTACAACGTGGATGTGATGGGGGAACTGATTGACGATTTGGAGAATAACGGCGTTTTCTTCTAATCCGCCGCATCTGATTACGTAATTATCGGGAATATGGAGGTTGTGTTTTATGTTGACACCGGCGCAGGTCAAGAACCATCGTTTTGAACTCAGCGGGAGAGGCCATTACAGGGCCGATGAGGTCGATGATTTTTTTGATGAGGTATATGATTCCTATAGCCAGATGTTTAAGGAAAACGGCGATCTGGTGCGCAAGATCGGCCTCCTTGCGGATAAGGTTGAGGAGTACCGAGCGGACGAGGATAACATCCGTGCAGCACTTTTGACCGCGCAGCGCATGGCCGATAAGAGCGTGAAGGAGGCCCAAGAGAGCGTTGACGGCAAGGTTGCCGAAGCCAATAAGACGGCGCAGAATCTTGTGGATGAGGCGCATGAAAAGGCCAACGCCATTCTGGAGGAGGCCAAGTTCTCGGCCAGAGAGCACGCGGAAAAAGCTGAACAACAGGCGCAGGCCCTCCTCTCGGACGCCCAAAAAAAGGCGCAGGAGCAGGCGGAACAGATCACCGGCGGGGCGCAGACTCGTCTGGAGGAGATAAACCGCGAGCTGGCGCTGCGCTCTGTGGAGCTCAAAAAGCTCAACGAGACGGTCGCCTCTTTCAAAAAGGAGATCACGGGTGTTTGCGGCAACTTTGCCGAACTGCTCGAAAAGCTCTCCGTTCGGGCGGATGAAGAACTCGAGACCCGGGTGGAGGACTATGTAAAGGCGCAGGCGCCCGCTGCTTCGGAAGCAAAGCCCGCCGAAAATGACGCGGATTTTACGCCGCCGGTTCCTTCTGCCGAGGAGGAGCCCCCTGCGCAGATATCGGACTCTCCGGAAAAGCAGCAGGATGACCGTGTGCAGGTGGAAATTGATCCCGATGTTCTTCAGTCCTTCTCCGTAGCACGCCCGGCTTCCCCGGAATCCGATGCATCTGCCGAGGCGCGGAGTGTTTTCAGTGCGGAGTCCGAGAATTCGGAGCAGGACGCAGCGTACAGCGATATTTCATCTCAAAAGGATCGGAGCGTCGGCTCACAGCTGAAATTCGGCAATCAGTATGATATTTTTGAGGATGACGAGGATGAGGAAGAGGAGGACGATCAGCCGAACAGGCCGTTCCTGAACTTCTTCAGTAAAAAATAACATTTCGGGTACTGCGCATAAGGGCTCCCTCTGCCGCTGCGATGTCTCATTGTGCCGAGGGACTGCCCGGATCAACGATATTTATTACTCTTTCTCAAACCATTAGTTGGGGTGAATCAATGCTTGCTGTCATAACTGCATTGCTGATGATTATTCTGGTGGTCATTGATCAGATGATCAAACTGATTGCCCAGTACTTTCTGACCGCCTCTGAAGAGCCTGTGACCGTGATCTCCGGCTTCCTGCAGCTGCGATATGTGGAAAATACGGGGGCGGCTTTCGGCTTTTTCAGTGAACATACAGGTGCTTTGACCGCTGTGACGACTATCGTTATCGCAGTTATCACAGTGCTCTTTTTCGTTGGGATTTTCACAAAGCGGGTACGGCCCAGCGTCATGTACGTCAGCCTTCTCTTCCTTCTCTCCGGAGGGATTGGGAATCTTGTGGACCGCATCTGGCGCGGATATGTGATCGACTATATAGAACCGACCTTTGTCCAGTTTGCCGTTTTTAATTTTGCCGACTGCCTGGTGACCGTGGGCGCTTTCCTGCTCGTGTGCTGGCTGATCTATGACATCATAGTGGAGACCAAAAGAGAATACCGCCGGAAACGGGAAAATACCGGGGAGGACGGCCATGCCTGAGAGCAGAGAAATCCGCGTCTCTCAGGAACAGGACGGAGAGCGGATTGACAAGACGGTTTCCGGCGTCTGCCCACAGTTTTCGCGCAGTGCGGTACAGCATCTGATTGCTCAGGGGTGTGTCACTGCGGGGGGGCGGACGGTAAACAAGAGCTATCGTGTCTCAGCCGGTGAAACGGTGGCGGTCGCGCTCCCGGACCCGGTATCCCTTGATTTACAGCCGGAGAATATTCCGCTGGATATCCGCTATGAGGATGACTTTCTGCTGGTAGTCAATAAGCCGCGCGGGATGGTTGTTCACCCTGCGCCCGGCCATTCCGGAGGGACGCTCGTCAACGCATTGCTGCACCACTGCGGCGGCAGCCTTTCCGGGATCAACGGCGTCATGCGCCCCGGGATCGTCCATCGGATCGATAAAGACACAAGCGGACTGCTGATGGTTGCCAAAAACGACACGGCGCATCTCTCCCTTGCCAGACAGATTCAGGATCACATCTTTAAGCGGGAGTATTACGCTGTGGCGCATGGCCGTTTTCGGGAGACGGAGGGAACGGTCGATGCGCCGATCGGCCGCCATCCCCAGCAGCGCAAGAAAATGGCGGTCACCGAGCACAATTCCAAGCATGCGGTGACCCACTTTAAAGTTCTGGAGCAGTTTGACCGGTTTGCATTTCTGCGGCTGCGGCTGGAGACGGGGCGGACCCATCAGATTCGGGTTCACATGGCCTATCTTGGCCATCCGCTGGCCGGAGATGAAGTCTACGGCCCCAAAAAGGACACGACCGGTCTCAACGGCCAATGCCTTCATGCCGGTCTGCTTGGGTTTCATCATCCCGTGACGGGAGAGTATTTGGAGGTCCGGAGTGAACTTCCGGACTATTTTACAGATTTTTTAAGGAAGTTAGGCGGTGCAAGTTACAGATGGTGCGAGAAGGGGATATGAACGGATGGCTGCTCGTCTCCGATATCGACGGGACCCTGAACAATAAGCTGCGCCAAACCCCACGGCGCAATATTCGCGCAATTTCAGATTTTATCAGCCGCGGCGGCATTTTCACATTAGCGTCCGGGCGAAATGTACAGTCCCTTAAAAAGCATTACGATAAACTTCCGCTGGAGGGAATGCCTGCCATTGTGATGAACGGCTCCGGAATTTACGATTTTACCGGCGGCAAATTTCTTTTTAAAGATCCGATCTGCCCGGCGGGAAGGGAACTGGTTCGGGCGGCCCACAGACGGTTTCAGCTTAACGAGGTGGCGATTTTCACTTCGGATAATATCTATTGCCTGAACGCCGGTGTCTGCTGCCGGGCATTTGTGGGCGCGGATCATCTGGATCATCGGTTCTGCGCCTCGTTTGACGAGGTACCGCAGGAGGACTGGTGTAAAGTGATCTTTTTCGGGACGCCGGTTGGTTTAAAGCGGGTGATGGCTTTTACCGAGCAATACGGGCAGGGGATCATAAAGACCTTTCACTCCTCAATCATCGGGTTTGAAATTGTAAATGCCACCGCAAATAAGGGCGCGGCCGTTTTAAAACTGGCTGAGATGAAGGGGATCGCATTCGATCACACTGCCGCAATCGGCGATTACTATAATGACGCCGACATGCTCAGGGCCGTCGGACTCTCCGCCGCGTGCGGTCAGGCGCCCAGGGAAATCAAGGAGCTTGTAGATTATCAGGCCTGCCACTGCAATCAGGGGGCGGTTGCTGATTTTATCCATCATATTGAAGAAATTCAAGTAAAAGAAAGGTAGAGTTGATATGAGTGATGAAAAGATCAGGCAGCTCGAAATAGCAGCCTGCAAGGCGCGCATGGGTGTGATCGAGGGGACCTTCAACGCCAAGTCGGGCCATCCGGGCGGGTCACTGTCGGCAGTCGATATCCTGACATGCCTCTATTTTTCCAAAATGAAGGTGGATCCACAGAAGCCGCAGGATCCGGATCGCGATCGGTTTGTTTTGTCCAAGGGCCACGCCGCGCCGGCGCTGTATGCCGTTCTGGCTCTCAGAGGGTATTTCCCCTTTGAAGAACTCAAAACGCTGCGCAAGAGTGATGCGCGTCTTCAGGGCCATCCGAGCATGCGCATGCTTCCCGGGCTTGATATGAGTACAGGCTCACTGGGGCAGGGGATTTCAGCCGCCGTAGGCATGGCGCTCGGCGGTAAACTTGCCGGTAAAGAATACACGGTCTATACCATTCTCGGCGACGGTGAGTGTGAGGAGGGGCAGGTCTGGGAGGCCGCCATGTTTGCCGCACACAAAAAGTTAGACAATCTGGTGGCCTTTGTGGATTTCAATAACCTTCAGATTGACGGCACCCTGGATGAGGTCAATTCTCCCGCGCCGCTTCCGGAAAAATTTGCGGCCTTTGGCTGGAATACCATGACGATCGACGGCAACAGTATCCCTGAGATATTGAATGCGCTGGACCGCGTGGAAAAGAATGGAAAACCTACGGCAATCATCGCCACAACCGTCAAGGGGAAGGGCGTCTCCTATATGGAAAATGCCTGCGGATGGCACGGCAAGGCCCCGAATCAGGAGGAGTACAATATCGCAATGGCAGAGCTCAACGAGGAGCTTGCCCGGCTGGGAGGTAAGGCAGATGAGTGAGTGCATCAAAGCGGCAACGCGTGACGGCTACGGCAGAGGATTGGTCGACCTCGCTGCACACAATGACAGACTGATCGTGCTGGATGCGGATCTGGCAGCGGCTACAAAGACGGGCGTTTTTAAGAAGGCGTGCCCGGAACGTTTCTTTGACTGCGGAATCGCAGAGGGGAACATGATGGGCGTAGCGGCCGGCCTGGCAACATGCGGATATACGGTTTTTGCCAGCAGCTTTGCCATGTTTGCCGCCGGCAGGGCATTTGAACAGGTGCGCAACTCCATCGGATACCCGCATCTGAATGTAAAGATCGGCGCGACCCACGCCGGGATCTCTGTGGGAGAGGACGGCGCCAGCCATCAGTGCTGTGAGGACATCGCGCTCATGCGCACGATTCCCGGGATGACGATCATCAATCCCGCCGATGATATGGAGGCCTATAAGGCCGTGTTTGCGGCCGCGGCCCTTGACGGCCCGGTGTACCTGCGCTTTGGCCGCTTGGCGGTACCGCGCATTTTTGATGAGCAGTATCAAATTGAGATTGGCAAGGGCGTACGTCTCACGGAGGGACGGGATGTCACCATTATCGCCACCGGTCTGATGGTCAACGAGGCGCTGATGGCTGCTGAAGAATTGAAAAATTCCGGCATTTCCGCAGCGGTTGTCAATATGCATACGATCAAACCGATTGATCGCGATATCATTATTGAGAGCGCAAAGGCAACCGGTGCGATCGTCACCGCTGAAGAGCACAATGTGATCGGCGGTCTGGGTGCTGCGGTCGCCGAGGTGATCGGGGAAAGCGTCCCGGTCCCGGTACTGCGCGTGGGCGTAGAGGATACTTTCGGGCGTTCCGGCCCCGCGGCCGAGCTGCTGCACCTCTACGGTCTGGACGCCGCCCATATAGCGGATGCGGCAAAACGCGCTGTAGCCATGAAAAAGTAAGAAAAGCCCGGCGAGGGGGAGCCGCCCTGCGGTTCCCCCTTTTCCAGGTACGGTGGGGGAGTCAACCGGCTTGAATTATCTGATTTTAGACCTTGAATGGAATAACACTTTTGGCCGTAAAGTTACGCTCAACGAAATCATTGAAATTGGGGCGGTTTTGCTGGGCCCCGATCTGGCGGAGATCGGTCGCTTCAGTACACTGGTAAAACCCCAGATAGGACGAAAGCTGAATGCGCGGACAAAGCGGCTGACGCATATCACCAATGAGGAGATCCGCGGAGGCCTCTCCTTTCATGAGGCGCTGAAGCGGCTGGAATCTTTCATTGGGGGCGAAGAGGCCGCCATGCTCTCATGGGGGGATGGCGATCTCCGCGTACTGATTGAAAACCTGAATTGCTTTTTCCATACGGAGAGAATCCCATTTTTGCAGTATTATCTGGATCTGCAGCGGTATTACCATTTAATATGCGGCCGCTCCATGAGCCAGCAGATAGCCCTCTCCGGCGCTGCGGCGGAGCTGGGGATCGATCCTGACAGGTATGCGCTTCACCGCGCTCTGGATGACAGCCTGCTGAGCGCGGACTGCTTCCGCGCCGTGTTTGACCGTGCGCGGGTGGATCAAATGGTTCAGAAGTGCGATGAGCAGTTTTACCGGCGTTTTCTCTTTAAACCGTATATTATCAAGGATCTTTCAAACCCGGCCGTAGATCCGGGAAAAATGGTGTGTCTCTGTGACCGCTGCGGCGGCAGCGCTCAGCGCACCGGCCCGTGGAAATTCTTTAACGGCGCTTTTCACGCTCCGTTCTTTTGCCGCACCTGCAGGCGAAAGCTGAATTTCTCCATCCGATTTAAACAGTATTTTGACCGGGTAGAGGTCAAAACACGCACCACCGATGGGGATGGTGAGACTTCGCATGCGAATGCGAACAAATCGGCTGAAACGGACGTCCGGAAAAATCAGGTGATATCCGCTAAAAGTCATGAGTCATGAATGAAAACACCCCGCCGCGGCGGGGTGTTTTCAGGATTTTGCTGTGTTGCAGTTTCGGCATTTGCCGTAAAAAATCAGCGCATGCGTCTGAATTGTAAAGTCGGTATGTTCGGAGGCCTCCGCCTCCAGCTCTGTGTGGACCGGCATATCCAAATCATAGACACGTCCGCATCCGGTGCAGGAGAAGTGGTAGTGCGGTTTTGGATTGCCGTCGAAATGGTCGGCCGTTCCGCAGGAAATTTTCCGGATCATTCCCTCGTTGCTCAGCAGGGAAAGATTGCGGTACACTGTGCCAAGGCTGATGGAAGGGAGCGACTTGCGAAGCTGGTTATATAATTCATCGGCTGTGGGATGATCAAACCGCGAACAGAGTTCTTTTAAAATTGCTTCCCGCTGTCGACTGCGCTTTAACATAACGATATCACCCTGAAATATGATAAAAATAATAATTACTGATATTATTTTATGTAATTTTCAGGTTTTTGTCAATATCCTGTCTGTAATTTTATCTGGAAACAAATGAGCCATGCCAGTAAAAGAAGATGGAATATAATCATCAGCGGCAGGCCGATCATAAATTTTTTATGGCGCGTTTTGTGCCGAATCAGCCGCATTGTGATATACATCGGAAGCGCGGCACCCATAAATGCCACCAGCATCAGCGTAAATTCCGGCACCCGCTGCCCGGCTCGCTTCGCGCTGAGCTTGTCAAATATTGTAATCGCAATTCCGAGCAGACTTAACAAAAGCCAGCAGAGCAGCAACTGCCACAGGATTTTTGCCATAGAGTTATTCCGCCTTTTTTCCACCGGCTGCCCCGTCATACACGGGGTGCAGGTGCTCATCGGTCAGGAAACTGCCGTTCCCGCCCTTCAGGGCAATATAGGCTGTCTTATCTAACGCAAACACGCTGCTGCATTCCGGGCAGACGGCAAAGTAGTCCTCCAGGAAGGATCCGACCGGGAAGCAGCAGAGATGGACGCTGTCAAACACCTTGACCATCTGGAGCAAGGTCTTCCGGCCGCATATCGGGCAGTCGGCTCTGGCCGCTCCGGCTTTTTCCGCCCGGGAATCGATCATATGAAACATAAATGAATCCCATCCTCTATAAATATTTAAAGTACCGCTGCGGCCTTTATATGCCGAACGGCATACTATTATGTTATTCGTAATTGGCATGAATGTCAAGCGTAGGATAGGATGGCGGAAATGAAAAAAGAATTTTTTGGATTGATATTGACAGCCGCACTGCTGCTCATGGCGAATGGCTGCACAGCAGAGCCGGTGCCGGCGCCGGAGACAGCCGCCGGGCAGACCGCTCCCGCCTCACAGGAGGAGCAGCCCGCCGGAGAAATGCGGGGGATCTGGATCTCCTACAGCGATTTATCCATGTCCGGGCAGGGCGGGGGGACTGAGGAGAGTTTCCGACAGAAAGCAGCTGACATGATGGACACGGTTTCCGCCCTTGGGCTGAATACCGTGATCGTCCACGCGCGCGCGTTTTCCGACGCTTTCTACCGCTCCCAGCTCTTTCCGTTCAGCAGTTATCTCACCGGCGTTCAGGGGCAGGATCCCGGATATGACCCCCTTGAAATTATGGTGGAGGAGGCGCACCGTCATGCGCTGCAAATCCATGCATGGATTAATCCCTATCGCGTCTCATATGATCCAGACTTTGATAAGCTGAGTGAACAGAATCCGGCCAAAAAGTGGCACAGTGAAAACCGTCCGGATGACACCCGTCTGATTGTGTGTGATAAAGGGATTTATTATAATCCGGCGGACAGTGAAGCACAGAAGCTCATTATAGACGGTGTTCGGGAAATTGCTGAGAACTACGATATCGACGGCATCCATTACGATGACTATTTTTATCCCGACACGGCGCCGGAGATCGACGCGTCCAGCTATCAAAAATACCGCGATGCGGGCGGTAAGTATGCGCTGGAAGATTGGCGGCGGGAGAATGTCAGTAATTTTGTCAGCGGTGTATACGCTGCTGTCAAGGCCGTGCGTTCGGATATTGAAGTCGGCATCAGTCCCTCCGCAAATCAGACTTATAATTACGACAAAATGTACGCCGATACTGCCCTGTGGGCTGGGAATTCCGGATACTGCGATTATATGATGCCGCAGGTCTACTATGGCTTTGAAAATGAGACGCTGCCGTTTGAGCGCGCTGTTTCTCAATGGGAGGATTTGTGCGAAGCGGGGAAAGTAAAACTGTATTTCGGGCTGGCGTTTTATAAGTGCGGATCGGTCGATCCATATGCCTCTGCATCCGACAGCCCCGATTCCGCGCGGTATGAGTGGCAGCGGAACACGGATATAATCGCGCGCCAGCTGCGTGCAATCCGTTCCCTTTCCCACTATGGCGGTTATGCGCTGTATTCCTATGCGTCTGTTTCTGCGCCGGAAAATGAAAATGCGCGTTTGGAGCTGGAAAACTATCGGGCGGCCGTTTCAAACAGCGGATAAATTGTGCGTAGGACAATACAAGATTTGCGAAATTTGTAAAATAACGCACAACAAACGTTGTTTTAAGAGATTTATAGGGAATTATTTACAGAATGTTTATTTTTTGTTTTGAATTGATTCATTCTTTCTGTCTATAATAATATCGTAAACTGATGAGGTTTACATCTTTTTCATTTTCTTTTCTCTCTCTTTTTAGGAAGGCTTCCGAGCAATCGGAGGCCTTCCGCCCTTTTGGGACATCCCCATCCTTGCCAACATACATATCGGCTTGCGTGCGCATTCCGGCCATGCTATAATGGAACGCATAACGACGTACCGCAGGGGGATGCACATGGCAAAACCGACACCACAGCAGCTGGACTGGGCAAAAAGCGAATTCGGCGTGATCATTCATTATGATATTACAGTCTTTGAGCCGGACTATCAGTTCCGAAAGCAATGGGGCTATCACCCCGATCCCACAGTCTTCCGTCCCAAAGAGCTTGATACCGATCAGTGGATTCGCACGGCAAAGGAGGCCGGAGCGACCTATGCGATCCTGGTGGCCAAACACTGCACCGGATTTTGTCTATGGCCTACGGAGCCTTACAGCGTGCGGCAAGCCGGTTTTGAAAAGGACATCGTTGCCGACTTTATCCGTTCCTGTAATAAATACAATATCCGGCCCGGCCTGTATTACAGCTGTTCCTGTAACGGCTATATGCTGGCGGACAATCCCGGCCGTGTGATCAGCGGTGATCCGGAGGAGCAAAAGCGCTATATTGCGCTGGTGGAACGGCAGCTGACGGAGTTGTGGAGCCGGTATGGAGATCTTTTTGAGATTTGGTTCGACGGCGGAATACTGCCGGTTGATCAGGGCGGCCCTGATCTGAAGCCGATCTATGAAAAATTCCAGCCACAGGCCGTCCGTTTTCAGGGCAGCGTAATCGGAGATGAAAATAATACGCGCTGGGTGGGAAATGAACGCGGAATAGCGCCATACAACTGCTGGTCCGCCACGGATGGAGACAGCCAGTTTGACGGTACGCAGGAGGATTCCCTGATCGGCTCCGGGACTCCTGACGGCGCCCTCTGGAGCCCTGCGGAGTGCGATGTACCCGCAAGAAAGAATGAGTGGTTTTGGAAAGCGGGGGAGGATCGGAAAGTTCTCTCCGGGGAAAAATTAATGGATCTCTACTATCATTCCGTAGGCCGAAACGCCAATCTGCTGCTCGGAATCGTCGTGGACGATCGCGGGTTGATCCCAGAGGCGGACAGGGTACAGCTGCGCCGGATGGGGGAACTGCTGCACCGCCGTTTTTCCAATAAAATTGCAGAGACCTCCGGCAAAGGGATCTCTTTTGAACTTAAAATACCCGGCGGAGCTCAAATTGATCATATCGTGCTTCGGGAGGATCAGCAAAACGGCCATCTGGTGCGCGGATATACTGTCGAACTGATCCGCGGCAAAAAAACAGTCCAAAGATTCTGTGCAAAAGCTATGGGAAATAAACGGATATTTCACTTTTTGCCCAGGAAGGCAGACAGCGTGCGCCTGACGATTGAGGCGTATACAGATATCCCGACCATTACGGAGTTTTCCTGTTTCTTTGCCGGAAACTATTCCCTGGGTGAAAAAATCAGAATAATTACAGAGCGGAAAAAGAATTGAAGTAATTTTTCGGCACATGAAAAAGCGTTCCCCTTTATTTGGGAACGCTTTTTGTGCATTTAAAGATGCCGGGCGGTTACAGCTGCGGTGCGGAACAATGGAAGTCCGCCCCCTTTGCAATGCAGCCCACGCCTTCCAGAATATATTTGGGGCGATAGGGGAAGTTCAGAATTGTCCGCTCGCTCGTCACCCCGGTGAGGACAAGCACCGTATCCATGCCTGTTTCCATGCCGGCCACGATGTCCGTATCCATTCTGTCGCCAATCATCGCTGCATTGGCGCTGTGGACGCCCAGCTTTTTGATGCCGGTACGCATCATTAAGGGGTTGGGCTTGCCCACAAAATAGGCCTTGCTGCCCGTCGCCAGCTCAATCGGCGCAATAAAGGCACGGCATGCGGGGATGATCCCGTAATCGGACGGCCCCGTCATATCGGGGTT
>CASFCH010000047.1 GCA_949293315.1 uncultured Oscillospiraceae bacterium | reverse complement strand
GTCATCATTGACCGCCTGCTCGAGGGGATTGAGGTCCGCCTCGGCTGTGATTTCCTCGAAAACCGGCAGGCGCTCTCCGCGCTGGCGGACAAGGTCGTCTACACCGGTATGATCGACGCCTACTTCGATTACCAGTACGGCAATCTGGAATACCGGAGCCTGCGCTTTGAGACGCAGCTGCTGGATCAGAGCAACTATCAGGGTGTGGCGGTCGTCAATTACACCGATGCGGAGACGCCGTTTACCCGCATTATCGAGCATAAACACTTTGAGTTCGGCACACAGGAGAAGACGGTCATCACCCGGGAGTATCCGGCGGAGTGGCAGCCGGGGATGGAGCCGTATTACCCGGTAAACGACGAAAAAAATCAGGCGCTCTATGCCCGGTATAAAGCGCTTGCCGACGCGCAGCCGAACGTGATCTTCGGCGGCCGTCTGGCGGAGTATAAATATTATGATATGGACAAGGTCGTCTTCAGCGCCCTTCAGGCGTGCTGGAGAGAGCTCGGTTAAGCAAGGAGGAAGGATATGGGAGACAGTCAGATCAAAATCAGCGTCATTATGCCTGTCTATAAAGTGGAGCAGTACGTGGCTCGTGCGATCGAGAGTATTCAGGCGCAGACGCTCAAGGAGTTTGAGTTCCTGATCGTGGACGATGGGACGCCCGACCGCAGCGGCGAGATCTGCGATGCGTATGCGCAGCAGGATGCGCGTATCCGTGTGTTCCACAAGGAGAACGGCGGCGCGCCGAGCGCCCGCAACATGGCGATCGATATCGCCAGGGGCAAGTACATGTATTTTATGGATTCCGACGACTGGGCGGAGCCGACTATGCTCGAGGATCTGTATACCCTTGCCGAGCAGAACAGCGCTCAGCTTGTGGTTTCGGGATTCTTTATTGATACTTATTACAGTGATACGGAATTTTACTCGCAGGATCAGACGCTGCCGTCGCGGGTCTTCGCCTCGCAGCAGGAGTTCCGGGAGTATGCGTATGAGATGTTCGATCAGAACCTGCTCTACCCGCCGTGGAATAAGCTGTTTTTGTCCGAATACCTCATCCGCAACAATCTGAGATTCCCCAACACCTTTATGGATGATTTCCCGTTTGTGCTCAGTGTGATCCGCGATGTGGAGCGCGTGGTGCTCACGGAAAAGCAGTATTATCACTTTATCCGCGCCCGCGCCGAATCCGAGACGGCCAAGTATCGCGCCAATTTGTATGAAAAGCGCGAGGAGGAGCACAGCTGGATGATCGACCTTTACGATCACTGGGGCATTCACGATGAGAAGAGCGAGGAGATGCTCCAGCGCCGTTACATTGAGCGGGTGATCGGCTGTGTGGAGAACGTCACGAACCCCAGCTGCACGCTCACCGCGCGGGAAAAGAAAGAGAAGATCCGCGCGATGATTAAAAGCGACCGCGCCCGTCAGGCCGTCCGGGTGGCGCGCCCCCGGTCCACCTATATGAAGCTGATGCTGATCCCGGTCCGCACCGGAAATGTCGGCCTGACCTATCTGGAGGGCAAGGTGATCTCCGACGTCAAATCGAGGCATACCAAGCTGTTCGCCCGGCTGAAGGCGGGCAGATAAGATAAGGGAGGATGTTCCATGGAAGGTCATGCGCTGAAAATTACAAGCAGTGTCAACAGCAACGTCTCCATCGAGGCCGTGCCCGGCCACTTCGTCACCAGCCACTCGCATATCAATTACTATATTGATATCACCAAGATCAAGCACCGCCACCGCATGGCGAAGGATGCCGCAGGCCTGCTCGCGGCCCCCTATGCCAGCACGACGCAGGTGGACACCATCATCTGTATGGACGGCAGCGAGATTCTGGCGGCCTATCTGGCCGAGGAGCTTTCCAAGGAAGATATGATGTCCGTCAACCGGAATCAGAGCATTCACATTGTGCCGCCGGAGTTCAACGCGAACGGTCAGATGATCTTCCGCGACAATCTTCAGCACATGGTGTACGGAAAAAATGTGTTGCTGCTGATCGCCTCCATCACCACCGGGAAGACGCTGCACCGCGTCCTTGAATGCGTGGATTATTACAACGGAAACGTTGTGGGCGTGTCCTCCGTTTTCAGCGCCAAAGAGACGGTGGACGGCGTGGCGATTCACTCCATCTTTACGGCGGACGATATCCCCAACTATCACACCTATTCCCACCGCGACTGCCCGCAGTGCAAACAGGGGATCAAGATTGACGCCCTGGTCAACAGCTACGGCTATTCGGCCCTGTAAATCAGGAGGGGCAGTCCCGAAGAACAAAGCGGTCCGTTTGATCTGCCGGAACGGCGGCAAATAAAAATGCGGGGGCGCAGTTCATGCTGCGTCCCCGCTGTATATTTCCGGATCATTACGCGTCCTGCTGTGCGCCGGCGTTTACGGTGGCGCTCAGCCAGATCAGA
Source organism: uncultured Oscillospiraceae bacterium (assembly GCA_949293315.1). Lineage (GTDB taxonomy): Bacteria > Bacillota > Clostridia > Oscillospirales > Acutalibacteraceae > Onthovicinus. The sequence goes on along the minus strand of CASFCH010000047.1, from coordinate 16,508 downwards.
ATGTCGTTGAAGATCTTATCCCGCACGCTCTCGTTGAGCAGGTTGTGGCGGCATCCGGGATACAGGATCACTTCCGGGTTCCGGCCGGAGGCCTCCAGCTTCTCGACCAGATCGATCACCCGGCGCCCATTGCCGCCGACGGGGTCCTCGGCCCCGCCGATGATCATCAGCGGCAGGTCCAGCGGCACGCGGGAAACCCAGTCGCCCGCGGCGCACTCCGCCTGCAGGTGGACCAGATCCCGGACGAGCGCATACGTCAGTGGGAAGTTGCACAGCGGATCAGCCAGAATTTTATCAACTTCCTCCGGATCGGAGCTCAGCCAGTCGCTCTCAGTGCGCGCGCTCTTTGCAAACTGCCGGTTGGAGAGCGCCGCGATCTGCGCGGTCAGGGTGACGGCCTTTTTGTGCGGGCCCATCTTTTCGGCCAGCTTGTCCACGGCGCCGGCAGCCAGGATGGAGATGGGCGGGAATTCGGCCGGCCCGCAGAGGATCGCGCCGTCGATTTCATGGCCAAAGTGGGAGAGGAACACCCGCACGCACGCCGCGCCCATCGAGTGGCCGAAGAGATAATACTTCAGGTCCGGATAGCGGCGGTGCATGATGTGGTGCAGAATGTGCATATCGTCTACCAGCCGCAGATCACCGTTCTCTTCGCTCGTAAAGCCGAGATCCTCCATGGAGCTTGCGGAGAGGCCATGGCCCAGCGCATCGTTCCCGCATACGACGAAGCCGTTTGCCGCAAGAAAACGGGCAAATTCGTCATAGCGTCCCATGTGCTCTCCCAGCCCGTGGGCGATCTGGATGACGGCTGCGGGCGGCTGGCTGTCGTCCTGCCAGATGACGGTATGGATCCGGTCCTTTCCGGTTGAGGAATTGAAATAAGCGTCTTTTTTGATGATAGACATTTGCGCACCTCCATAGCAAATCAGCATGCTCTTATTATAGCCTATCTGACTGTAAATGTCACCAGTTTTTGTGAATTTCTCCGCGGTTTGGCGCCGGCGTATGCGGCAGGCGGCCCCTGTGCCCGTCTCAGAACGCCAAAAATAAAAATATTTACAATATATTCATGCAATTTCACGATAATATCTGATAATATTTAAAAAGGACTCTGATACCTGCTTGGTGGTGTGGCGCTTGTTCGGATACGTAAAGGCCTATAAGCCGGAGATGAAGGTGAAGGACTACGAGGTCTATAAGGGCGTCTACTGTTCCCTGTGCCGTCAGCTTGGCCGTGATTACGGCGTCATGGCCCGCATGGCGCTGAGCTATGATTTCGCGTTTCTGGCGCTGCTGCGCATGGCGCAGGGGGAGTGCCCCGGTTTTGAGGAGGGGCGCTGCCCGTTCAATCCGTTTGTCAAATGCCATTACTGCAAACGCGATCCGGAACAGGCGCTGGAGCTCAGCGCAGCCTGTGTAGTCATTATGACTTACTATAAGCTGCGGGACAATATTGCCGACAGTTCCTTTCTCCAATCGATCGGCTCGCGCCTGCTGCTCCCGTTTGCCGCCCGCGCCCGAAAAAAGGCGCGCCGGAGATTTCCGGAGATCGAGGCCATTTTAGGGGAGACCATGGAGCGGCAGGCGGCGCTGGAGCGCGAGCGCTGCCCAAGTCTGGACCGTGCGGCCGACCCCACGGCCTGTGCGCTGGGGAAGATCTGCGCCTACGGCGTGGAGGACCCGGAGCGGGCGGCGCTTCTCAACCGGCTCGGTTACTGCGTCGGGCGTTACGTCTATATCTGTGATGCGGCGGACGACTACGACGAGGATCTCAAATCCGGCGGGTACAATGTCTTCCTCATGGAGGGGATGGAGCGGGAGCGGGTTCCCCGCTATGCGGCCGAGGTGCTCAACCTTACCGTAGCGGAGGCGATCCGCGCGTATGACGCGCTGGCGCTGCCGGGATTCCGGGATATTCTGCTCAATATTCTCTACGATGGTACGTATCACGTCATCGCAGAGGTTACGGATCATGATAAAGGACGGTGCTCACGTGAAAAGCGCATATGAGATATTGGGGATCAGTGAGACGGCGACGGACGAGGAGGTCAAGGAGGCCTATCGCCGCAAGGCGCGCGCCCTTCAGGAGAATACGACGCCGCTTGGGCGCCGGCGCATGGCAGAGCTGGACGCCGCCTATGATGAGATTATCAATTCCCGGCGCAATGGGCCGGGCGGCTATGCCTCGGCCGGATCCTCGCTGGCGGATGTGCGCGCCCGCATTGCGGAAAACAGGATCGACGATGCGGACACGCTGCTCGAGGGCATTCCGAATAATGGCCGCAACGCGGAGTGGTACTTCCTCAAAGGGACGGTTTTATACCGCCGCGGCTGGCTGGAGGAGGCCTCGCGCAATTACCGCACGGCGTGCGATATGGATCCCGGCAATGCGGAGTACCGCGCCGCATACAACAACGTGACCACCTCCCGCGGCGGCGGATACCGTCAGGCGGGGCCGAACGGCGCGCCGGGCAGGACGGGCTGCAGCGTCTGCGATCTCTGCAACGCCCTCATCTGTGCCAACTGCTGCTGCGACTGCGCCGGGTGCGACGGCACGCCCTGCTGCTGATCCGGGGAGGGGTAGAGGTGAAACAGAGCTCAAAAATCGCGCTGGGCGGGATCGTGGCGGCGCTCTCTGTAGTGGCTATGCTGCTGACGATCATTCCCTCCATGACGTTTGTACTGCCTGCCGCGGCGGGCGTGCTGCTGATGATCATGGTGATCGAGGTCAATAAGCGGTGGGCCTTTATGGTGTATGTGGCGGTGGGGCTGATCGCCCTGTTCGTCGTACCCGACCGGATGGCGGCTGTCATGTACGTGCTGCTGTTTGGCTACTATCCCATCCTCAAGGCGCTGCTCGAGAGCCGGCTTCCGCGGGCGGTAGAGTGGGTGGTAAAGCTGATCGTATTCAATGTTGCGCTGGCGGCGTCCTACGCACTGCTGACGTTCGTCTTTGGCATTCCGTTTATTGAGACGGACTTTTTTACCGCAAAGGGGATTCCGCTGTGGGGCATTCTGGCGATCGTTCTTGTGGCGGGGAATGCCGTGTTTTTGATCTACGATCTGGCCCTCACCCGGCTGGTGGAGGCGTATCTGAACCGCTGGCAGAAGAATTTTCGGCGGATTTTTAAATAGCTGGAGGCTTTTCGGATGAATTATGCGATCCGCCCGTGGCGGATGGAGGACGCGCCCGATCTGGCGGATACGATCGGCAACCGGAATGTGCTGCGGAACCTGCGGGACGGCATCCCGTTCCCGTACACGGCGGCGGATGCGCGCGACTTTATCGGGGAGATGCTGGCGGCCGATCCGGAGCAAGTCTTTGCCTTTGCGGTCACGGCGGACGACAGGGCGGTGGGCAGCGTGACCATGTTTCGTCAGGCGAACGTCCACTTTCGCACTGCGGAGCTGGGATATTATATTGCGGAACCGCTCTGGGGACGCGGGGCGGCGACATTTGCCGTGCGTGCGGCATGTGCGCAGGTGTTTGAACAGACGGACATCCTGCGGATATTTGCAGAGCCGTTTGCGTATAATACGGCGTCATGCCGTGTGCTGGAAAAGTGCGGTTTCCTGCTGGAGGGAACCATGCGGAAAAACGCCTTTAAAGACGGCCGGATCCTGGATATGAAGCTGTATGCGCTCACGCGATGAGAAAATAAAAGGAGCACGGGACCCCCGTGCTCCTTTAAAATGCTCTATATGGCTGCGTCAATGAAGATCGAATAGTGGTCGGACATCGGCGTCAGGTACGGCTGGGAGAGGATCTGGAACTGCCCGATCTCGGCGTTGCCGCGCAGGAAGATGTGGTCGTAGGTCGGCTCTTTGATCCCGTAGTCCGCGCCGGCCTTTTTCTCCCGGGCGACAGTTTTGGTATCGGTCAGGCTCTGGATGAGCCGTTCATAGATTTCGGGCGCGTCATATTCGCCGTTCTGCCGCCCGTCCTCCTTGGCGTTAAAGTCCCCTGTGGAGAAGACGGGGCAGTTGTACCGGTCGCCCAGCTCGCCGACCAGAGCGATCATTTCCTCCGCCTGGACGGTCATCGTGTGCAGCTCTTCCTCCTCCTGGTTCTCCCGGATCAGGTCAAAGTGCGTGGAGGTGACGACAAACTGTTTTCCGTCGTCCTTCCGCTCGAACAGCGCCCACACCACGCGGCGCAGGCGGGGATTGTCCCCCTCGGAGTAGACGACCTGATCGCTGTCGAGCAGGGTGAGCGTGTTGGCGTTGTAGATCATACTCGTCATATGGACGAAAAGTCCCGTGGTAAGCGGGTCAATGAATTTGTACCCGTCCGGGAGATTCCGGTACAGGCAGGCGAACCAGGAGCCGCACACCTCCTGCAGGCCGACCACGTCCGGCTGGTATTTTTCGATCAGGGAGACGTACATTTTCGCCCGGGGCTTGGCCGGTTCCCCGCCCCAGCTCGCGTAGTGGACCAACAGATTGGATGACATGATGCGTGTGTTTGTGCCGGGGGCGCGTGCGGCGTCCGCTGCGGAGAGCCCGTCTGCAAAGCCATCCGGCACTTCTTCCCCGCTGATGCTGCCGCGCACGGCGAAGACGGTGGGCACGGTGATGATGGCGGCCGCCACGACCGCAGCCGCCACGGCGGCGATAATTTTCTGCACCTTTTTTGTTTTCATGGCAAAACAACCTCACAAAAATTCGATCATTTGAATTTTACCACAGCGGGGAATAAATATCCAGTGCCGGCGGAATAGAAAATGGACTCCGAAATTTGTACAAGGGGTAAAAACGCCCTTTCAACGATTCCGCCGCCCCGTCGGGAGAAAAAATGAATTTTTCTCCGCCGAAAAATTCATTCTCCTTGATTTTTTGAAGCTGAACGATTAAAATAATAGAGATAAAGCGGATCTGTTTTGGGTCTGGCGGGGAGGCATTGCGGTGGGACAGAGCGTCTTGGCGAAAATTGAAAAAGCATATCCGAAGCTCTCCAAGGGCCACCGGAAAATTGCGGATTTTATCCTCTCCCGCTATGACCGCGCGGCCTTTATGACGGCGTCCCGGCTGGGGGTGACGGCCGGTGTGAGCGAGTCCACGGTGGTCCGATTTGCAACGGTGCTCGGATACGACGGCTATCCGGAGATGCAGAAGGCGCTGCGCGATATGGTGCGCAGCACGCTGACCTCCCTCCAGCGGATCGAGGTCGCCTGTGACCGCATGGGGGACGAGGACGTCATTGAGAAGGAACTGAACAGCGATATCGAAATGATCCGCGCCACCCTCGAACAGACCAGCCGAAAGGATTTCTATGCGGCGGTGGAGGCGATCAACCGTGCGGAGAAGATCTATATCATGGGCCTGCGGTCCTCGGCGGCGCTGGCCAGCTTTCTGGCATTTTACTTCAATTTGCTGTACGATAACGTGGTCGTGATTCAGACCTCCTCCGCCAGTGAGATCTTTGAGCAGATGTTCCGCATCAGCGAGCGGGATGTGTGTATCGCGATCAGCTTCCCGCGCTACTCCAATCAGACGATCAACGCCCTGCGCTTCGCACATGACCGCGGCGCGTCGATCATCTCCGTGACAGACAGCGACGATTCGCCGATCGCCGGCTTTGCCAACCATCTGCTCGTGGCAAAGAGCGACATGGCCTCGGTAGTCGATTCGCTCGTGGCGCCGCTGAGCCTGATCAACGCGCTGATCGTGGCGGTCACGATGAGCCGCAGGCGGGAAATTGCGGACAGCTTCGATAAGCTGGAGGGCATCTGGGACGCCTACGGCGTCTATGATAAGATAGAGGAGACACAGCCGGATGACGAATAGAAAAAGTGTGGCCGTTGTGGGCGGCGGTGCGGCCGGCCTGATGGCCGCGGGCGCCGCCGCACATGCCGGCGCCGAGGTGACGCTGATTGAGCGCAATGCACGGCCGGCGCGCAAGGTGCTCATCACGGGAAAGGGACGCTGCAACGTCACCAATGATTGTTCCGATATCCGCGCGCTGGTGGAGGCGGTCCCCGCGAACGGCCGCTTTTTGTACAGCGCTTTCTCCGCCTTTATGCCGGCGGATACGGTGGATTTCTTTGAGCGGGCCGGCGTCCCGCTCAAGACGGAGCGCGGCGGGCGGATCTTCCCGCAGTCCGATAAATCGGCGGATATCGCACAGGCGCTCGAGCGCTGTGCGCTGTCGGCCGGGGTGCGGATGGTGCGGGGGCGTGTGACGGAGCTGCTCCTGCGCGAGGGACGTGCCGCAGGCGTGCGGACGGAGGAGGGGCGGACCTTCTCTGCCGATGCCGTCATCATCGCCACAGGAGGGCTTTCTTACCCGCGCACCGGTTCCACGGGGGACGGGTACCGTCTGGCACAGGCGGCAGGGCACACGATTGTCCCGACCCATCCCGCGCTCTCCGCGCTGAATGTGCACGAGGGCTGGTGTTCCGATCTGCAGGGTCTCTCCCTGCGCAACAGCGCGTTAAAGGTGGAGGATACGCAAAATCGTCGGATGATCTATACCGATTTTGGGGAGATGCTCTTTACGCATTTCGGCGTATCCGGGCCGATGGTGCTCAGCGCCAGCAGCCAGATGCGTCAGATGGAAAAGGGGCGCTATCGGCTGCATATTGACCTCAAGCCGGCGCTTGACGCCGAACAGCTGGACCGGCGGATCCTGCGCGATTTTGAGCAGAGCGCGAACCGCAATTTTATCAATGCGCTGGACGGCCTTCTGCCTAAAAAGCTCGTACCCGTCATGGTGCGCCTCTCCGGGATTCCGGCCTCGCAAAAGGTCAACGCCGTCACCCGTGCACAGCGGCGCGCGCTGGGCGCGCTGCTGAAGGATCTGACGCTGACCGTGACCGGGTTCCGGCCCATTGAAGAGGCCATCGTCACGGCGGGCGGCGTGAATACAAAGGAGATCGATCCAAAGACCATGTGCTCCAGGCTTGTCCCCGGGCTGTACTTTGCCGGGGAAGTGATGGATGTGGACGCCTACACCGGCGGATATAATTTGCAGATTGCCTTTTCAACAGGCAGACTGGCGGGGCTGAGCGCCGCCCGACAGGAGGAAAACAGATGAGGATTGTAAACATTGCGATCGACGGCCCCTCCGGCGCCGGTAAGAGCACCATTGCCCGGGCGGTCGCGAAGGCGGAGGGATATATCTACATTGATACCGGCGCGCTCTACCGGGCCATTGCCCTGTATGCGCTGCGCGGCACAGTGGATCCCGGGGACTCCGCCGCAGTGGAAGAAATGCTCAAGGGGATCCGGGTGGAGCTCGCCTTCCGGGACGGGGAGCAGCGTGTGCTCCTCAACGGGGAGGACGTCTCCGATCTGATCCGCACGCCGGAGGTGTCCATGGCGGCCTCGGCATTCTCGGCCCTGCCGCCCGTGCGGGCGTTTCTGCTCAGCCTTCAGCGCGATATCGCCGCCCAAAACAGCTGCATCATGGATGGGCGGGATATCGCCACCGTCGTCCTTCCGAATGCCGATGTAAAGATTTTCCTCACCGCTTCGCCGGAGGAGCGGGCGCGCAGGCGGTATGAGGAGCTGATCGCCCGCGGTCAGCAGGTGACATATGAGGAGATCCTCGCCGATCAGAAAAAGCGCGATTACGATGACTCACACCGTGCGGCCGCGCCGCTGAAGCAGGCGGAGGACGCCGTTCTTGTCGATACCACCGATAAGGACTTTGAGGCATCTGTGGCGCTGATCCGCTCCGTGATTCACAAACGGCTGACCCGGGAAGAAAAAGAAAGTCCGCCGGCCGAGAAGAAGTCTCCCCGCGAAAAGGTGCGGTATAATTTTAAGAAATTTACGACCCACGCCTTTTACCTGATAGCCATGCCCTTTACTTTTTTGACGTGTAAGCTGCTCTACCGCGTCACGTATATCGGCCGGGAAAATGTGCCGAAAAAGGGGAAGCTGATTATCGCGGCCAATCACATCAGCGGCTGGGACCCCGTCTTTGTCGGGTCCGCAATGGTGCGCGTGATCCACGCCATGGCCAAGGAGGAGATTTTTCACAACTGGTTTGTCAAAGCCGTCGTCACGGGGCTCAACGCCTTTCCGGTCAGCCGGGGCTCGGGCGACCGCCGCGCCTTTGAATACGCGTTGGGTCTACTCGAGCGCGATAAGGTGCTCGGCATCTTCCCGGAGGGGACGCGTTCCAAGGACTATCGGCCCGGCAGGGCGAAGTCCGGCATCGCCCTGATCGCGGCGGCCACGGGCGCGGATATCGTACCCGTTGCGATCTGGTCGGGCGGGAAGCCCGTACGCGCCTTTCGCACGCATGTAGTCGTGGAATTTGGCCCGGTCATCCACAACGGGGAGCTGGGCCTGACGGACGGGAAAAAGGCGAGTGAGCTGCGCTCCGCCACCCGGAAAATCATGGACCGGATTGAGGAGATGTGGGAGAAAATTGATGAAAATTACAGTCGCTGAAACAGCGGGATTCTGTTTTGGGGTTGACAGAGCGGTCAATTTGGTTTATTCTCTATTAGATAAGGGGGATAAGGTCTGCACGCTGGGCCCGATCATTCACAACCCGCAGGTTGTCGAGGATCTGCGCGCCCGCGGTGTGACGATTGCGGATACGCCCGATCAGGCTCCGCGCGACGCAGTGCTCGTCATCCGGACGCACGGCGTGCCCAAATCCGTGACGGAGGAGATCGCCAGACTTTCTCTGCGCTGTACCAATGCGACCTGTCCCTTTGTGCTCAAGATCCACAGGATCGTCTCCGACGCGACGGCGGGCGGGAGCACCGTCCTCATCGCCGGGGATCCCAATCATCCCGAAGTCATCGGGATCCGGGGATACTGCCGGGGGGATGCGTATGTCTTCCGGAATGCGGAGGAGCTCGACGCCATCATCGCCGCCCATCCGGAACTGGCGGAGAGAAGCGTCTGCGCAGTGTCACAGACCACTTTCAGCACGGCGGAGTGGGAAAAATGCGTGAAAAAAATAAAATTAGTATATACAAATGCCGTCGTTTTTGATACAATATGTAATGCAACCGAAGAGAGGCAGGCGGAGGCGATCGCGCTCTCCCGCAGATGTGACAGGATGCTCATCATCGGCGGGCGCCACAGCTCCAACACGGCCAAGCTCAAGAGCGTGTGCGAACCCAACTGCCCGACCGATCTGATCGAGACGGCCGCGGAGCTGCGCGGGATCGATTTTTCCGGTTGCCGTCACCTGGGCGTTACTGCGGGGGCTTCAACTCCCGCTCGCATTATAAAGGAGGTACTCGAAACCATGTCCGAGATTATGAACGAAACCAACTCAGCCGTTGAAACGAATGCTGCGGCACAGGAAACTGAAAAGGAGGAAGCCGCGAAGTCGTTTGACGAGATGAGCTTTTCCGAGGCACTCGAAGAGTCGCTCAAGTCCATGAGCGGCGATCAGAAGGTGCACGGCGTTGTGGTGGGTGTTTCCCCCAGCGAGATACAGGTAGACATCAACCGGAAGCATGCCGGCTATATCCCGATCAGCGAGTTTTCCAACGACCCGAACTTCGACCCCGCCAGGGATGTCAAGATCGGCGACGAGCTCGACCTGATCATCATGAAGACGAATGACGCCGAGGGCACGGTGATGCTCTCCAAGCGCCGCTATGACGCCACCAAGTCCTGGGATGAGATCGTCAAGGCGCAGGAGGAGAACACCATCGTCGAGGGGACGGTCACGGACGTCGTGCGCGGCGGCGTGCTGGCGGATGTCAACGGCTCCCGCGTATTTATCCCGGCCTCTCTGGCCACGGCCTCCCGCAATGATCCGCTGGAGGATCTCCTCAAGCAGAAGGTGCAGTTCCGCATCATTGATATCGACAAGCGCCGCAGGCGCGCCGTCGGCTCCGTCCGTGCCGTGCTCAAGGAGCAGCGCAAGGAGCTGGAGGATAAGTTCTGGGAGCAGGCGGAGGTCGGTCAGAAGTACACCGGCGTCGTCAAGTCCCTCACCTCCTACGGCGCGTTTGTGGATATCGGCGGTGTGGACGGCATGATCCATATTTCCGAGCTCTCCTGGAGCCGGATCAAGCATCCGTCCGAGGTCGTCAACGTCGGCGATACGGTTGAGGTCTATATCAAGGATCTGGATCCCGAGAAGCGGAAGATCTCCCTGGGCTATAAGAAGGCGGAGGACAATCCGTGGGAGATCCTGCGCAGGGATTATCCGATCGGCTCCGTCGTTGAGGCGAAGGTCGTCGGCCTGACTGCCTTCGGCGCGTTTGCGCAGATCATCCCGGGGATTGACGGCCTGATCCACATCTCGCAGCTGGCGGATCACCGCGTGGAGAAGCCGCAGGATGTCGTGAAGATCGGCGATGTTGTCAAGGTGAAGATCACGGATATCGACTTTGACAAAAAGCGTGTCAGCCTTTCCATGCGCGCGCTCATTGAAGAGGGCGCGGCCGATGAGGCGGCTGCGGCAGAGGAACCGCAGGACGCGGAGTAATCCGGTATAAAATCTGATATCAGTTGATGAAATCGGTGTTGCAGCAAGCAACACCGATTTTTTGTGTACTATTAATAAATTGTTTTCTCAATTTAATTTCGGGTTTATGTTAGATTTGCATATAATATATGGTACGATGGTGCTATAATACAGAGTAGGGAGAGTATGAATCACAAACTGGAAGGAGGAGGCAGCAATGAATTTAAAATTATAGGATACATGTAATCCGCCTAATGTATACGAAAACTCATTGTAATGTTGAGGCGTATAGAGGACGAACAAATAAATTTGACTGTCTTGTAGTTTCTTCAGATAAAAAACGCTATCAAGAAGCATCTGACCTAACTGTGTTGGGCTTTCTAATTTTTGTATCCATGCAAAGTGGGGTAGGAATTTAATGATTGTGAATTTGTTGGGATCATTTTCAATCAAGAGCGTACAGGCAATGCTACTGATTCTACTAGGTGTGATCCTGCTAGTGGTCTGGAAGGCAAAACACCGCGGGAAAGTGATGCTGGGCGTTGTGATTGGCGCACTGGGGCTATCCGGCCTGTTGATTGTAGCCGGCGTGATCGAGACCTATGTGCTCCCGATAGCGTATGACGGCGATCCATTTGAGATGACAGATGAGGAGATCTACACACTGTGCGATGCTGTGACAACAGATCAGGCATACCTCAACGATTTCTTACCGGATAAAGAGTCCCAATATGAACAAACAACACAGGATACGAATATGGTGGCCGGCACCGAGTATACGTATGAGCGTTACTACAAAACAGTTCAGCATGGTATGGGCGATGTGTTTGGATTTACGCGGGATGCGTTTTCAGACCCGAAAACAGCTCAGGATTATTTGCGCGCTATTTGCGAGAATAACCGTCCGGGCACGGAGGACTGGGATCGCTATTTGACGACGGAGGACTATGAGGTCTTGGTGGATCGTGTCAGCTGTTACACCACCGGGTTTCCAAATTGGCACGCCGGCGAGTACAGCAGTCTTTCCGTTCGGATGTATATTCGCCATGACCGCTATGTGATTTGTATTTTTGAAAACAAGCGCCCTGCATTGAATCTGCGCTTTTATCGTTTAGCACGTGAAAACGCGTTTTTTGCCCCGTCGTGAACTGCTGCCTTGTGCAAAGCGGTCTGAATTTAACAGTGAAAGAAGGATGCCGCAGAAACGCGGCATCCTTTTCTCGTGCAGACGGTCAAATGCACCAGCGTTCGCGCTGTTTCCCCTCATCGGGTATCCGCGTGCTGCGTCCCATTGGCGTCTATGGTATACGGCTCCGGGAGGATCAATTCCTCCAGGGTCACGAATTGGTAGCCCTGCGCCTGCAGCGGCTCGATAAAGAGTGGAAGCGCCTCCAGAATATGTTTGGCCCCGTTATGGCACAGAATGATGGAGCCGGTTTTTACCTTTTCCGTCACACGCTGGGCAATCTGTTCGGGGATCAGCCCCTTCCAGTCCAGACTATCCACATCCCACTGGATCGTCTCCATCCCGAGCGCGGACGCGCCGCTGACGGTTGCGTTGTCGTAGTCGCCGTACGGGGCGCGGAAATAGAGCGGCTCTTTTCCGCAGAGCTCCGCGAGCCGCCGGTTGCATGCGGTGATCTCCCCGGCGATCGCCGCGGCGTCGAGCTTGGGCATATGGGCGTGCGTATCCGAATGGTTCTGAATGCTGTGGCCCGCCGCCGCAAGGGCTTTGACGTCCTCCGGGTATTTGACTGCCCACTCCCCGACGATGAAAAAGGTCGCCTTGGCGTTGTACTTGCCCAAAATATCAATGATCTGCTGCGTGTCCTCGTTTCCCCATGCCGCATCAAAGGTCAGTGCGATTTTTTTCTCAGCCGTATCCACACTGTAGATCGGCAGCTTTTTTTCCGTGCTGCCGGCCGGAACGCTTCCGGATGCATGCAGGGCAGGTACGGCGATCAGGCACCCCGCCGCCAGAATGACAGCCGCAGCGGCGGCAAGTGTTTTTTTTGTCAAAATCAGGACCTTCATCGTACCCCTCCGCGTTCAGGATCGCTGTATTTTATGTTCTCCGGCGCGCAGATATGACAGCTTGACAACGGCGTCTCAATCCACTATTATATTTAAAAACGTCAGATAAAGGAGTATATAAATGGCCAAGCACGTATATATCACTGCGGACAGCCCCTGCGACCTGCCCGGGGATTTGATTGAGAAGTATGATATCCGCATTACGCCGCTGACGATCATCCTGGGGATGGAGTCACATCTGGACGGCGTGGATGTCCATATCGAAGACCTTTTTGCATATCATGAACGCACCGGAGAGACGGCGAAAACATCCGCCATCGCCCCCCAGACCTATATCGATCTCTTTCAGGAGCTGACGCGGGACGGGGGAGAGGTCGTCCATATCGGCCTGAGCAGCAAGATTTCCTCGACCTGCCAGAATGCGAAAATCGCCGCTTCGGAGGTCCCCGGGGTGTATGTGATCGACTCGCTGGCACTGCATACAGGGATGTCTCATCTGATTCTGGAGGCGTGCAGCCGCCGGGAGCAGGGGATGGACGCCGCCCGTATCGCACAGGAGGTGACCGCGCTGGTGCCCAAGGTGCAGACTACCTTTATGGTCAATACGCTGGACTATCTCAAGGCGGGCGGGCGCTGCTCCGCCCTGACGGCGTTCGGCGCCAATCTGCTGAGCATCAAGCCGTGTATCGGAATGTCGGAGGGCTCGCTCGGCGTGATCAAAAAATACCGCGGCAAGGTCGATAAGGTCTATAAACAGTACATCGACGACCGCCTTGCCGATCTGACAAATGTGGATACGCGCCGTGTCTTTGTCTCGCATTCTGCGCTGGAAGAGGGCTTTTTCAACAGCCTGGTCGATTATGTCAAACAGAAAGGGATTTTTCAGCAGGTGCTTACGAGCGTGACGGGGTGTACGATCTGTGCGCACAGCGGCCCGGACGCCTTTGCCCTGATCTACATGACAAAATGATTTTGTAAGGAAAAGAAGGGACGTTTATGAGAGCAGCCAAACGGATCGCAGCGGCAGTGCTGGGGATAACGATGGTTCTGGCGCTGGCCGCCTGCGGCGGGGAGACGGAAGTGGAGACGACGACGGAGCACAACCCGTTTATCTTCGATGATTTTACCGGAAATGTCGGCGAGGGCGAGGGAGAACTCACCCCGATCCAGGGAGAGGGCTCCGGCGCGGATGTGGATACGCCCCAGGAGGAGAACACCGTGCGCGTCACCTTCCCGGAGGGGTACACGCTGGCCCGGATGATTAACACGCTGGTCGATAAGGGCTTGGGGACAAAAGAAGAGTTTTGGGCTGTTGTCAACGACTCATCCGTCACCTCCGCGTGCTCCTATATCGCGCAGGAGCCGGACCGCGGCGCGCGCGCTTTCAAGATGGAGGGCTATCTCTGGCCGTCCACCTATGAGTTCTACAAGGACGCCACGCCCACGGAGATCTTCCGCAAGATCCTCGCCACCACGCAGGACCGATATGCCTCCTATGCCTCCCGTGCCGCTGCTGCGGGCATGAATCTGGATGAGGTTATCACAATCGCCTCAATTGTGGAGAAAGAGACTGCCAAAGCATCGGATATGCAGAATATTGCGTCCGTAATTCTGAACCGGCTGGATGCCGGTATGCAGATTGAATGTGATTCCACCATTAACTATGTGGAGAACGCGATGCTCGAATACCTGCCCATGGCTGGAATCAGCGGCGGGGATCAGTTCAGGCCCACTTACAACACCTATAAGTGTTCCGGGATCCCGGCGGGGCCGATTTGTAATCCCAGTACCAAGGCGATCGAGTCGGTGCTCGATCCGATCGACACGGATTACCTCTACATGGTCTCCAAGGACGGGGTGTGCTATTTCTCCACCAATCTTGCGGATCATCAGGCGAAATGTAAAGAGCTGGGTGTGGAGTCGGTTATGGATTGAGTTTTAGTCATACCAGGCGATGGGGCTTACGGGTTCCATCGCCTTTTGTTTGCCATCTGGGGCAGAGCGTGATATAATATTTTTTTAAGGGATATTGCAGTGCCATTGTCTACCGCCGGGCACACCCTTTTATCTGTTCGCGCATATCATGGCGCGAGGTGATACGGGATGATGAGCGAGATCCTTCAGGCGATTCTTGCGGTGTTTGCAATGATCGGGATCATCACGGCGGTCTATTTTGGGCTGATGAAGCTGCTGAATATCCGGCAGGCCAAAAAATATCTGCTTTTGATACTCCCCGCCGGGATCGATCACAGTGATGCGGAGTGTATGATCCGCGGCGCACACCTGCGCGCCCGGCTGATCGGGACGCGGCTGCTCGCAGTGGACTGCGGACTTGCGGGGGATGCAAAAAATACGGCGGAGCTCGTCTGCTCGGAACTGGAGGGGACGCGGCTGTGTCCGCTCGACGCACTGGCGGAATATCTGGAAAGATGAGGAATCACGGCGCATGATAAACGGTCCGGAAATGGAAAAACTGCACGGTCAGGTGGAGAATGTCTCCTTTGTCAAGGAGGATACGGGCTTTGCCGTGCTCGACGTAAACGCGGATGATACGCTTGTCAGCGTCATCGGCGTGCTGCCGGCCGTTGCGGCGGGGGAATGGCTCGATATGGAGGGGCGCTGGGAACAGCACCCCGTTTTTGGCCGGCAGTTTCATGCGCTCAAGTGCCGCCGTTCCTTTATCGCGGATCCCTCCGCCATGCTCAAATACCTCTCCTCGGGCGCGGTCAAGGGGATTGGCACGGCGACGGCCTATAAAATCGTCAGCGAATTCGGGGGCGATACGTTTGACGTGCTCACAAATCGGCCTGAGGAGCTGACGCGCATCCGCGGGATCACGCCGAAAAAGGCGCGCCAGATCTCTGCGGACTTTGAACGGCGCTTCTCCATGCGGGAGGCGGTGATCGCGCTCTCCGTGATCGGTCTGACGCCGGAGGAGTGCATGCGGGCCTACCGTGCGCTCGGCGCTGATGCGGCCGACCGGATCAAGGCGGATCCCTACCTGCTTTGCGGGGAGGGGATTGTGGAGGATTTTACGCGCGTGGACGCCATGGCGCAGGGGCTTGAGATCGAGCCGGATTCCCCCAACCGCGTGGGGTCCGGGATCCTGTTTATCCTGCGGCATAACGCGGGCAACGGGCATACCTGTGTGCCGCGGGACAAGCTCTGCGCTCCTGCCTGTGCCCTGCTGGGAATTGAAGGGGATGCCGTGGAGTCACAGGTGGAGGAACTCATCCGTGCCGGCCGGATCGACGCGTTCTCCCTGCACGGGCGGGCGTATCTCTCCCTGCCGGAGTTTTCCTCCGCGGAGCACACGATTGCAGACCGGCTGGAGCAGATGCTCCTGCATCCGCCGGAAAAGATGATCGCGCCGGAGACGGAGATCGACTGTATTGAAATGCTCCATGATATCCGGTACGGGGAGCGCCAGCGCGAGGCGATCGTCACAGCGGCCACAAAGGGGCTGCTGATCCTCACCGGCGGCCCCGGTACGGGAAAGACGACGACGGTCCGCGGTATTCTGGAGCTCTTTGAGGGGCAGCGGCTGCGTGTGGCGCTGGCCGCGCCGACGGGTCGGGCGGCCAAGCGGATGAGCGAACTGACCGGCCGGGAGGCGAAGACCATCCACCGCCTGCTGGAGGTGACCTTTGACGCCGACGGAAATCGGACCTTTGTCCATGACAGGGAGAATCCAATTCCCGCGGACGCCCTGATCGTGGACGAGCTGTCCATGGTGGATGTGCTCCTGTTTGCCAGTCTGCTCGACGCGGTTCCGCACGGCTGCCGGTTGGTCCTGGTGGGGGATACGGATCAGCTCCCGCCCGTGGGGGCGGGGAATGTGCTGGGGGATCTGATCGCCTCCGGGAAGCTGCCGGTCGTCGAGCTGACGGAGGTGTTCCGTCAGGCGATGGAGAGCCTGATCGTGATGAATTCGCACCGGATCGTGCGGGGGGAGATGCCGGATCTGTCGGTGCGGGACGGGGACTTTTTCTTCATGGCCCGCGGCAGTGCGGACGCGGCGGCAAGAACCGTCTGCGATCTGGCCTGCCGGCGTCTCCCGGACGCCTATGGCTATTCCCCG
>CASFCH010000046.1 GCA_949293315.1 uncultured Oscillospiraceae bacterium | reverse complement strand
CAAAGAGGAGACGCTGAAAAAGGGCGAGGAATCCGACGTTATGGCGGTGATCGTCTACATGCCGACCACCGTTGGCAATGAGGCGAACGCAGCGCCGCAGGTAAATCCGTTTTATCCTGATTATGGTGATGAATTCATTATGGACTACTCCAGCGTGGAGCTGGGCGTGAACCTGATCGCCACGCAGGCCCCGGTTGAAGAGGACAGCTTCGGCAATGATTACGACGCCCTCGATAAGCAGCCGGATTTCTACGCGTCCAACGATGCGGAACTGGCTGCTGTGATAGACGAACTTTGCAATCCGGAGAACCCGAATTATCAGGAGGGCGACCGTGATGTGACCATTCAGCTCGCCGCCAACACGACGTATTCCAACAGCTTTACGGTCAAGCAGTACCCGGAGTGGAATGGTAATCTTGGTACAACCAATATTACTAAAAATCCCGATGAGGGCGATGTTGATCAGTTGAAAGTTAAATTTATCGGCGGCTCTGGTACCACAATAAAAGGGGTCGTAACGGTAAACGGACATGGACAAACCCCTAATGGTCAATATGTGGCTCAGAATGCGGCAACTGAATTTGAAAACATCACTTTTGGTAGTAGTTGGACGCTGGTGAACTTAAAAGCGGGTGCAGATCATGTTACGTTCCGTAACTGTACGTTTGTGAATGGTCGCGAACTGGATATTGGTGGCGCGAGTTATAATTATGTTTCAGATGTAAATTTTGTTGATTGCATGTTTGATAATGCAGGATGCATTGATGGCTATTGGTTCAGTATGAATATTGATAATTGTACAGGCACAATGGGGAATTATGGTTTTATTAACGTGCAAGGTGGTACTACAATCAATATTATGAATTCGAATATTACCTGCGGATATAACGAGTATATCATTCGTACGCAAAATGCCCACGCTAACATAAGCGTTACGGGTACTATCCTCACAATGGATGAGAAATCTCCATTACTCACTCTGCGAGGAAAAGATCATATCGTTTCTTTTACTGATTGTGATTTGAGCAATAGTACGATTGATTCATCAGCGGAAACCGGCGGTAGTATCGTCACCATCGACGGGGAGCAGGTATACCCGGAATAATTGTGTGTCCGTTATTCCGATGACTGTTCTTCCTGTTTATCCAACAAGAAAATAGGATCGCATAAACTGAAAGGGCTGCTGCGTCATGGAAATGCAGCAGTGCCCTGAATAAAAAGAATCGGCCCCTTGGGAAGTCCAATGAACTTACCAAGGGGCCGATTTTTGGCGGCCAATTCCCTGTGCGGGTTGTTTTGCCCACGCTCCAATGAAGCATGGGGCGGGAGACACTGCACCCAAGACCTCCCTTTACACAAGAGCGGCTGTTTGGCTTGAACAGACTTTCTTCGCCTTCTCACTCCGCGGGTGGGCTCCCGTTTATCTGCTTTACAGATCGCCAGCGGTCACAGCAGCATCACCAGCGTCCCCGCCGTGACAAGCACCAGCCCGACGGCGGCTTTCTTAGTGAGCCGTTCCTTCAAGAACAGGGCGGAGAATGCGATCGTCACCAGAATGCTCAGCTTGTCGATCGGGGCGACCACACTCGCCGGCCCGTCCTGAAGCGCACGGTAATAGCACAGCCAGGAGAGCCCCGTCGTCAGCCCGGAAAGCAGGATGAACAGCCAGCTTTTCCCATCGATCCGGCGCAGCTCCCGCTGCCCGTGGGTTACAAAAACCACCAGCCACGCCATGGCCAGCACCACGCCGGTCCGGATGGCGGTGCCCAGATTGGATTCGACCTCCTGAATGCCGATCTTCCCGAGGATGGAGGTCAGGGCGGCGAATACGGCGGATAGGATCGCGTACAGCATCCATTTGCGCCCTGTGGGTGCGGCCGGAGAATCCGGTTTTTTGGCAATCATCAAAAAGGTTCCCACTGCGATGGCGACCATCCCGACCACCTGGAAAAAACCAACCGGCTCCCCGAGCAGAATAAAGGCAAAGAGGATCGTCAGCACGGTGCTCGACTTGTCGATCGGTGTGACCTTGTTCACATCGCCCAGCTGCAAGGCGCGGAAATAGCACAGCCAGCTGGCACCTGTCGCCAGTCCGGACAGAATCAGGAAGGCAACGGTGCGCAGCGTCAGGTCCGGGATCGTGCGCCAGGATCCCACCAGAAATACGATTGCCCAGGAAAAGATCAGGATGACCACCGTGCGGATCGCCGTGGCCACGTTGGAGTTGACGCCGCGAATTCCGATTTTGGCGAGAATTGCCGTCACTCCGGCAAAGAATGCGGAGCCGAAGGCAAACAGAATCCAGCTCATAGCAAGAACCTCGAATCCGAATTTAAGATAATTCTATTATAGCACTTCCACACACAGCTGAACCTTAAAAAAATATTTTATCATGTAAAGAAATCTAAAAACACAGAAATTATTGCTGAGAATCAGTTGTACGGAACGGCGGACGGCTTGCAGCATTTTTTGTCGGTACTGCTCCAATTTCCATAGGCGTCAGAACTTTTTCGACTTTAAGTTCATTTGCAATCTGCGTCGGTTCGATGCCGCCAATGCATAGGGTAAATATCCTGTGTGCTGTTTTGGCGGTTTCTTCGTCGATTATCCATTCCGTCTTGTTGCTGTATTTGTCATTAATCGTGTTGTATTATAAACAAATAAAGTCAAAAAATTTTTCAACACAATTTATTTCAAATAAATGCGATTGTAGTAATTTGTAAAAATTTATAAGTGTACTCTAACAGCGTATAGATTTTATTTGTGAAATTGAGTAAAATAATACTGTAATTTGGTAAAAAAATCATGGCCTATGCGATGGTATCCGAAAAAGATGGGATGTACATCATTGTTGTGCCATCCATAAAAGATATATATATAATTTTTTTAAAAAGCAGATTTTCATAATACAGTGCAGATAATCAATGTCAAGCAGTTGACGACTGCCATGTTACTCGGCAGGATAATTCCTCCTGTTCCGAAGAAAATACATACCTGAAATCTTATGACGTCTTTTTATATACATAATGGAGATTATGTAGTATGACGAGAAAATCTGACTTTGGATTTGAACTTATTAAATAAGTTTGGAATTTTATATCTTTTTGTTAGGAGGAAAAGAAATGACAAAAAAGAAAAAGACTGTTTTTATCACGATCAGCGTTATTATCCTGATTGTTGCAGCAGTTGTTGCAGCGGTGCTGATTGGCAAAAACAGCAGGCCGGTTTTCCGCACGATTGAATACGGATTGTCTGCTTATGATCTGGCAACCGAGTACGGCTATGACGGAAGCGTTGAAGAGTGGCTGGATTCTCTGCATGGGAAGTCTGCCTACGAAATTGCAGTCGAGCAAGGATATTCAGGCAGTGAAGAAGAATGGATTGCTTCATTAAAAGCCAATGCACAGAAAACTTCAAGCATAAAAAATGCAGAATTTAATTCTAAAGGGGAGTTGATTCTCACCCAAGATGATGGGAGCACATTGAATTTAGGGGTTGCCGTTGGACAAGACGGCACTAACGGTGAAGATGGAAAAGATGGTGTTGATGGTACAGATGGAAAGGACGGTGCTGATGGCGCGGACGGCGTCGGCATTTCTTCAGTGACGATCAATGACGACGGACAGCTTGTAATGGGCTTTTCAGACGGGGAAATCGTAAATTTGGATAAAATTGTCGGGATGAACGGTCAAGACGTCGTCAGCGTCATGGATGCAGAAATCAATGCTTTGGGCGAATTGATTTTAACGTATTCGAATGGGCAGGAGGCCAACTTGGGTGTTGTGGTTGGTGCCAACGGCCGACCCGGACAAGACGGTCAGGATTGCACCATCGAATCGACGGAAATCAATGATGCTGGTGAATTGGTTTTAACCTTCTCGGACGGAGTCTCAAAAAATCTTGGCGTTGTTGTCGGCAAGGATGGTAAAGATGGTTCTAATGGTACAGACGGCATCGGTGTTGTCAATGCGCAGATCACTTCTGAGGGTGAACTGGTGTTGACATATTCCAATAATCAACGTTCTAATCTTGGTAAAGTCGTTGGGGCTGATGGCTGGGACGGCAAAGATGGTGCGGATGGCCAGGATGGCAAGAATGGTCAGGACGGCGTAAGCGTAATTAAATCAGAAATTAACAGTAGAGGAGAACTTATCCTGACTTATTCGGATTATCGCGTGGATAATCTTGGGGCGATCGTTGGTAAAGATGGTAAAAACGGTGTTGACGGCAAAGACGGCTTAAACGGTAAGGATGGTGAAAACGGCGTCGGCATCCAAGTCATCCAAATCAGTGCGGAAGGCGAGCTTTTGATAACACTTACCAACCAGAGCACACTGAATTTGGGCTGCATCAAAGGCAAAGACGGCGCGGACGGCACCGATGGCAAAGACGGTGTGAGCGTGACGGGCGCTAAAGTGAATACTTCGAACGAGCTTGTTCTTACGTTCTCTGATAATACCGAAAAGAATCTCGGTGTTGTCGTTGGAGCTGACGGCAAAGATGGTGAAAACGGGCAAGATGATCGGGGTATCGAGAAGACAGAGATCAATACATATGGAGAACTGGTTATTACATATACGGATGATACCACTGTTAATCTGGGCGTTATCGTTACGGATACAAACGGTGGTGGGACTTCTGTGATTGCACCTCGCGTTCAGATCAACACGGAAAGCAATGAATGGGAAATTTCCAATGACGGCGGAAAAACATGGGTCTCTACCGGAGTGAAAGCCACAGGTGCAGCAGGCACTGATGGTAAAGATGGCATTGCACCTCTCGTACAGATTAACGCAGTAAGCAATGAATGGGAGATTTCGACCGATGACGGAAAGACCTGGATTTCTACCGGTGTAAAGGCAACGGGGAAAGATGGGGTTGACGGCAAAGATGGTACAGACGGTGTCGGCATCAGTGGCGCTCAAATCAACGAAAATGATCATCTCGTTCTTTCACTGTCTGACAATAGCACAATAGATGTTGGTCTTGTTGTGGGCGAAGATGGTAAGGATGGTAAAGACGGAATCGGCATTCAAAACGTTACTGTTTCCGCTGAGGGAATTTTAACAATTACTTTGGACGACAATACGGTTCTCACCCTCGGCAACATCAAGGGCAAAGATGGGGTCGGCATCCAAAAATCTGAAATCAATACTGAAGGCAATTTGGTTTTAACCTATACGGACGGAAAAGTCGTTACTTTGGATCGGGTTGTCGGAGAAGATGGAATTGGTATCGAACAGGTGGAAATTACACCGGACTATATGCTGAAGCTCACATTTAGTGATGGCAGCATTCAAGCCCTGGGGCCGATTCGAGGTGAAAAAGGTGAAAATGGCGTTGGTATCAGCAATGTGACGGTTGGCGATGACGGATTCCTATATGTAACCTACGACAATAGCAGCGAACCTGTGAAAGTCGCCTATATCAAAGGTGACACCGGCGCTACTGGCGAAGCCGGAAAAACGCCGTATATTCTGAATGGCACATGGTGGATTGACGGAGTGGATACTGGTGTCAAGGTGCAGGGTACAGCGGGCGTCGGCGTTGTAAGCAGTTATGTGGATGAGCATCTTCATCTTTGGATTGTGCTTTCCGACGGCCAGAAAATTGATGCGGGATATGTCGGCGTATCTTCGGGAGAGTCGGAAATGTATACAGTTGTCTTTAAAGACTATGACGGCAACATCCTGAAGACAGAATCTGTTGCAAAGGGGCAGTCCGCTACGGCGCCTAACGCACCGTCAAGAGAAGGATACATTTTTGTAGGCTGGAGCATTCCTTTCGATAACGTTTCTTCTGATTTAACTGTAATTGCACAATATCAGGAGATCACAACACCCACATTGATGGTGCAAAGTGTTACGGCACATGCGGGAGAAAGTGTTCAGGTTCCGGTTCTGATTTCCAACAATCCCGGAGTTGCCGGTGCAACTCTTAGACTGACATATGACACCGAACTTACCTTAACAAGCGCAACGGCTGGTGAAGCATTCGCAGCTCTGGACTATACGGCGCCGTTCAGGCTGACGAGTCCGTGTAATTTTAACTGGGATTCTTTGACCGGAATGGCGACAGAAGACGGTACGGTATTGATGTTAACATTTGATGTGCCTGATAATGCCAAAGCTGGAGATACGTTCCAAGTGTCCTGCACATATACAAGCGGAGATATTTTTGATGAAAATCTTAACGATGTTATTTTGCAGGTGATCGGTGGCACAATTACTGTTCTATAAGCAAATACGGAAAGGAGGCTTATGCGATGAAAAAGAAAATTTTATCGTTGCTTTTGGCGATAGTGCTTGTGGTTACTATTGTACCTTCTGGTATGGTATCTGCATTGATAACTGTCGACTTTACCGACCCAACGATTTATATTGATAGCAAGAATGCTTTGAGGGGCTCAACCGTAGATGTAAATGTGAACTTGGCAAACAATCCCGGTATAGCGGGCGCTCGTATTCAAATCTCTTATGATCCTAAGCTGACATTGACTGACGTTACCAGCGGAGAAACGTTCGATGCGCTGGACTACACGGCCCCTCCGGCTTATAAAAGCCCTTGCTTGTTTAACTGGGATTCTGAGACAGCGGTCGTAGCGGCAGATGGTACGCTTCTTACTTTGACGTTTGAGGTTTCGCCCACTGTGCAGGCAAACGAAAAGTTAGCCGTAAACGTTGCATACACGTATGGAGATATTTATGACGGGGACTTGGAGTCGCTGGAATTTGATATGGTCAGCGGATATGTTACCGCGATTGACTATATCTCCGGCGATGTGAATAGTGATGGCGTGATAAATACCAAAGATGTTACGTTGATTCGAAGATTTAATGCGGGTTATGATGTAACCATTTTAGAAGCAGCAGCGGACGTCAATAATGACGGAACAGTCAACGGTAAGGACGTTACGTTGATTCGTCGGTATTTGGCAGGTTATGATGTAACACTGTTGCCTTCTACTTCAAAGTGTGAGCACACTTTGGAGGCAATTCCGATGAAAGCTCCGACATGCACAGAGAATGGAAATATTGCATATTGGCATTGCACAAAATGCGATAAATATTACGAGGATGCACAAGGATCTTCAGAAATAGCACTTGCTGATATTGTTATTGAAAAAACGGGTCACACAGCTGTTATCGATCCGGCAGTGGAGCCCACATATACTTCTACCGGCTTGACAGAAGGCTCGCACTGTGCTATTTGCCATGCAATATTAAAAGAACAACAGATCATCCCTGCTCTTCAAAAAACAGAATATTCTATTACCTATCACGTCGCAAATAATGATCCGTATCTGGCGCAACTGGATATTCAAAATGCCAACCCGGCAAAATATACAGAGCAAGACGGCGTAATCTTGCAAGACCTGATGGTTGACGGGTACAACTTCAAAGGTTGGTACACCGCGCAGACCGGCGGAACACGAGTTTCTGAATTGCCCACCGGTACGACTGGTGACAGAGTTTTATATGCGCAGTGGGAAAAAGTGGTTTACACGGTAACGTTTGATTCCCCTGATGTCCCGGTCGAGTCCGTGACATACACGGTCGACCGAGGAATCACGCTTGTAAACCCCTCCTGGTTCGGGTATACGTTTGTCGGATGGTCGAACGATGATGGTTTTATCGTCTCTTCCATTAAGCCCGGCACGGTCGGTAACATCACTTTGCATGCGAATTGGACTTCCAACCGGAATAAGGCGACTAGTTATAGTACCTACGGAAGCCCGATTATCATTGAAGACGATTTGAATGGTCAGTTCCTGTTCGTATATGACATCGGGAAGATTGATAACGTGCCGTTGGCCGAAATTGAGTATATTGGAAACACGCAGTCCTTGGATATCGATCAGGAGTATGAAGTCTCTGACACCATCACTTCTGACCAGGCGCAAAGTATCGCAAACATGGTGTCTAATGCAACGACCAGAAGCTCTGGTTGGACCTTGTCTGAGGAATGGAACGAGCTCTATTCCGCCGGAAGCGAGTATGAGAACTCCAAAATCAAAACGGACGAGCGCGTAGATTCGGAAGGTAATACGATCGGTGGCAATTATTTCATCAGCAACAGCTCCGGCGGTTCTTCTTTCGTAAGCACGGAATCCGGAGGATCTACGTTCAATTCATCGAAGGTCACCACGGACACGTCTAAGGGAATCAATGCGTCTTACGATTCATCCACGGAAACATATGAGGAAGGGAAGCTTAGTATTTCCAATACAACAGAAGTGGGCGTATCGGTTCCCATTGGTCCTGTTAGTGTTGGCGTTAATAATTCAACTACCGTCAGCAAAGAGGAAACTTCGGGGCGCAAAGAAAATACAGCGTTTCATGTGGACGGTTCTGTTTCCAATTATGTAGGTACAAGCGATCAGACAGATACGTCTTCTCATTTCAATACGGTCGCCAACCAGTCGAGTAATTGGAACTCGACAAGCGGATATGAAAAAAGTTATCAAACCAGTCGCAACACGCAGGTTTCCACCGCGATTTCTGAACAGATTTCGGAAAAAACAAATTACAATGTAACGAATTCGCTGGGTGGAGCAAACAGCAAGACTGAATCGGTCGCTGGAACGGATACACGTTCAGATGAATACTCGACGACGTTTAAGTACTCTGAGGGTACCGCAACAACCACTACAAAACACATTGCGTTCCACTCGGATCGACCAGGTTATTACCGATTGGTAACAGCCGGGACGGTGCATGTGTTTGGCGTGGTTGGCTACGATGTGGCTACGGCCTCCTATTACACCTACACGTTCAACGTGCTGGACGATGAGCGACATGAATATTTGGACTATTCCAAAGACAATGCCAATTTTAACGATTGCGAAAACGGCGTCGTCACCTTTGAAGTTCCCTATGAAGTCAACGAATACATCTTGGGAATTACCGGCAAGACGCCCGGGTTGGAATTTGATTTAAACGGTACGGTCACTGGGTTTGAAGCACAGGAGGGCTTTGACGGCACGGTCACAGTTCCGCAATATTACTCCGTAAACAATGGTGACGGAACTTATTCGGCGTATAAAACCACAAAGCTTTCAGCAGATGTATTTAGAGGCAACACTACAATTAAGACGATTGTTCTGCCGGTTTATATTACGGAGATCCCGGACAATGCATTTGAAGGCTGTACCAATCTGGAAAGAGTCATCGCCTTTGGTGTCACCAAAATCGGGGATAACGCATTTAAAGGCTGTACCTCGCTAAAAGCCTTTTCTGTGGATAACCTGACTACAGAAATTGGAGACTATGCTTTCGAGGGCGTTCCCGAGCTTCAGGTCATGGCGGCCAATCCAACGGTTGCTGATGCTGCGATTCAATCTGGCGCCCAAAAACTGATATTAAATCTTTCTGAAATGGAAGGCTCCTACGACAATAAAAAAATTACCATTTCAGCAGATGTCGATTATTTTGCGCTTATCAGCGATGGAACTGCCTATAAAAATCTACAGGTAGATTCAAATGCGGCGGAAACCTTCATCAGTAACATTCAATTTACCGAAAACAGAGACACACCGCTAAAACTGAATTCTGCAAAGGTAACGCTTAGCCGTGTTCGCGTTGAAAACAGCCCAGGCTTTGCTTTGATCCTGCCAGCTGAAAATACCGAGTTAAATCTGTTCGGGAACATTGAAATGAGTTCCGCCGGCGAAAATACAGTAATCAGTAAAAATGTATCTTTAGATAAAGCAAATCCGGAAGTAGCAGGTGCGTTAAAGATTACGGGTAATTATCTGATTTGCGGCGAAATCGAAAATGAAAAAATGCTTGAAGTTGTTGGTGGTAAGCTTATTTATATCGATGAAGAAGAATTCGACCGTATGCTCACTTCCAGCATAGTTTCGTTCGATGCAAATGGCGGCACGGTAGAAAATATCGGTATAACGGTATATTACGGTCAAAAATACGGAACCCTGCCGGTTCCGTCACGGGACAATTACAATTTTGATGGTTGGTATACGGACAAAACGGGCGGCACCAAAGTTACGGAAGACTCTATCGTTCCGATGATTGAAAATCAAATCCTGTATGCGCATTGGATTCCGAAAGTGTTTACCGTTGCGTTTGATCCGAACGGCGGTACCGTATCTACAACAAGCTTTACAGTCTCCTTCGGAGAGAGTTACGGCAATCTCCCAACGCCTACCCGCGATTATTATACGTTTGAGGGCTGGTATACGGAACCAGTGGGCGGCACAAGAGTAGAGTCTGAAACTGTGCCAAGTGTGGCAGAAGATATTACACTGTATGCACATTGGACACAAAATCCGCTTTCCGGCTGGGTAATGGCTTCAGAGGTTCCCGAAGGTGCACAGGCAGTGAACACCAAATATTCATATATGCAAACCTCATATACCACGTCAAGCTCACCGGAACTTAGCGGCTGGACCAAATACGATACACAGCGAACCTCTTGGGGAAGCACGCAAGGCCCGGTATATTATGATCCGAGCAACGGCTCAAGAAATGTCTGGAGTGAGCAGTATGTGGCGTCTACCACGACGCATTATGTCTACTACCATCGATATAAAAGCGGTAGTTGGTCTGATGACGCACATGCAAGTTCCTGGGCAAGACACTCGGGCCCCGACGTCACTTCTCCGTTGCCAAACGGGTACTATAGTTCCATTACAGGTCAAAGGTACTCGGGCACAGCGTGCAGCCAGTGCGGTGCAACGAATCAATGGCATCTTGATTATACATATACAACCAATAACTATGCGACGCGTTGGTATTATCAGGAGCCGATTTATACCTATTATTTTAAAAAGTCAGAGAACAAAGAGTCCACCAGTTATCCAACAGGGGAGAATATTAGCAATATTCAGGAATGGGTGCAGTATAGAGAAAAATGATCCGCCTGTCGAAAAAGGGTTCTGTCAAGTTGTTGTGAAAAGGTCCCAAAAGGTTGGATAATATATCGAAGTGAAATACGTTCAAACAGCTGAAAGGGCTTGTTGTCTGTGAATTGCAGGCGGCAAGCCCTTAAGCTTCACCTTGATACGGCGGTTGTTGTAGTAATCGAGATATTCAATGAATTCCTGTTTGAAGTGGAAAAGGCACAATAAGTTTTGAAAATTAGAAAGTAGAAAAAAAGATATAGTTCGCCAAACTCCGGTAGAATGAAGTCGCGACACGCCATTCTGAAAGGAGACAGCAAACCATATCTGAAAAGATTGTACAGCTAAATGAAGATGTTATTGACAGCTCAAGGATTTGGTGCGGGATAGCGTAGTGGGATCCCCAACGAGTTGCTCTGATTCTGGTTTGCGCCTGCCTGCGCCATGTGGCCGGTACCGGGTGAGGCACCAAGAAGTACATGAATATCAAGAACTTATCTGCTTCACGCAGCGCATTCATCGCGCCTACCCATTCCAGCGGATGCTCGGTTTTGAGCTTTTCGATTATACCTTCACGTTCCGCCATCTGCTCTACCAGCCGAAAAAACAATTCTTCCGCCTGCCGGTCGATATCCGCAAGATAACTGTTCAGCTTGCCGCTTATGAGCAGGTTGGTGTAAAGTACTTTGCTGTGTTTCCGGATATACCGCAAGTACCGTTGTCCTTACCCGCCGACAGGTCTGTTTTCTTTTTCGGAGGGCAGGAAAGATTCGGAAAATGATGATCGCCTTGCAAAGTATAGCTACTGCCGACTTTTTCATCAATCTAATGCTTTTTTATTTTGTAATCCTCCAATATGATTGATTTTCCTACAAATCCAATCATTCCGGCTGATTACAAAAGCCAAAGGGAGAGAACTTCCTTACGAAGCCTCTCCCAAGCAGAGCCTATTTTTGCCGCCTTCGATATACCCGGGATCTATTTCAGCTCCGGTAGAATCTTCCGGTGATCGACCCAGTGCTTTTTGTAATAGCTGTTCTTCTCAAAGTTGTCGCCGATCCTGCGCATCATGGCGTACATCTGATCCCGAAGTTCATTGAGTACCTGTGCATACTCCAAGCTGTGGATCAGGTTGTGCAGCTGATACGGATCGTCCCGATTATCAAACAGGTACTCGCTTCCGTCGCACTTGTACGTCGCATAGGTGTACCGGTCGGAGCGGATGCCGCGCCACTCCACGCCATTGCCGTAGATGGCGGTGGGGCCGGTGCCCATCATCAGGCAGTTGTTCTCCCGCTGTGTCCCGTTTTGGATGCAGTCGCTGATATCCGTACCCTGTACGGTATCCGGTACGGGCAGACCCATCATCGTCAGCAGTGTGGGCATGATATCCACCGTGTTCAAGCAGGTGTAATTTTTTCCCTTTGGCAGTTTATCGCCCCACCGGATCAGGAAGGGGACACGCACCGATTCCTCATAAAAGATATTTTTCGCGTGGCGGCCCTGTGCGCCGAACATCTCCCCGTGGTCGCTTGTGAAGACAAAGATCGTGTCGTCTGCCAGCCCTTCGTCCTGCACGGCCTTCAGCAGCCGAGCCACATTCGCGTCCAGATTGGCCACCATCGCATAGTAGACTTTTTTCCAGTCGCCGATCTTACGCCGCTTGCCGGGCAGGAAGCGCGCCCAGCCGTCCGCGTGCGGATCGTTGTGCTTTTTGTAATTCGGCGGGGGAGGGAAGTCGACGTCCCGGAACAGGTCATAGTACTCCGGCGGGACATTCTCCGGCGTCCACGGGTCGTGCGGCGTCCCGTAGGAGAGGAACAGCGCAAACGGCTTCCCGCTGGCCTGAT
Organism: uncultured Oscillospiraceae bacterium; assembly: GCA_949293315.1. Taxonomy (GTDB): domain Bacteria; phylum Bacillota; class Clostridia; order Oscillospirales; family Acutalibacteraceae; genus Onthovicinus. The sequence continues at coordinate 53,670 of CASFCH010000046.1, read as the reverse complement.
GCGCCCGAATCCGCTCGATCGCCATATCCGTCTGCTGGTCCGGCTCATATTTGGTGCAGTAGATCTTCTCGTTGGTGTCCAGATGATAATAGGCCTTGGGTGCGTAATACTCGTGGTGGAAGTTATATGCCGCAAAGTACCCATCAAAGCCCAGCCGGTCCGGCCCCGGCGGGATAAAGGAATTTTTCACGTCGTAGTGGTGGCCGAGCTGTGCCGCGTACATGTGCCACTTGCCGATGTAGGAGGTCTCATACCCGTTTTCATTCAGCACGTGGGCAAAGCAGCGGTGATTGGGATTGATGCGGATCTCGTTGATGACCATGCCGGTGCTGGTGGTGTACTGCCCCGTCAGCAGGGAGGCGCGGTACGGCGAACAGACGGGGTGGCCGGATACGGTGTTGTCCATCACGGCGCACTCTTCGGAGAAGGCGTCGATGTTCGGCGTGTGGGCCAGCTCATCCCCGTTATACCCCACACTGCTGTACCGCAGCTGGTCGGCAAAGACGTAAATTAGATTGGGCTTTTTATCTGCCATGTTACTCCCTCCCTTTGTCACACCACTTCAACCGTATATTTGGCGCGTGCTTCTTCTAACTCTCGGTGCATCCGCTCGGTGGTCTTCTTATTCAGCGGATAGAGCAGCGCCAGGATGAACATGATCAGGAACATAATAAACGGGATCAGTGTCGCCACGTTGTACATCCCGCTGAGCACGGCGTCACCCTGCGAGATACCGGACCCCACGATAGAGCTGTCATATCCCGCCAGGCTCACGAACCACGGGGCGAGCGCGGCGATCGCCTGGCCGATCTTGCGCATAAAGGTAAAGATCGCGTAGTTGGCCGCCTCTTCCCGCTTGCCGGTGACCCACTCCTGATGGTCGATGATATCCGCCGCCATGGACCAGACCTCCAGCGTCAGGAAGCCCACGCCCGCGTTGATGAAGAAGGCGAGCACGATGAACGGCCAGATGCCGTCATATCCAAGGTGGAGAATAAAGGTCAAAAAGCTCGCAATCACGGAGATTCCAAGGCTGACCACACTGATCTCCTTTTTACCGAACTTTTTAATCAGCATGTTGGCAAAGGGGATCATCACTACCATCGGTGCGTAGGAGATCACCATGTACACCGTGTTCATCGCACTGCGCTGGAAGTAGTCCTTGAACAGGTACAGGTTGACCGTGCTCGTGTACATCTGTACGGCGATCAGCAGGCAGCCGATCAGGCTCATTGTCACAAAGGCGCGGCTCTTGAGCAGGCCTTTCACCGTGGCGGCCACGCGGATCTTTTGCGGCTTTTCCTCCACGATGACCCGCTCGGTCGTGAATTTGTATGCCATGGTGTAGAGCGCCATCATCGCCACGGCGATAATGACCATGCCGATGAGCAGCTTATCGGCGTCCATCTGATTGCCGCTCTCCCCGGCCGTCATCACCAGGATCGGGAACAGCAGGGAGGGCAGATTCCCCGCGCCGCCGCCCACGGCCCGGCACATGGACAGGATGCTGCGCTCATTGTCCTTCGTGGTCATGACGCTGGCAAGTGATCCGTATGGCACGAGCAGCACCGTGTACAGCATCCCGTACAGAATGTACGCAAACGCCACCCAGATGGTGTTTACCGTCAGATTATCCGTGAGCTTGACGAACACCAGCACGGCGGAGATCGCGAGCGGGTACCCGCCGATCAGGATGAACGGCCTATACTTCCCGCCCTTGCCCGGCTTTTTGCGCTGGGCCAGGAATCCCATCATCGGATCGTTGATCGCGTCCCATACACGGGCGATGACCATGATCGCCGTGATCGCAATGCCCGACATCCCGATGATGTCCGAGCAGTAGATGGACAGGTACGAGCTCATCACGCAGAAGGCGAGGTTATTGCCAAAGTCGCACATGGTGTAGCCCACATAGTTTTTAAATGTGAGTTTTCCTTCCATTGTTCCCATATCCCTCCCTGATTCAATCAAATGGATTCTTACAATTTATAATATATTACTAAAAAGTTTTATAGTCAATGAAAAAATATAATTACAATAAATCATATTATGAGGGGCATAGTAAAACACAACTACTTTTTACGGTGCGGAAAAATTCTGCGCAAATCCCCCCGAAGAGCGTGGGTAGGGTACAAAAAAACCGGAGCCCATTGGACTCCGGCATTGGTTCTTCTGATCAAAACCACTCTGAAATTTTTTCTCCGTCCTGATACCCCTTGTCGTACAGGCGGCAGAGGGCCTCCTTGTTCTTGGTGAGCGTGTCCACGCCGGTGATATCGTCCGGCGCGAGGATCAGCGCCTTCCCTTCCTCCTGCAATTTTTTGGCCAGATCCACCCCGGCGTTGTACCGCTCGGCACGCTTGCTCAGCTGATAGGATGCCATGGGGTAGCGGCGTCGGATGGTGCGCGCCACAATGACATCCCTTTTGGGATCGCGCGCCATCTCCAGCGGCTTGGTCAGCAGGAGCACGATGCGGTCACACCCCTCGTCCAGCGCCTTCTGTACGGGGACGGGATCGGCCAGCGCGCCGTCAAAGTAGGCGACGCCGTCGATCTCATACGGCGGATTGACCCCCGGGATGCAGCACGACGCGCACAGCACCCGGTAGTCATCCTGGGCCACGTCATTTTTGTCAAAGTATTTTACCCGGCCGGAGATCGCCTCCGCCGCCACGGCGAAAAACTGGGCCGGATTTTTGACAAACGATTCGTAGTCAAAGGGGTCCTCTCCATCCGCATTGGAGAGCGTGCCGTAGATGTAATCCATGTTGATATATCCGTCGCCGTGCAGGTAGTTGCCCGCGCCCATGTACTCCTTGCGGAAGGCGTATTCCGTATAAAAGCGATAGTTGCGCCCGCGCTGCCCCGCCATGTAGGAGATCATGTTTGCACTCCCGGCCGATACGCCAATGCAGCAGTCAAAATGGATCCCTTGATCCATACAGTGGTCCAGTATGCCCGCGGCGTAGATGCCGCGCAGGCCGCCGCCCACATCAATAACACCTGTTTTCATCCGTAAGACCTCCCTGTGCCGGTTTTTCAGAATACAGGATACCACAAAAGGCGGTTGTTGTAAACCGGACGGGGGCTTGATTCAAACATTGTATTTCAGTATAATGTTACCGGATCAATCAGGGAGGTGCCGCCATGTTTTCAATCGTAATCTGCGATGATGAACAGCCGTTTATCGATCAGTTAAAATCACTTCTCGAGCGGTATGAAAAAGAAACAGGGAAAACATTTGCGTATCATATTTTCCGGGATGGGAGCGAACTGATCGCGGATTACCGGCCCGAGTATGATCTGATTTTTATGGATATCCGCATGGAAAAGCTCGACGGCCTGAAGACTGCGGAGGAGCTCCGCCGGATGGACAGCACAGTTGGGCTGATGTTTGTGACCTCCCTGCCGCAGTATGTGTGGAAGGGCTACGAGTTTGGCGCGTTCAACTACTTGTTAAAGCCGCTCAAGTACGGCCGCCTGAAGATGGAGCTGGACCGTTTTTTCACCCACTACCAGGGCAAGGAGGAACCGTCCCTGAGCTTTTCCAATGAGAATGGGAAGTACAAGGTCCTGTATAAAAATCTGCGCTATGCCGAGACACAGAAGCGCAATGTGCTGCTGCACTTTGACGGGCAGGAGCAGGTGATTCACAAAAACATGAAGTGGGTGTCCTCCCTGCTGGAAACACAGCCCTGTTTTTGCCGGTGCCACGCCAGTTTTATTGTCAATTTGGCATACGTCAAAGGGGTGGAGAATCTGGAGGCCGTTTTGACCACCGGTGAACGCATCCCCATCAGCCAACCCAAACGCAAGGAGTTTATGGAGCAGCTGGCCGGCTACTGGGGGGATCTGGTGTGATGTGGCTGTATCAGACTCTGGATATTCTTTCTACCATATTGGAAGGCTTCTGCTTATATGTAATTAGCAGGTGCTTGTGTAAAGAGCCCCGGTTTCAGTCGGCGATCAACAAATTTATTCCGCCGATAGCGTTTATTGTGCTGACCTATGCCCTGACTTGGTTTACATATCTTGGTGCTTGGAAAATGCCGCTGATTTTTCTATTTGCTATTGCAATTTTAAAAATATGCTATAAAGACACTATCTATCAGATTATTACAGCGGTTGAAGTGTGGATAATTGTAGCTTCAACTTTGATGGAAACCATTGCTTATAGTTTTGGATATTATCTGTACGGAAACAACCAACTTGTTACGGTAGATGGTCAGGCTTTTACAAGGTGGGAGATTTACGTTATCGCTTTGGCAGCACGCCTGTTGATACTTGGTATAGTATATGTAGCATTTAAAAATTTCAAATATAAAATCCAGATAAAAGACAGCATTATTTTAACTTTAGTTTTTATGTTTGCTTTTGCATGTTCCATTCTTGCTGTTTTTAATGTAGTGAATTTAGAGCGGGTTGCGGATTTAACGCTATATATAAGCAGCGGCGTATTAGCAACAATTTTTTTCATAATCTTTATGTACGCAAAGAATATCCTGTATCTCCGGGAGCAGGAACAGCGGGACAAGGTGCAGATCGCACAACTACAACAGCAGTACGCCTATTATCAGGATAAATTAAAAGACGAGGAGCGGATACGCTCCATCTATCATGATATGAAAAATCACCTGCTGGTGCTGGAGAGCATGCAGAACACCGAGGAGACCCGCCAGATGGCACAGGAGCTGCGCACCCAGATCGCAGACTATGAAAACTATATCCATACGGGCAATGAATTCCTGGATATCATCCTCAAGGACAAATCCGAAAAGGCGCGGGAAAATCACATCGATTTTTCCGCCGTTGTGGATTTTGAAGGCGTGGATTTTATTGAACCGCTGGACATCAGCACCCTTTTCGGCAATGGGATCGACAATGCGATCGAGGCCTGTGAAAAGCTGCGGGAAGAGGACCGCGTCATTCTGGTAAAGGCGGGCAAGGTGCAGAACTTTGTCTCCATCCTGATCGAGAACAACTGTGCGGCGGAAGCGCTGCCAAAGGGGAAGCGGACTACCAAAGCGGACAGCCTTCTGCACGGCTTCGGCCTCTCCAACATGCAAAAGGCCGCCGAAAAGTACGGCGGCACCTGCACCACAAGACGGGCGGATGGAAAGTTTACTTTGAAAATTTTGCTGCCTGTGCCCGGGAAAGGAAACGGAGAATCAATTGTTTGATGACAAATCTTCCGAACAGAAAGCCCAATCGTTTAAAGGGATATGACTATGCCGGAAACGGCACCTATTTCATCACAATATGCACCAGGGACAGAAAGTGTATTCTTTCCAGAATTCCCGTAGGGAACGCTGCCCTCAGCGTTCCGAAAATCGAACTGACTGCCATTGGAAAAATCGTTGAAGAGCATCTCAGGCTTATACCGGGCATAGACAAATATGTGATTATGCCCAATCATATCCATTTAATTGTCATTAAAAGTAAAACGGGGAAGAATATATCAGAGGATATTCGCGCCCTGAAATCCGTGGTTAGCCGCGCGGTGGGACGTCCGATCTGGCAAAAGAGCTTTTATGACCATATTATCCGCGATGAGGAAGATTATCTCACGAAAGCAGAATACATTGAAAACAATCCGAGCAAATGGATAGAGGATGAATTGTATTCCTTCTGAATGGAACGCCGGGGGCGGCGTTCCCTACAGGGGATTGTGCAGATTCCGGGCGATGTACAATGTAAAACATTTCAAAAGAATCTACCGGCTTTTCTCGGAGTACTTTTTTATACCAGCTTCCGTAGGGAACGCTGCCCTCAGCGTTCCGCCGCACAGATTGATGGTTCGCAAAAGCTTTGGAAGAAGATAAAGCGGAAAACCTGTACCAATCCAAGGCTCCCTCTTTTGGGGCAATAAATCGAGGAAGAGAACCCATTGGTCTGACAACCGGTGACTTTCGGCTTTCCCTTGGCCTCTCTTTCGGAACGCCGGGGGCGGCGTTCCCTACGGGGGATTGTGCAGATTCTGGGCGACATATGCTGCAAAACATCTCGATTCAGGAAGTCTCTTTGAATTGTACAAATTTTTACCACAACCCACAGCCAACGCTGTGGGTTATTTTTTATCCGTTTCCCCTTAAATTTTGCGCCGTGAATGTTAGATTTTGCGTTTGATATTGCGGAATTTCTCCCGCCGGATATGATGGAGATATCAAGAAAATACAGGAGGAACGGATATGAATATTTTAAATGCGACTCATTTAAAGAAATATTACGGAAAAGACGAGAGCCTCGTCAAGGCGCTTGACGATGTGAGCCTCTCCATTGAGGGCGGTCAGTTTGTGGCGATTATCGGCACCTCCGGCAGCGGCAAATCGACGCTGCTCAATATGCTCGGCGGGCTGGATACCCCTACCGCCGGAAGCGTACAGGTGGAGGATCAAAATCTGGAATCGATGACGGATGAGCAGCTCACCATATTCCGCCGGAAGCGGATTGGATTCATCTTCCAGAATTACAATCTGATCCCTTACCTCACCGCATATGAAAATATTGTGCTCCCCGTGCGGTTGGACGGCAAAAAGGAGGATGAGGCTTTCCTGCGGGAGGTCAGTTCTTTTTTGGGCCTGGATGGGAAGCTGGCAAACTACCCGAGCCACCTCTCCGGCGGCCAGCAGCAGCGTGTCGCGATTGCACGGGCGCTCGTATCTAAACCGGCCATTATTCTGGCAGATGAGCCCACGGGCAACCTCGACAGCCACACAAGCGATAAGGTGATCGACCTTTTAAAAATGACAAGCGAAAAGTTCCATCAGACCATCGTGATGATTACCCATAACCCTGAGATTGCGGAAAAGGCGGATGTTCGGATCCGTATTGAAGATGGCAAAATCCACGCGTAAGGGGGGAGCACAATGAGCAATAAGAAGATAAGTTCCAAAATGATTGCGCAGATGTCCAGGCAGAGCTTAAAGTCAAGCCGTATGCGCAACATCTTTGTAATGATCACGATTGTTTTGGCGTCTGCCCTGCTGATGGCAATCCTGATGTACGCCGTAGGTCAGCGGGAAGATACTCAAAGGCAGCTTTCCCACGCACAGGAGGTCGGCTACTATAACCTCTCGGACAGTCAGGTGGAAGCCTTAAAAGCCGATGAGCGCATTGCCTATCAAGTTCAGGTTAAGACGGGGATGCCCTCCGAGATGGACGGGTTTGAGGTAATCCCGTACTATGTCAGCGAGCTTTCCGATAAAATCCGGATCGGAGAACTGGAAAGCGGCAAATTGCCCGAAAAAGAAAATGAAATCGCCGTCCAGACGGCAATGCTCAAGAGGATGAATGTCGAGCCGCAAATCGGAGGCCGGGTAACGCTTAATTTTTACGATGGTAACACAGAAACCTTTACAGTTACGGGTATCCTGAAAGGCGGAGAAACCGCAAAACAGTTTGCAACCTTCTTTTCCAAAGACTATGCGGATAACGGAAGCCAGTTGAAGGACTCCCCGTATGAGGTTTATGCCAAATTGTACGGCGCGACAACAATGCACCCGGAAGATTGTAAGGAAGCGATGTACCTGATCGGCAGCGACGCAGGGATCGCAAGAAAATATATCAGCCCGTCCAAAGCGTTCCTTGACTCGCTGTCCGTAGATACCCAGGATGTTTTAATCTATGGCCTGGTCGGGCTTGTCATCCTGCTTGCCTGCATTCTGGTTATTTACGGTGTGTTCTATCTGTCCGTTATCGGAAAGATCCATCAGTTTGGGCAGCTCCGCACCATTGGTATGACGAAAAAGCAGATGAAAAAGCTGGTGTCCAAGGAGGGGCGCAGGCTTTTCCTCTATGCCTCTCCCATTGGTATCCTGATCGGCGGCATAGCGGGATACTTTATCCTTCCGTCCGGCTTCAGTATTATCAATACCTTGTTGATAGCGGTCTGCGTATTTATTGTTGTTTACATCATCACCATGATTTCCGTGCACAAGCCTGCAAAGCTGGCGGCTGCGGTATCTCCTATGGAGGCGCTCCGCTATGTGCCGCAGGACGATATGAAAAAGGCCGCAAACAGGAAACTGTGCCGCAGTCTTACGCCTTTTGGGCTGGGCGTGATGAACTTTTCAAAGAACAAAAAGAAAGCGGCTGTCACCATGCTCTCCCTTGCGCTCGGCGGGATCCTCTTTATGACGGCGGCCACCTACATGTCATCTTTTAATCAAACAAATTATTCAAGGCAGGGTAATTTTGCCAATGCCGAATTCGATATTTCTTATTCAGGCGCAGCTTTGGATGTCAATGAATATGGAATGAGCGGTTTGCAGGCAGAGGCCCCTCTTGATGATGAAATGGTACAGGAGATACTGTCAATTGACGGCGTGAAAGGGGTAGAGGAATTAAAGAATTTTGGTATCATTTTTGATTTCCCCAAACAGGACGAATATGACAACGATGATATGGTTTACCCGCTGAACGAGGAAGAAGTAAAAAACATAGGCGCATATATTGAAGACGGATCGGCCGATTACGGCAAATTGATGTCCGGCGACTACGTATTGGTTGCGGATAATGCGAATGTAAAGGAAATATACGGGTGGCAGTTCCAAGTTGGAGATGTCCTGACGTTCCATTATTTCGACGGAAAACAGATGGCGGAGAAAAAAGTTACGATTCTCGGCCTGCTAAATGACCAATACACAAGGGATAACAAGAATCTTGTGGGATGGTTTTTAATGCCTGAACAGGCAATCCTGAACTTTGTCTCCTACGACACGTTGAATGCCAATTTGCTCGTATCTACTGAACCTGAAAAAGAAGCCGCTGTTGGCGAAGTGCTGAGCGGAATGATCGGCGAAAGAGCAGAGTTGGAAATGCAAACGCTTGCCGATAGAAAGGCGGCCGATGAACAATCCATGAGCACCCTCTTTGGCACAATCAGCGGGCTTGCCACTTTCATTATGATGTTCAGTATTCTGAGCATGATGAATACGTTGATTACCAACATTGTAACCAGAAAACAGGAACTGGCAATGCTTGAATCCATCGGCATGTCAAAAGGGCAAATACAAAAAATGCTCCTTGGCGAAAGCCTGATCTTAGTTCTTGCAACGGTTGGTGTTACCATGACGGCCGGCACAGCGTGTGGGTTTGCCTTAAGTAAGGCACTTTACAATATTGGCGCTTATTATATGGCGTTCCAGTTCCCGGTTGCCTTTGCCCTTGCCTATGCAGCCGTGCTCATCGCCGTACCGCTGATCATTACCCTTGTGTCGATGAAAAGCTTCTCCAGAGAGGCTCTGGTGGAGCGGCTCAGAGGGGTGGAGTGCTGATGCGGGAGTACAGGATTCGTGTCACAGGGGATCAGGACTTTATCCTCTTCTCTCCGAAGATGGCCGCGCTGCTGATTGAAAAGGTGCGGCATGCCAAAGCGCCGGAGATCACTGTCCCGGCGGAGGAATTGATGGAGCCGGACTACGCCCGCTATTTGGAGCGGGCGCTGGCTGCAAACGCCTCCCCGGGCGATCCGCCTGTCGGCCGTATGGAGCTGTATGAGCGTTTGGCCCGTCAGCTCGAGGGGCTGTCGATTGGCGAGCGTCCCTGTTTTGACCGGGTGCAGGTGCGTGTCGTACGGCAAAACACGCAGTTTGACCTGAAAACCGGCAGGGAGTTTTTTCTGATCGCCAAGCGTTCGGGCAGCCAGTTTGTCTGTACCTATCCGGATGGGGAGTCGTTCCTGCTGGTATTGGAATATCCGTAAAAATTCCTTATCAAGTCAGAACCGTTTCCCGGACAGGCACAGGGATCGTATAGGCGTGTGTGCGTGCCCCTTTCGCCGCGCGCTCGGCCGGGAGAGGTGTAGGCAGAAGGACGTAAATCGGAAATGGGAAATTTGTACAATTTATATATATATATATCTTTTGAGAATTTGTTTTCTATGTAAAATTTATAATTTTCGCTTGATTTTAAACGAATCTGGCGCTATAATCGAGAGGGTGGTCGAAAGGGGACGATTGGAGGATGCCGTCCGACCTTACAAAGCTGTAAGGGAACTGTTAGCTGCCTGTTAGAGGAAAACCGGCCGTGGCGGAGTAGAATAGGAACCGGAGGGATTTATGGTTTCCCAAATTGTAATAAATTTTTTGACGCCCTGTAACGCTCCTGTTCCCGGAATGTAATGCGCGTGCAGTATGATAAAAACAACAGGGGGCGGCCGATGGGAGCGCTGCGCGTCGGAAGGATCAGTCCGCTCCCTACGGCTTTGCAAAAGATTCCGGGGGATCCCGGGTGATAAGACGGATGATGGGCAGAAGCAATATTTCGCCGTTTTCCATGACAGACCAAAAGGAGGTCCAGACAAATGAAAATGAATATCCTTGTAACACTCGACAGCGGCTATATCAAGCCCCTGACCGTAATGCTCAACTCGATCGCGGTCTCCAACCCTGCCAACACCTTTGAGGTTTACGTGGCGCATGCCTCTCTCACCGCGGAGGACTTCCGCTATCTGGCCGAGCGTGTGCCGGGCGACCGGATCCGGATTCATTCCGTCCCAATCTCGCCCCAAATGTTCGAGGACGCCCCGGTGGACGATCGGATCCCCAAGGCCACCTATTACCGGCTGCTTGCGGCACAGTTCCTGCCGGAGACGCTTGACCGTGTGCTCTACCTGGATCCGGATCTTGTTGTGATCAATCCGCTGGATGAGCTGTACGCGATGGATCTGGCCGGGCGGTACTTTGCGGGCGCCTCGCATCAGTTCAATGTGATGCAGTGGATCAATCGGGTCCGGCTGAAGATGCCGCGTGGGGCGCAGTATATCAATGCCGGCGTCCTGCTGATGAATTTGGACCTTTTGCGCGCGGAGCAGGACGTCCGCGCCATCTACGACTACATCCGTGAAAACCGCGGCCGCCTGCCGCTGAAGGATCAGGATATTATAAACGGTATGTATGCTTCAAAGACGGCCTATGTGGATGCACTCTATTACAATCTGGATGAGACCTACTGGCACAATCACAACTTCTTTAACAGGAGCCGGCGGGTAAAAACAATCGATGAGATTGAAAAAATCGCGGTGATCGTCCACTACTGCGGCAAAAATAAACCGTGGAAGGATGGCTACCGCGGCGAGCTCGACCGCTTCTGGAACTGCCTGAGCGACTGTGTGGCGGAGCCTGCGGTCCGGCCGTGCCGCGCCATTGGAACTGCGGCTGTATAAGATTGACAAATCCAAGGAAGTGTTCTGCTTGACGACCCAAACTGTTGTGTCAAAATTTTCAAAACTTGCCCGTCTGACGCGGGACAAGCGCGGCGAGCTAACGCAGGAGGAGAAGATCCGGATCTGGAAAAAGATCGGTGTGGTGGCGCTGATCGGCGCCATATCCCTGACCAGCGTCACCCTCTGCATCCTGTATGGCGGGCCGCTGTGGGCGTTTGTCTCCGATACGGAACGGTTCCGCGCATGGCTCGACGCCAAGGGTGCGGCAGCTCCGCTGCTCTTTATCGCAGTGCGCGCCTTCCAGACCGTTATCAAAATCATCCCGGCCGAACCGCTGGAGGTTGGCGCCGGATACGCCTTCGGTACCTGGCTCGGCTGCCTGTACTGTATGATCGGTACGCTGATCGGCTCCTTTATCATCATCGGCTTTACCCGCAAATTGGGGATGAAGATGGTCCATCTCTTTGTCCCGGAGCAAAAGCTCAAGTCCCTCAAATTTTTACAGCAGGCCGAGAAGGTCAATGCCCTGCTCTTTGTGATCTATCTGATTCCGGCCACGCCCAAGGACGTGATCACGTATCTGGTGGGGGTATTGCCCATCAACATCCCCACCTTTATGGTGCTGACAACCATCGCGCGTTTTCCGGCGATTATCTCCTCCACCATCTGCGGCAGTGCCCTGGGTGACCGCAACTGGTGGCTGGTGATCGGCGTCTATGCCGCTACTGTCATTCTCGGCGCGGTGGGGATGTACTTCTATAAGCGCTGGATGGCAAAAAAATACCCCGCCGCAGAATGAGCGCGGCTGTGGCTTGCGCAGACCAAAGCCTTCCCCTTGAGGCGATTCCCCTTTTAGTGGAAATGTCCGCGTCAGCGGACAAAAGGGTGCCCGCCCGCGGAGCGGGAGGTGGCTCGGCCGCAGGTCGAGACGGATGCGGTGAAAGGATGTTCCTTTTGCAATGCGTCCCTGCGGTAATCTGCCGATATTTGTGCCGGCTTGCGCCGGACGGAACGCCGGGGGCGACGTTCCTTCCGAGGGGCGCGTACAGACTTTGGGCGGCGTATTAAAAGGCCTCCCCTGTGTAAGGGAATTTGCACAGAACCGGTAAAAACGTACAATAGACAAAAAGGCCCTGATATGAGAAAATAAAAAGCGGGAAGGTATGACAATGGAAAAGGCCGGAATGTTCAACTTTGACGAATAAAATGGCGGGACGTTTTGCACTCGGAACGTCCCGCCCCATCTATTATACCCTTTTAATCATATCAATGTGCGGGATGTGACCGTCGGGGTAGACGTTGCTCTCGTCCACGCAGGTGTAGCCAAGCTTTTCATAAAAGCCGCGCGCCTGCGTCTGGGCGCTGATGTGGAACTCCTTCGCGCCCTTTTTGACGCCCTCGTCCATCAGCGCGGTGACGATCGCTTCCCCCAGGTGCTTGCCGCGCATCTCCCTGAGCACGGCGATCCGACCGGGTTTGAAGGCGCCGCCGCCCAGGTCGATCATCCGGCCCGTCGCAGCAGGCGCCCCATCCAGATAGAGGACGGCGTGCGTCGCCGTGCCGTCCGCCTCGTCAAACTCCATATCCGCGCTGTAGCCCTGCTCCTCGATGAACACGGCGGTGCGGATTTTTTTTGCATCCTCAAAACCGGCATCGCGGCCGGTGAAAATCCTGATCTCCATGGTGAGCCTCCTCGGTTTGATTCATCCCGATAAGCATACCGCGCAAAAAGGCGCTTGTCAACCGTAAAAGACTTGCAAACTCGCCAAACTCGTGTATAATTATAATGTTAACGAGTATATTCCCGACGGAGGTTAAAAGCATGGCGGATAAGAATGAATTTATCGCAATGGAACACGAGGTCATGAAGTTCTGGGAGGAGAACGACTGCTTTGGCAAGCTGAAGGCCAAGAATGCCGGGCACGAGCGCTTCCGCTTCATCGACGGGCCGATCACGGCCAACAACCCGATGGGCGTCCACCACGCCTGGGGCCGCACGCTCAAGGATACCTTCCTGCGCTACAACGCCATGAAGGGCAAGGACTGCCGCTATCAGAACGGCTTTGACTCCCAGGGCCTGTGGGTGGAGGTCGAGGTCGAGAAGAAACTCGGCTTCAAGACCAAAAAGGATATTGAGGCCTATGGCATGGATAAGTTCACGCACAAGTGCGTGGACCGCGTCAAGCACTTTTCCTCCGTCATCACGGAGCAGTCCAAGCGCCTGGGCCAGTGGATGGACTGGGAGAACTCCTACTTTACCAATACGGATAAGAATATCACCAGCATCTGGTATTTCCTGAAAAAGTGCCATGAGAACGGCTGGATTGAGCGCGAATACAAGCCCATGCCGTGGTGCCCGCGCTGCGGCACAAGCCTCTCGGAGCACGAGATGACCGGCTCCTACAAGATGCTCAAGCACAACTCCGTCTTCTTCAAGCTCCCGGTCCGGGAGCTCGGCTGCAACATCCTTGTCTGGACCACGACTCCGTGGACGCTGTCCTCCAACGTCGCACTTGCCGTCAATGCGGATATCGACTACGTCGAGGTTTCCCTCCACAGCGATGAGAAGCACCTCATCCTCGCGAAGAACGCCATCAAGTACCTCGGCGATGATAAGAAAGAGGTCCTGCGCGCGTTTAAGGGCAAGGAGCTCGAGGGGATGCACTTTGAGACCTGCTTCCCGGACTTTGAGGCCCAGAAGGAGATCGACCACCGCATCGTCCTCTGGGATCAGGTGGATGCGGAAGAGGGTACCGGCGTCGTCCATATCGCGCCCGGCTGCGGCGCGGAGGACTTTGAGCTCGGCGAGAGCCTCGGCCTTGCGAAGGTCATGCCCGTGGACGATATGGGCATCTTCCTCGACGGCTTTGGCTGGATGACCGGCAAGGACAGCCACACCGTGGCCCCCGAGGTGTTCGAGCACCTGGAGCAGGCCGGCAAGATGTACAAGGTCATGGAGATCGAGCACAGCTTTCCCGTGTGCTGGCGCTGCAAGTCGGAGGTCATCTTCCGTCTGGTTCCCGCGTGGTATATCCGCACGGATGAGCTCCGTCCGCGCCTGATCAAGGCGGCCGAGTCCGTCAAGTGGGAGCCGGCCTTCAACGGCAAGCGCATGGTGGACTGGCTCAACAACATGGGCGACTGGAACATCTCCCGCAAGCGCTACTACGGGCTTCCGCTGCCGTTCTATCCCTGCCCGGAGTGCGGCCATCTGACCGTGGTCGGCTCCAAAGAGGAGCTGCGCGAACTCGGCGGTGAGGCTGTCGATCAGCTGCCGGAACTGCACCGCCCGTGGATCGATGAGATCAAGATCACATGTCCGCACTGCGGCGCCAAGGTCAGCCGCGTGCAGGAGATCGGCGACGTCTGGCTGGATGCCGGTATTGTCCCGTTCTCCACGACCGGTTATTTTGACGATAAAGAGGAGTGGAAAAAGAACTACCCGGCCGAGTGGATCACGGAGATGCGCGAGCAGGTCCGCCTGTGGTTCTACTCCATGCTCTTCATGAGTGTTGTCCTCGAGGACCGCGCCCCGTACGAGCGCGTGCTCTCCTATAACTCCGTCGTTGCGGAGGATGGCTCCAAGTTCTCCAAGACCGGCTTCATGATCAAATTTGACGAGGCCGCCGAGAAGATCGGCGCGGACTCCATCCGCTACCTGTATGCGGGTGCGCCCGTTGCCAATGATGTGCGTTTCGGCTTCAACCTCGGCGATGAGGCCCGCCGCAAGCTGCTTGCGTTCTACAATATCTTTACATTCTTTAACACCTATGCCGCGATCGACAAGCCGGATCTGACCGACTATCAGCCGGACGATCAGTCGCTCAAGCCGATCGACCGCTTCCTGATCCTGCGCACCAATGAATTTATCAAGCGCGCCACGGACTATATGGATGACTACAAGGCGTATCAGCTTGTCAAGGAGTTTGAGGCCTTTGTGGACGATATCTCCAACTGGTATATCCGTCTCAACCGCCGCCGCTTCTGGAAGTCCGACAACGGCCCGGATAAGATGGCCGCCTACTGGACGCTGTTCAATGCCCTGAACGCCTGTGTGCGCTGCATGGCGCCCATTATCCCGTTTATGACGGAGCACATCTGGCAGGAGCTCACGCGCAAGGTGCTGCGCAATGCCGAGCTCTCCGTCCACCTGTCCGACTGGCCGCAGCCCATTGAGGGCATTCACGACGACGGCGTGCTCGAGTCCACCGCGCTCTCCCGCGATATCATTGCCACGGCCATGCGCCTGCGCAACGAGGCGCAGATCAAGGTCCGTCAGCCGCTCTCCGTGCTGTACGTCTGCTGCACGCCGGAGCAGGCCGGGAAGATCGCAACCTTTGAGCAGAGCGTGCTCGACGAGCTGAATATCAAGGGGATCCGGTATATCGAGGATCAGTCCGTGTTTGAGGACGCCTATCTGGCCGTCAATTTTAAGGTGGCGGGCGCTGTCCTCAAGCAGAATGTCAACAAGATGAAGCAGTCCCTCGCGGAGCTTGACGCAGCGGCAATGGCCGCGCTTGTGGCGCAGTTTGATGCGGGCGAGCAGGTTCAGGTCCCCGGCTGGGCGGAGGCGTATGATCCGTCCATCTTCCAGCGTCAGACAGCGACCAAACAGGGCATCGTGAGCGCCGAGTGCTCGGCGGAGATGGTCATTGCCATCGACACCGCCATCACCGAGGACCTCAAGAAGGAGGGCGCCGTGCGCGACATCATCCGCCAGTGCCAGATCCTGCGCAAGGACGCGGGCTATCAGGTGGAGCAGCATGTGGCCGTCTCCATCGTCACGGCGGACGCCTTCCTCGGCGGCGCGCTGAAAGAGGATCAGGCGCACATCGCCTCCGAGCTGCTGGCCGATTCCGTCGCCTTTGAGGCGCTTGCGGATGCGGATCTTGCCCGCGAGATTGATACGGAGTACGGCAGCGTGGCCGTCGCGGTGAAAAAAGCATGAGCGCCGTGCAGGAACTGAGCGATCTGCGCCTGGCGGTGCTGATCGACGCGGACAACGTATCGGCCAAATATGTCAAGGTGCTGCTTGAGGAGGTGGCCCGCTACGGGACGCCCACCATCAAGCGGATCTATGGCGACTGGACGCAGTCCACGGCCTCCGGCTGGAAAAAGGTGCTGCTGGAAAACGCGATCACCCCCATTCAGCAGTACCGGTACACCACCGGCAAGAACGCCACGGACTCCGCCATGATCATCGACGCCATGGATATCCTCTATGAGAATAAGGTGGACGGCTTTTGCATCGTCGCGAGTGACAGCGACTATACGCGTCTGGCGCTCCGCCTGCGCGAGTCCGGCAAAAAGGTGCTCGGCATCGGGGAGAAAAAGACGCCCCAGCCGTTCATCGTCGCGTGCGATAAGTTCATCTATCTGGAGATCCTCGCCAAGACCTCGGAACCCGAGGAAAAGGAAGAGCACGAGGACAGGGAGGAAAAGGTCAGGGAGGAATCCAAGGGCCGCAAAAAGGCCGCCCCCGCCAAAAAGGCGGAGCAAAAGGTCAGCAAGCTCGATAAAAAGTTTATCAAGCTCCTCAAGACCACCGTGGAGGATGTGGCCGACGAAAACGGATGGGCGTTCCTCGGGGAGGTCGGGAATATGCTGCTGAAAAAGCAGCCCTCCTTCGACAGCCGGAACTACGGCTTTTCCAAGCTGTGTCCGCTCATCCGCGCCACAGGGATGTTTGAGATCGACCAGCGCGATACGAACAACCGCCAGATCAAGCATATCTACATCCGTGCCAAGCAGTAAAAGCGGGCGCGCCGCAGGGTGAAATGCGCGGCGCGCCCGCTTTGATTTTTCAGATCAGGAGGGGATTGGATGCTTTTTAAAAAGGAGCTGACAGTGACGTATTCGATCGAGGAGGAGGCGCGCATCCGCGGCCTCCTCCGAGAAAACGGCATCTCCACCACCAGTGTGTACCCGGATCAGCTCTCCGCCCGTTCGGAGCGCGGCTATATCCCGAATGAGAGCCAGCGCCGTACCTGCTCCATCTACGTCAGGAGGAAGGATTATGACCGCGCGCAGGAGCTGCTGGCGCAGTCGAAAAAGGGATAAACGGATGGGAGGCTGTCTGGGCGAGGAAGTGGCTGCAAGCCCCCAAAACACAACGAAGGAGGCGGTCAACATGAGGAAAGAATGGGAAACGGTTCAAGCGTATTACGACGAAAACGCGGTCAGGGAATGGGAGCGGCTCGCGGACAACCCGTTTGAGTTTTTGTTCACCACCTATATGATGGAGCGTTGGATCAGACCGGGCGACCGGATTTTGGATATCGGGGGCGGCCCCGGACGGTACAGCATTCATTTTGCGCAAAAGGGATGCGATGTGACCCTGGTCGATTTATCGGAGGGGAACATTGCGCTGGCAAAGGAAAAGGCGAAGGAGAGAAACGTCACCTTTTCTGCTTTTGCCAAAAACTGTCTGGAATTGGATGCGCTTGATTTAGGACAGTTTGACCATGTTTTCCTCATGGGCCCCCTCTATCACTTAAAGGAAGATGCGGAGCAGAAGAAGGCGGTTTCGGTCGCCCTTTCCCATTTAAAGCCCGGCGGAAAATTGTATGTCTCCTTTATTCTGCTGTTTGCAGGGGTCCTTTACAATTTGCAAAATGCGGGCGTTATCATGGAGGACTTTGGCAATCCGGAGACGAGAGCCGCCTTCGATCAGGTCCTCACCGGGGAGAATTACACCGGCCCGGCGTTTACCAGTACCTGTTTCTTCCACCAAAACAATATCCTCCCCTTTATGGAGCAGTTCCCGCTAAAGAAGCTGTCGCTGTTCGGGCAGGAGGGGATCTTAGGCCCGAACAGGCTTGACATTGTGACGAGGAGCCGGGAAGAGTTCGATCGCTGGATCCAGGTCGGAAAAATGTTTTTAGAAGTGCCGGAGCTGCTCTCCTATTCGGAGCACGCCATGTATATCGGCGAAAAATTGTAAAAATCCGGTTGAGTTTTTTTCGAGCTGAGCCGGGCAATGGGATCGCCATACGGCGATTATTCCTTTAATTTCAGGTTCAGGAATTTTCGCCGGAGTGGGCGCCGGTATGATGGGACTGAACAAAAGCGGCGCATGGCGCTGAATTCGGATTTTTAATGGAGGAGGTGAGGCGTTGTGGCGGTGACGATCAAGCAGATCGCAGAGCGAGCGGGCGTCTCCCGCGGGACGGTGGACCGTGCGCTCAACGGCAGGGGGCGCATTGCCCCGCAGCGGGCGGAGCAGATTTTAAAGCTGGCGGCCGAAATGGGCTATGTGCCCAAAGCGCACGGCAAGGGGCGCACGGCACGGGGAAAGGTCAGGATCGGCGTCGTGACCCAGCTGGCGCGTTCCTCCTTTATGCTGGAGGTGAACCGCGGCATCCGCCGGGCGGCGGAGGAGCTGCGCTACCGGGGGATTGAAGTGATTTTGAAAGAGGGCATGTCCGTGGATGAGGCGGAGCAGCTGCGGGCGATCGAAGAATTGGAGGCGCAGGGGATCGGCGGATTGGCGATCATGCCGGTGGAGTGTGCGCGCATCCGGAAAAAGCTCAACGACCTGATCGATGGCCGGAACATCCCCGTAGTCACCTTTAACTCCGATATCGTGGGGACAAACCGCCTCTGCTTTGTCGGGATGGATAACCGCAGGAGCGGGCGGACGGCGGCGGGATTGCTGGGCATGATGATGCGGGGCAGCGGCAAGGTGCTGATCATCACGGGCTATTTCAGCAATCATGTGGACAATCAGCGCGTGGACGGGTTCGTGGACGAGGTGAAAAACAGTTTTCCCGGCCTTGAAATCGCCGGTGTCCACGGCAGCTTTGACGAGACATCGGAGGTGGAGCGGATCATCGAGAGCGCGATGATGTCCACCGCGGGGATCGGCGGCATTCTGGTGGCCTCGGGCGGGCAGGCGGGAATTGCAAATGCCTTTGGAAAGCTGAAGCTGGACCGGCGTCCCTATGTGGTCATCTATGACCAGACCCCCAAGAATGAGGCGATTTTGAGGGAGGGAACGGCCGACTTTCTGATTGATCAGAACGGATATGTTCAGGGCTATCGGCCGCCCCACATTCTGGCGGATCTGCTCGTCCGGGGGCAAAAACCGGAGCGGGAGCACCTGTTTACGGAGATCCGGATCAAAACAAAATACAACCTTTAAGACGCGTGCATTTTTTGCGTGCGTTTTTTCTTTTATTGCCGCTTTTGATAAAAAAGACACTAAAAAATATTCAGACTGTGGAATTTTTAGAAGATTGTTGCGGATCTCTTGATGAAAGCCGGAAAGCGTGCTACTATGAACGCGGAAAACACTTTTAAAAGCACGCATCTTTAAAAAGCACGCAAAACAGGGAGGTTGCGCAATGAAGTATGTAGAATTTGACCGGTCCAGGCCGATGGATATCGTCCTGCTGGGCAGGGTGGCCATCGACTTTAACCCGGCGTACAACGATCAGGTGAAGGAGGAGTTCAAGCCGCTGAAAAAGGTCCACATGTTTGAAAAGTTCGTGGGCGGCTCTCCGGCCAATATCGCCGTGGGCGTCACCCGTCACGGGCTGAAAGCCGGCTTCATCGGCAAGGTGTCCGACGACCAGTTTGGCGAGTATGTGGTCGATTATTTTAACGAGCAGGGGATCGATACCACGCATGTCACAAAGTGTACCGGCGGGCAGAAGCTGGGTCTTACATTCACGGAGATGCTCTCCCCCTCGGAGAGCAGCATTCTGATGTACCGCAACTGCATTGCGGACCTGCAGCTGAGCGTGGATGACATTGACGAGGACTATATCAAGCATACAAAAGCGCTTTTGATCTCCGGCACCTCTCTGGCGGAGAGCCCGTCCCGCGAGGCGGCCATCAAGGCGATGATGCTCGCCAAAAAGAACGGAACCGTCCTGATCTTTGATATTGATTACAGGGCGTACAACTGGAAAAACAGGGATGAGATTTCCGTCTACTATTCCACCATCGCCAAGGAGGCGGACATCATCATGGGCTCGCGGGAGGAGTTCGACCTCACGGAAAAGCTGATTCAGCCGGGCATGACAGACGAGCAGAGCGCGGCCTACTGGCACGGGCGGAATGCGAAGATCGTCGTGATCAAACACGGCATGCAGGGCTCCACCGCCTATACCTGCGACGGGCAGAAGTTCAGCATCAAGCCCTTCCCCGTGGAGGCGCGCAAGGGCTTTGGCGGCGGCGACGGCTACGGCGCCGGCTTCCTGTACGGCCTGTATAGCGGCTGGGAGCTGCTCGACTGCCTGGAGTTTGGCTCCGCGGAGGCCTCCATGATGGTGCGCAGCAACAACTGTTCGGACGATTTGCCGGGGCCGGACGCGGTGCGAGCCTTTATCCGGGAGGAAAAGGAAAAATACGGCGAGATGGTCGCCCGGGTCTGATTTTTGTTTACCATGAGGAAAGGAGCGCGGATGCAATGCAAAAGACTGTTCGCATGACGACTGCACAGGCGATCGTGCGTTTTCTCGATAACCAGTACGTCTCCATGGACGGCGTGGAGACCAAGTTCGTGGAGGGCTTTTTTACAATCTTTGGGCACGGGATCGCCGTGGGCCTCGGGGAGGCGCTCGACACCGATCCCGGGGAGCTGAAGGTGCTCCAGGGCCGGAATGAGCAGGGCATGTGCCACGCGGCCATCGCCTTTGCCAAGCAGAATAACCGCAGGCGGATCATCGCCTGCGCCTCCTCCATCGGGCCGGGGGCGGCCAATATGGTCACGGCGTGCGCTACGGCCACGGTGAACAATCTCCCGCTGCTCGTATTCCCGTCAGACACGTTCGCCTCCCGGCAGCCGGACCCGGTGCTGCAGCAGCTCGAGCAGAGCAGCAGCCTGGCCGTCACGACCAATGACGCGTTTCGCCCGGTGTGTAAGTACTGGGACCGCATCACCCGGCCGGAGATGGTCATGACCGCCCTGATCAACGCCATGCGTGTGCTGACTGATCCGGCGGAGACGGGTGCGTGCTGTATCGCGCTGTGTCAGGATGTGGAGGGGGAGTCCTTTGACTTCCCGGCGTATTTCTTCCAAAAGCGGGTCCACCGCATCACGCGGCCTGCGGCGGTGGAGGAGGAATTGGAGGATATCGCGTCGGTGATCGCACAGGCCAAAAAGCCGCTGGTGATCGTCGGCGGCGGCGTCCGTTATTCGGAGGCCGGGGAGACGGTCGAGAACTTCTGCGAGGAGTTCGGGATCCCCTTTGGGGAGACGCAGGGCGGTAAGAGCGCCTGCAAGAGCAGCCATCCCTGCTGCCTGGGCGGGATCGGCGTGACAGGGACGTACGCCTCCAACATCATCGCAAAGGACGCGGATGTGGTCATCGCGATCGGGTCCCGGCTCTCCGACTTCACCACCAGCTCCAAGCACCTGTTCCGGCGGGACGACGTGAAGTTTGTCACCATCAACAATAGCCGCTTCCACGCCTATAAGATGGACGCGGTCAAGGCGGTGGGGGACGCGAAGGCGACCGTGGAGGCGCTGGCCGAAAAACTGCGCGGGAGAGGATATCACGCCGCCTATACGGATGAGATCGCACGCGCCAAAAAGGCGTGGGAGGAAGAGCTTGAACGGCTGGGCGCCATTGCATATACGGGGGAGGACTTTGAGCCGCTGATCAGGGCGCGGGACCCCCGAACGATTCCCGAATTTGTCAAAATGACGCACGGCACGATCACCCAGACCGCGGCGCTGGCGGCGATCAACCGCACCATTGATCCGGATGCCACGATCATCACGGCGGGCGGTTCCCTGCCCAGCTGCATGCAGCGCATGTGGCGCACCGACAAGCGCGGCGGCTACCATGCGGAGTACGGCTACTCCTGCATGGGGTATGAGGTCGCGGCCACCCTCGGCGTAAAGATGGCGGAGCCGGAGCACGAGGTCTACTGCGTGGTTGGGGACTCCAGCTTCCAGATGATGCACAGTGAGATCATGACGATCATGCAGGAGCGCCAAAAGGTCAATATCCTGATTTTTGACAACTGCGGGTTCGGCTGCATCAATAATCTGGAGATGAACAACGGCATCGGCAGCCTGGCCACGGAGTTCCGCTACACGGACGGGAAAAAGCCCACCGGGGACCTGATCCCCGTCGACTACGCGAAGATCGGCGAGGGCTACGGCCTGAAGAGCTACACCTGCCGGACGATTCAGGAGCTGGTGGATGCATTGGAGGACGCCAAAAAGCAGACGGTCGCCTGTCTGTTCGACCTCAAAGTGCTGCCCAAGACCATGACGGACGGCTATGAGTCCTGGTGGAATGTGGGCATCGCCACCACCTCGCGGAAGGAGAGCGTCCGCGAGGCCTGTGCGGACGTCCTGAAGGGGCGCAGCGAGTCCAGAGCCTATTGAGAATGATCGGAGGGATTTTTGAATGGGAAAGGTGTTCGGTTATCCCGAATTTGATGCAAACGGTGAACAGATCCTCACCACGTACGACAACGACTATCGCGATATGATGATGGATATCCGGGTCTATCGGATGACCCCCGGCCAGACGCGCAATTTCTGGCGGACGGGGGAGGAGATGGCCGTGCTGCTGCTGCAGGGCCGCATCACCTATCGCTGGGACGGCGGGGAGAAAACGGTCAGCCGTCAGGATGTATTTACACAGGGGCCGTGGTGCCTGCATGTGTGCACCGGCACGGCGGTGGAGGTGCTCGCGGACACTGCGGCGGAGATCCTCGTCCAGTGCACAAAAAATGAGCGGGAATTCCCCGCGCGTCTGTACTGCCCGGAGGACGCCCCCTGGGGCTACTCCTGCGTCGGAAAATTCGGCAATGTGGCCAAGCGGCGGGTCAACACCATTTTCGATCACGATATCGCCCCGTACTCCAATATGGTGCTCGGCGAGGTGCTCAACGACCGCGGCAACTGGTCCGGTTATCTGCCGCACCGCCATCCGCAGCCGGAGACCTATTATTTTAAGTTCGACCGGCCGGAGGGGTTCGGCGCCAGCTTTGTGGGCGATCAGGTGTTCAAGAGCGTGGACGGGAGCTTTTCCGCGATTCCGGGAGGGGCGCTGCATCCGCAGGCCGTCGCGCCCGGGTTCCAGATGTACACCTGCTGGATGATCCGCCATCTGGACGGCAACCCCTGGCTTCAGACGGACCGCTGTGAGGATGAGCGCTATGTCTGGCTGCACGACGCGGAATTTTAGGATTCCGGCGGGAAAGGAGTAACTATGGCAAGAGAATTTATGGTACCGGGCCGCATCATCTCCGGGGCGGGCGCCCTTCAGATGGCGGAGCCGGCGCTTCGGGCAATGGGTACCCGGGCATTGATCGTCACCGATCCGGTTATGATCGACCTCGGGAACTGCGCCAAGGTGGAGGCGGCGCTGAAAAATCAGGGCGTGGCCTACAGCGTCTTTTCCGGAATTACAGGAGAGCCGACGGATCAAATGATCGAGGCCGGGCTGCGGGCATACCGGGAGGGAAACTGTGACTTTATGGTGGCGCTCGGCGGCGGGAGCCCCATGGACGCGATGAAGGCCATCGGTTCCCTTGCGGCGCACGGCGGGAAAATTGCGGACTATATGGGGAAGGTCATCGATGTGGAAATGCCCCCCATGGCGGCGATCCCCACCACGGCCGGCACCGGATCGGAGGCCACGCAGTTCACCATCATCACGGATACGGAAAGGGATATCAAAATGCTTTTAAAAGGGCCGGTGCTCCTGCCGCAGCTGGCGGTCATCGACCCGCAGTTCACCATGACGGCGCCGCCCGCGGTCACGGCGGCCACCGGGCTGGATGCCCTGTGCCACGCGGTGGAGGCCTATACCTCCCGGCGGGCACAGACGCTGTCGGACACCTTTGCTCTTTCGGCGGTCAGGCGGATCTTCCGCAATCTGCCCACGGCGTATCGGGACGGCCGCAATGAGGAGGCGCGGGTACAGATGTCCGTGGCGGCGCTGGAGGCGGGGATCGCGTTCAACAACGCCTCCGTCACCATTATCCACGGGATGAGCCGCCCCATCGGCGCCCTGTTCCATGTCCCGCACGGCATCTCCAACGCCATGCTGATGCATGCGTGCCTCACCTTCGCCCTGCCGGGCGCCTATGGCCGATTTGCAGAGCTTGGGCGCGCCGTGGGTGTGGCCGGGGACGGCGATCCGGATCAGGCGGCGGCGGAGAAATTCCTCGCCGCAATCGGGGAGATGCTCTGCCAACTGGAGATCCCCACGCTGGAGGCGTACGGGATCGACCGGGAGGCGTTTTTCCAGGCGATCGACAAGATGGCGCACGACGCCATGGCCAGCGGCAGCCCGCAGAACACCCTGCGGGAGGTCACGGAGGCCGACGTCCGGGAAATCTATAAAAAACTGTGGTAAACGGCGGCGGGCCGCCTCAAAAAACTGCCTGCATACGCAGGGGAAGGAGTTTAAAATGATCAAGGTAGGTATCATCGGCGCGGGCCGAATCGGAAAGGTACATATCACCAGCATTACGACCCGCGTCCCGGACGCGGCGATCAAGACGGTGGCGGATCCCTTTTTGACGGAGGAGACAGCCGCGTGGGCAAAGCGTATGGGCGTGGAGAAGACCACCAGGGATTACCATGAGATCATGGACGATCCGGAGATCGACGCAGTGCTGATCTGTTCCTCCACGGACACGCATTCCCCCATCTCTCTGGAGGCGATCCGGGCCGGGAAGCATGTGTTCTGCGAAAAGCCCATTGACCACGACGTGGCAAAGATCCGTGAAGTTGTTCAGGCGCTCGAGGGGACGGGCCTGAAATATCAGGTGGGCTTCAACCGGCGCTTTGACCACAACTTTGAGGCGCTGCAGCAGGCGGTCGCGGCGGGAAAGGTCGGCAAACCGGAGATCATCAAGATCACATCCCGCGACCCGGAGCCGCCCGGAATCGACTACGTCAAGGTTTCCGGCGGCATGTTCCTGGATATGACGATCCATGACTTTGACATGGCGCGCTTCCTCGCCGGGTGCGATGCCACGGAGGTCTATGTGCAGGCCGCCAATCTCGTGGACCCGGCCATCGGAGAGGCGGGCGACGTCGATACGGCGGTGATCACCCTGCAGATGGAGAACGGCGCCATCGCCGTGATCGACAACTGCCGGAAGGCCGTCTACGGCTACGATCAGCGGGCGGAGGTATTTGGCTCCGAGGGGATGGCGGCCATTGCCAATGATACGCAGTCCTCCACCGTGATCAGCGGCGCCGGCGGCGTCACCGGGGAGAAGCCCCTGTTCTTCTTCCTGGAGCGGTACATGGATGCATACGGGAAGGAAGTCGCCGCTTTCATCGACGCCATCGTCCACGATAAGGAGACGCCCCTGAACGTGATGGACGGCCTCAAACCGGTGCTGATGGGTCTGGCGGCTAAAAAATCGTATGAGGAGCACCGGCCGGTCAAAATTTCCGAAATCATGTGAATCCGTCTGCGGAAAGGAGCGGCGTATCAATGTTTGATAAAAATAAGGTAAAGCTGGGGATCGCCCCCATCGCGTGGACGAATGACGATCTCCCGGACTTGGGAAAAGAGAATACGTTTGAGCAGTGCGTCAGTGAGATGGCACTGGCCGGTTTTACCGGCTCCGAAGTGGGCAATAAGTACCCGAAGGACCCCGAGGTGCTGAAAAAGGCGCTGGACCTGCGCGGGATCGAGATCTGCAACCAGTGGTTTTCCTGCTTCCTCATCACCAGGCCGTTTGAGGAGGTGGAGCGGGAATTCCGCGCCCAGCTCGCCTTCCTGAAGGCCATGGGCGCCAGGGTGATCGGCGCGTCCGAGCAGAGCTACAGCGTGCAGGGGCAGCAGAATACCCCGATCTTCGGGCACAAGTATGTGATGAATGACGCACAGTGGGAGACCTTCTGCAGCGGCATGAACCGCCTGGGCCGGATCGCGAAGGA
Source organism: uncultured Oscillospiraceae bacterium (assembly GCA_949293315.1). Lineage (GTDB taxonomy): Bacteria > Bacillota > Clostridia > Oscillospirales > Acutalibacteraceae > Onthovicinus. Next base: position 27,631 of record CASFCH010000046.1, on the reverse strand, counting down.
GGAGTATGGGATCGCTCTGACCTTCCACCACCACATGGGTACGGTTGTTCAGGACCCCGATGAAGTGGAGCGTATGATGGCGAACACCGACCCCGAGTATGTGAGCCTGCTGTACGATACCGGCCATTTTGCCTACTGCGGTGCAGATCCGCTGGAGATGGCGCAAAAGTACGTGGGCCGCATTAAGCACGTCCACTTAAAGGATATCCGCCCGGAAGTTGTGGAGCGGGTGCGGCGGGAGAACCTGAGCTTTCTCGACGGCGTACGCCTGGGTGCGTTTACCATTCCGGGCGACGGCTGCATCGACTTCGATCCCATTTTCAAGGTGCTGGAGGACGCGGGCTACGAGGGATATATGCTCGTGGAGGCGGAGCAGGATCCGGCAAAGGCCAATCCGCTGGAATATGCGATCCGCGCGCGGAAATTCATCGCGGAAAAGACGGGGCTGTAAAAGCGGCGCCGCGCACCATGCGCGGCGCTCTTTTGGGAACAGATCAAGAAGGAGCGATGAACAATGGCGTTGGTACACATGAAGCAGCTGCTCTGCCAGGCGCAGGCGGAGAACCGGGGCTGCGGCGCTTTCAGCGTGGGAAATATGGAGATGGTCCAAGGGGCGATCCAGGCGGCGGAAGAGCTGAATACCCCCATCATCCTTCAGATCGCCGAGGTGCGGCTGAAGCATTCCCCGCTGCATCTGATGGGGCCGATGATGCTGCAGGCGGCGCGGGAGTCCAAAGTGGATGTGGCGGTGCATCTGGACCACGGCCTCACACTGGATACGGTGCGCCGGGCGCTGGAGCTGGGCTTTACCTCCGTGATGCTGGACGCCTCTGCGCTGCCGTTTGAGGAGAATGTGGCGGCGGTGCAGGAGGTTGTGGCGCTCGCGAAGCCGTACGGCGCCACCGTAGAGGCGGAGCTGGGGCTGGTGGGCGGCAGTGAGGACGGTTCCTCCGACCACGGCGTTCGCTGCACGGACCCGGATGACGCGGCCGAGTTTGTCCGTCAAACGGGGATCGATGCGCTGGCCGTGGCCATCGGGAACGCCCACGGCAACTATCCCGTCGCGCCGCACCTGGCCTTTGATGTGCTTGAGCAGATCCAGCAGCGGGTGGAGATCCCGCTGGTCCTGCACGGCGGCAGCGGCATCACGGACCGGGACTTTCAGCGGGCCATCTCGCTGGGCATTCGCAAGGTGAACATCGCCACGGCCAGCTTTAACAGTCTGGTGGACAGCGTGGAGCGCTATATGTCCGGCACGGAGAAGCACAACTATTTTGACCTGAGTGCGGCGATGGTGCAGGGCACCTGTGAGAATGTCAGGCGCCACATTCGGGTGTTCAATCGGCCGTACCGGGCATAGGACGGATCTGCGCCGGGCAGAGTTCCGCATTGATCCATGAAAACAGGCAGGGCATCCCATGACAACGGAACGATTCCGTCTGCCATTGGACGCTCTGCCGTCTTGTTTTGGCACGTCAATCTGCCAGTTTGACGCTTAAAAAGCTCTTTTTCACTTTTGCGGCGTATTGCAGCTTTTTACTGCTGCGCATAGCCTCCGTCTTCTTTTTCAGGGGCTGCGGCGTGCAATCCACTGTATTTGCAGGGAGCAGCATAGGGCTGTACTTGCGTTTTTATTGAAAATCAATCTAAAAAGAGGGCCGCGGCTGCCGGTTTACGTGCAGATGCGGCCCTCTGAAGTCCTTTTTTATTTCCCGATCTGTTCCTGGATCATATCGTGTACCTTTTGCGGGAGCGCCTTGAACTCCTCGGGGGAGAGGGCTTTGACGTCGATCGGCTCAAAGATCGTCACCTTGAATTTTCCGGGCTTCATCTTGATCCCGCCGTTTGCCTCCATGATGCGGTACGTGCCGTCAATGCACACGGGTACAATCGGGCATCCGCATTTTTTGGCGATTTTGAACGCCCCGTGTTTGAACTCGTTCAGGGTATCGCACCGGGAGCGCGTTCCCTCCGGGAAAATCACCATGGAGTAGCCGTTTTTGATATTCTCCGCGGTCTCATTCAGTGCCTTGACGGCCTCCCGCGGGTTTTCACGGTCAATGAACACGCAGTGCAGATACTTCATCCAGGTACGCAGGATGGGGTATTTGAGCGCCTCCTTCTTGGCGACCAGGCCGTGCGGGGCGTCCAGGCCGGTGATCATCGCGGGGACGTCATACATTCCCTGATGGTTCGGCGTAAAGAGGACAGGCGTGTCCTTTGGAATGTTTTCGGCGCCGCAGACCTCCATTTTTGCACCGCCGGCCTTCATCATGCGGCGCGCCCATTTGTAGATGATGCGCTGAATATACTGGTCGCGCTCCTTGATGCGGCCCTTTTTAGTCAGGTACCACATATAAATATTGCTGGGCGTCATTACAATCAGATAGCCGACAAAGTAGAGCAGCCAGAAAAACGTGTGGATATAGATCATGAAGCAGATCCCTCCAATGGGTTTGATGATGTTATCTATGATATCATAGAACAGAATAAAAAAACAGGGAGAAACTAAAATTTCTCCCTCTTTTTTGTAATCAGGGCGGCAGTACCGTTATTCCTGAATCGAGAAGTCGGCGCTGATGCACCAGTGATCGGACGTATAGGAGCTGCCGGTTTTCTGATTGTGAATGGTGAAGCTCTGCGCCCCGAGCGCGCCGCCGTAGAAGATAAAATCGATCGGGTGGCCGCTGGTATATTCGCCCCACCCGTGATAAGTGGGCATGTTTTCGGCGTTGGGATTGACGGCGGAGGCGCTCTTATATCCCGCGTCCAGCAGCGGGGCGCAGGCTGTGCTGGTTAGGTACTGGTTAAAATCGCCGGTCACGATGGTTGTCAGACTTCCGCCGTACTTTTTGTTCAGGTCCTGGGCCTTTTGAGCGACCAGTTTTCCGCCCAAAATTCGCGCATCTTCACTTGCGTTATCCAGATGGGTGTTCAGATGGGCGTAGGTAAAGCCGGTCTGCTTGTTCTTCAGCACCACATACGAGCATACGCGATTGCATCCCGCGCCCGGATACTTGCTCATGACATCGGGCGTTTCGGAGATCCAGAACGTGTCGCTCTCAAGCAGATCGTACTTATCTTTCAGATAGAAGATCCCGCTCATTTCACTCTCTTTTTCGTTTTTATCGCCGCCGCGTTTTACCCCGTAATAGGCATAGCCCGGCGCGCTCTCCGCCAGCTTTCCGACCCAGTCGCTGTTGATCTCCTGTACGCCCATGGAGTCCGGGGCCAGAGCCTTGAGTTCTTCGGCAAACAGCTTGACGCGCGTGCCGCTCGCAGTCCCCTGCCAGAAGCTGCCCCACGGGGCCGCCGTGTTATAGCTGGCGATGCGAAGACGGGTGTTGTCAAATGTCGGCGTGCTGTCCGTTCCGCCGGCGCCGCCGGGACTGTTGTTTCCGCCGCCCTGGCTGTCCCCGCCGGAGATGCCGCTTCCGCCGGCCGTATTCCCACCGGAGGCGTTCCCGCCGCCCGTACCGCCTGAACCGCTCTGCTGCTGATTGCCGCCGGTCGGAGACGGCGTCTCACCGGCAGCCTCATCCTGTGTCTGGGAGGGGGCGGTCGGATCAGAGGGATCAAAGACCGCGGCTGCACTCTCGCTCGGGCGGGTGGATGATTCCGGATCGGTACCGCCTCCGCATGATGCAAAGCTGAAAAGAGCGACTGCGGACATGCTCAGGGCCAAAAATTTCATGAAACGACTTTTCAAATCTTTTTCCTCCTGTCATTTTTATAGTAATCGGCCGGGCCGCGCCCGCCGCGCCGAATATCTGGATCAGGAAAATGGTGGATGATGCGCGGGTAATTTCCTTTCGCGTCATTTCTCACGTTTTTTATCCCCGATATCTCTTATATTCAAGATGAAATATACAAAAATATTGTATCAAATATGCGTTGGGAAATCAATGGTCATTTTTACGGCCGGGGACGATTTGGTGCGCCGGAATTCGCGCGCTCTTGAGATCCCGGTTGCATGTATATATAATATATAATGAAACAGAAAGGGCAGGGGAGGCGGAAGCGGAGAAAACATTGGACCTGCCAAATTTTTTTGAAAATAATTGTTGCATTTGACAGGAATATATGGTATGATATTGAAGCACGCGTATGGGATATGTGTGCAGTCATGCGATGATGCGGGAGGTGGCCGCCCTCAGAGGCGGGGAATTTCCGCGGAGTATGTCCGATTTTAAACCGGGCGATCAATACCGGGGTGCCTGCTGTCAGTGCGGTCCCGGACGTTTTGAAATGCTGTACCCGGAAATGAATTTTCCGGTTTTTCATTTACCCGGATGTGAACACCCGGATGAGTGTACAGAAAATCAAAGCGATGCCCGCCAATTTCAAGGAGGCAGAACAATGGCAGTCAAAGAAAAAATCCGTATCCGGCTCAAGGGCTACGACCACAATCTGGTGGACAAGGCCGCAGAGAAAATTCTTGAGACGGCGCGCCGCACAGGCGCTCAGGTTTCCGGCCCCGTGCCGCTCCCGACGGAGAAAGAGGTCGTCACGATCCTCCGCGCGGTGCACAAGTACAAGGATTCCCGCGAGCAGTTTGAGCAGCGCACGCACAAAAGGCTTATCGACATTCTCAGGCCCTCAAACAAAACGGTTGAGGCCCTGACAGGTCTTGAGCTTCCCGCCGGCGTCGAGATCGAGATCAAGCTCTGATCCCGCGCCGAAAGGTCAAGTTGGCCGAGAGGTCAACCAATAACCGAAACAGGAGGAAAAATACATGCAAAAAGGTCTAATTGGCAAGAAAATCGGTATGACGCAGATTTTCGACGAGAACGGCAACGTCGTTCCCGTGACCGTCGTAGAGGCGGGCCCGTGCGCGGTCGTCACGAAGAAGACGGCCGAGAACGACGGCTATGAGGCCGTGCAGCTCGGCTTCGGCGACGTCAAGGCACAGCGCGTCAACAAGCCCATGAAGGGCCACTTCAAGAAAAACGACGTGGCCCCCAAGAAGGTGCTGCGTGAGTTCCGCTTTAAGGACTGCTCCGGCTTCAATACCGGTGATGTCCTGAAGGCCGATGTCTTTGCGGCGGGCGACATCGTCGATGTCGTCGGCACCAGCAAGGGCAAGGGGACGGCCGGCGCCATCAAGCGCTGGAATTTCGCCCGCCTCAAGGAGTCCCACGGTACCGGCCCGGTGGCCCGCCATGCAGGTTCCCTCGGCGCGTGCAGCGATCCGTCCCGCGTGTTCAAGGGCAAAAAGCTCGCCGGCCACCTCGGCCACGAGCGCGTCACCATTCAGAATCTGACCGTTGTCAAGGTGGATGCCGAGAACAACCTCATCGCCATCAAGGGCGCCGTTCCGGGCCCGAAGGGCGGAGTCGTCGTCATCGCCGACGCGGTCAAGAAAGCGTAAGGAAGGAGTGTAACAGATGCCTACAGTAGCAGTTTTTGATATGAGCGGCAAAAAGGTCTCCGATCTTGCGCTGAAAGACGACGTTTTCGGGATCAATCCGAGCGCTCCTGCGATGCACATGATGGTCGTCAACTATCTGGCGAGCCAGCGCCAGGGCACCCAGTCCACCCTCACCCGTTCCGAGGTGAGCGGCGGTGGCAAAAAGCCCTGGAGGCAGAAGGGGACTGGCCGCGCCCGTCAGGGTTCCACGCGCGCTCCCCAGTGGACGCACGGCGGCATTGCGCTCGGCCCGAAGCCGCGTGATTACCGCTTCTCCGTAAACAAAAAGATCCGCCGTCTGGCCATGAAGTCGGCCCTCTCCACGAAGGTCGCGGGCGGCGAGATGATCGTTCTCGACAAGCTGGCGTTCGATGAGATCAAGACAAAGCAGATGGTTCAGGTGCTCAGCAACCTGGAGACCGGGAAAAAGGTCCTCATCGTCCTGCCGGAGAAGGACGACGTCGTTTACCGCAGCGCGCGCAACATCGCGGGCGTGCGCACCACGCTGGTCGGCCAGCTGAATGTCTATGACATCCTCAACTGCGACACGATCATCGTGCTTCAGGATGCCGTTTCCAAGATTGAGGAGGTGTACGCATGAGCAAGCTCGCACAGGATATCGTTCTGAAACCGGTCATCACCGAGGAATCCATGCTCGGCAGCGCGTACAAGAAATATACCTTCCGCGTCGCGAAGGATGCCAACAAGATCGAGATCGCCAATGCGGTCGAGAAGCTCTTTGGCGTCAAGGTCGCCAAGGTCAACACGATCAATGTGCGCGGCAGGCAGAAGCGCCAGGGCGCATCGGTCGGCTTTACGCCCTCCTGGAAGAAGGCCATCGTCACCCTGACCGAGGACAGCAAGACGATCGAGTTCTTCGAGAGCATGTCATAAGCGCTGTCCGATACGCTGAAAAATTAATTTAACCCGGCGGTGAGGTATGGAGTACGACATGCTCCGCGAAACCGCTATAGGAGTGTGAAACGAATGTCGATTAAGGTCTACAAGCCGACGTCGAATTCCCGCAGGAACACGTCGGTTACGGATTATTCCGAGCTGTGGAAGGGCGGCCCCGAGCGCAGCCTTCTCGCCAAGCTCAACAATAAGGCAGGCCGCAACAGCTATGGCCGCATCACCGTCCGCCACCGCGGCGGCGGCAACCGCAAAAAGTACCGCATCATTGATTTCAAGCGCGATAAGACCGATATGGAGGCCACTGTCCTGCGCCTTGAGTACGACCCCAACCGTTCCGCGCACATTGCGCTGATCGAGTACACCGACGGCACGAAGAGCTACATCCTCGCGCCCGAGGGGCTCAAGGCGGGCGACAAGGTGGAGTCCGGCGCCTCCGCGGATATCAAGCCGGGCAACGCCCTGCCGCTCTCCGCGATCCCGACCGGTACGTTCGTGCACAACGTTGAGCTCAATCCGGGCCGCGGCGGCCAGCTCGCCCGCAGCGCCGGAAATGCCGCTCAGCTGATGGCGAAGGAGGGCGTGTATGCGCTGCTCCGTCTGCCCTCCGGCGAGCTGCGCAACGTCTCCGCAGACTGCATGGCCACGGTTGGCCAGGTTGGCAATGTCGACCACGAGAACGTCAAGCTCGGCAAGGCCGGCCGCACCCGCCATCTGGGCATCCGCCCGACTGTCCGCGGCTCCGTCATGAACCCGAACGACCACCCGCACGGCGGTGGTGAGGGCAAGTCCCCGATCGGCCGTCCCGGCCCTGTCACCCCGTGGGGCAAGCCCGCTCTCGGCTATAAGACGCGCGCCAAGAAGAATCGTTCGGATAAGTTCATTGTAAAACGCCGCAACGGTAAGTAGTCGATGAAAGGAGCTTGAATAATGGGCAGAAGCATTAAGAAAGGACCTTTTGTTGAAGCGTCGCTTTACAAAAAAGTCCAGCAGATGAACGAGAAGGGCGAGAAGATCGTCGTTAAGACGTGGAGCCGCAGCTCCACGATTTTCCCGGAGTTTGTCGGCCACACCTTCGCCGTCCATGACGGGCGCAAGCACGTCCCGGTCTATGTGACGGAGGATATGGTCGGCCACAAGCTCGGTGAGTTTGCTCCGACAAGGACGTTTAAGGGCCACGCCGGCTCCAAGACTTCCAACAACGGTAAGTAATTCGGTCGAAAGGAGTGTATTAAATGGAAGCTCAGGCAATTGCAAAAGCGACCAATGTGCGCATATCGCCGCGCAAGGTGCAGATTGTTCTTGATCTGATCAGGAAGCAGCCTGCCGACAAGGCGATGGCCATTCTCAAGTACACGCCCAAGGCCGCGTGTGAACCGCTTGAGAAGCTGCTCAAATCGGCGATGGCCAACGCCGAGAACAACAAGAACATGGATGTGTCCCGCCTGTATGTGGACACCTGCTACGTTTGCCCCGGTCCGATGCTCAAGCGCATCCGCCCGCGTGCCCACGGCAGGGCCTACCGCATCAACAAGCGTACATCGCATATCACCCTTGTGCTCAAGGAGCAGGAATAATTAAGGAGGAGGCAGCAATATGGGACAGAAAATCAATCCGACCGGCTTTCGCGTCGGCGTGATTAAAGACTGGGAATCCCGCTGGTATGCAAAAGACAGCGAATTCGGCGATACCCTTGTGGAAGATTACAAACTGCGTAACTTCCTCCTTGATCTCCTGAAGCCGGCCGGTGTGCCGAAGGTCGAGATTGAGCGCGACGCGAAGAGGGTTCGCATCAATATCCACTGCGCAAAGCCGGGCATCGTCATCGGCCGCGGCGGCGCGGAGATCGATAAGCTCAAGGCCACCTGCGAGAAGATGCTCGGCAAGGAGGTCAGCCTGAACATCATCGAGATCAAGCAGCCGGATCTGAACGCGCAGCTTGTCGCGGAGAACATCGCCGCTCAGCTGGAGAGGCGTACGTCCTTCCGCCGCGCGGTCAAGCAGGCCATCGGCCGCACGATGAAGCTCGGCGCCAAGGGCATTAAGATCCAGGTTTCCGGCCGTCTGGGCGGCGCTGAGATCGCCCGCACGGAGCACTATCACGAGGGCACGATCCCGCTGCAGACGATCCGTGCCGATATCGACTACGGCTTTACCGAGGCCAAGATGTACGGCCGCATCGGTGTGAAGGTTTGGCTGTACACCGGCGAGGTGCTGCACAACAGCAACCGGCCGAGGAACGAGCGGAGCGACCGCCCGCGCCGCGACAACCGCGACAGGGCGCCGAGGGCTCCGCGCAACGCAGCTCATAAGGAAGGAGGCGCTCGCTAATGTTGATGCCCAAACGTGTAAAATACCGCAGGGTCCACAGGGGACGCCTCACCGGCGCCGCCACCCGCGGCAATAAGGTCAGCTACGGCACCTACGGCCTTCAGTCTCTGGAGCCGTGCTGGATCACGGCCAACCAGATCGAGGCGGCCCGTGTCGCCATGACGCGTTACACCAAGCGCGGCGGTAAGGTCTGGATCAAGATTTTCCCGGATAAGCCGATCACCAAAAAGCCGCTTGAAACCCGAATGGGTAAAGGTAAGGGCGCGCCCGAGTACTGGGTGGCCGTCGTCAAGCCGGGCAGGGTGATGTTTGAGATCGCCGGCGTCGATGAGACCGTCGCGCGGGAGGCGCTGCGCCTTGCGGCGAACAAGCTCCCCGTGAAATGCAAATTTGTGACTAAGGAAGAAACGGGTGGTGAGCAGTAATGAAAGCGAGTGAAATCAGAAAAATGTCCTCCGAAGAAATGGAGAAGAAACTTTCCGAATTGAAAGACGAGCTTTTTAATCTGCATTTTCAGCAAGCCATCAATCAGCTCGACAACCCGATGCGCATCCGTGCTGTCAAGAAGGATATCGCCCGCATCAAGACGGTGCAGCGCGACATCCAGCTCCACGGCGCGAACGCATAAGGAAAGGGAGGTAGGATCGAATGAACGAAAGAAACCTCAGAAAGACTCGGGTTGGCATCGTCACCAGCGACAAGATGCAGAAGACGGTTGTCGTCTCCGTCAAGGACAGGGTCCGGCATCCGCTTTATAAAAAGATCATCAACCGCACGGTCAAGATCAAGGCGCACGACGAGGAGAACGCGTGCGGCATCGGCGACCGCGTGCTTGTCATGGAGACGCGCCCCATTTCCAAGGATAAGAGATGGCGCGTTGTAGAAATCATTGAGAAGGCCAAATAAGCTGGCATAGCAAAGGAGGAAACCACCGTGATACAGCAACAGAGTTACCTCAAGGTTGCCGACAACACCGGCGCGAAGGAGATTATGTGTATCCGCGTGCTTGGGGGTTCCGGCCGGAGGTATGCCAATATCGGAGACGTCATCGTTGCTTCTGTCAAAAAAGCAGCACCCGGCGGCGTTGTCAAAAAAGGCGAGGTCGTCAAGGCGGTCGTCGTCCGTACGGCGAGCGGTGTCCGCCGCGATGACGGCACCTACATCCGCTTCGACGAGAACGCGGCGGTCATTATCCGTGAGGATAAGAACCCCAGAGGTACACGTATTTTTGGGCCTGTGGCGAGGGAGCTTCGCGAGAAGGATTATCTCAAGATCCTTTCCCTGGCGCCCGAAGTACTTTAATCGGGAGGTGCTCAGGATGAATAAGGTTCATGTTAAAACCGGCGACGAGGTCGTCATCATCAACGGCCGTGACCGCGGCAAGCGCGGCAAGGTCATGCAGGTAAGTGCCGCCGAGAATAAGGTCATCGTTGAGAAGGCCAATATTGTCACAAAGCATGTCAAGCCCAAAAAAATGGGCGAGGCCGGCGGCCTGATTAAGGCCGAAAGTGCGATTTATGCGGATAAAGTTCAGCTGATCTGCCCCAAGTGCGGCCGTCCCACCCGCGTGGGCCACAAGGTCGATGAAAAGGGCAAGAAGCTGCGCACCTGCAAAAAGAAAGACTGCCTTGCGGCATTCGAATAAGGGAGGAACATGACATAATGGCAAGGTTAAAAGAAACCTATCTGAAAGAGGTTGCACCTGCGCTGATGAAGAAATTCGGATACAAGAGCGTCATGCAGATCCCGAAGATCGACAAGGTAGTCGTCAACGTAGGCTGCGGCGAGGCGCGTGAGAATTCGAAGGTGATCGACGCGGTCGTCTCTGATCTGATGCAGATCACCGGCCAGCGCCCCTACCTCTGCCGCGCGAAGAAGTCCGTTGCGAACTTCAAGCTGCGCGAGGGTATGGTCATCGGTGCGAAGGTCACGCTCCGCGGCGACAGAATGTATGAATTCATCGATCGTTTCTTCAATCTCGCGCTTCCGCGCGTGAGGGACTTCCGCGGAATCAATCCGGATTCCTTTGACGGCCGCGGCAACTATTCCGTGGGCATCAAGGAGCAGCTGATTTTCCCGGAGATCGATTACGATAAGATCGACAAGGTCCGCGGTATGGACATCTGCTTTGTCACCACGGCCAACACGGATGAAGAAGCGCGCGAGCTGCTCACGCTGATGGGCGCTCCGTTTTCCAGATAAGGAGGGGTAGCAATGGCAAAAACTTCTATGAAGGTCAAGCAGAGCCGGACACCGAAGTATTCGACTCGCGCTTACAACAGGTGCAAGATTTGCGGCAGGCCCCACGCTTATCTCCGCAAGTACGGCGTATGCCGCATCTGTTTCCGGGAGCTCGCCCATGCGGGCCAGATCCCCGGTGTGAAAAAAGCAAGCTGGTAACGAGCAATTGCAAAGGAGGTTGACGGTATGCAGATAACCGATTCTATCGCCGATATGCTCACGCGGATCCGCAATGCGAACTCCGCCAAGCACGATACGGTGGACATCCCCGCATCTAACATGAAGAAGGCAATTGCTCAAATTCTTGTTGATGAGGGCTATGTCAAGAGCTTTCAGGTTGAGGAGGACGGCAAGCAGGGCATTATCCACATGACCCTCAAGTACGGTCCCAACAAATCTCAGGTGATCACAGGCCTGCGCAGGGTCTCCAAGCCCGGCCTGCGGATCTATTCCGACTGCGAGAACATGCCGAAGGTCATCAGGGGCCTGGGCATCGCGATCGTATCCACGTCCAAGGGTGTTATGACGGACAAGGAAGCCCGCAAGCAGAATGTTGGCGGCGAAGTCCTTGCGTTTATCTGGTAAGGAGGTGTACAGTCATGTCACGTATTGGTAAGATGCCGGTGGCCATCCCCGCTGGGGTTGACGTCACCATCGCGGACGGCACTGTCACCGTTAAGGGCCCCAAGGGCACCCTCACCAGGACAGTGCACAGCAACATCACCGTCGAGAAAAAGGATAACGAGATCATCGTTACCCGCCCCGACGATTCCAATTTCAATCATTCACTCCACGGCCTGACCCGTACCCTGATCGCCAACATGGTGGAGGGCGTCACGAACGGCTATAAGAAGGAGCTTGAAGTCAACGGCGTCGGCTACAGGGCCGCCAAGCAGGGCAAGGACCTGGTGATGAACCTGGGCTTTTCCCATCAGGTCGTGATGCCTGAGGTCGACGGGATCACCATTGAGGTCCCCTCGCCGAACAAGATCATCATTTCCGGCCCCGACAAGCAGAAGGTCGGCCAGTTTGCGGCTGAAGTCCGCGAGAAGCGCCCGCCGGAGCCCTATAAGGGCAAGGGCATCAAGTATGCTGACGAAGTTATCCGCCGCAAGGAAGGCAAGGCGGGTAAGGGCGCAAAGTAAGTTAAAGGAGTGAATTACTATGGTTAGCAAGCCGGATTCCAATAAAGCCAGGCTGAACCGTCATAAGAGAGTCCGCGGCAAGATCAGCGGCACCGCCGAGTGCCCGCGGCTGAACGTTTACCGCTCCCTTAAAAACATTTATGCGCAGTTAATCGACGACGTTAAGGGGGTCACCCTTGTGTCCGCTTCGACTGTCGAAAAGGATTTTAAGGATTACGGCGGGAACGCTGAGGCCGCCCACAAGGTCGGCGTACTGCTGGCAGAGCGCGCTGCTCAGGCAAAGATCACGGAAGTTGTCTTTGACCGCGGCGGCTACATCTATCACGGCCGTGTCAAGGCGCTGGCCGAGGGTGCCCGTGAAGGCGGGCTGAAATTCTGATAAGGAGGAATACTTTTGGCTAGATTTGACGCTTCCGCTGAGGAGTTTCAGGAGCGCGTAGTTGCGATCAACCGCGTATCCAAGACGGTCAAGGGCGGCCGTATCTTCAAGTTTGCCGCGCTCGTCGTTGTCGGCGACGGCAAGGGCCGCGTAGGCTTCGGCCTGGGCAAATCGGGCGAGGTCCCGGATGCGATCCGCAAGGGCATTGAGGATGCCAAGAAAAACCTGATCACCGTGGCCCTGATGGGCAGCACGATCCCGCATGAAGTGATCGGCAAGTTTGGCGCGGGTGTCGTCCTTCTCAAGCCCGCCGCCCCCGGTACCGGCGTTATTGCCGGCGGCCCGGTGCGCGCAGTGGTCGAGTCCGTCGGCATCAAGGACATCCGTTCCAAGGCGCTTCGTTCAAATAACCCCTGCAACGTCGTCCGCGCGACGATCGATGGTCTTTCCAGGCTCCGCAGCGCCAACGAGGTGGCGGCCACCCGCGGCAAGACCAGGCAGGAAATTTTAGGATAGGAGGGTGGAGAAGATGGCAAATACCGTTGAAATCAAGCTTGTGAAAAGTCTGATTGGCAGCAAAAAGGACCAGATTGCCACCGCCAATTCGCTTGGTCTGAAAAAAATCGGCGATGTTGTTACACAGCCCGACAATCCTCAGACGCAGGGCAAGATCAAAAAAATCATCCACCTTATAGAGGTTGTCAACGCGTAATGTATGGGAGGTGTAACTATGAAACTGCATGAACTCACTCCGGCGCCGGGCTCCAAAAAGGATGTCAAGCGTATCGGTCGAGGCGCTGCCTCCGGTCAGGGCAAGACGGCCGGTAAGGGCCACAAGGGCCAGAAGGCCCGCGCGGGCCGCGGCATGCGTCCGGGTTTTGAAGGCGGTCAGATGCCCCTTCAGCGCAGAATCCCGAAGAGAGGCTTTAACAATATCTTCGCCAAGGAGATTGTCAGCGTCAACGTCGCCCAGCTCGAGGCCAAGTTCGAAGACGGCGCCACGGTAGACGCTGCGGCACTGATTGCGGCAGGCCTCATTAAGAAGGAGCTTGACGGTGTCAAGGTCCTCGGCAACGGCGAGCTGACCAAGAAGCTCACCGTAAAAGTGAATGCGTATTCGGAGTCTGCCAAGTCCAAGATCGAGGCGGCCGGCGGAAAGGCCGAGGTGATCTGAGATGCTTCGTACGTTCATCAACGCATGGAAGGTCGCCGATTTACGCAAAAAGATTTTATACACTGCACTGATCCTGCTCCTGTTCAGGCTTGGGTCCTGGATTCCGGTTCCATTTCTCGATCCCGGAATCATGGCGCAGGGCGGTATCGTCGCCGCCACGGATGAGACGTTCATGTCCTACCTGAGCATGCTGACGGGCGGAGCGTTCAGCTACGGCACAATTTTCGCGATGTCGATTACGCCGTTCATCAACTCCTCCATCATCATGCAGCTCCTCACCGTTGCACTTCCGCCTCTGGAGCGGATGGCAAAGGAGGGGGAGAGCGGCAGGAAAAAGATTGCATCGATCACCCGTTATCTCACGGTCGGCCTTGCGGCCCTTCAGAGCACCGGCTATTACTTCTACCTGAAGAACGGCGGTTATCTGATGACTAACGCCGACGGCGCTGATTTCACCGGCGGCTGGGCCGTATTTCAGGCCTTTGTCATCGTCCTCGTGCTCACCGCGGGCTCCGCGCTGATCATGTGGATGGGCGAGCAGATCAACGAAAAGGGAATCGGCAACGGAATCTCTCTGATCCTCTTTGCCGGCATCGTTGCGCGAATCCCCGCCATTGCCACGCAGCTCTATGAGTACCTGCGCCGCGGCGGTGCGTATTACGCGCTCGTCCCGATCACGATCGTCCTGCTGCTGGGCATCGTCGCGTTCATCGTCTTTATGGATAAGTCGGAGCGCAGGATCCCGGTCCAGTATGCAAAGCGCGTCGTCGGCCGGAAGATGTACGGCGGTCAGAGTACGCACATCCCGATCAAGGTCAACATGTCCGGCGTTATGCCCATCATCTTCGCGAGCTCCATTCTTTCCCTGCCCGCGACGATCGGCATGTTTATCAACTATGAAGAGGGCAGCGGCTGGGATACGTTCTTCGGCCTCTTCAGCCAGCAGAGCCCCTTCTACGGCTGTGTGTATTTCCTGCTGATCATCTTCTTCGCATACTTCTATGCGACGATCCAGTACAACCCGATCGACATGGCCAACAATATCCGCAAGAACAGCGGTGCGATTCCGGGCATCCGCCCCGGAAAGCCGACTTCGGACTATATCTCCAAGATTCTCTCCAAGATCACGCTGATGGGCGCGCTGTTGCTGAGCGTTGTGGCGCTGTTCCCGATCGTGTTCTCGCAGCTGACCTCCCTCATCATGGACAACGAGGGGATGACCATCGCCATGGGCGGTACGTCCATCATCATCCTTGTCGGCGTTGCGCTTGAGACGGTCAAGCAGCTCGAGAGCCAGTTGATGATGCGCCACTACAAGGGCTTCCTTGATTAAGGAGGAGCACGGTCTATGAAGCTGATAATTATGGGAGCTCCCGGGGCCGGAAAGGGGACGCAGGCTGCGCGAATCAGCCGCCACCTTTCCATCCCGGCGATCTCCACCGGAGATATCCTGCGGGAAGCCATTGCCGCGGGGACGGAGATGGGCGAACTGGCCAAGAAGTATATCGAGCAGGGCCATCTCGTTCCGGATGAAGTGATGATCGGAATTATCGAAGACAGACTTTCAAAGGAGGACTGCCGCAGCGGCTACATCCTGGACGGTTTCCCCCGCACGATCCCGCAGGCTGAGGCGCTCGATGCGATGGGCGCTCAGATCGACAAGGTGCTGTCGCTGGAGGTCAGCGACGACATGATCGTGGAGCGGATGTCCGGCCGGCGTGTGTGCCCCAAGTGCGGCGCCACATTCCACACGGATCACAACCCGCCTAAGGCGCCTGGGATCTGTGATAAGTGCGGCGCGGAGCTCATCAGGAGAAAAGATGACGCTCCGGAGACGGTCCTGGCACGGCTCAAGGTTTACCATGAGCAGACGGAGCCTTTGAAGGATTATTACAAAAAAGCTGGTAAGCTTGTGATTGCTCAGGGGCAGGAGGACGTCGAGGATACGACCGCGACCGTCTTCGCCGCCCTGGAGGTATGACCATGGTTGTTGTGAAGACCAAGCGGGAGATTGAGCTCATGCGTGAGGCGTGCCGGATCTCGGCGGCCGCGCTCCAGATTGCGGGCGAGGCCGTCAGGCCGGGCGTCACGACGGGTGAGATCGACAGGATCGCCTATGACTACATCATCAGTCAGGGGGCACAGCCCAATTTCCTGCACTATAACGGTTATCCCGCAACAGCGTGTATTTCTATCAATGACGAGGTCATTCACGGCATTCCGAGCAGGGACCGCGTGATCCGGGAGGGCGATCTGGTCAGCATTGACCTGGGCGCCAAGAAGGACGGGTATCACGGCGATAATGCCGCCACTTTTGCAGCGGGCGCAATCAGCGACGAGGCAAAGCGGCTGAACGACACCACGCGTGAGAGCCTTTATGAGGGGATCAGGGCGGCTGTCGCTGGCGGAAGGATCGGTGATATCGGCGCGGCTGTTCAGGAGTACTGTGAGGCGCGCGGCTATTCCGTGGTCCGGGAATTCACCGGGCACGGGGTCGGCACCGCGCTGCACGAAGACCCCGCTGTGCCGAATTACGGCACACGCGGCAGAGGCGTTCGCCTTGTGCCGGGCATGACGATTGCCATCGAACCCATGATCAATCTGGGCAGGGCGGGAGTCAAAACGTTGTCTGACGGCTGGACGGTTAAAACAATAGATGGGAAGCTCTCGGCTCACTGGGAGCACACGATTGTAATAACAAACGACGGACCGCAGATTTTAACGGTGGTTTGACCGCCGGCGGTGCGATTTCCGCAGTAAGGAGGGTGCGTTGTGTCAAAGCAGGATATGATTGAGATCGAGGGGATCGTCAAAGAGGCATTGCCCAATGCGATGTTCCAGGTCGAACTCGAAAACGGTCATATGATACTGGCCCATATTTCCGGCAAGCTGAGGATGAATTACATCCGGATCCTGCCGGGCGACAAGGTCACCGTGGAGATGTCTCCCTATGACCTCTCGCGCGGCCGGATCACATGGCGTTCAAAATAGCGAAAGGCGAGGGAGGTATTTTTACTATGAAAGTCAGACCTTCTGTCAAAAAGATTTGCGAAAAGTGCAAAGTCATTAAGCGCAAGGGGAAAATCATGGTCATCTGTGAGAATCCCAAGCATAAGCAGCGTCAGGGTTAACCTGAACAACCTATTATATGGAGGTGCAACTGACAAATGGCGCGTATTTCTGGCGTTGACCTGCCGAGGGATAAACGGGTCGAGATCGGCCTTACGTATATCTTCGGCATCGGCCGCAAAACGGCAAGCGACATTATTAAGGCAACCGGAGTCAATCCCGACACCCGCGTGAAGGATCTGAGCGAGGAGGACGTCTCCAAGCTCCGTGATTATATCGATAAGAACGTCCGAGTAGAGGGCGACCTTCGCCGTGACACCGCTTTTGACATCAAGCGGCTGATTGAAATCGGCTGCTACCGCGGCGTCCGTCATCGCAAGGGGCTTCCGGTCCGCGGCCAGCGTTCCAAGACGAACGCCCGCACCCGCAAGGGACCGAAGAAGACGATTGCGAACAAGAAGAAGTAAGCGAGGAGGTAATTGAATGGCTACTAAAGCTACGGGCAAAAAAGGCGCTACGACTCGTAAACGCCGTGAGCGTAAGAATATTGAGCGCGGCGCAGCTCATATCCAATCCACCTTCAACAACACGATCGTGACCATTTCCGATACGCACGGGAATGCGGTATCGTGGGCGAGTGCCGGTGAGATGGGCTTTAAGGGTTCCAGAAAATCCACACCCTTCGCCGCTCAGACAGCCGCTGAGACTGCCGCCAAGGCGGCCATGGAGCACGGCATGAAGACTGTTGAAGTCTATGTCAAAGGCCCCGGCGCAGGCCGTGAGGCCGCGATCCGCGCCCTTCAGACCGCCGGCCTGGAGGTCAGCATGATCAAGGATGTCACGCCGATTCCGCACAACGGCTGCCGTCCGCCCAAGAGAAGAAGAGTGTAATCGGAAGGAGGACCAACAATTATGGCAAAGAATATGCAGCCCGTTCTCAAGCGTTGCAAGACGCTGGGCATTTCTCCGGCTGTTCTCGGTTACTCCAAGGAGACCTACCGGAATCCCAAGCAGATGCGCCGCAAGCAGTCTGAATATGCCATGCAGCTCAATGAGAAGCAGAAGGTCAAGTTCATCTACGGTGTCCTTGAGAAGCAGTTCCACGCCTATTATCTGAAGGCGGAGCGCAAGCAGGGCGTCACCGGCGAGCTGCTCCTGCAGGAGCTGGAGCGCCGTCTGGACAATGTCGTATTCCGCATGGGCTTTGCAGGCACCCGCAGGGAGGCACGTCAGCTTGTCAACCACGGCCACTTTACGGTCAACGGCAAGCGCGTGGATATCCCGTCCTATCAGGTCAAGCCGGGCGATGTGATCGCGATCCGCGAGAAGTCCCGCGCATCTGTCAAATTCAAGGCCCTGATTGAGACGCTCGGCAAACAGCCGTGCCCGAAGTGGATCGAAAAGGCCGCAGGCGCCAGCGAGGGGAAGATCGTTGCAATGCCGCAGCGCGACGATATCGATTATGAGGTGTCCGAGCACCTGATCGTCGAGCTCTACTCCAAGTAATAGCTGATTGCCGAACAGAATACGCAGTAGGCGATAGCCACTTTTATATAAGGAGGGTTTTGAATGATTGAAATCGAAAAGCCCCGAATCGAAACGACCGAATTGACACCGGACGGCACGTATGGCAAGTTTACGCTCGAGCCGCTCGAGCGCGGATACGGTACGACGCTCGGCAACAGCCTGCGCCGCGTGCTGCTCTCCTCCCTGCCGGGATATGCCGTCACCTCCGTGAAGATCGACGGTGCGCTCCATGAGTTCACCACGATCGACGGCGTGAAGGAGGATGTGACGGAGATCGTCCTCAACCTGAAGGATGTCATACTGCGGATAAATGGCGACGGTCCCAAAACCGTTTACATCGATGCAAACGGCGAGGGCGAAGTGACTGCCGGCAGCATTAAGGCTGACTCGGAAGTTGTGATTTTAAATCCGGATCTTCACATTGCATCCCTCGATAAGGATGCGCACCTGAGCATGGAGATCACGGTGGACAGGGGCCGCGGCTATGTACCCGCGGAGCGCAATAAGCAGCTGATGCAGCCGCCTATTGGCGTCATCGCTGTCGATTCGATTTATTCCCCGGTGCTCAAGGTCAACTACACCGTTGAAAACACCCGCGTCGGCCAGATCACGGACTATGACAAGCTGACGCTTGAGGTCTGGACCAACGGAACGATTTCCGCCAAGGAGGGGGTCTCCCTCGCGGCGAAGATCCTCACCGAGCACCTGAATCTCTTTGTTGATCTCTCCGATGAGGCGCATAATGCGGAGATCATGGTCGTCAAGGATGAGAATAACAAGGAAAAGTATCTTGAAAAATCCATCGACGATCTGGATCTCTCCGTCCGCTCCTTCAACTGCCTGAAGCGCGCGGGGATCAACACGGTAGAGGATCTGATCAACAAGAGCGAAGAGGACATGATGAAGGTCCGCAATCTCGGGCGCAAGTCCATGGACGAAGTGATTGCCCGCCTGAACGACCTGGGCCTGAGCCTCCGCAAGGAAGATGAGTAAGACGGTAAAGGAGTGAATATAAATGCCCGCAACCAGAAAGCTCGGCAGAACCACCGACCACCGCAAGGCGATGCTGAGGGCGATGGTGACGTTCCTGCTCGAGAACGGCAAGATCGAGACGACCGTCACGCGTGCGAAGGAAGTCCGTTCGGCGGCTGAGAAGATGATCACGCTCGCCAAGAACGACACGCTTCATGCAAAGCGCCAGGCGCTTGCCTATATCACGAAAGAGGATGTCTGCAAAAAGCTGTTTGACACCATTGCGCCCAAGTACGCAGACCGCAAGGGCGGCTACTGCCGGATCATCCGGACCGGCCCCCGCCGCGGCGACGCAGCGGAGATGTGCATCATTGAGCTGGTCTGATCCCAATCTAATCATTAAAAAGGACCGCCTGCGGGCGGTCCTTTTACTGTCATCCCGGACTCTGGTGGTAGATTGAGAAATCATGTCAATGATGCTATGCGGGACATTCGGATCCGGCTACGCCGGACGGAACGCTGAGGGCAGCGTTCCCTACGGAAGAGGGTGCAAAGAAGAAATCCGCGGAAAGCCGGCAGATTCTTTTGAGATGTTTTGCATCGTACGCCGCCCGGAATCGGCACAATCCCTCGTAGGGAACGCCGCCCCCGGCGTTCCGAAAGAGGAGGCAAGGGAAAGCCGAAAGTTACCGGTTGTCAGCCCGAAGGATTCTCTTCCTCGGTTTATTGCCCTAAAGGAGAGGGCCTTGGATTGGTGCGGATTTTCCGTTTTATTTTCTTCCAAGGCTTTTGCGAACCATTAATCTGTGCAGTGGAACGCTGAGGGCAGCGTTCCCTACGGGGATGGTACAAAAAAGGAAGTATGCGCCTCAAAAATTCCCCTGCGCAAAATCTGAATTTGAACACATGCCGTCCGGGATCTGTGCATTCCTTCGTAGGGAACGCCGCCCCCGGCGTTCCGCTTGTAAAGGGCTCTCAAAAATAGAGAAAACGTTGCCGTGTACAAGTTGACAAAAACGCCTCACCCGTGAAAGGTGGGACGTTTGAATCCGGCCCGCGCCGTAGGGAACTCACCGTTCCTCTACATTTGGTATGGGCAGCAAAATTTTCAAAATAAACTTCTCATCCGCCCGTTTTGTGGTGCAGGTGCCGCCGTACTTTTCGGCGGCCTTTTGCATGTTGGAGAGTCCGAAGCCGTGCAGAAGGCTGTCTGCTTTGGTAGTTCGCCTTCCCTTTGGCAGCGCTTCCACCGTACAGTTATTTTCGATCAGGATGGAGACAAAGTTCTGCACCTTGCCCGCCTTTACCAGAATGATGCGGTCCTCCTCCCGCAGCTTTTCACAGGCCTCGATCGCGTTGTCGATCCCATTGCCGAACAGCGTGCTGATGTCCAGCGGTTCGATAAAATTGACGCCCTCAAAATCCACAACGGCGGAAAAATCAATGTGCTTTTCCCGCGCCTTTTCGGACTTGTCCTTGAGGATGATATCCAGGAATTCGTTGCCGGTGTGGACGTAGTCTTCGTAGTCCGCGATCTGGGTGCGCAGCTCCTGCGCCATTTGGCGGGTCTCCTCGGTGTTCTGCTTGCTCTCCAGCACCAGCAGGTGATTTTTCATATCGTGATAAATAGAGCGTATGCGTTCCTCGTCTTTGATCTTATCCTGATAATAGGCGTACTGCTGCTGAAGTTGTGCAATTCGCATCTTATCCCGCTGCTCCTGCTCGCGGAGATAGGAGACATTTTTGGAGTAGAGAAACAGCACCATAAAGAATACGCAGAGCACCGCAGTGATCAGGTCCAGAAGCAGCGTGTTCTCTATGTTCAAATTCAGGAAATTATACGTGCTGGCAAAGTTAAAGGCGAGAAGCAGCAGAAAGCTGACGGTCAAAATTGCGGCGTCCTTGGTTTGGATCTGATATTGGAAGTTCCGCAGCAGCCCATATGCGATCGCCAGAAATACGCAGCGCAGTAGGAGAACAACCACATAGATCTGCCATTTGAGAAGCACTTCTCCACCCACCTGGGTCGTAGTATCTCCGTGATAGATCCAGCTCATCAGCGATATGCCCACGGCTTCCGAGAGAGTAGAACCGAGAATATAGGATAGTTCCACGGTGACCAGACAATAGCGCAGCGGTGATCGATAGCAGATTTTTGCCATAACGATCGCAAACGGATAAATGATAAAGAGTTTGATGCCGCCCAAGTCCGTCAGATGGGTCAGGAGCAGGACGAGGATTCCGTAGCTCACCGCCGGCAGCAGCCGGCTCACGGCCGGATGAAAGCGCGGCTGCTTGCAAAAGCAACCGATCATTACATACAGCGCAAACGATTCCGTTATGGTTGCAATGATGTCTAAAGCGTTATAGAGTTCCATCCTGCTTTTCACACTCCGATATACCGTGTCGTTCAGGGTATATTGTATCACATCCGCTGTGCTGATGCCATCCCCACATCAGTTTTTTGGCGGCGCCCTTTTGTCCGCTCCGCGGATATTTCTCCTAACAGGGGAAGCCCCCGTACACAGGGAGGCTATGTGGTTGTGCGGATTTTCCGTTTTATTTTCTTCCAAGGCTTTTGCGAACCGTCAATCTGTGCAGCGGAACGCTGAGGGCAGCGTTCCCTACGGAAGAGGGTGCAAAGAAGAAATCCGCGGAAAGCCGGCAGATTCTTTTGAGATGTTTTGCATCGCATACCGCCCGGAATCCGCACAATCCTCGTAGGGAACGCCGCCCCCGGCGTTCCGAAAGCGGGGCCGACGGGAAG
The DNA here is from genome assembly GCA_949293315.1 of uncultured Oscillospiraceae bacterium. Lineage (GTDB taxonomy): Bacteria > Bacillota > Clostridia > Oscillospirales > Acutalibacteraceae > Onthovicinus. Next base: position 5,704 of record CASFCH010000046.1, on the reverse strand, counting down.
CAGAAGGCTCCCGACTGTCAACCGAGCCCTCCGGTCACACATGCGTGTGTCGGTATCCCTTGTGTAAGAGGAAAGGTTTGGATTTGAGCACATTTTCAATTTTATCTTTTTCAGGGTCATTCCGTGGACAGTCTGTCTGTGCAGCGGAACGCTGAGGGCAGCGTTCCCTACGGGTGCGGGGCGGACATTTCCCCGATCAGGGCAATTCCCTTCTACAGGAGGGAAAGCCCTGGCCACAGAAAAGAACCACTGCTCCTCTTTTGGAACGGTAGTTCTGTTCTTGTTTGATTTAGTTTTTAACGGGATCAGGATCTTCAAGGTGGACCTGCCGTTTTCGCACCAATTTCGGAACAGATCACATCATAACCCCGTGGCCATACATCCGGGGAGCGATGATTCATGGCAATACGATTATTTTGATATGGCTTTCTTTAATCAAATAATGTCACCCAGTTGGGATCACGATATGCTTCAAAACACATCTTCACTTGTTCCTCCGTATTTTTCTCGGTTGCGAGTGGCGGTAAATCATCTTCGGAAAAATAGCGGGACTCCGTCGTTTCAATATTGGATTCAAACTGTCCGCCAATGGCGGAGCAGAGGACGAATATTTTGCATACCCCATATGCATATAGGGGCAGATTGTGCTTCGCCCTGTCCTGCACCGCGATAATTCTATCGGCGGTAACGTCCAGCCCCGCTTCCTCTTTGACCTCTTTTAATGTATTCTCTTTGACGGATACATTCACATCCACCCAGCCGCCGGGCAGGGACCATTTTCCGTTATTTTCGCGTACAAGAAGGATTTTCTCCTGATCGAAAATGGCGGCCCGCGTATCCAGCTTGGGCGTTTGATAGCCCGTCTCGCTGCAAAAAAGATCTTTGACCTTTTCCAGCGGAATATCGGTCTGGTATGACATCATTTCGGCGGAGATATTGCGGATCCGTTCATAGCGCTCTCTGTCGTAAACATCCTTGCCATAGGTCAAGCCCGCCTGTGCAAGGCTCTGCAATTCGATGGCCCACTCCAGCCATTTTTTGTCCATATCCAAGTGCCTCCCAGTTGTCAATTCTGTCCTTATTGTACCATATCAGCACAGCAGCTTCCAGACCAAATATATAAAAGGCTGCGGCGGATTGCCGCAGCCTTTGGAGCTTTTTTGAAAGGTGTTTTATTCCAGAATCGCGCCCGTGCTGCCGGAGGTCACCTGCTTGGCATAGCGGGCGAGGTATCCGGTTGTGATGCGCGGCTGGCGCGGCTTCCAAGCCGAACGGCGCTTTGCCAGCTCCTCATCGCTGACGAGCACGTTGATCTTATTGGCGGGGATGTCGATCTCGACCATATCACCCTCCTCGATCAGGGCGATGTTGCCGCCCACAGCCGCCTCGGGGGAGACGTGGCCGATAGCTGCGCCGCGGGTCGCACCGGAGAAGCGGCCGTCCGTGATCAGGGCGACACTGTTGCCCAAACCGCAGCCCATGATGGCGGAGGTGGGGTTGAGCATCTCGCGCATGCCGGGGCCGCCCTTCGGGCCCTCATAGCGGATGATGACGACCTCGCCGGCATTGATCTTACCGTCATAGATGGCGCTGAGCGCGTCCTCCTCACAGTCAAACACGCGGGCTTTTCCCGTGTGCGCCATCATCTCCGGCGCCACAGCCGAACGCTTGACGACGCAGCCGTCCGGCGCCAGGTTGCCCTTGAGTACCGCGATGCCGCCCGTCTTGCTGTACGGATCGGTGACCGGGCGAATGACGTCCGTATCCAAAATTTCATGGCCCTTGATGTTTTCCGCAATCGTCTTGCCTGTGACGGTCATCAGGTCGGTGTGCAGCAGGCCGAGCTTGTCGATCTCATGCATGACGGCCGGGATGCCGCCCGCCTCATTCAAGTCCTCGATGTAGTGGTCGCCCGCCGGAGCCAGATGACACAGGTTCGGCGTCTTTTCGGAGATGCTGTTGGCCAGATCCAGGTCCAGCGTGATCCCGCACTCGTGTGCGATCGCAGGCAGGTGAAGCATGCTGTTGGTGCTGCATCCGAGCGCCATGTCGATCGTCAGGGCGTTGAGGAAGCTCTCCTCCTTCATAATGTCGCGCGGCTTGAGATCTTCCTTTACCAGTTCTACGATCCGCATACCGGCGCGCTTGGCCAAGCGCAGGCGGTCGGAGTATACCGCCGGAATGGTGCCGTTGCCGGGCAGGCCCATGCCGAGCACTTCCGTCAGGCAGTTCATGCTGTTGGCGGTGAACATGCCGGAGCAGGAGCCGCAGGTCGGGCAGGTCTTGTTCTCATATTCCACCAGATCGTCCGCCGTGATCTTACCGGAGCGGAACTCACCCACGGCCTCCGAGATGGAGGAGAAGCCGATCTTTTTGCCGTGCATATGGCCGGCGAGCATCGGGCCGCCGCTGACAAAGATGGTGGGGATATTGATGCGTGCCGCGGCCATCAGCAGGCCGGGGACGTTCTTGTCGCAGTTGGGCACCATGACCAGGCCGTCAAACGGGTGCGCGGTGGCCATGGCCTCCGTGGAGTCACAGATCAACTCGCGCGTGACAAGGGAGTACTTCATGCCCTCGTGACCCATAGCGATGCCGTCGCACACGGCGATGGCCGGGAACACGATCGGCACGCCGCCCGCCATCGCGACGCCCATCTTAACAGCCTCTACGACCTTGTCAATATTCATATGTCCGGGCACAATCTCGTTTGCGGAGCTGACAACGCCGATCAGCGGCTTGTGGCCGATCTCTTCCTCCGACAGCCCCAGTGCATGGAGCAGGGAGCGCTGCGGCGCCGCGTTGACGCCCTTTGTGATCCGATCACTTCTCATGATATACACACCCTTTTTACTGAAATCAGTATCTCTATTTTATCATGTTTGCACCGGTCAGAGTGTAAACAGTGATACAAACCGATTTTAATATTTCGGTTTTCTCTATTGTACCACAATGATCACGCGATGGGAAGCGGAATTCCGTGGCAGGCGGGCTGCTTCCTTGACTTTTCGCGGCCGTTTGATTACAATAATAGCATATGTTTACAACCGCTTGAAAGGTGGAAGAGGAATGCTCAAGAATGAAGAAAAAACCATGGAGCAGGTCGTCTCGCTGTGCAAGAACCGCGGCTTTGTCTATCCGGGCAGCGAGATCTACGGCGGGCTCTCCAATACGTGGGATTACGGCCCGCTCGGCGTGGAGTTCAAGAATAACGTTAAGCGCGCCTGGTGGCGCAAATTCGTGCAGGAGAACCCCTACAATGTGGGGCTGGACTCCGCGATCCTGATGAACCCGCAGGTGTGGGTGGCCTCGGGCCATGTGGGCGGCTTCTCCGATCCGCTGATGGACTGCAAGAGCTGTAAAACGCGCCACCGCGCCGATAAGCTCATCGAGGATACGGGCGTCAACCCGGCGGGCTGGTCTTTTGAGCAGATGAGCCAGTACATCAAGGATCACAACATTGCCTGTCCGGACTGCGGCGGCCACGATTTCACGGATATCCGCCAGTTCAACCTGATGTTCAAGACCTTCCAGGGCGTGACCGAGGATGCCAAAAATGAGCTCTACCTCCGCCCGGAGACGGCGCAGGGGATCTTTGTCAACTTCCTGAACATCCAGCGCACCACGCGCAAAAAGCTGCCCTTCGGCGTCTGCCAGATCGGCAAGTCCTTCCGCAATGAGATCACACCCGGCAACTTTACCTTCCGCACCCGTGAGTTTGAGCAGATGGAGCTGGAATTCTTCTGCAAGCCCGGCACGGAGCTCGACTGGTTTGCCTATTGGAAGGACTTCTGCCACAAGTGGTTGCTTGCCCTCGGCATGAAGGACGGCAACCTCCGCCTGCGCGACCACGAGAAAGAGGAGCTCTCCCACTACTCGAATGCCACCACGGACTTTGAGTACCTCTTCCCGTTCGGCTGGGGCGAGCTGTGGGGCGTTGCGAGCCGTACGAACTTTGACCTGACCCGCCATCAGGAGACCTCCGGCAAGAGTATGGAGTACTTCGATCAGGAGCGGAACGAGAAGTATCTGCCCTACGTGATCGAGCCCTCCCTCGGCGCGGATCGCGTCGCCCTCGCGTTCCTTGTGGACGCCTACGACGAAGAGGTCGTGGATGCGGAGAAAAACGACACCCGCGTAGTACTGCACCTGCATCCGGCGCTCGCGCCGTTCAAAGCGGCTGTGCTCCCGCTCTCCAAAAAGCTGAGCGAACAGGCACAGGAGGTCTACGCCAAGCTGGCAAAGCACTTCATGGTGGACTACGACGATGCCGGTTCCATCGGGAAGCGCTACCGCCGCCAGGACGAGATCGGAACGCCGTACTGCGTCACGTTTGACTTCGATTCGCTGGAGGATGGCGCCGTCACCATTCGGGACCGTGACACCATGCAGCAGGAGCGCGTGAAGATCGACGATCTGGTCGCCTATCTGGAAGAGAAGATGGATTTTTAATCGGAACTTGAATAGCTATTGAAAACGCCCGTACGGCGATCAACCGTGCGGGCGTTCTGATGCTTTCGTATGGCTGGAATCGATCACGCGTACCCCAGGTATTCCTCCAGACACTGCCCGCTGGCCTTCATGGCCTTGGCAGCATCCACACCGACGTAACGCCAGTGCCACGGCTCATAGGTGATCTGTGTGATATCCTGCTTGTCCGCCGGATAGCGGAGGATAAAGCCGTAGTCCTGCGCGTGCTCCATCAGCCAGGCGAATTCCTTGGTGTTCGCAAAGGACTCCTCCAGGGAGCAGATATCCATGGCCAGACCGAGGTTGTGCTCGCTCGTCCCGGGCGGCAGGATGATCGTCGCAGCCTTTTGGGCGGCGTCCAGATAGGAGTACCCCTGATTCAGGTACAGATCAATTTTGTTCTCATAGTTGCGCTTCTGCGTTGAGATCCGCCGGTAGCCGGATAGGGGAACCAATTTACATCCGTCTTCAAGCGCGGCGTTGTACATGGCGATATATTGGTCCGCACACCGGGAATCAAGCTCGGCTTCGTATCCGCTCACCAGATAAGAGGTCTTTGCCTCAAAATCCTCCGGCAGCTTGCGGTTCCGGTTGACGAGTGTCAGGTACCACTGTTCCTCATTGATCGTGATCGTCTCCACGTTGGGGTTGCCGTAGTTGTCTGCCGCGGAGTGGGTCTCGTCCTCCTCAGATTCTTCCGTGGCCGGCGCCTCCGTGGCAACCTGGGTCGGCGGCTGATCCGTAGTTGCCGCATCTGTCGTGACGGGGGAGGTGGTGGTGACATCCTCCGCGAGCGGGTCGGGGGTCTCGCCCAATTTCAAATTGAGCACCACAAGGAGTACAATTACGGCGATCAGAACGACTGATGCGATGACCGCAACGGAAGTTTTTGCCCTTTTATTCATCAACTCAAATACCTCCTTTGACCAGTAGGGGAGATGTTTCGACGGATTCCTGATTTATTCATTATAAATCGACGGATGCCTTTTGGCAAGTGCTGTGCCGCAGTTTATGGCTCTATTTTTTCCGCTCCGGCGCAAAAAATCTCCCGGATTAAAAAAGTCGCCGCAAGCGATATACAGCTTGCGGTGTGGTGTGAGAGCCACATGAAAAAGATATTTTCGGTATGTCGGCGGTGGGAGTTGAACTTTCGAACTCGCAAAAAGTTGGTAGCGACAGCGAACCGTCGTGAGGGCGTTTACAACCGAACAGGTGAGCCGAGCGTGACTTTTTG
>CASFCH010000045.1 GCA_949293315.1 uncultured Oscillospiraceae bacterium | reverse complement strand
AGATCCGCCGCCTGCCGGATTCCCTGCAGCTTGCTCAGATCAATCTCCACCCGCGCACGGGCGCTTTGGCGTTCGGCCTCCCGGAGATTGCTGATTTCCCGCCGGATGATCCCCAGCAGCGTCTTGCTGACCGGCTCCTCCTTCAGCGGCGGACGGAAATCGTACGCAAGGCGCATCAGCCGGTCCACCGTGCGCAGGAAAACGCCCAGTTCATGGTTCCTGCTGCGGCTGCCGTAATATTTTTCACAGTACCAGGTCCCGTTTTTACAGGTGTACCGGTGCAGTTCGTTGAGCGCATATTCGTAATTCTCATATCGTCTGCGGTCGTAAAATACGGCCGCCTGAAACATCCGATACGGGCAGGCGACTTTCCGGCCGAAGAGCTTTTCCATCAGGCTTTTCTGCCGATGCTTTCCGTAGTAATCCGCCCACGCCCGGAAGGACGCGCATACGGTCTGCTCCACGGCCTCGGGCATTTTTTTATAGAGGCGGGAGTTTTCTATCCGATAGCTCGAGAGGGCCGACAGCGCGCTGAATACCGCGTGATCCCCGTGCTCGTCCATCCGCAGCAGAATGGCCAGATGCTCGTCGAATTTCAGGTCCGGCGCCGCCGGCAGTTTCCGGTCCAGGCCGTAGTAGACCACATAGTCGGTCATCCAGCCGCTCAGATAGCGGTCGATCGTATCATCCAATTCCCGGTACTGACGCCAGAAGTCGGAGAGCATGCGATAGCCGCTTTCGGGGTCGGGCACGCCGATCTGGTTGAGCAGCTCATAGAGGTAGACAAATACAAAAGACAGCGGCGCGGGCGCGATCTCCCCGCGGCGCACGCCGGTCCGCCAGGTGAAATAGCCGCGCATCTGGCGGTCGTTCATGGCCTGATACGTGGGGAAATAGCGGGTGAACTCCCCGCGGTAAGGGCAGTCGTCCTCAAAGTCCTCCATGAATTTTCCCTGCTGGTAGAAGAGCCATTCCGCGGGGCGACTGAGCGCCTCATGACTGCGGGCCATGGCGCGCATCTCCCGGCAGCGCGGCGGGAGATAGCCGGCCATCTGGGCGGCGGTTTGGAGGATCGGCTCGTCCCGATAGACGCGGGTGGAGAAGTTTTTCCCCTCCCGCAGCTTTTTGTCGGAGAGCAGCTGCTCGATCAACTGCTTGACAGAATTCATCCGGCGCACCCCTCCTCCCTGCGATATCCCCATTATATCAGTGTTTCGGTGTGTTTACAAGGTGTTTGATACATTTTTTCGAACATTTGTGTCTTGCTGTTTTTGAGGGAGATCCGGCTGTATAAACGGGGAAATGGAATCCCCCGCCGGCTTCAGGACAGAAAAAATCCCCGCCGGGATCGGCGGGGAACAGCTTCAGGCCTCGGCCTTTTCCTCCTCCCGGGGGGAACGGAACCGATAGACGGTCCGGAAGATCCAGGCGGCCGCAATGAACAGGAGGACAGCGTACAGGGGATAGAGCTTCTCCGGACTGAAGGGACCGGTGTACATCAGCACATTGTAGAAATTGAGCGCCATGACGTGGTCAAACATGCCGATATAAATGCCCGGGATCACATTGAGGACCATCATCAGGCAGGCCGCAATGATCATACACAGGGAGCTTTCATGGCCGGTGCGCTTATAGTCCTTAATGGAAAAGATCAGCGCGGCCAGGGCGATTCCGGCTCCGGGAATGATGAAGGGGAGCAGCTGCCGATAAACGCCGGACACGAGCGCGTGCGCGCCGTCGTTCCGCCACTGGAGGTCAAAGGCGGAGAGTACCTCCGGCCCGGCTCCGGCGTTGAGCAGGCAGGAGAGGAGAATCAGGGCGGCGTAGAGGAACAGCAGGGCCGACAGAACGCCGAAAAACCCGCGCCTATTGTCTGGCTTCACGTTGGCAGGACTCCCATCATTATAGGATGGCCTCTATTGTATCAGATTTTTCAAAAAAAGTAAATGGGAATCCTGCAAGCGCGTGTCAGGAGAACAGACGGCCGGCCAGTTCCTGCGCCAGGGCGTCCACCTGCTCAAAATTCATGGCGGCAATATAAAAGCGCTCCAGCTTGTCGTGTACGGATTTGGCATTTTGCAGCAGGGAGACTGATTCATCCATCAGCTGTGCGGCTGCGCGGCGGTTAAATTTCAGGCGGCAGCGGTGCTCGGCGAGTACGTCCGTATCCAGAAAGCGGCGCGCGTGGATCCGCCGCTCCGGTTCAAAGGGCAGGGGATGGAAGGAATTCTCCGTAAATACGGCGATACCGGCCTGCGGGATGAAAATGTGCTCCAGATCCTGACAGACGGACATGGGGCACAGGCAGGAGATGACGTCCAGCCCGGCGGCGAGCGCGTAGCTGCGCAGCAGGCGGATCAGATACCGGCTGACGGCGCCGTATTCATCTTCCAGCGCGATCACCCGGCTGCACAGCAGGGGGATGGTGTCGGTTTTGACCACGATCCCGTCCGGCGTGATACCGCTGAGGTAGCGGCGGTGCTCGGTGCCGATCTGCCCGTTTGGCCTGCCGAATTCGCGGGCGGCAAAGCGCGCGGCGTAGTTGCGGATCTTATCGATCTGGACGCTCGGCATGAGCAGGCGCTTATTTTCCTCGAGCAGTGTTCCCGCCGCACTCAGGAAGCGGGAAGAGCGCCGATGCATCTCCTGGTTCAGGGCGGCGGTATCCCGGATCTCCGCGTCGTGCTCCCGCAGGCGGTCCGTATCCCAGAACGCGCCCAGATTGAGCAGCTCCTCCACCGCGCCGGGGAACTTCGGCTCCACCGTGTGCGGCGCCGTGCCATCCAGAATGCAGACCTTGATCTCCGGGAGGCGTACGGCGTCCAGCGATGCCGGGTCCGAGGAGCAGTTGAGCCGCTCCGTAAAGAGTCCCGCGCGTTCCCCCTGGGCGGCGATCTTCTTCATCAGCCCGGACTTTCCGGTGCCGGGGCCGCCCTTGATAATGTATGTATGCCAGCCGCCGTAGGCGTCGTAGAGCCCGTCAAACAGGGAGACAAAGCCGCCCGGCGTGTTGGCTCCCGCAAAAAAAGAGATCTGTTTTTCGCTCATTGCAATCCCTCCAATAATCTCCGCGTTTGCTTCGCTTTGTTCTATTGCCAGTTTATTCCGAATCCGGGGGATTGCTACCGGAACGGCAGGAATTTCAGTATTTTTCCGCCGTGATTTTGATGCGGCCGGATTTTGTCGTCCCGTCCATCGCGCGCAGGCGGCACTTGCCCCTGCCGCGCAGGGTGAGCGTGTCCCCGGCGGCGAGCAGCTTTTCCGGCTTGGCAACCGGTACGGAATTGACAAATACGCTCCCGCGCGCAACGGCTTCGGCGGCGGCGGAGCGGGAGAGGCCAAAGCAGGCCGCGGCCACGGCGTCCAGCCGGGGGGATTTGACGCTGATGAACAGCTCCTTCCCCGCTGGAGGCGCGGCGGCAAGCGTACCGATCTCCGCGACCGTACAGCGCAGGGAAGCGCGGCCCGCGGAGCGGAACTGCTCCGCGATGTAGCCGGCGATCCGGCGCAGCGCAATGATCTGGCAGCCGCCGCCGGAGACGATCAGATCACCGATCATCTCGCGCCGGATACCCAGGCCCAGCAGTGCGCCCAGATAGTCCCGGTGCCCGGCATCGCTGAAAGCGTCCTTCTCCGCCCGCACGATGCACAGCGGGCACAGCTCCGGGTCCTCGGCAAAGAGATGTGCGAGCGCTCCGGGACCATCCGCCTCTATGTAGTCCGGGAGAAAGAGGCACACCGTGCGCTCCGCCTCCGGATATCCGCCGTAGAAGACGCATCCCGGGTACAGGTGCTCCGCGCGTGCAATCGTCTCCGCCTCCGCACGCTGTGCGGGGGTCAAAAAGTGCGTGTGTGTGATTCGGTACTCCGTATCCCGCGTGCGCGCCTTGTCCAGAAGCGCCCCGCGGAGCAGATCTTTCTCGTCCATGTCCTCTCCTTTATCATTCCACAGTTTCAAAACAGAGATCGCGCGTCGGGAGATCCGCAGGGGCGCCCGGCGTGTTGCAGCCGTAGACCAGCTTGACATAGGCCGCCGCAGTGGAGATCCCAGGCATCGGGATGGCGCCGGCGTCGATAAGCTGCTGGGTGGTGCTGTACCGATCGCCCCGGTGGGCGGGGGTAAAATAGCTGGGAATGCCCATCCCGGCGCACCGGCGGATGCATTCCGGCAGGCTGCCCGCGCCCTCGGTCCGGCCCGTACCGGAGTGGTACAGGATATGGAGTACGGCGGCATATCCGGTGGGGTCAAGGGCCCCATAGTCGATCCCCGGATAGGCCTTGATCAGCGCAACGGAACGGTCAAACGCAATGCCCGTGGGAAAAGCGGGCTTACGCCGCTGATTCAGCGCCTCTGCCGACGGGTTTGCAGGAACCTGTTCGGGAATAAATTGATGGGCTTGAATCGTGCCCAGCGGCGCGCCGCCGTAGGAGTCCAGCCGCGCCCCGCAGGCGGTGACCTCCTCCAGCCGGGCGGCGAGATGGATTTTGCACGGCTCCCCGCCGTTTTGATAGGCGGCGAATACGCCCCGCAGCCCACCGGTACGGATGAAGTCGACCGCGCCCTGTATGTTGGCAAACGCGTTGCTGCGCGGATCGTCCGGCTCGTAGGCCGCGCTCACCAGCACGATCGGGATCGGCACATCGCCGAGCGTGTAGGCCAGAGCGGCGCCGGTGTAACAGAGGGTGTCCGTCCCGTGCGTGACGAGAATCCCGGCGTACTCCTCCCAGTCCAGCGCGCGGACAGCCCGGGCGATGCGATCCCAGGTCGCCGGCAGGGCGTTCTCGCTCAAGATATTGATCGGCGAAAAGACGTCATATTCCCGGCCGGCCATCGCGCGGGTAACCGCTGGATTTTCCCGCTCCGATACGCGGATGATCCCGCCCTCTGCGCTGCTGCCGATCGTTCCGCCCGTGGTGACGACGGCCAGTTTTTTCATCGAATCTCCCCCTTGTCCAAATCTGATACTATTATAAATTTGATCGGCTTTTCCCGCAAGTCCCAAACCGGCGGCGCGGAATAAAGGGAATGACAGGGATCTTTAAAAGGCAATTATCCGGGAGGAGTATCGACCACTTTGTGGATATGTGATATGTTTCAAAACGGAAAGCTAATAAATTTGAAAACTTAAACGGGGGTATCAATGTGGCGCAAGGGTAGTGTGGATTCATTTTGAAAATCTTTTTATACAGAGCACCAATTATACGTACTCGCTTCCAATCAGCCGATAAGGGTGAAAAACAATGAACGACTATCATCGGGATACTTTTCTCTGGGGAGCACTGAGCATCATTCTTCCGCCGATACTGGTAATGGCTCTGCTGATGCTGCTCGGGCTGATTGGCGTAATGGATGGAGATTCAGCCAGTATCGCCTTCTTTGGCGTCCTTGTATCAGCGACGCTGATCTCCTATTTTGGGGTCCGGCTGATCCGGGGCGAGATGCGGGTCCGCGCCCGGCAGGATGAGATCGTGGACGCGCTGGAGAAGCTGCAGTCCGAGACGGATCGGCAGCAGCGCGTGCTACAGGCGCTTGCGGAAAAGCAGGGGATCGATATGAATGCGCTGCAAACGCCCGAAACGCAAGAAGATCAAGATTTAACAGAAAAACAATGATGCACCTGAGCGGCCGCGGATTGCGGCCGCTTTTTATGTACCCGCCCCGCTCACAGCAGGGTCAGCAGCGCTGTGACGGCGGCGCCGGCGCCCGCCGAGCCGAGCATGCAAAGGGTCAGGATCAGCCGGCGGTTGCGGATCCGGGCGGCGGGAGGGGAACCGGCGCTGTTTCCGATCTGCTGGGCGCGCTCCTTGAGCTGGCGCTCGCTGATGGTGGAGTACTCCGGCTTTACAAACAATAAGATCCGTTCAAAATATTCGTTTTCCACCTGCGTGATTTCCACAACCTGCCTGTTAATTCCTTTGATCATCCGGATCCCTCCTTTTTCCTTATTTTGCGCATGCGGCAGGGGTTTATTCCAATAATTTGCCATGGAAAAGCACTGGTTATACAGTTTGTATAGTTGAAATTGAGGCTTCCTGTGGAAAACCGTGTGGAAACTGTGGACAAATCGGGCAAAATCAGCGCATCAGTGCAGGGAAAAATATGTGTGAACGGAAATTCTTTACAAATCAAATGTTTGTAAATGAAAATATACAGTCTGTTTATTTGCCTTTACAAATCCCGCCGGAAGGTAGAATTTTAGTGGTTTTTTATCGGGGATCGTGGTATGATGATAGGCGGAAAGACCAATTCAGCGGGGAGGCCGGCGTGGTGGAGATCAGGTCATGTGGTGCGGATATTGTGGCGGAAGGGGTGCCTTGTCTGGATCTGGCGCGCACACTCGACTGCGGGCAGGCGTTCCGCTGGACCCGGACGGAGGACGGGCGGTGGCACGGCGTGGTGCGCGGACAGGCACTCACCCTCTCGCAGGAGGGGGAACGGATCACTTTTTACGAGACGTCCCGTGCGGTGTTTGACAGGATCTGGGCGCCGTATTTTGATCTGGACCGCAGCTATCCGGATATGATCGCCTGCCTGTGCGAGGACCCCGTTCTGGCGCGTGCCGTGCGGACGAACCGTGGTATCCGGATCCTCCGGCAGGAGCCCTGGGAGGCGCTGTGTTCCTTTATCATCTCCCAGAACAATAATATTCCGCGCATCAAGGGTATTATCGGCCGGCTGTGTGAATATTTTGGGGAGAGGGCGTCGGGCGGCGGCTCTGCATTTCCCGCGCCGGAGCGGCTCGCTCCGCTGGAGCCGGAGGATCTGGCGGAGCTGCGGGCGGGATTCCGCGCCCGGTATATCATCGACGCCGCCCGGAAGGTGTCGGACGGTACGGCGCCGCTCGACGGACTGGACTGCATCCCGATTGACGAGGCGCGCGCCCGGCTGATGCAGATTACAGGGGTGGGTATTAAGGTGGCCGACTGCACCCTGCTCTACGGGGCGGGACGGCTGGAGATCTGCCCGATGGACGTGTGGATGAAGCGCGTGATTGCCGCGTTTTACCCCGGGGGTCTTCCGGCGTGTACGCGGGGGATTGAGGGAGTGGCACAGCAGTATCTGTTCCATTATGCGCGTACAAGCGGCCTGCTCAGCGCCGGATGAACGGCTTCCTTTTGGGCAAATATACCAACAACGCGGGCGGAAGATTGTTTGTCATAATAACGAAAATGGAATTGACATCCCGCTATTCTTTTGTTAAAATAGCAGTATAAATATTTTGAGCATCCGTATGGGCCGTCCGGTTTTCAAGGGGTTGCGAAGCGAGCGGATATTCGCCGTATCTCTCCCCGCGGGCGCCGGATGAGCGAATACTCGCTCACAAAGCAGGGAGGAATGCACTTTGCTGACGACGACTGATTCCAAAACGATGGCCTACATCAACATGTTTGCCGTCCTTGGAACACTGGAAAATCTGTGTGAACTGGACGAGAATGCCAGCGCCCTTCTCAGCGGGAAAAAGCCGATCCGCATCGGCTTTGAGGTCAAGGGCGGCCCGAGCGCGACACTCCTGTTTAAAAACGGGAAGTGCCGCATGGAGGACGGAATTCGCGACTGCGAGGTCAAGCTTCCGTTTTCCTCCTGCGAGAAGTTCAACGGCCTGATCGACGGCACGACGACGCCGATCCCCTCCAAGGGCTTCACGCACATCGGCTTCCTGCTCAAGACGTTTGTCCCGCTGACGGATCTGCTCGCCAAGTATCTCCGCCCGAGCGAGGAGGATATGCAGGATCCGGAATTCCGCAAAAAGAGCATTGAGATGACGCTCTACTGTGCGGCGGTGGCCATCTCGCAGGTGGCCAATCACGACCAGAGCGGCAAATTCAGCGCCAACTTGATCCCGGACGGCGAAATTGCCATGGGCGTCAAGGATTCGATCGGCGCCACGCTGCGCGTGAAGGATCATCATATGGTCACGATCAAAAAGCCGTGTGAACATCCGCGCGCCGCGATGGAGTTCAGCTCCCTCGACGTGGTCGGCGGCGTTCTCTCCGGTCAATTAAGCGCAATGGGCTGCATCTGCGACGGCACGATCTCCATGCGCGGCATGGTCAACATGATCGACAATGTCAACCGTATTCTCGACAGGGTCAGCCTGTACTTATCCTAAAAGGGGGCGCGGATTATGAGCTTTAAAATCAACACCTATACCAAGAGCCGTGAAATGTTCAACCGGGCGTTCAAGGTAATTCCGTCCGGCATCTATGGCCACCAGGGGCCGTCCGAGGGCTGCTACATCCCGAACGACGCGTTCCCGCTCTACTCCTCCAAGGCCCAGGGCACCTATTTCTGGGATCTGGACGGCAACAAATATATCGACTACATGTGCGGCTACGGCCCCAATGTGCTCGGCTACTGCGATCCGGACGTCGACGCCGCGGCGCTGGAGCAGCTGAAAAAGGAAAACTGCGTCACCATCCCGTCCTCTGTGATGGTGGACTTTGCGGAGCTGCTGGTCGATACCGTCGCCTGTGCGGACTGGGCGTTCTTTGCCAAGAACGGCAATGACGTCACCTCGCTGGCTGTCATCACCGCGCGCGCGGCCACCCATCGGAAGAAGATCGTCTTCTTCAACGGGTACTACCACGGCGTATCTCCGTGGACCCAGAAGCTCGACTATCCCGGCATCCTCGAGGAGGAGGTCTGCAACAATATCTACGTCCCTTGGAACGACTATGCGGCGCTTGAGCGCGTGTTCGATGAGAACAAGGGCGAGATCGCCGGCATCATCGCGCAGCCGTACATGCACGGCAACTTTATGGATAACGAGTTCCCGGCGGACGGCTTCTGGCAAAAGGTCCGCAAGCTCTGCGACGATAACGGCACGGTCCTGATCATCGACGACGTGCGCGCGGGCTTCCGTCTGGATCTGGCGGGCAGCGACCACTACTTCGGCTTTAAGGCGGATCTGATCTGCTTCTGCAAGGCGCTGGCCAACGGCTACAACGTCTCCGCGCTGTGCGGCCGCGCCGACCTCAAGGATGTCGTCAGCTCCATCACCTACACGGGCAGCTACTGGATGAGCGCCGTCCCATTTGCGGCCGGCATCGCCTGCATCAACAAGCTCAAGAAGATCAATGCGCCCGCCCTCTTTAAGGAGAAGGGCGAAAAGCTCACCACCGGCCTCGTCGCCGCGGCAAAGGAGCACGGCTTCCATCTGAAGGCCACCGGCGCGCCGGCGCTGTTCTACCTGCGCACGGCGGATGACGACTCCCTGATGATCCATCAGGAGTTTATCGCGGAGATGGTCAAGCGCGGCGTCTTCCTGACCTCGCACCACAACCATTTCATCAACGCATCGCTCTCCGACGAGGATATCAACCGCACGATCGAGATCGCCGAGGAGGCGTTTAAGGTTGTCCGCGAGAGGCATCCGCTCTGATCCCAAAGACCTTTTCGGCATCTGGCAGTGCCGTTTAGATTGAAAAGAATTTTGAAAGAGGAGGCAATTTACAATGCCACTTACCAAGCAGGAATGGCTTGATCTGGAAGCCAAGGCAAACCAGCTCCGGCATACCACGCTGGACACCACCCTGTGCGCCGGCAGCGGCCACATCGGCGGCAGCCTGAGCGCAATGGATATGCTCGTATGCCTGTATTACAAGTATATGAACATCAAGGTGGAGGATCCCAACTGGATCGACAGGGACCGCTTTATCCTGTCCAAGGGCCACATCGGCATCGGCTATGCCGGGCTTCTGATCGACAAGGGCTGGAATGAGAAGGATCAGCTCAAGACCTTCAACCTCTCCGGCTCTAAGATGGGCGTTCATCTGGACTCCAATAAGGTCGTCGGCGTGGATGCGTCCACCGGTTCTCTCGGCCACGGCCTCTCCATCGCCGTCGGTACGGCGCTGGCGGCCCGCGTCCGCGGTAAGGACTACATCACCTATTGTATGCTCGGCGACGGCGAGCTGGACGAGGGCTCCAACTGGGAGGCCGCCATGTCCGCCAGCCAGTTTAAGCTTGACAATCTGATCTGCTTTGTGGACCGCAACATGCTCATGATGGACGGCCCCACGGAGGAGGAGATGGCCCTTGAGCCGCTCGATAAGAAGTTTGAGGCCTTTGGCTTCAACACCCTTACGATCGACGGCAACAATATCAAGGAGATCTGTGAGGCGATCGACAACGGCCTTGCCTGCAAGGGCAAGCCCACCATGATCATCGCCAAGACCATCAAGGGCTGCGGCATTGACTTCATGGAGAATCAGTACAAGTGGCACTATGGCGCGATCGACCAGGATATGCACGATAAGGCGGCCGCCAGCCTGGATGAGACATACAAAAAGCGCGTTGCGCGTGTTGAGAAGGAGGCTTAATCATGGCAGGAGGATTGGTTTATACAGCGGTTGGCTCCGATGCTATGGCGACAGCCGAGTACTACGGCCAGGCGCTCTGTGAGCTTGCGAAGGAGCATCCCGATATCGTCGCCCTGACGGCGGATCTCGGTGGTTCCACAAAGATCGGCGTCTTCGGGAAGGAGTTCCCGGACCGCTTCTTTAACGTCGGTATTGCGGAGCAGAACATGGTCGGCATCGCGGCCGGCATGGCGAAGGCGGGCCTTGTCCCCTTCATCTCCACGATGTCCACGTTTGCGTCGCTGCGCGTGGCGGATCAGCTGCACGCGGACGTCTGCTATCAGAACGCGAATGTCAAGATTATCGGCACCCATGCGGGCACCTCGTTCGGCCAGGCGGGCTCCACCCACCACGCGATCGTCGACTTTGGCCTGCTGCGCACGCTGCCGAATATGAAGCTCGTCTGCCCCGCAGACGGTATGGAGACGGTCAACGCCGTCCGCGCGGCGTATGAGACGCCCGGCCCGTTCTACATCCGCATCAACCGCGGCTTCGACCGCCTGCTGTATGAGAACACCGAGTACGGCTTTGAATTCGGCAAGGCCCATATGCTCAACGACGGCACGGATTTGACAATCATCGCGTGCGGCTCCTGCGTGTACCAGGCGCTTCAGGCCGCCAAGGCGCTCGAGGTCAGCGACGGCCTGAAGATCCGCGTGCTGGATATGCACACCCTCAAGCCGATCGACCGCGAGGCAATCGAGAAGGCGATCGTCGATACCCGCCGTATCATCACCGTGGAGGATCACAATATCATCAACGGCCTTGGCAGTGCCGTCTCAGATGTCATCGCCGAGTCCGGCAAGGGCTGCGCGTTCAAGCGCCTGGGCGTTCCGGATCAGTTTGCCCCGATCGGCCTGCACGAGGATATCATGTCCACGCTTGGCATCGATGCAAACGGCATTATGGCGGCGGTTCTTGAAGTTATGCACAAGGACTTCGAGGAAGACGACGCATGGGATGACGAGGTGTAATCTATGGCATTGACAAAAGAGGATCTCTATTCCTGTAAAATTTTCCTGAATGCCGCCCTGCCCCTTGCAAAGGTCATTGCGGCGGATATCCCGAAGCTCGGGAACAAGTTCAACCGCACACACGCGGTCATTCAGGTCAGCGCACGCGACCCGGAGGTACCGGGCGGCAAGCGCGCCACCCACTTTGTGATCAACAGCGGCGAGTGGCTTGTCCACACGGACCGCATCACCAAGGATCCGCACATTGAGCTGGAATTTAAGTCCGTCCAGGCGCTCAACCAGTTCTTTAAAGGGAAGATCGGGCCGGCAACGCTCCCGAAATTTCATGTGAAGATGAAAAAATTCCCGGACTTTCTGGCGTTTATGCAGGTGCTTTTGAAGATGGCCTCCCTGCTCGGCGCTACGGACGCACCGGAGGATGAGGCGACGAAAAAGCTGCTCGTCAAGTGCTATTTCTACCTGATCACCAGCGGTATCAGCCAGCTGAACAAGGCGGGGCACGAGGGTGTTGTCAACTGGACGAAGCCCAGCCCGGACCGCGTCTACGCGCTGGCGGTGGACGGCCATGACGACATCTCCGCCTACATCCGGATTAAGGCCGGCAAGTCCAAGGCGGGCCGCGGCAACTATAAGCGCGCGCTCCCGTTCTTTAAGATGCGCTTCCCGGACTATGACTGTGCGCTGGGCATCCTGCTCCAGAAGGACGACCTGCTGGAGGCCCTGAAGGCCAAGCGGCTGATTCTGGACGGCGCGCCGGAGTTCGCCGGTCAGATCGGCAACTTTATGATGGAAGTGGCGGCCCTCGCCAAGTAGGGACGCCTCTGAAATAGGAGAGGAAAGAAAATCGGGGATTGCCCGCCCGCACTTGCGGGCGGGCAGTTCTGCCCTTTGCGGAGTTCCCGGGAGGAGGATGAAGATGGACCGGAAGCGTTTCAGGAGCCCCGGCGCATTTGCGGGGACTTCTGCTGAGCGTCAGGAGAGCATTTTAAATGCTGCGATTCATGAGTTTGCTTCCAAGGGCTTTAACGGTGCGAATATCAATGTGATCGCCCGGCGCGCGGATGTCAGTATCGGTTCCATGTACAGCTATTTTGAGTCCAAGGAGGAGCTGTTCCTGACGGTGATGGCGTACTGCCTGCGTACGCTGTACGATGCCCTGTCCAGCATCCATGTGACGGGCGGCGTTGTGGCTGCGTTTGAGGATATGCTGCGGATGGCGCGCGCCGTATCGATCCGGCGTCCGGAGGTTACGCAGATTTATCTGGACTGTTCGTCGCAGAGCCTCGTCGCCCTCTCCGGGCGGCTGTCCAGCGAGGCGGAGAGCGTGACGGTAAAGCTCTATAAGGATATTCTGGCAAATGATAAGGCCACCGGGCGGGTGCGGGCAGATCTGGATATCGACAGCACCGCCTTTATGCTGGACAATCTGGTGATGATGTATCAGTTTTCCTTTGCGTCGGACTATTTTTCGGAGCGGAAAAAGCTGTTTTTTGGCGCGCTCGACGTATCGGACAGCGATGAGACGATTCGGGAAATGGTGGACTTTGTCCGCCGGGCGGTGGAGCCGGAAAACGGAGGAGAGGCGTAATGCGGCTTTTGGGCGGCATTCAAAACCGAGGATCAGAAACAGAAAAAACACAGGCACACCGCCTTCCGGCCGTGTGCCTCTTCCTTTGCCTGGAGAGCTTATTGGTAAATCTTCCGGATGCCCCTGCTCAGCTTTACCGTCAGCACCGCTGAGAGGACGATTTTAACAGCGTCCCCCGGCAGGAACGGGACCACACACGTCATCATCGCCGCGCCGATTCCTGTGTGCGTGAGGACGATATACCACACTGTTCCAAACGCATAACAGATGAGCAGCCCCAATACAAATACGGGAATGATATACCGCAGCTTATTCCCGCAGTGGGGGACAATCAGCCCGATCACAAGCGCCATAAAAATATAGCCGATGATGTAACCGCCTGTGGGGCCGGCGATACGGCTGAGCCCGCCGCTGAAACCGGCAAAGACGGGGACGCCCACAATACCGAGCAGTACATAGATAAGCTGGCTGATTGTCCCGTCCCGCGCGCCGAGCAGACCGCCGGAGAGAAAGACGGCAAGGGTCGCCAGGCTGATGGGAACAGGACCGATGGGGATGGCGATCTGTGAGAGAACGGCCGTGACGGCCGCAAACAGGGCGCACAGCGCCATGGAACGGATACCGAAACGGCTTTTTTTCGGTTTTGTCGTGTTTTCAGGCTGAGAGATCTGCATGGGCGTTTTCCTCCGCAATCGTGATGTTATACGGCTATTATACGTGATCTCGCCTATATTGTCAACTTTATTATAAAAATAAGTTTACAATCAAGTTCCGGGCAGGTGTTCCATTTTTGGGAAAAATCATGTATAATGGATGCAATCTGTAAAAAACTTTTACTGGCTGATTTCGGGGAATCGGCGGCGTATGATCAGAATCAACGGATGGGCGTGATCAATGAATGGAAAAAATCGAGTTTGCCAACGGCTTCCGCGTGATGCTGGAGCAGGTGGAGGGGGCGCGCAGCGCGACCATGGGCGTCTGGATCGGAAGCGGATCACGCTATGAACAGGCGGAGAATGCGGGCGTATCCCACTTTATTGAGCATATGCTTTTCAAAGGCACACCGGGCCGCAGCGCGCTGGATATTGCGGAGCAGATGGACTCTATCGGCGGCGCACTCAACGCCTACACGGCCAAGGAGTACACCTGCGTCTACGCCCGCGCGCTCAACAGCAACGTCCCTGCCGCGATGGACATCATCTGTGACATGATCGCAAATCCCCGCTTTGACGCGCAGGATCTGGAGACGGAAAAGGGCGTGATCCTCGAGGAAATCGGTATGTATGAGGACAGCCCGGAGGATCTCTGTGTGGATCTGATGTATTCCTCCGTGTGGCGGGACAGCCGTCTGGGCGCGAATATCCTCGGCACACGCGAAACGGTGGGCTCGATGACGGTCGATCAGATCCGTTCGTACAAGGAAAAAATGTACGTGCCGGAGCGGATGGTTGCGGCCGTGGCCGGGAGCTTTGACCGCGACGCGGTGCTCGCGTGCCTGGACAAGTATTTTGGCGCATGGGGCAATACCGCCAACCGCATCCATACGGACCCCGCCGGGTATCACCGGGGGAATGTGCAGCTGACCCGGGACTTTGAGCAGACGCAGATTGCGCTCGGCTTTCCGGGCATTTCCGCCACGGATGAGCGCCGCTTTGCCATGCAGATCCTCAACACCATCCTCGGCTCCGCCTCCTCCTCGAGGCTGTACCAGCGGATCCGGGAGGAGCTGGGGCTGGTCTATTCCATTGATTTCTTTTCGGCCTCCCACCTTGATTCCGGCCTTTCCGGCGTGATGATGGCGCTCGCTCCGCAGTCGGAGGAGCGCGCACTGCAGGAGACGATCTGTATTCTCGACGGAATCAAACGCAACGTCAGCGAAAAGGAGGTCTCCCGCGCCAAGGAGCAGTATGCCGCCTCCCTGATCATGGGGATGGAGAATACGCCGGCCCGCGCGGCGCACATGGGGCGCAGCGAGCTGATCTATGGCCGCGTGCCGACGGAGGATGAAATGATCGAGCGGATCCGCGGTGTTTCTGCGGAGCAGGTGATGGAGCTCGCACGGGAGCTGCTGTGTTTTGACAATATGTCCATTGCCGCCGTGGGCAAAGTCAGGGATTCGGATTTTTATTCCACGGTTGTGGACAAGGCGTCAAATGTGGTATACTAAAGTATCAAGTTATAGAAAAGGGGAGTTCCCTTGTCAGATCTGAGCGCGGCCAGGCGCATTGTGGTAAAGGTCGGTACCTCTACCCTTACATACGATACGGGAAAATTAAACATCCGCCGGGTGGAGCGCCTGGTGGGCGTACTGTCCGACCTGTGCAATTCGGGCCGGGAGGTAACGCTTGTCACGTCGGGGGCCATCGGCGTCGGCGTCGGGAAGCTGGGCCTCGGCCGCAAACCGGAGGATACGCCGGGCCGGCAGGCCGCGGCTACTGTCGGCCAGTGCGAGCTGATGTTTATATACGACAAATATTTCGGGGAGTTCGGATATCCCACGGGGCAGCTCCTGATCACCAAGGGCGATCTGGACGATCCGCGCAGGCGGGAAAATCTGATGAATACGTTTGAGCGCCTGTTTGAATACGGCGCGGTACCGATCGTCAATGAAAACGACGCCGTGGCGGTGGAGGAGATCGTCTTTGGCGATAACGATACGCTCTCTGCGGCCGTTGCGGCGCTCATCGGCGCGCAGGCGCTGATTATCCTCACGGATATCGACGGGCTGTATGACCGGGATCCGCGCACAGATGCACAGGCATCCCTGATCCCCGTGGTGCATAGGATTGATGAGGAGATCCTCGCGCTCGCCGGCGGAAGCGGTACAAGCCGCGGCACAGGCGGCATGATCACCAAACTGCACGCGGCGCAGCTGGCTACGGCGGCGGGCATCCCGACCGTCGTGATGAACGGGCAGGAGCCGCACGATATCTACCGGCTGATGGAGGGCCATCGGTTTGGAACGCTGTTTACACCTGAGAAATAAAAGCGAGGTGCTTGACCATGGAATTGCTCAACAGGATCGGAGAGAACGCCCGCGCGGCCTCCCGGGAGCTGGCCGGTCTGTCCGGCGCGGCGCGTGACAGAGGACTGGAGGCGATTGCCCAGGGGCTGCTGGATGCCCGGGAGGATATCCTCGCGGCCAATGAAGAGGATCTGAAGGCCGGGCAGAGCAGTGGCATGCGGGATGCCATGCAGGACCGGCTGCGTCTGACGCCGGAGCGGATCGCCGGCATGGCCGCCGGTATTCGGGAGATCATCGCCCTGCCGGATCCCATCGGACGCACGCTCTCCGGCACCACGGCCCCCAACGGGCTGAAAATCCGCAAGGTGACGGTCCCCCTGGGCGTGATTGCCATCATCTATGAGGCGCGGCCCAACGTGACCTCCGATGCGGCGGCACTGTGCCTGAAGTCGGGCAATGCGGTGGTGCTGCGCGGCGGAAAAGAGGCAATCCGCTCCAATCAGGCGATCGCCGGATGCATGCGCCGCGCCCTGCGCTCGGCGGGGATCGATGAAAACTGTATTCAGCTGATCGAGGACACCAGCCATGAGACGGCTGAGGGCCTGATGAAGCTCAACGGCTATATCGACGTGCTGATCCCGCGCGGCGGCGCGGGCCTGATCCGCAATGTGGTAATGAATTCCACGGTACCGGTGATCGAGACCGGCGCGGGCAACTGCCACATCTATGTGGACCGCACGGCGGACGTGGACATGGCGGCGGAAATCATCTACAACGCCAAGACCTCCCGCCCCTCCGTCTGCAATGCGTGCGAGAGCCTGCTGATCCACCGCGACATTGCGGCGCGCGCGCTGCCGGCCATCCGGGCGCGTCTGGCTGAAAAGCAGGTGGAGATCCGCGGCGATGAACAGGTGTGCGCCATCCTCGGGGATGCCGTCCCGGCGACGGAGGAGGATTGGGGCACGGAATATCTGGACTATATTATCAGCGCCAAAACGGTCGGCAGTGTGGAGGAGGCCATCGCCCATATCAACCGCTATTCCACCCACCACAGCGAGTGCATCGTGACGCAGGACTATCAGGCGGCACAGCAGTTCCAGGACGGGGTCGATTCCGCGGCCGTCTATGTCAACGCCTCCACACGGTTTACGGACGGCGGAATGTTTGGCTTTGGCGCGGAGATCGGCATTTCCACCCAAAAGCTGCATGCACGCGGGCCGCTCGGGCTGCCGGAGCTGACCACCTTTAAATATCTGATTGACGGCTGCGGCCAGGTAAGATAGGAGGGCTTTTTGATGGCTGAGATGAATGTACAGCGCCGTGAACGGCGCCGCAGAAAACACCGCTGGGCGTTCCCGGTGGGGCTGATCATGGTGCTGCTGGCACTGGTGGGCATTGGGACGATTCTCTTTTTCTGTGTGCAGGGGATCCGCGGCCTCGCCAATGATACGGGAAAATACGACGAGTATCAGGAGTTCCTGACGCCGATCGTCATGTTTGATCCGGATACCTTTGATGATCTGACGCAGGCGCGGCAGGATCAGCTGATTAACTGTGCCATCTGGGCGCTGCTCACCAGCGGCCTGGAGCCGGACCAGTATTTGTCGGATTCGGGCACGATGATCGTCCCGCAGGCCGATGTGGAAAAGGAATTTGTCCGCCTGTTCGGTACGGAGATCAAACCGGAGCATCAGACGATCGACGGCTACGGCTATCAGTTCGCCTATGACGCTGCGGCGGGTACTTACAATATCCCCCTGACCGGCGTAGAGCCGCTGTATACCCCGCAGGTGGAGCGTGTGAGCCGGAGCGGGAACACGCGGGAGGTTACAATCGCCTGTGTGGCCAGCAATCAGTGGGCGCAGGACAGGAGCGGGAATATGGTGCCTGTGGTGGCGGATAAGTATCTGAAGGCCACCCTGCGCGACAACGGGGAGGGCGGCTATTACCTGAGCGCACTCCAGCCTACGGATGCGCCGGAGGCGGCCAGAGTGCCCAACACCACGGCCGCTCCGGAGACGGAGGAGCCCACCACACAGGAGACAGTGACGGATACACAGGCGGCGCCGGAGGCGGAAACGGCTGAACCGGCCGCGTAATCATTACATATTCGGCGGGCGCCGGACCATCGGTCCGGCGCTGTTTTATTAATGCTGTATTTTTGCGGGGATCTGTTCCGCCTCCCCGGGCTCTTTTTTGCGGCCACACCACTTGGCGATCTCCATGACAAACAGCGGAATCAGCGCAAAGCCCCATACGGCGCCCCACTGAGCGGCCGTCAGCGTCACGGCGCCAAAGACGGAGGCCAGCGGGGGAATCATCATGACGCCGATCTGAAGCGCTGCGCACACCACAAAGGCCGCGACCATCTTCCGGTTGGAGAAGAGCCCGATACTCAATAGAGAGCGGTCGCTGCGCATATTAAAGGCGTGGATCAGCTCCGAAAGGCTCAATACACCAAACGCCATGGTTCCTCCGACGCCCGTAACTCCGTTCAGATCAAAAAATGTGTGGCCGAACACATAGGCCAGCAGCGAGACGGCGCCGATCATGAGCCCCTCCAGCGCGATATCGAACCCCAGACCACCCGCGAACATGCTGCCGCCGGGGGGGATCGGTCTGCGCCGCATGATGTTCGGATCGGCCTTCTCCACGCCCAGCGCCATAGCAGGCAGCGCATCTGTGACCAGATTGACCCACAGCAGCTGAATGGGGGCGAGGGGGGAGGGCAGGCCCATCAAAAAGGCCGCCAGGATCACGAGGATTTCACCGATGTTGCACGAGAGCAGGAAGTGGACGGATTTTTTGATATTGTCATAGATCCCGCGCCCCTCCTGCACCGCGCTGACAATCGTGGCAAAGTTGTCGTCCGTGAGGATCATGTCCGCCGCGCCCTTGGCCACATCCGTCCCGCTGCGCCCCATGGCGCAGCCGATGTCGGCCGCCTTGAGCGCCGGGGCGTCATTGACGCCGTCCCCCGTCATGGCGACGATCTCGCCCCTGGCGCGCAGCGCCTTGACGATGCGCACCTTGTGTTCCGGCGATACGCGGGCAAATACCCGGATACGCTTGACGCTTTCGGCCAATTCATCTTCGCCCATTCGGTCCAGCTCGGCTCCGGTGATGCAGCGGCTGTCCCGCTCGAGGATACCGATCTGCTCCGCCACGGCCCTGGCGGTATCAATATGATCGCCGGTGATCATGATCGGAACGATCCCCGCCATTCTGCACAGGCGGACGGCCTCCTTGGCCTCCCGGCGCGGCGGATCCTCCATGCCGATCATCCCCATCAGCGCCAGACCGTTTTCCGCACTCTCTGTACCGGTGCTGAGCGGCTTGCACGCTACGGCGATCACGCGCAGCGCACGGGAGGCAAGGCGGGTGTTGATCTGCAGAGCGGACTGCCTGCGGGCCTCGCTCATCGGGTGAATGCGTCCGTTTACAAGAACACCGGAACAGCTTTTGAGCAGCAGATCCGGCGCGCCCTTGACAATGGCGAAAAATTTCCCGTCCGGTGCACGGTGGACCGTGGTCATCCGCTTGGAAGATGACGTAAAGGGGATCTCCTTTACGCGCTTATACTGCATGTTCAGATTTGTAAGATCGGTCCCGGCGTGGGCGGCGGCCAGGACGATGGCGTTCTCGGTCGGTTCTCCGTCCGCCGTGTCACGTCCCTTTTGCCTGCGTACAGCGGCGTTGCAGCACAGCGCCCCGGCCGCGAGCAGCCGATGCGCCTCCTCCGATTTGAGATCCAGCATGCCGTCCGCCGTACAGACTGCCGTCACGGTCATCTGATTTCGGGTCAGGGTCCCCGTCTTGTCGGAGCAGATCACGGTCGCGCTGCCGAGCGTCTCCACGGCGGGCAGGCGGCGGATGACGGCGTTGCGCCTGGCCATACGCTGGACGCCGATAGACAGAACGATCGTCACGATTGCCGGAAGTCCCTCCGGGATCGCCGCCACGGCCAGACTGACTGAGAGCATAAAGCTGTCAAAGATCGGCGTCTTCTGAAGGACGCCCATCCCAAAGATGACGCCGCAGATCAGCAGTGCGCCGATCCCGAGGATACGGCCGGTTCGGGCCAGCCGGAGCTGGAGCGGCGTCTGCGGCGTCTCCTGCTCGCGGATCATGCCGGCGATTCGGCCGACGCTCGTCTCCATGCCCGTGGCGGTCACCACGGCGCGCGCATGGCCGGCGGTGACGGTGCTCATGGCAAAAACCATGTTTTTCTGATCTCCGGCAGCCGTATCCGGGGGGAGCAGCGCTGCGGCGTCCTTGGATGCGGGGATGGATTCCCCCGTCAGTTTGGACTCCTCCGCTTTCAGGGCGGTGGAGTCGATCAGGCGCGCGTCTGCCGGCACAAGATCCCCCGCCTCCAGCAGCAGGACATCTCCCGGAACGACCTCCTCCGCCCGCACGGTGACGGCCCGGCCCTCCCGGATGATCCGCGCGTGCGGGGCCGACATTTTTTTGAGCGCTTCGATCGCATGCTCCGCGCGGTTTTCCTGAATAACGCCGATCACGGCGTTGAGGATCACGATGATCAGGATAATGACGGGCTCTATGTAATCGCCGTCCCCGCTGTAAATGGCCGTGGCAAAGGAGATCACGGCCGCAATCAGCAGGATGATGACCATAAAGTTGGCGAACTGTTCGAGAAATTTGCGGATCAGCCCCTTCTTCTTTCCCGCTTCCAGGCGGTTTTTTCCATATTGCCGGAGCCTCTTTTCCGCTTCGATCGCGGAGAGGCCGGCGGTCAGATCGGTCTTCAATTCTTCCGCCGCCCGATCCGGCGGTACAGCGTACCACTGCATTTTTACACCTCCAATTGATCAAACGGCGTGGGCCGCTGTGTAAATATATTCGATTTTCCTCCACATAATTCTTATTCAATGTTGAAGAATTGCGGCTTTTGCGGTATAATTTTTTATAGCTGATTTTTTCCGTTCCGGAAAGAGAGAGGAGGCTTGCGGGAAAGTGAAGGTGCTTCGTTTTCTCAGGCCGTATGCCGGCCATACGGCGGCCGCAGTGATCCTGGTGCTGGTCAATTCCGTGACGCAGCTGATCCTGCCCACCCTGATGGCCGAGATGATCAACAATGGGATCGCCAAGGGCGACCTTGCGTATATTTACAGGATCGGCGTCTGGATGCTGATCGTATCCGCTGTGGTGGTGATCACGGCCATCGCGCTGAGCTACTGCTCGAGCATGGCGTCCGCCGGCTTTGGCATGGAGGCCCGCAAGCAGGTCTTCCGCAAGACGGAGAGCTTTTCCCTGAGCGATGTGGACAAGATCGGGACGGCATCACTCATCACCCGCACGACGAATGATATCCGCCAAATTCAGGATCTGCTGCTGATGGGGATCCGCGTGATTATCAGCGCGCCGTTTATGCTCATCGGCGGGGCGGTGATGGCGTTTATCATGAACAGGACCCTGTCCACCGTCATCTTTATCATCATCCCGATCATTGGGGTGATCGCCTTTTTTGCCTCCCGCTTCGTGATGCCGCTGTTTGACCGCCAGCAGAAAAAGATCGATAAGCTCAACGCGGTTGTGCGGGAAAAGATCTCCGGGATCCGCGTGATCCGCGCCTTTAACAGAAGCGACTATGAGGACGCGCGGTTCGACCAGAGCAACGATGAGCTGGCCGCCATCGCAAAGAAGATCAACCGCCTTTTTGCCGTGCTGGTCCCGCTGCTGATGATCGTGCTCTATTTCACGATCGTAGTGCTTGTATTCATCGGCGCCAAGCAGATCGAGTGGATGGATCTGGCCACGCAGGCCTCCGAGATCGAGCAGACGGTCGGCAATCTGCAGGCGTTCATGCTGTATATCATTATGATTATCGGGGCCGTCAGTATGGCGGCAGGGCTTCTGGTGATGCTCCCGCGCGCGAAGGTCAGCGCCCGGCGGATCATGGAGGTCATGGAGATGAAAAACGACATCTGCCCGCCGGCCGAGCCTAAAAAGCCGGACCCGATGGTGAAGGGGATTGTGGAGTTCGACCACGTATCCTTCCGTTATCCGGGGGATGAGCAGGATGTGCTGCACGATATCAGCTTCCGCACTGCACCGGGGACGGTGACGGCGATCATCGGCTCCACCGGGAGCGGGAAATCCTCCGTCATCAACCTGATCCCGCGCTTTTACGATGTGAGCGCGGGGAGCATCCGTGTGGACGGCGTGGATGTACGGGAGATGGGGGCATCCGATCTTCACGCACGGCTGGGGCTGGTGCCGCAGCAGGCGTTCCTCTTCAGCGGGACCATAGCGGACAACCTCCGATATGGCAAAGAAAATGCCACGGAGGAGGAGATGTGGGAGGCGCTGGACACGGCGTGCGCGGCGGAATTCGTCCGGGAACGGGACCGCGGGCTGGAGGAGCGCGTATCCCAGAATGCAAATAACCTCTCCGGCGGGCAGAAGCAGCGCCTGGCCATCGCGCGGGCACTGATCAAAAAAGCGGAGATCTATATTTTTGACGACAGCTTTTCCGCGCTGGACTTTAAGACAGATTCCGCTGTGCGTGCCAATATCCGGCGCCGGCTTGCCGACTGTGCGATGCTGATCGTCGCCCAGCGCGTGGGGACCATCCTCAACGCGGACCGGATCCTCGTGCTGGACGGCGGGCGGATCGTCGGCGACGGGAAACATGCGGAGCTGATGAAGAGCTGTGCGCAGTATCGGGAGATCGCCCTCTCCCAGCTCTCAAGAGAGGAGGCGGGAGCATGAGCAAAAAGGGGAAGTATGACTCCTCGCGTGAGGTGCTCTCCGACCGCAGGCGTATTGAGCCCGCGCCGGAGCCCAGGCTTGACCGCCCTGCCGATACGCGCCGCACCATGCGCAGGATCGCCGCCATCCTGTTTGCCCATCCTGTGGCAATGATTACGGTCACGGTGAGCTGCGTGGCGTCCGCCCTGCTGTCTGTCCTCGGGCCGATGTATCTGGGAGATATTATCGACGCGATTCAGGCCCAGGTGGAGATCCGGCTTGCCGACGGCGCGATGGATTTTACACAGATACTGCAGATCCTGCTGACGGTCTTCCTCGTCTACACGGCGAGCTCGGTGATGATGTTCATCCAGAACTATATCATGGCCGGAATGTCGCAGGACATCGCCCGCAATCTGCGCGCGAAAATCAACCGCAAGCTCTCCGGGCTCCCCCTGCGCTTTTTTGACGCCAACAGTAAGGGCGACATCCTCAGCCGCCTGACCAACGATATGGACAGCATCAGCGTCACGCTCCAGAACAATCTGGTCCAGTTGCTCACGGCCGTGTCCACGCTGGTGGGCGTCTTTGTGATGATGATGATCGTCAGTCCGCTCATGGGGCTTATCACGGTGGCGACGATCCCGTTCTGCGTGCTTGTCACCTTTGTGATCGCG
The DNA here is from genome assembly GCA_949293315.1 of uncultured Oscillospiraceae bacterium. Classification (GTDB taxonomy): domain Bacteria; phylum Bacillota; class Clostridia; order Oscillospirales; family Acutalibacteraceae; genus Onthovicinus. Next base: position 33,332 of record CASFCH010000045.1, on the reverse strand, counting down.
CGCCGCTCCGAGCGGTATTTCCGCCGCCAGTGGAATGTACTCGGCGAGCTCAACGGCCATATTGAGGAGATGTACACCGGCCATAAGGTGATCAAGGCATTTGACAGAGAACACGCGGCAATCGAGGAGTTCGATGAGATCAATACGGAGCTTTTCCGCGTGAGCCGTCTGGCGCAGTTCCTCTCCGGCAATATCGGCCCGCTGATGGGCTTTATCAACAATCTCGGCTATTCGGTGATCTGCATCGTGGGCGGGCTGATGTTCCTGCGGGGGTCCATGACGCTTGGCGTCATCACCAGCTTTATCGCCTATTCCAAGATGTTTACCCAGCCCATCTCCAACATCGGAAACCTGATGAACAACCTCCAGGCCTCTGTTGCGGCGGCGGAGCGGGTATTCCACGTGCTCGACGAGGAGGACGCCCCGCCGGATTCTACGGAGAATCACATTGAAAAACGGCGCGGCGGCGGCCAGGTCTGCTTTGACCATGTGACCTTCGGGTATAAAAAAGGCCACACGATTATCCATGATCTGAACCTGACGGTTGAACCTGGAAATCTGGTGGCGATCGTGGGGCCTACCGGCGCGGGAAAGACGACGCTTGTCAACCTGCTGATGCGTTTTTACGATGTGGGCAGAGGACGGATCACCGTGGACGGGATAGACATCCGCACCGTCCCGCGGGAGAATCTGCGCTCCCTGTTCGGCATGGTGCTGCAGGATGCCTGGCTTTTTGAGGGGACGGTGCGCGAGAATATCGCATACGGCCGATTTGACGCCACAGAGGAGGAGATCCTCCATGCCGCCCATGTGGCCCGCGTGGATGAGATTGTGGACATGCTTCCGAACGGATATGACACCGTGATCGAGGAAAACGGCGCCAACCTCTCCCAGGGGGAGCGCCAGCTGATCACGATCGCGCGCGCCGTACTGGCCGATCCGGAAATTTTAATTCTGGACGAGGCGACAAGTTCCGTGGATACGCGCACGGAGCTGCTGATTCAGGAGTCCATGCAGGAGCTGATGCGCTCGCGCACGAGCTTTGTAATTGCGCACAGACTCTCCACGATCCGTGAGGCGGACGCCATCCTCGTGATGCGGCACGGCGAAATTGTCGAGAGCGGCAGCCATGAGGCGCTGCTGGAAAAGGGCGGGGCCTATGCCCAGCTGTATAACAGCCAGTTTGGTGACTGCGATCTGGAAGAGGACTTTTGACAGAGAGAGGCAAAAACAGCGGAGGATTTGAATCCTCCGCTGTTTTCATCATGCGCCGTGCGGCCTCAGCTCGCTCAGCTCCCGCAGGCAGTTGCCGCAGATCCGGTGACCTTTGTAGTCCGTCAATTCCTCGTTTCCGCCGCAAAACATGCAGGTGGGCGTGTATTTTTTGAGAATGATGGCGTCCCCGTCCACGGAGATTTCCACAGAGTCCACATCATCCTTGAGATCAAATGTTTTACGAATACTCTTGGGCAGCACGACCCGCCCGGCTGTGTCGATTTTTCGAATGCTTCCGGTTCCCATTTTGCACCTCCTGTCCGATTCTGGTCGCGGGAGAAAATCTCCCATATTCTTACATTTCTTAATATACCTTTTTTTGACAAAAAAGTCAAGACGATTTTTTGGGAAAAATGTTGATAAATCCGGAATTTAAATGAAAAAGGGATCTCTCTCAAACGATGGAAAGGGATGTGCCTTTACTATACAAAAGCTGAAATTTATGGTAAAATAGATCAAACATCTATCCGCTTCCGGCGGCTGCATGAACTTTAAAATCGGAAAGGAGCAGGGAATATGACAGAAAAGATTTATCCCGGGATCTCGGAAGAGATTGCAGAGCTTACGGATCGCTGCATCGGCAACAGCAGCATTGATCCGGATTTATATACAAGGCTTAAGGTTTACAGGGGGCTGCGCGATCAGAACGGCCGCGGTGTGCTCACGGGACTGACGGAGATTTCCGACGTCACCTCCTTTGAGGAGCGGGACGGGCAGCGTATCCCGATCCCCGGGCGCCTGTGCTACCGCGGCGTAAATATCAAGGATATCGTAAAGGGCTTTATTTCCGAAAAGAGATTTGGCTTTGAGGAGGTCTGCTATCTGCTCCTGATCGGCAATCTGCCAAATGAGCAGGAGCTGCGCGATTTTACCGCGCTGCTGGCGGAGAACAGACCGCTGCCAAACTCCTTTGTGCGCGATATCATTCTTACGGCTCCCAGCCGGGATATGATGAATACGCTCGCACGCAGCGTACTCACCCTGTATGCGTTTGACGAGAACCCGGATGACATCAGCATTCCGAATGTGATGCGCCAGTGTATTCAGCTGATCGCCCGATTCCCGCTGCTGGCGGTATACGGCTATCAGGCGTCCAATTACTATTACGGCGGGCAGAGCCTGTACATCCACCAGCCCAGCGCGGAGCTCTCCACGGCGGAAAATATTCTCACGCTGCTGCGCCCGGATCAAAAGTATACGCAGCTGGAGGCGCAGATTCTCGATCTGGCGCTCGTCCTCCACGCGGAACACGGCGGCGGCAACAACTCCACCTTTACCACGCGCGTCGTCTCCTCCTCCGGGAGCGATACGTATTCCGCCATCGCCGCGGCGCTCGGCTCCCTCAAGGGCCCGAAGCACGGCGGCGCAAATATCAAGGTCACCCGGATGTTTGAGGATATGAAGGCGAATATCAACGACTGGAACGACGAGGAGGAGGTCAAGCAGTACCTGCGTGATATCCTCGATAAGAAGGCGTTTGACAGGGCCGGCCTGATCTACGGCATGGGCCATGCGGTCTACTCCGTCTCCGATCCGCGTGCCGAGGTGTTCAAGCACTTTGTGGAGTCGCTCTCCAAGGAGAAGGGACTGCTCAAGGAGTTCGCCCTCTACTCCAACGTGGAGCGTCTGGCGCCGCAGGTTATTGCCGAAAAGCGCCATATTTATAAAGGCGTGAGCGCCAACGTGGACTTCTACAGCGGATTTGTCTACAGTATGCTTGGCCTCCCGCAGGAACTCTACACGCCGTTGTTCGCCATTGCGCGCATTGCGGGCTGGAGCGCCCACCGCATGGAGGAGCTCATCAATGCCGGCAAGATCATCCGCCCGGCCTACCAGCATGTGGGCCGTTTTACGGACTATGTGCCGCTGAAGGATCGGAAATAATCGCTCACAGAATGGCAAAAGGACGCGCCGCAGCAAACAAACTGCGGCGCGTCCCTTTCTGTGATCCCGCTATTTTATTTCTTTTTGATTTTATCCCAGGAGGAGTTGAGCGCCACCGTGCGGTTGAACACGGGCTTTTCCGCTGTGGAATCCGGATCCATGCAGTAGTAGCCCTGACGCATAAACTGGAACGTGTCCCCCGGCTTTGCATCGCGCACAGAGGATTCGATCCGGCAGTCCTCCAGCACCTGAAGGGAGTCGGGGTTCAAATCAGCCTGCAAGTCTGATGGGTTTTCCACTTTGAACAGGCGGTCGTACAGGCGAACCTCTGCCTTGACGTTGTCGTTTGCATCTACCCAGTGCAGTGTTCCGCGCACCTTGCGTCCGTCCGGCGTCTCTCCGCCGCGGCTCTCCGGGTCATAGGTGCAGTGCAGGCAGGTGATCTCGTCCCCGTCCTTTTCCACGCCGGTGCAGGTGATATAATATGCGCCCTTGAGCCGCACCTCATTGCCGGGGTACAGGCGGAAGAACTTCTTCGGCGGTTCCTCCATAAAGTCGTCGCGCTCAATGTAGATTTCGCGGGAGAAGGTCATCTCACGCGTGCCGCTCTCCGGGCACTCGGGATTGTTCTCCACAGAGATTTTCTCGGTCTGCCCCTCTGGGTAGTTGTCAATGACCACCTTCAGCGGGTGGAGTACACCCATCATACGCGGCGCATGTGTGTTCAGATAGTCACGGACACACGCCTCCAGCAGGCTGTAGTCGATGATGCCGTATGCTTTGGTTACGCCGGTGCGCTCGCAGAAGTCGAGAATCGCCTGCGGCGGATAACCGCGGCGGCGCATGCCACACAGCGTAGCCATACGCGGGTCGTCCCACCCGCTGACAGCGCCGCTCTGCACCAGCTCCAGGCACTTGCGTTTGCTGGTCACGCAGTAGTTGACGTTCATGCGGGCGAATTCAATCTGACGGGAGGGATGCTCAAAACCGACCTGCTGAAGTACCCAGTCATACAGCGGGCGGTGGTTCTCAAACTCCAACGAGCAGAGGGAGTGCGTGACGCCCTCGCGGGAGTCGGAGAGAGGGTGCGCAAAGTCGTACATCGGGTACACACACCACTTGTCGCCCGTGCGGTGGTGGGAGACGTGCGCAATGCGGTAGATGACCGGATCGCGCATATTCAGGTTGGGGGAGGCCATGTCGATCTTGGCGCGCAGCACTTTTTCTCCGTTCTGAAATTCGCCGTTTGTCATCCGGGTGAAGAGATCGAGGTTCTCCTCCACGCTTCTATCGCGGTATGGGCTGTTTTTGCCCGGCTCCGTCAGTGTGCCCCGGTACTCCCGGATCTCGTCGGCGGTCAGATCGTCCACATAGGCCACGCCCTTTTTGATGAGCTTGATTGCACACTCGTGCAAAAAGTCAAAGTAGTCGGACGCGTGGTACAGGTTGGCCCACTCATAGCCGAGCCACTTGATATCCCGCATAATCGCCTCGGAATACTCGACGTCCTCCTTGGTGGGATTGGTGTCGTCCAGGCGCAGGTTGCACACACCGCCGTACTTTTTGGCAGTAGAGAAGTTGATGTAGATCGCTTTGGCGTGGCCAATGTGCAGGTAACCGTTCGGCTCCGGGGGGAACCGGGTCTGCACATGGTCGTACACGCCCTCCTTTAAATCCTCATCAATCAGATCGTGGATAAAATTGGAATTCTCTTTCATAATTTCCTCGCTCATGCTCTTACCCCTTTCAGGCGTGCCAGTGTATCGTTCAGCCGGGCCAGGACGCGTTCCTCGCCGAGCAGATCCATAATTGCGAACAGGTCCGGTGTCATCAGCCGGGAGGTGACGGCCCCGCGAATCACGGAGGAGACGTCGCCCACATGGCCGCGGAACTGTTCCGGGTTGGCCTTGTATTCTTTGACATTCTCCGCATAGCCGAGCGGTGCGCAGATACTCTTAATCAGACCGAACCACGCGTCCTTATCCGCAGCGGGATGATAGACGGAGATGTATTTTTCCAGGATCTCCGCCGCGGCTTCCGGTTCAATGTTCTCCGGGAGCGTGATGGCGGGCTTGTAGGTCTCATCAAAGAAGTAGGCGGCAAAATCGCGAACCTCGTTCCACTTGGCCAAATCCTTGCGCGGCTTTTTGCCGCCGCGGTCGATGGCGAAAATGCCGGTGGAAAATTCCGGATCGCGCGCGAGGAGCTGATGCAGCTGCGGGTCATACTGCTCCGCCCAGGCCGTCGCCTTCTGACAGACCTGCTCCGCCGTCATGCGGGCGATGACGTTTTTGCTCACGTCCATCAGCTTTTTCAGGTCGAACAGCGCGCCCGATGCGCCCATTTTCTTCAGATTAAAGGGGAAGGCGCCCAGCGGGGCGTCCGGGTTGGCGCGCCGCCAGTCCTCAAAGTTGGAGTTGGCCAGCGTCATCAGGTACTCGTTCACGCTCTCCGACGGATAGCCCTCCTCGGTGTAATAAGTGACGGCCGCTTCCGGGTCCTTGCGTTTGCTGAGCTTGCGCTTGCCGCCGTCCTCCTCTTTCATGATGGGGGCGATGTGTGCATATTTGGGCACCTTAAAGCCACATGCCTTGAACAGTGCAATGTGCAGCGGGACACTTGCGATCCACTCGTCCCCGCGCACCACGTGGGTGGTGTGCATCAGGTGGTCGTCCACCGCATGGGCGAAGTGATACGTCGGGATGCCGTCCGTCTTGAGCAGTACGGCGTCCTGATAGTTGGCCTCCATCTCAATTTTCCCCTTGATCATGTCATCAAAGGTGATGCGGCCGCTCTCTGTCGGCTGTGCCTTAAAGCGGAGCACATACGGCTTGCCGGTTTTAATATTCTCTTCAATCTGCTCGTAGGTGAGGCTGCGGCAGCGGGCGTATGCACCGTAGTACCCCTTGGTGACACCGGCGGCCTCCTGTTCGGCGCGCAGCGTGTCCAGCTCCTCCGCCGTGCAGAAGCATGGATAGGCCAGGCCCTTTTTGACCAGCTCTTTGGCAAAGCAGCGGTAGATCTCACGGCGAGCGCTCTGGCGATAGGGGCCGTAGGCGCCGGATTCGGAGTCCTCACCCGTCATGCCCTCGTCAAAGGTGATGCCAAAATCGTTCAGACCGTCGATGATCCCCTTTACGCCGCCTGCAACCTCACGTTTTTTATCCGTGTCCTCAATCCGCAGGAAGAATACGCCGCCTGTCGTCTGGGCAGTCAGCCGGGCGATCATGGCCGCAAACAGGCCGCCGATATGCAGGAACCCGGTCGGGCTCGGGGCGAATCGCGTCACGCGCGCGCCCTCCTTTAGCTGGCGGGCCGGATACTTTTGCTCATAGTAGTCCGGCGTCTTATCCACATCGCCGAAGAGCAACTCGGCAAGTCTCTCATTCTCTGTCAATGCGAATCCCTCTTTTCGCGTTTAAAAATCAGATTAATCCTATATATTATCGCAGAAAATGGCCGCAGATTCAAGGTTTTCAGCCGAAAAAGAGGAGGGGAGCCTGAATTTTGCCCGAAACCTGACCATTTGCTTCCACATTCGCTTTGTGATATGATAGGAATTGATTTTACAAAGCGGGAGGGATGGATCTTGACAGCGGCTATCTATACGCCGGTGATTTTTATCGCAACGTTCCTCGGGGCATTCGTCGGCCTGGGGGGCGGCGTAGTGATCAAACCGGTGCTCGACGCCATCGGACTTGATCCGGTGGATACGGTGTCCTTTCTCTCGAGCGTGGCGGTATTCTCCATGTCCATCTCCTCTACGGCGCAGCATATCATCAAAAAAACACCATTCCAGACGCGGATTATCCTGCTGCTCTCCGCCGGATCCGCCGCGGGCGGTCTGCTTGGGGATCTGCTGTTCCGCACCCTGCTGGAGCACTTTGATGGGAATTTGGTCAAGGGGATCCAGTCGCTGCTCCTCGGCTGCCTGCTGGCGGCGGTGCTTGTGTATTTAAATGGGCGTTTTCGCCGCTTTTCTGTGGAAAACGGGGCGGGGATCCTCGCCGTGGGGCTGGCGCTGGGTGCCGTCTCCTCCTTCCTCGGCGTGGGCGGCGGTCCGATCAATGTGGCGGTTCTGGTGCTGTTTTTTGGCTTTTCCATGAGGGATTCCGCCGTCTACTCGGTGGCTGTGATCTTCTTTGCACAGCTGGCTAAGCTGATCACGATCTACGCGGGCAACCGGTTTGCGCCCTATGATCTGAAGATTCTGCTTTTTATCATCCCCGCCGCCGTGATTGGCGGTCTGCTCGGGGCGCGGCTCAACCGCCGCTGTGACGAAAAACGCATCCGCCATGTGTTCACCGCGTGTGTGGGCGCCGTGACCCTGCTGAATTTTTATAACGCCGCAATGGCTTTGATCTTTTGAGGTGATTGAAATGTCGGAACGCAAAAATATCATTTTCTATTTCAGCGACCAACAGCGCTGGGATACCGTCAATGACCGGGTGACGCCAAATCTGATGGCGTTGGCGGGGGAGGGCGTCAAATTTGAGCGCTCTTTCACGTGCCAGCCCGTGTGCGGCCCGGCGCGCTCCTGCCTGCAGACGGGGGTGAACGCCACGCAAAACGGCTGCTTTAAAAATGGGATCGCCCTGCCGCAGGATATCAAGCCGCTGGCTGCGTATTTTAATGAGGCTGGCTATGACACCGCCTATATCGGCAAGTGGCATTTGGCCAGCGACGACCGCCCCGCGCATTCTTTCCACTGTGAAAAGACGGCTGTCCCCAGGGATCGGCAGGGGGCTTACCGCTATTGGCGCGCCGCCGACGTGCTGGAGTTTACCTCTCATGGGTACGACGGTTATGTTTTTGATGAAAACGGCAATAAGCTCGATTTTAAGGGTTACCGTCCGGACTGCATCAATAATTTTGCGCTTGAGTATCTGGAAAAAGGGCGTGATAAGAATAAACCGTTTTTTATGTTTATCTCTCAGCTGGAGCCGCACCATCAGAATGACCATGGCCGCTATGAGGGGTATCGCGAAACGGTGGAAGACTATCGGAACTACCCGATTCCGGAGGATTTGAGCTTTTTAAAAGGAGATTACCGTGAGCAGTATCCGGATTATATTTCGGCGATCAACCGCCTTGACTACAACGTGGGCCGTCTGGTTGAGAAGTTAAAAGAATTGGGAATCTATGAGAATACGGTGATCATTTACACCAGCGATCACGGTTCTCACTTTAAAACGCGGAATCTGGAGTACAAGCGCTCCTGCCATGAGGCCTCTATCCACACGCCGCTGATTATCCGGGGCGGTCCGTTTTGCGGCGGCCGGCGGGAGGAGCGGCTGGTCAGCTTGCTGGATCTGCCGCCAACGCTGCTCTCCCTTGCCGGTATCCCGATCCCGGAGAGCTACGTGGGGCATGATCTTGCGCCGATGATGACATCCGACCGGCCGAACCGGGATTGCGTCTTTATCCAGATCAGCGAGAGCCAGTGCGGCCGGGCGATCCGTACGCCGCGCTATACCTACTCCGTTCGGGCACGCGGCGGCATGGGGGCTGGGATGATGAAGTCTGCCTCCAATGTGTATGATGAGGATTTTCTCTACGATCTGGAAAAGGACCCCTGCGAAAAGGTGAATCTGATCAAATCGCGTGACTATGGCGAGGTGCGGCGTCAGCTGCGGGAATTGCTCCTGCGGGAGATGAGAAAGGCCGGGGAGCCGGAACCTGTCATCCGTAGGCCGCTCATCGCCCGTAAAAAGTGAGGGGCGCACCATGAAAAAGCTGATCCTGATTGGCGGTCCGATGGGCGTCGGGAAGACGGCTGTGTGCCGGGAATTGCAGCGCCTCCTGCCGGAAAACGTCTTTCTCGATGGAGACTGGTGCTGGGATGCCACCCCGTTCCACGTGACGGACGAGACAAAGGCGATGGTAATGGAAAATATCACCTTCCTGCTGAACCGGTTTTTGCGCTGCTCCGCTTATGAAAATATCCTGTTTTGCTGGGTGCTGCATGAGCGTACAATCTGGGAGGATTTGCTGGGACGTCTGGATTTGATTGGCGTAAAGGTGATTCGCCTGTCACTCATCTGTACACCGCAGGAGCTCGTTCGCCGGCTGGAGGGGGACATCGCAAAAGGAGTCCGCACACCGGATGTGATCGCCCGTGCACTCCACCGCATGGATTGCTGTAAAGGGCTGGAGATCCCGCATTTGGACACGACCCGGATGACGCCGCACGAGGCGGCGGATCAGATTTTAAACTGGATTTCATAAAAAAGGCGGCCCGTACCGGTTTGGTGCGGGCCACAGAGCTATATCAGTGTTAAATTTTCAGCAGACGGGGCAACTTCTGTTTGATATGTACTTTGTCCAGCGCAAAGCCGATCACCACAAACAGTATGGCGCTTCCCGCCGCCTGAATAAGATTGCCCGGGATGCTTGCGCCGGCGGAGGCGATCCAGTTCTTTGCACTGAAAAACTCAGTCAGGAAGGAGGTGTCCGCCGCACCGGAGAGGGCGATCATGAGCACATCCACCACGTAGTAGGCCGCCACGGTGATCGCCCCGGAGGCGATGGAGCACAGCCCGTTGCGCAGGGTGAGGATTTTTTCCTCTTTGGAGGTGAAGACCGAGGCGTTGAGCGCCTTGATGATCAGCGTCGGGATGATGTAGACCGCATACCCGCCGGCCAGATCGCTCAGCGCGCCGCCGATCCCGGCCGACACGATCGCATAGGGGAAGGGGAGGATGCACGCGGACAGGTAAATCATCGCGTCCCCCAGGTGGATATATCCGCCGCTTGGCATCGGGATGCGGACGGAAAACGTCAGCGCAAAGGTCATGGCCGCAAACAGCGCAGTCAGGATCATCAGGCGAAGCCGCCTGTCAGTACCGGTTTTCAATGGAATCACACTCCTAATAATTACTGAGATGATTATACACCGGAACTGGTTTTATTAAAATATTCAATTTTGATATTTTTTATCAGGTCAGATTACACTTCGCCTTTCCGGGCGCCGCGCGGCGATCTGAAAGGATGGCAAAAGCGCCGGGCATTATGCCCGGCGCTCTGTTTGGAATCAATCCGCAGGTTGCGGTGCTTATTTCGCCTTAATGGCAGCCTGTGCGGCAGCCAGACGGGCGATCGGCACACGGAACGGGGAGCAGGAGACGTAGTTCAGGCCCACGTTGTGGCAGAACTCAATCGTGCTCGGATCGCCGCCGTGCTCACCGCAGATGCCCAGCTTGATGTTCGGGCGGGTCTCGCGGCCCAGGGTGGCGCCCATCTTCACCAGCTTGCCAACGCCCTTCTGGTCGAGCTTGGCAAACGGATCGAACTCATAGATCTTGGCGTCATAGTACGCATCCAGGAACGCACCCGCATCGTCGCGGCTGAAGCCGAAGGTCATCTGGGTCAGGTCATTGGTGCCGAAGCTGAAGAACTCGGCCTCCGTTGCGATCTCATCGGCCAGCAGTGCGGCGCGCGGGATCTCGATCATGGTACCGACAAGGTAATTCATCTCCACGCCGGCCTCGGCGATCAGCTTGTCGGCCGTCTTGGTGACGACGTCCTTGACGTACTTGAGCTCCTTGACCTCGCCGACGAGCGGGATCATGATCTCAGGCGTTACGTGGAAGGCCGGATGCGCCTTGTTGACGTTGATCGCAGCGTTGATGACAGCGGTGGTCTGCATCTCGGCAATCTCCGGATAGGAGACGGCCAGACGGCATCCACGGTGGCCCATCATCGGGTTGAACTCGTGCAGAGAGTCGACAACCGCTTTCAGCTCATCATAAGTCATGTTGAGCTCTTTTGCAAGATCCTCGATCTCATCCTTCGTGTTCGGAAGGAACTCATGCAGCGGCGGATCCAGGAAGCGGATCGTCATCGGGCGGCCCTCCAGGACCGTGTACATATCCTCGAAGTCCTGCTGCTGGTAGGGAAGGATCTTTGCCAGGGCCTTCTTGCGGGCCTCGGTATCCTTCGCAACGATCATCTCGCGCATGGCCTTGATGCGGTTGGCCTCAAAGAACATGTGCTCTGTACGGCAGAGGCCGATGCCCTCAGCGCCGAACTTGACAGCCTGCGCGGCGTCCCTCGGGGTGTCGGCGTTGGTGCGGACGCGAAGTACACGGCGCTCGTCAGCCCAGGTCATCAGGCGGTCAAAGTCGCCGGCGATGGTGGCGTCCGCCGTGGGAACCGCTTCGCCGTAGATCTTACCGGTCGTGCCGTCGATGGAGAGGTAATCGCCCTCCTTGATGGTCATGCCGCCGAGCTCGAAGTACTTCTCCTCCTCGTGCATCTTGATGTCGCCGCAGCCGGATACGCAGCAGGTACCCATACCACGGGCAACAACGGCAGCGTGGGAGGTCATGCCGCCGCGGACGGTGAGGATACCCTCCGCGGAAGCCATACCCTCGATATCCTCGGGGGAAGTCTCAAGGCGGACAAGGACGACTTTCTCGCCGCGCTCTGCCCATGCCTTGGCATCCTCAGCGGAGAAGACGACCTTACCGCAGGCCGCTCCGGGGGAGGCGGCCAGACCGCTGCCGATCTCCTTGGCCTTCTTCAGCGCGTCGGCATCAAACTGCGGGTGCAGCAGAGCGTCGAGCTGCTTGGGCTCTACGCGCAGAACGGCCTCATCACGGTCAATCTTGCCCTCGTCCACGAGGTCGACGGCGATCTTCAGGGCCGCGGCGGCGGTACGCTTGCCGTTACGGGTCTGAAGCATATAGAGCTTGCCATTCTCAATGGTGAACTCCATGTCCTGCATATCATGGTAGTGGTTCTCAAGAGTAGTTGCGATGGTGGCGAACTGCTCATAGACCTCCGGCATGATCTCCTTGAGCTGATCAATGGACTGCGGAGTGCGGACGCCGGCCACGACGTCCTCGCCCTGCGCGTTCATCAGGAATTCGCCGAACAGCTTCTTCTCGCCGGTGGCGGGGTTGCGCGTAAAGGCGACGCCCGTGCCGGAGTTGTTGCCCGTGTTGCCGAAGACCATCGCCTGTACGTTGACGGCGGTGCCCCAGCTGTACGGGATATCGTTCATGCGGCGGTAGACGTTCGCACGGGGGTTGTCCCAGGAGCGGAACACGGCCTTGACGGCCTCCATCAGCTGAACCCGCGGCTCGGTCGGGAAGTCGGTGCCCTTCTGCTCCTTGTAGAAGGTCTTGAAGCGCTGGACCATCTCTTTCATATCCTCGGCGGTAAACTCGGTGTCGAGCTTGATGCCGCGGGCGTCCTTCATCTCGTCGATGATCACCTCGAAGCGGGACTTGGGCAGCTCCATGACGACGTCGGAGAACATCTGGATAAAGCGGCGATAGGAGTCATACGCGAAGCGCTCGTTGCTCGTCAGCTTTGCAAAGCCGGCCACGACCTCGTCGTTCAGGCCCAGGTTCAGGATGGTGTCCATCATGCCGGGCATGGAAGCGCGGGCGCCGGAGCGGACGGAGACAAGCAGCGGGTTTTCGGGATCGCCGAACTTTTTGCCGGTGATCTCCTCCATCTTGGCAAGGTATTCGAAGATTTCCGCCTTGATGTCGTCCGCGATCTGCCGGCCGTCGTCATAGTAACGGGTGCAGGCCTCGGTGGTGACCGTAAAGCCCTGCGGAACCGGCAGGCCGAGATTTGTCATCTCAGCGAGGTTTGCGCCTTTGCCGCCGAGGAGCTCGCGCATGTTGGCGTTGCCCTCGGAGAACAGGTACACGTACTTGTGACTCATTGAGAATCTACCTCCAATAATGATTTGCACTATAAATTAGCTCATAGCCTACCCTGCATTATACCAGAAAAAAGTCTGATTTTCCATAGGTTTTTCAATAAATTTGGGCGGGGGAGCAAATTTTTTGCATTCTGAAAGTCTAACGGGGTTGAAAAACGCTTAAAATATGTCATAATATTATAAAGATCAGCCCTATACCGGGCGATTTCAGGAGGCAGATATCATGAACAGGTGTGCAGTGATCCTGGCTGCCGGCCAGGGAAAACGGATGAAGTCCGCCGGACCGAAGGCAATGTGCCGGGTCCTGCTCAAGCCGATGATCGACTGGGTGATCGACGCCGTGCGCGGCGCCGGTATTGAGGACATCTGCGTGGTGACGGGATACGGCGGGGAGCAGCTGTGCGCGCACCTGCCGGAGGGGATCGTCACCGTTCGGCAGGAGCGGCAGCTCGGCACCGGAGACGCCGTGCGCGCGGCGGCGGAATTTATCGGGCGGCGGGGCGGCAGTGTGGTCGTGCTCAACGGCGACGCCCCGTTGATCGATTCCGGCACGCTCCGCGAAGCGTTTGAAAAGCATACGCAGGAGGGCAATTCCGTCACCGTGATCTCGGCCCGGGTGGATAACCCCTATGGCTACGGGCGGATCGTGATCGACCACCGGGACGGCTCCTTGGCCCGCATTGTGGAGGAAAAGGATGCCGACGAGCAGGAGAAGGGGATCTATGAGGTCAACTCCGGCGCCTTCTGGTTCGACAGCGCGGACCTGCTCCGCAGCCTGGAGGGGCTGCGCGGGGACAACGCCCAGGGCGAGTACTATCTGACCGATACGGTCGCCATCCTCCGGAAGGCCGGCAAGCGCGCCGGCGTGTATTCCACGGCCAATTCCAGCGTAGTGCTCGGCGCCAATGACCGCGCCCAGCTGATGGAGCTCAATCAGATTGCAAAGCGTCAGGTCCTCGCCGGGCTGCTGGCGGACGGCGTGGATATCCCCTGCCCGGACGGCGTGATCATTGGACCGGACGTGAAGATCGGGCGCGATACCGAAATTCTTCCCAATACGATTCTCAGCGGCGCGACGGTGATCGGGGAGGGATGCGTGCTCGGACCGAATACCACGGTTGAGGACAGCGTCATCGGTTCGGGCGTGGTGCTGGACAACGTCAAGTGTGAGCGCGCCCGCGTGATGGACGGCGCGGATATCGGCCCGTTTGTCCACATCCGGCCAAATTCCGAGATCGGTGAGAAGGTCCACCTGGGGAACTTTGTCGAGGTGAAGAACTCGGCCGTGGGGGAGGGGACCAAGGTGTCCCACCTGACGTATGTCGGGGACAGCGACGTGGGCGCACATGTCAACTTCGGCTGCGGGTGCGTAACGGTCAATTACGATGGAAGGGCCAAGCATCGCACCACGATTGGCGACAATGCGTTTATCGGCTGTAATACGAATCTGATCGCCCCCGTCACCGTGGGGGAGAACGCCTATACGGCTGCCGGGTCCACGATCACGGAGGATGTCCCGGCCGAATCGCTTGGGATCGCACGGGCCCGTCAGGTCAATAAAGAGGGCTGGGTGCGGGGGAGAAAATAGGATTTCCGCAGATGCGGAGAGGGAATTATGGTACGAATCATTTTGATATTGCTGCTGCTGGTTGTGGCCCTTGTGGGGGCGCGCGGGGTCTACTGGTATCTGAAGGTGCCGCGCGATCAGCGGGTGATCGTCTGCCCGGCGTGCGGGAAGGAATATATGCCCTATCTGATCCGGATGGTCTTTACCGGCATGTCGCTGGAGGGCAGGATCATCAAGTGCCCGCACTGCGGCGCGCAGCAGTATGTCGCGCCGCACGACCATCCGGGCGAAAAAAAGTGAGGCCCCACACGGAGGATTTCAACAATGTTTGGACTTTTCAGGCGCGGTGCGCCGCAGTATTTGATCGTGGGGCTCGGGAATCCGGGCCCCAAATATGAGATGACGCGTCACAACGCGGGCTTTAAGGCCCTCGATGAGATTGCCGAAAAGGCCGGGGTCACGGTCAAGCAGATCAAATTTCACGCCCTGGTCGGGGAGGCGGAGATCGGCGGGCAGAAGTGCCTGCTCATGAAGCCTCAGACTTTTATGAACGAGAGCGGCGTGGCAGTACAGGCGGCCGCCTCCTACTATAAGATTCCGCCGGAGCGGATCATTGTCCTGTTTGACGATATCTCGCTGAGGCCGGGCGCTATGCGCATCCGGCGCAAGGGATCGGACGGCGGGCACAACGGGATCAAGAGTATTATCGCCCACCTGGACAGCGAGCAGTTCCCGCGCGTGAAGATCGGCGTCGGGGCCAAGCCGCATCCGGACTACGATCTGGGGGCATGGGTGCTCTCAAAGTTTACGCCGGAGGAGCAGAAGCTGCTCCATGAGGCGTACGAACGCGCACCCGGTGCGGTGGAACTGATGGTGTCCGGCAGGATGGACGAGGCCATGAACCGCTATAATTCCTGAAAAAATGCGGCCCTTTCTCCGGGAGGACGAGTCGATATACATAGAGGTGAAAAGATGTCCTGTTTTTCGCAGGCGCTCCTGAGGAGTGACCCATTTAAAACCCTGCTGCGCGACGTGGAGCACAAAAGGCTGCCCGCAGGCGTAACGGGGCTTTCTCCCGTGGGGAAAACCCATGCGGTCCATACGATTTTATCGTCCGTCTCATCCGGCGGCGGACGCCGTGCCCTGATCCTGACGCATGATGAGGCGGCGGCCACCCGTGCCGCTGCGGATTTTAATACGCTCTCGGGCGGGGAGGGCGCCTGTGTGTTTCCGGCGCGCGATTTTGCGTTCCGCGAGGTCAGCGGGCGGTCGCGTGAGTATGAGCAGACGCGGCTGGGTGTTCTGGCCCGGATGCTCAGCGGGGATTATACGGCCGTATTCTGTCCGATCGACGCGCTCGTACAGCTGACGATCCCGCCGGAGGAGCTCAGCCGCCGCACGCGCACGCTGCGCACAGGGGAGGAGATCGGCTCACGGGAGCTGGCCGCCGCACTGCTGCGCGCCGGATATACCCGCGCCGCCCAGGTGGATGGGGTGGGCCTCTTTTCCGTGCGCGGCGGAATCGTGGACTTTTTCCCGCCGGAGCTGCGGCAGCCCGTGCGTATCGAGCTCTTTGGGGATGAGATCGATACGATCGCCGCCTTTGAAGTGGAGAGCCAGCGCCGCGGGGAGCGTCTGGAGAGCGTGAGCATCACGCCGGTACGGGAGATCCTGTTCGACTCCCCGCAGGTACTCGCGGAAAAACTGCGCGATTTTCTGGGCGCTTTTAAGGGGAGATCCGCAAAGGCGCGCGAGGGCCTGCTGCACGACATTGAACGGCTCGAGGCGGGCGGGCAAATCCCTGCCACGGACAAATATCTGCCGCTGGCCTATCCCGCCCCGGCCACGCTGTTTGACTATCTGGAGCCGGACGGCCTCTTTTTTGTGTTCGATTCCGGCGATGTGGCGCACCGCGCGCGGGATCTGCAAAAGCTGATGAACGAGGAGATCCGCACCCTGTTTGAGGACGGCGTGCTGTGTAAAGGGCTGGACACTTACACCGTGGAGTTTTCACGGGTTACCGGATTGTATGAGCAGTTCGGGGCAGTCTACATGGATACCTTTGCCCGCGGCAGCTTTGACACCCCGGTGCGCGATCTGGTCACGATGACGTGCCGCCGCACCTCCCCGTGGAACGGGTCCGTGCGGGCGCTTCGGGACGACCTGATCCCCCTTTTAAAGCAGGATTACACCTGCGTTGTCTTCGCCGGGACGGAAAAGGGCGCGCGCGCCGTAGCGCAGGAGCTCGAGCACGAGGCCGTGCGCTGTACCTTTTATCCGGAACTGCCCGATCAGCTGCCGCCGCACTCGGTCAGTGTGCTCCCCGGCGCGCTCAGCGGCGGGATGGAGTATGACGACATTCATTTCTCCGTCACCACCTATTCCCGGGCTGCATCGGTCCGGCGCCGCCCGCGCGCCCGGACGGAGGCGAAAAACCGCATCCACTCGCTGGAGGAACTGCACCGCGGCGACTACATCGTCCATGCCGTGCACGGCATCGGCGTATTTGAGGGGATCCACAAGCTGGATGTCAGCGGCGTGACCAAGGACTATATCAAGATCCGGTATTTAAAGGACGATATCCTCTACGTGCCGGTCACGCAGCTCGATCTGGTGTCCAAGTACATCGCGCCCGGTGAGGACGGCGGCGTGCGTGCCGTCAAGCTCAACCGCCTGGGCGGCACGGACTGGGCCAAGACGCGCAGCCGCGTGCGGGCCGCCGTGCAGGATATGGCCAAGGAGCTCACCGCCCTGTACGCCAAACGGATGAGTACGCCGGGGTATGCCTTCTCCCCCGATACGGAGATGCAGCGCGATTTTGAGGCGCGCTTTGAATATGACGAGACGGACGACCAGCTCCGCTGCATCCACGAGATCAAGAAGGATATGGAGCAGCCGCACCCTATGGACCGCCTGCTGTGCGGGGACGTAGGCTTCGGGAAGACGGAGGTGGCCCTGCGCGCCGCCTTTAAATGTATTGCGGACGGCAAGCAGTGCGCGATCCTCGTCCCCACGACGATCCTCGCCTTCCAGCACTATCAGACGGTCCTGCGCCGGTTTGAGGGGTTCCCGATCGAATCGGCGCTCCTCTCCCGCTTTACGTCTCCCAAAGAGAGCCGGCGGGCGCTGGACGGCCTGCGCCGCGGGAGCGTGGACATCGTCGTGGGGACGCACCGCCTGATCTCCAAGGACATCAAGTTCCGCGACCTGGGCCTGCTCATCATCGATGAGGAGCAGCGCTTCGGCGTAGCGCAGAAGGAAAAGCTAAAGGCTCTCTTCCCCACCGTGGATGTGCTCACGCTCTCCGCCACGCCGATCCCGCGCACGCTGAACATGGCCATGTCCGGCATCCGGGATATGTCCATCATCGAGGAGGCGCCCATGGGCCGCTTCCCGGTGCAGACGTATGTGATCGAGCACGACGAGGGCGTGCTGCGGGAGGCGATGGAGCGCGAGCTGCGCCGCGGCGGGCAGGTCTACTATCTGCACAACCGGATCGACACGATCGACCGCACGGCCCGGCGTATTTCCCAGCTGCTGCCGGAGGCCCGTGTGGCCACGGCCCACGGCCGCATGAGCGAGGAGGAGCTGAGCGGCGTCTGGCGGGAGCTGATGGAGGGCGAGATCGATATCCTCGTCTGCACCACGATTATCGAGACGGGTGTGGACGTGCAGAATGTCAATACCCTGATCATCGAGGATGCGGACCGGATGGGCCTGGCCCAGCTGCACCAGATCCGCGGGCGCGTGGGGCGCTCCTCCCGCCGGGCGAGCGCCTACTTCACCTTCCACCGGGATCGGGAGATGACGCAGATCGCAGCCAGCCGTCTGGCGGCCATTCAGGAGTACACGCAGTTTGGCTCCGGCTTCCAGATCGCCATGCGGGATCTGGAGATCCGCGGCGCCGGCAGTGTGCTCGGCGCCCAGCAGCACGGCCATATGGAGGCCGTGGGCTATGACATGTACCTCAAGCTCCTCTCCGATGCGGTGGCGGAGGAGAAGGGCGAAAAACCGGTGGAAAAGAAGGAATGCCTGATCGACCTCCAAATCCAGGCCCATATTCCGGAACAGTATATCAGCAGCGTCCCGCAGCGGCTGAATATTTACCGGCGGATCGCGGATGTGCGCACGCAGGAGGATGCGAGCGACGTGATCGATGAGCTGATCGACCGCTTCGGCGATCCGCCCGCGAGCGTGGAGGGGCTGATCCGCGTCTCGCTCATGCGCAACACGGCCGCCGCTCTCGGGATCTATGAGGTCACGCAGCGCGGGGAGCAGATCCTGCTCTATTTTGAGGCCATCGACGTGCGGCAGGTCAACGCCCTGTCCCAGGTGCTGCCGCGGCGGGTCAAGGTCGGCTCCGGAAAAAAGCCCTATATCGCCGTCCGGCTGGCCGGGGAACGGCCGGAGGATGTGCTGGAAAAGCTGTTGACGGTCCTCTCAGGCACCGCGGAAAAGGATGATCTGGCTCAAAATAACTAAAATATTCCTTGACATAAAGAAATTTTTATGGTATAATACACCCACAATTGAAAATCCCATGGGGGAGTAATCAGCGCAGATTTGCGGCTCTGCGGGGTAAGTCAACAGCGTGGCCTGGTGCCTGGCTTACCTGAAACGGTGAGACTCATGTATAATACCTGTTATACATGGTGCGCAGTTCCCGATTTTGATTCAGTGCCCGGTATAACAGCGGTTATACCGGGTTTTCTTTTGCCCATAATAATGGACGGAGGTACTGTGAATGAATTACTATTCAATGACCGCACAGGAAACACTGAAAGCACTTGGTACCGATCTGACGCACGGCCTGACACCGGAACAGGCCGCCGCTCAACAGGGGGCGCACGGCCGCAACGAGCTGACCCGTCAAAAGCCGATCTCCATGGCGCGCCGCTTTGTGAACGCGCTCGCAGACCCGATGATTATTCTGTTGATAGTCGCGGCGCTGATTACGGTGGGTGTGAATCTGGTCACCTATTTTACGGAAGGCCACGCCGACTGGATTGAATGCGTGGGCATCTTTGGCGCGATTCTGCTCTCGGTTATCATCACCGTGGTGATGGAGGGGCGCAGTGCCAAGGCGTTTGAGGAGCTCAACAAGATGAGCAGCGATGTCACGGTCAAGGTGCTGCGCAGCGGGGAGCGCCTGATGCTCCCGGTCAGCGAGCTTGCGGTAGGCGATATTGTCTACCTCTCCACAGGGGATAAGATCCCGGCCGATGGACGCCTGATCGAGAGTACGGACTTGATGGTGGATGAATCCATGCTCACCGGTGAGAGCAAACACGTCGCCAAAAAGGCGGACGTCGTTTTCAGCGACGAGAAGACACCCCTTGCGGAGCGTAAAAACTGCGTGTACTCCGGCTGCTTTGTCACTGCCGGCAACGGCATCATGGTCGTTACAGAGGTGGGCGACGCCACGCAGTTCGGCAAGATTGCCGCGGAGCTTGGCCACGCATCGGAAAGCTCTACCCCTTTACAGGAAAAGCTCGCCAAGCTGGGCAAATATATTGCCATCGCCGGTGGAATTGCAGCGGCATTCGTTTTTATCGTGCAGGTAGTCGGGTTTGTCCGGGCGGATACGGTCACGTTCGCCACGGTGACGGAGTCCTTTATCACCAGTATTGTGTTGATGGTGGCCGCCGTTCCGGAAGGGCTGCCCACGATCGTTGCGATCTCCCTGGCGATCAACGTGGTGAAGATGTCCAAACAGCGCGCGCTGGTCAAAAAGATGCAGGCCTGTGAGACGATCGGCTGTATCAATGTGATCTGTTCCGATAAGACGGGCACCCTCACCCAAAATCGGATGACCGTCATGAGCGTCTATACGCCGGAAGGCGCGGCTGATCCGGATCAGGTCCGTAAAGCGGAACTGCTTGACAACTTCTGCATCAACGGGACGGCCGATATTCACACAGAGGGCGACACGGACACCTTCGTCGGCAACCCGACAGAGTGTTCCCTGCTCGTCTGTGCCCGTAAGTCCGGGGTGGATTACCGTGAAAAACGTTCCACGGCTGAGGTCGTTAAGGTGTTCCCCTTCTCCTCGGACACCAAGCGCATGACAACCGTGCTCGAGCGCGCAGGCGGTTATACCGTCCTGCTCAAAGGCGGGCCGGAAAAAGTCCTTCCGGCGTGTGCGATGGGTGAGGCGGAAGCCGCCGCTGTTCAGCGCCAGATTGAAGAGTACCAGAATAAGGCGTACCGCGTGCTCGCCTTCGCCCACAAGGCTGTGGCATCCCCCATGGACTGGGAAAATGGTCGTGACCAACTGGAGAGCGGGATGACATTTGACGGCGTGGTCGCCATCGCGGACCCACTGCGTGCGGATGTCCCGGCGGCGATCGCGAAGTGCCGCGGCGCAGGCATCGAGGTCAAGATGCTCACCGGCGACAATATCGTGACGGCCACGGCGATCGCCAAGGAGCTTGAACTGTTTGGGGACGGCGATATCGCCCTCACGGCGGCGGAAATCGAGGAGATGGATGACGATCAGCTCCGTGGGAAGCTCCCGCACATCCGTGTCATCGCGCGCAGCACGCCAAGTGTCAAAATGCGCGTTGTCAAGCTGCTCAAGGCACAGGGGAATGTGGTCGCCGTCACGGGCGACGGCATCAACGACGCGCCCGCCCTCAAGAATGCGGACGTCGGTTTGGCGATGGGCATCGCGGGCACGGAGGTCTCCAAGGAGGCGAGCGATGTCGTCCTGATGGATGACTCCTTCTCCACCATCGCGCGCGCCGTGGAGTGGGGGCGCGGGATCTACGAGAATTTCCGCCGGTTTATTCAGTTCCAGCTTACAGCCAATCTCTCCTCCGTGGCGGTGGTGATCTCCTCCGTGCTGATGGGGTTTGCCGCCCCGTTCACCGCCATCCAACTGCTGTGGATCAACCTGATTATGGACGGCCCGCTGGCCATTACGCTTGGGCTGGAACCCATCCGCGGCGATCTGATGAACCGCCGGCCCACCCGTCGGGATGAGAGCATCATCTCCCGCGATATGATCGTGCGCATTCTCATCAGCGGCGTGTATATTGCCGTACTCTGTGTGGTGCAGCGCTCCACAAACTTCCTCGGCGGCACGCCGGAACAGATGGCTACTATTCTCTTTGCCCTGTTTGCGTTTTTCCAGCTCTTTAACGCCTTTAACTGCCGGGAGCTGGGGGGACAGCCGATCGTGAAAAATCTGCTGAAAAATAGGCTGATGCTGCTGGTGTTTGCGATCACCTTTGTGCTCCAGTTTGTGATGACGCAGTTTGCCGGCGTCGTATTCGGTACGGTTCCGCTGGATGCAGCTCTCTGGGGCAAGATTATCCTGCTGTCGCTCTCGATCATTCCGGTGTCGGAACTGTTCCGCTTCATCTTTTGGGAGATCGGCAAGCTTTTCCGCAGGAAAAAGTAGTTGGATCTGGGTTGTATCATACAAGATCATTTTCAGGGGATCCCGTTTGGGGTCCCCTGAAATGTTTATCTGGTAGAGGGCTTGGACCACACAGGCTGCGGCCTTGCGGTTTCAGGCTTCCCCCCAAGAGGAAAGTATGGGAGAGAGCCGTGCAGCTTTTTTCAGGCAAATGAGTGCCCGTATCGGCGTGTTGATTTATTGTAAAAAAAAACAGAAAGGTCGCTTGATATTTTGCACGGGATATGTTAGATTGTTCCCAATAACATCACCTGTATGATTTTGACGCTCCTGCTCGGTCTGGCAACGGTTGTTTTTATCGGCCTGGATCTCTTTCTCCCTGCTATTATTACGGGTGGGATTGTGGCCCTTCAGCCTGCTATTATGATTATTGTAAGCACTGTACTGGAAAAGAAAATGTAATGTAAAGAGACGCCGCCTGTCCGATTTCTCGGCAGGCGGCGTATTCCATAAGCTGAAGTTTTTAGTTCTCTGTTTCCGGCTTTTTCTTACGGTGGATGACGAAGCGATTGAGCGGATAGGTCCAGATCGTCGGGATCAGAGCCACGATGGGCTTGGTGATGATCTCACCGAGCGTCTTCATCCCATTCTCAATAAACAGGGTGGTGATCCACGGGCCGAGAACGGTCGTCACGCAGATGGTGAACACCACCATGATGATATACAGCACCATGCTCAGCGCGGGGTTGGCGTCCGCCTTAAAGGTGATCTTCCGGTTGAAGATAAAGGCCAGCAGGTAGCCGATCGTGGTGGAAATCAGATAGGCCCACATGTAGCCGACGCCGTCAAAGTTGAAGATCCAGAAGTGGACGGGCGTGGTGTTCAGCGATACAAAGACCACATTCTGAAGAATATAGAAAATAATCAGCTCAATGACGGTGGAGCCGCCGCTCGCAAAGGCGAACTTGATGAACTTCCACAGCTCGCCGTGCTTTTGCGTGAAGCTCTGTTTTGCAGCCTGCTCCGGGGCAGTGTTTTTGGAATCAGCCATAATACCTCCGCTTATTGTCGATTACATCAGGTGTTGGATCAGCAGGACGATCGCCGCGATAACAACGCCGGCGCCCAGCAGGGTCAGTACGGCATTGCGCGCCCAGAAGAGGGCGGTGGGGATGTTCGTCGGCGCGTGGCAGTACAGGAAGTTGAGCAGCGGTTTTTGCAGTTTGGTGCCGCACAGCTCCTGAAAGGTGTCCACGTGGGTCCTGTACGCGCGGGGATCCTGCTCGTTGAATTCCAGCAGGCGGATGCCGCGGTTGAGCCCCGGGCCGTACACATTAAAGCCGCAGCCCGGCGTATAGCCAAAGTCGATGCCCTTATAGCTGCGGACAAAGCAGTTGTTATGGTCGTGCCCGACATACACCGCGAACACGTCGCCCTTCTCCTGGATGGCGTCAAACTGGCCGGACTGTTCATACGGGGAGGCCGGGACCTCGCCCATAAACTCCACGTCGGAATTGCGCAGCTTCTCGTCCAGGCCAAAGAAAGAGCCCTTGTGTTCGCGGAACGCGCGGATAAAGCCCTTTTCCTTTTTTGTTTTGCGCACCAGTACGTTGTAGTACTCCTTGAGCGGGATGTGCTGGAAGAGGATGGAGGGCAGCACTTTGCCGCCGTTCTCTTTTTCCAGCTCGTCGCGCTTTTGGCGGTACCATTCAATCTCGTCCTGCGCCACAGGGGCGTAGCCGTCGCCCTGATTACCCTGGGAGTCGATCAGATAAATACCGAGGACGGGCTTGTTTCCCTCGCGGTCATACACGGGTAAAAAGTCTGTCCCGCCGCCTGTCAGGCCTGGCACCGTGTCGGAGACGCACATCGGGGACTCCTTGTAAATTTCCAGCTGCTCCAGATTGTTCAGGCCGCACTGGTCATCATGGTTGCCGAACGTCACGGCAAACGGGATCCTGCGGTCCTCCAGCGGTTTGATCAGCTGGGCGATGCAGGAGCGCACCTTTTCCGGCTTGCCGCGGAAGTAGGTGGAGTACCCCTTGACCTGATCGCCGGTAAATACGACGAGGTCCGGCTTTTCCCGGTCCAGTACGGCCTCGATCAGCTTGATGGTGTCGGGGGAGACGTCGGGGATCTCCTGCGTGTCGGCAATTTGGGCGATTTTAAAGTGCCCGTCCGGATTGAATCGGAGCTTTTCATTTTCTCTCATGATGTCACCTCTCCTAACATGATACTGGAAATGATTGTGTTCAGCAAGTACTTCTCTGTTAAAATTGTGTTAGCATCCCTTTAAGATATGGTTGGGGTCGAAAAGATAAAGGCCCCCGGGCCGTGCAGGCACAGCCGGGGGCAGCGTTTATTCTTCCGCGTCGGTGGAGGGCTCCTCCGGGTCCGTGCCGTAGATGAAGTCCCGCAGGATGGCGCGATTTTCTTCCAGATCCGGGACCAGAACGGCGTTGCCGCGGATCGTTTCATTGGTAAATGTGTCCTCCGCGGGGATCTGCTGCTGGAGTACGGACTTCTCAAAGCAGCCGAGGGACTTCAGGCCGAAGCGCATGATCTGCCCCTCGGTCATGTTGGTTTCCACCTCCGGCAGAACCTGCCTGACAAGGTCCACCATTTCCAGCGGATTTAGCTGTGAAATTTTTGCGATGATGGCAGAGACCACCTTGCGCTGGCGTTCGGTGCGCATGTAGTCGCTGTCCAGATAGCGGATGCGGGAGTACCACAGGGCCGTATTGCCGTCCATGTGGACCATGCCGGCGTCCATCTCAATCGGCGGATCGGGCGCGTGCGTACTGCCGCTGCCCATATACTCCGCTTCGCGCTCCGTGACCTCCACGTCTACGCCGCCGATCTGATCCACAACCGTCTGGAAGACCTCAAAGTCCACCATCACGTAGTAGTCGCATCGGATATGATAGGTGTACTCGATCATGTCGATCGTGTACTGCGGCCCCTGTTCAAAGGAGGCGCCGTTGAGCCTGCCGTCTGTGCCGTCGGGGTAGTCCACCCACGTGTCGCGCAGGAAGGAGGTCAGCTTGATGCGCTTGTTGTGATTGTCAATGGAGACCATCATCATCGTGTCGGAGCGCGATTTGGTCTCCCCGCCGCGGGCGTCCACGCCGATGAGCAGGATGTTTGTCACATCGCCGCTGTCCGCGAGCGAGGCCTCGTCGATATACGGATTCTCCACCGCGCCGTCCGCATTGAAGTCGATGTTGCCCAGCAGGCGGTACACATACACGCCCGCCGCGCCCAACGCGATCACAATTACCAGGAACAGCGCCAGCAGCGCCATGGCGAGCTTAAAGCAGCAGCTCTTTTTCTTTTTGCGCGGGGGCTTTCCGTTCGCGGTCTGAGGCGGCTTCCTGTTTTTATTGGGATAGACGTCCTGCCCCGTGCCGGTATCGTACCGCGTCATGGCGGCGGGGCGCTTGTGCACGGAGGAGGGCACCGAATTGTCGGTGCCTCCGCCGCGTACCGCATGGGAGCGGGGGGCACCGGGGCGCACGGCGTTGGAGCCGCGCTTCTCAAGCTCGGGCGGCGGCGCCGTAAAGTCATCGTATGGATAGTAGCTGTCGTCCTCCGGCGAGTAGGTGTCGATCGGTTCAAAGTCGTCATGACGGCCGGAGTAGATGTCCCGCCCGCTGTCCGCCGGAGAAGGTTTTCCGCCCTGCCCCCGGGGCCGCTTTGGACCGTTGCTGGAGGAGTAAATATCTTCCACTGTTGTTCACATCCCTGTTTTTCGTTTTCAAAGCCCAGAAGGCATCCCTCTGCTAAAGAGAGGGGACCTTTTTATGATAGCCTATTTTTTGTCGAAAAACAAGACGGAATATCCAGAAAAAAAGCGCCGGGTCCATATGCCGGCGCAAAGGTACTTTTGACACACATCACTTTAGCTTTTCGATTTTAACGCCCGTGTAGTAATGGGTGAGGATCTCCTCCCATGTACTGCCCTGGCGAGCCATGTAGTCGGCGCCGTACTGGCTCATCCCTACGCCGTGGCCGTAGCCGCACACTTCAAACGTAAAAGCGCCGTCCGTATATGTGAGGGTAAAGCAGGGGCTGCGCAGTCCGAAGGCTGCGCGGACCTGCTCGCCGGTAAAGGATTCTCCCCCGATCGCAATCCCTGTGACGGTCAGCGATTCGGATACTTCGGCCTCGCCGACCCATCCCGCCGCCTCGCCGGACAGATCCGCCCCCTCCAGCGCAGCGGCCTTTTCCCGGAACTGGTCGGCCGTCAGTACGAGGGTGGAGGCGTAGTCCGGGGAGAGCTTGTCGCCCGTGCTGACGACCGGCTGCAAATAGGGGAGCTCCTTTCCCCAGATCACGGCGGCACTCTCCGTCCGGCCGGAGCAGATCGCGTGAAAGGCCGCGGTGATGGGCTGCCCGTCATAGGTGATCACGTTCCCGATCACCTCGTCGACGGCCTGTGTTACGGGCTCCAGATAGCGCTCATAATTGTCGCCGAACTTTTCGCGCAGCTCCTCCTCGGTCAGGTATCCCTGATGGGAGTCGGCGCTGTCGCTGAAATCGGCGCCCTTCAGATCGGGATCCGGTGCGTTTCGGCTTGCGGTGCGCATCCGGCAGGCGTTGGTATAGCTGGCCACGGCCTGCGCGCGCAGGGCCTGTGCGTGATAGAGCGGCGGCATCTCCGCACACACAGCGCCGACCAGATAGTCGCGTTCACTCAGGGTGAGCACCTCGCCCGTATCGGAGAGAAGGACGCGGAAGGTTCCGTCGTCCTCCTGAGGGGGAACGGCATCCCCGCCCTCCTGTGCGGGAGGCGGATCGCCTGTGTTCGGGATCAGGGCGATCGCGGGCGCGGCCAGCAGGACTGCTGTCAGGACGAACGCCAGTGCGAGGATCTGACGCATGAAAACGCTCCTTTCCGCTGTCCGCCGTCTTGACTTTTACCGGCGGAATGGGATAAAATAATAAAATACAGGTGTGAGAGGCGGCTTTACAGGATGTCCGTCTCCATACAGAATATGATCTGACCGGGAATAAAATGACAGCATGGATGGGGCTGATGAATTTGGCAAACAAACTCAAGGGCAGCGTGCCGCGGCTGACGCCGATGTGGATCTTCGCCATATTTGCGGCGGCGGTCCTCTCCTGTGTCCCCCTGCGGCTCTATCAGACGATCCGACTGATTGAGCCGGAGACCGGATTTTTCACACAGGGGAACCATATCACCGTCACGCTTCTGTATACGGTGGCGGGGATTGCCGCAGTGCTGATCCTGATCCTGTCCTATCTCGGCATCGGGGCCAGGACGCCCATGCCCGGCGAGGGCCGGAGCAGGACCCTGTG
The DNA here is from genome assembly GCA_949293315.1 of uncultured Oscillospiraceae bacterium. Lineage (GTDB taxonomy): Bacteria > Bacillota > Clostridia > Oscillospirales > Acutalibacteraceae > Onthovicinus. Next base: position 6,239 of record CASFCH010000045.1, on the reverse strand, counting down.
CGTAATGGCCGCCGTGATGGCCGTGGCGTTTCTGGCGGACGGAATCGGCACGGTGTACACGCTTGTAAACTCCGCAGTGGAATACAGCGGTACGCTCGGCGCATCCGGCACCGCGCGGTATACGGTGATGCAGCTGGTGACGGAGGGGGCGCAGATCCTTTTCTCCGTGATCTCCTGCACCTATTTTTCCTGCCTTGCCTTCTCCTGGAACGGAAAGGGGTCGGCCGCGCTCTACGCCGTGCTGGCGGTAGCGCCTGTCTTCTGGGCGATCGCGCGCGCGGTAAACCGCTTTATCCGGATGATCAATTTTAAAAATGTCTCCGATCTGCTGCTGGAGCTGTTTATGCTGGCGTTTATGATGATCTTTTTCCTCGCGTTTGCCCGGGTCAACTCCAAGGTGGAGCGCGCGGGCGTGCAGTGGCAGGTCTACGGCTGCGGGCTGGTGACGGCGCTGCTGGCCGCGGTTGTCAGCATTCCGCGCCTGGTCATGCTCGTGTGCGGCATGGGGGACCGGATCGCCGACGGCTATCCGCTCAACCCCTGTGACTTGGCGGCGCCGTTTTTCATCGTGATCTATCTTTTGGTGGCCTCATCCTACCGCCGGGAGCAGCCGGCCGCGCCCCAAGCCGGTACGGCAGACGGCTGCTGACGTCCGGGAGGGAAGACGTTTGTTTATTGAAAACATGGTCACAGCCGCGCAGCAGGTCGCCGTGCTGGCCATTCTGGTCCTGGCGGGGCTGCTGTGTGACAAGGCGGGGATCTATACGGAAAAGGCCTCCCGCCTGACGAACAATCTGCTTTTTTATATTGTGACTCCCGCCGTGATCGTGGAGTCTTTTTTGCGTGTGGAGATGACGCAGGAGAGCCTGAACGGACTTTTGATGTCCGGCCTGTGCGGGGTGATCATCCATGCCGCGGCAATCGCCCTCACGCTGCCCTTTTTCCGCCGGGGGGACCGCGATGAGAACTGCGTGTTCAAGTACGCGAGCATCTACGGGAATACCGGGTATATGGCGATTCCGCTCGCCGGGGCCGTCCTCGGGGAGGAGGGCGTGTTTTACTGCTCGGCCGGGATCGTGGTGTTCAACGTGTTCTGCTTTACGCACGGCGTCTGGCTGATGCGCAAGGCGGGCGATCCCTTCCGGGTAAAAAAGCTGCTGATCAATCCCGGGACCATCTCCCTGCTGATCGGGCTGCCGCTTTTCCTGGCCAACGTGACCCTGCCGCAGGTGCTCGCCGAGCCGGTGAGCCTGCTGGCCGATCTGAACACGCCGCTGGCGATGATCCTGTTCGGCACCTATCTGGCGCATACCCGGCTGCGCACGCTGTTCTCCCGGCCGCGCGCATATATGACGGCGCTGTTCAAGCTCGTCCTGCTGCCGCTGCTGATGATCGGTTGCTTTTACCTGATGGGGCTGCGGGGGACGCTGCTCTCGGCCTGTGTGATTACGGCGGCCGTTCCGAGCGCCAACAATACCATCATGTTTGCCGCCAAGTATGATAAGGATACGGGCCTGGCCTCCCAGACCGTGTCGCTGGTGAGCATTCTGTCCATTTTTACGATGCCTGTTATGATCGCCCTCGCGGGCGCCATATAAGGGGGGGAACGTCATGGCCGCGCCGATTTATGAGTGCCTGAAGAATCACCGGAAAAGGAACAGGGTCCCGTTCCACATGCCCGGACACAAGGGGCGCCTTGCCGGCGGCGAGCTGGAGCGGGCGGCCTTTCTGGATGTGACGGAGCTGCCCGACACGGGCAGCCTCTTTGACGATCTGGGGCCTACGCGGGAGGCGGAAGAGCTCGCGGCCCGGTATTTCGGCACGGCGCGCACACTTTTTTCGGCGGGCGGATCCACGCTCTGTATTCAGGCGATGCTGCGCCTGTGCGCACCGCTCGGCGGAACGGTGATCTGCTCCCGGGTGATGCACCGCAGCGCGGTCAACGCGATGGCGCTGCTGGGGATCGATCCGGTCTATCTCTATCCGGACAGCTCCGCGGGACCGTATTTTGCAGGGCGGGTGACGCCGGAATCTGTGGAGCGGGCGCTGCGGGAGCACCCGGATGCGCGCGCCATCTATGTGACATCGCCCGACTATTACGGGGTGATGAGCGATATCCGCGGGATTTGTACCTGCGCGGATCGGTATGGCGTTCCGGTGATCGTGGACAACGCCCACGGCGCGCACCTCTATCCGCTTGACCCCGCGCTGCACCCGGTGCGGCAGGGGGCGGCGATGTCGGCCGACTCCGCGCACAAGACGCTGCCAGTGCTCACAGGCGGGGCCTTTTTACAGATCGGGCGGGCGGAATATGCATCGCAGGCAAAGGCCGCCATGGCGCTGTTTGGGTCCACCAGTCCGTCCTATCTGATCCTCCAGTCCCTCGACCGGTGCCGGGAGTGGCTGTGCGGCGGCGGGGAGGCGGCAGTGCACGCGGCGGCGGAGCGCGGGCGCACGCTGCGCCGTGCTGCGGAGGGGCTCGGCTTCCTTCAGCCGGAGGGGCTGTGCGATCCGTTCCATATCGCGCTCAGCGGCGCCAATCTCTCCCACGGCGGGGCGCAGAGCGGGGAACTGCTGCGCGCGCTGGGGGTGGAGCCGGAGTATGCGGCGGAGGATGGGATCATTCTATTGCTCTCCGCCGCCACCGAAGATTGCGACTGTGAGATCCTGCTGCGTGCGCTGGAAAAAATACCGGTCACGGCGCATAACCGCCGGGCGGACAGTACGCTGCCCCATCCGCAAAAGGCCATGGATCTGCGCACCGCGCTGCTCTCCCCGGGGGAGGTTGTACCGGTCGCGCAGGGGGAAGGGCGGATCGCCGCGCAGGTGGAGTGCCCGTGCCCGCCGGCGATCCCGGTTGTCATGCCCGGGGAACGGATTGACAGGGAATGTGTGCATGCGCTGAAAAAATTTGGCGTTGCAAAGATTAAAGTTGTAAAATAGACGCTTTTGCTTTATAATTGAAATACAGATACGCCGGTCCGCGAACGGTCCGGCAGAGGGGGTCTTTTCATGAAACTCGTATTTGCCATTGTGCACAGTGACGACAGCCGTGCCGTGATGTCGGAAATGACAAAGGAGGGCTTTTATTTCACCAGGCTCTCCACCTCCGGCGGCCTGCTCAGGGCCGGGAACGTGACGCTGATGGCCGGCGTGGAGGACGAGAAGGTGGAAAGTCTGCTCGACCTGCTCAGGCGTTTCAGCAGCCAGCGCAAGCAGATGATCCAGCCCTCCCCCATGTACGGGAATGAGATGTTCATGTCCGAGCCGGTGGAGATCACGGTCGGCGGCGCGACGGTCTTTGTGCTGGATATCGAACAGTTCCTGAAACTGTAAGATGGCTGGAAAACGGAAAGAGACCGCCCCGGCCCCGGAGCGGGAAGAGACGGCGCTCAGTCTGGACGGCGTTCTCCCCGGACCGCGGGCGGAAATTGAAAAAAGGCTGATGGCGCATTCCTTCCCGCACGCGGCGCTGCTGGAGGCGGGGGACGGCGCCCTTGCGCGCCGCGCGGCGCTGACGGCTGCGGCCGGGCTGCTCTGCAGTTCGGCGGAACGGCGCCCCTGCGATATCTGCGCTTCCTGCCGGAAGGTGCGCGCCGGATCTCACCCGGATCTGACGGTGCTCCAGGGCAGCGGCGGTCAGCGGTCGCTCCACGTGGAGGATATCCGTATGCTGCGGCGGGACAGCGTCGTCCTTCCAAACGAGGCGGCGGTGAAGGTCTACGTGCTTCTCGGCGCGCAGGAGATGTCCGAGCAGGCGCAGAATGCGCTGCTCAAGGTGCTTGAGGAGCCCCCGGAACATGTGCGCTTTATTCTCACGTGCGACGACCGCTCGCATCTGCTGGGGACCGTGCTCTCGCGCTGTACCTGTTACTCGCTTGACGGCGGCGGACGTGCCGCGGAGGACGGCCGGGCCCGGGAGATCGCCGCGGCGATGGTGGCGGCGGTGACCGGGCCGGGGGAGCTGGAGCTCATGCGGTGTACGGCGGCATTTGAAAAGGACAGGCAGCTGACGGCGGATGTGCTCGTCCAGCTGACGCTGCTGCTCCGGCGGGCGATGATCGCCAAATCCGGCGGACGGCACGCGCCGGAGGATGAGACTGTGCGCGCACTGGCCGGGAACTGCTCCATCGGTCGGCTGGCCGCCATGATTCAGGCCGTGCGCACGGTGGAGGAGTGTATGGCGCGCAATGCCAACCAGAATTTGATGATTACACGCCTGTGCGCCCTGCTGCGCAGCGCGGCAGGCAGATAAAAGACGGACGGAGGATTCACATCTATGGCTCAAGTAGTCGGGGTACGTTTTCGGGATGTCGGGAAGGTCTACTATTTTGATCCGGACGGCATTCCATTTGGCGTGGGAGACCGGGTGATCGTGGAGACGGCCCGCGGGGTCGAGTGCGGGGAGGTCGTCACGCCGAACCGGGAGGTGGATGACGAGAAGATCGTCAAACCGCTGAAGGTTGTGATCCGCGCGGCCACATCCGAGGATCTGGAGGCGGTGCGCATCAACCGCGAAAAGGAAAAGCGGGCGATGGAGATCGGGCGGAAGAAGGTCGCCGAGCGCGGACTGGAGATGAAGCTGGTCAATGTGGAATACACCTTTGACAGCAGTAAGATCATCTTTTACTTTACGGCGGACGGACGCGTGGATTTCCGTGAACTGGTCAAGGATCTGGCGGGGATTTTTCACACCCGGATTGAACTGCGGCAGATCGGCGTGCGGGATGAATCGCGCATGCTCGGCGGGATCGGAATCTGCGGGCGCCCCTTCTGCTGCGCCTCCTTCCTCGGGGATTTTCATCCGGTATCCATCAAGATGGCAAAGGAGCAGGGGCTCTCCCTGAATCCGGCAAAGATCAGCGGCGCCTGCGGACGCCTGATGTGCTGCCTGAAATATGAACAGAATGCCTATGACTATCTGCTTAAGATTACGCCCCGGGCCGGCACTCCGGTAAATACGCCGGAGGGGAGGGGCGTCGTGGCGGATGTCTCGCTCATCAGCGGTGTGGTCAAGGTCCGGCTGGATCAGAGCGAGGATGCGCCGCCGCGCGCGTTCCGGCGCGACGAGGTACAGCCGCTCCGCGGCCCTGCGCCGGAAAAGGCGGGGCAGAATGCCGCCAGGGGCGGCAAGAGTCCATCCGCTCCAAAGCCGGCCCCCAAGCCCAAAAAAGAAAAGAGGCCCTCCGCACGCGGCAGCCGCTGAGTGCGGACGGAGGATCGGCGCATCGGAGAAATCCGGTGCGCCGTTTTGTGTGCCGGACAAGTGCTCGTGCGCCGGCGCGTTGAATTTTTACCGCTCTATTTCCAGATCTTTTCTCTTGAAAAAATAGAACAAATGTGCTATGATAAATTCAAACAAATGTTCTAAGAGGCGATGGCGGTGGAACGGCTGATTCTGCATTCGGATCTGAATAATTTTTACGCATCTGTCGCGTGCTTTCTGCACCCCGAGCTGCGGGAGAAGGCCGTAATCGTGGGGGGAGATCCGGAAAAGCGCCATGGGATTGTACTGGCCAAAAATATGCGGGCGAAACAATGCGGCGTGCGCACGGCGGAACCCCTGTGGCAGGCACTGCGCAAGTGCCCAGAAGCGGTGGTTGTACCGCCGGAATATGATCGGTATACCGAGTTTTCCGTCCGCGCACGGGGGATCTATTCCGACTACACCGACCAGGTGGAGAGCTTCGGGATCGACGAATGCTGGCTGGACGTGACGGGGAGCCGGGACCTGTACGGCAGCGGGGTTCGGATTGCCGATGAGATCCGTACACGCATCCGGCGGGAGCTGGGGGTGACGGTCTCCGTCGGCGTCTCGTTCAACAAGGTGTTCGCCAAGCTCGGTTCGGATCTGAAAAAGCCGGACGCCACCACGGTGATCACCCGGGAGGACTTCCGGCGGAAAATCTGGGATCTGCCGGCGGGGGATCTGCTGTATGTGGGCGGCGCCACCGCCCGGAAGCTGCAAAAATACGCCATTGTGACGATTGGAGATCTGGCCCGTTCGGACCGGGGCTTTCTGCACACGGTCCTGGGGGCGGCGGGGGACCGCCTGTGGCTTTTCGCCAACGGGCTGGATACCTCTCCGGTGATGCGTTCCGGGGAGCGCGAGGCGGTCAAGAGCATCGGCAACAGCACCACTGCGCCGCGCGATCTGACCAGCGATCGGGATGTCCGAATTACCCTGTACGCGCTGAGCGAGAGCGTCGCACGCCGTCTGCGCGCCCATCACATGGTGT